>CAYLSD010000051.1:0-29364 GCA_964386345.1 uncultured Fuscovulum sp.
CCATGCAGCACCTGCCCGGGCGCGCCCTGCCCCTCGGCAAGGCGGGAGCGCAGGAGTTTCACCCGTTCCCCCGCGACATCCACCCAGGCGCCGGGAAAGGGCGACAGGCCGCGGATCAGCCGGTCGACCTCGTCGGCGGGGCGGCGGAAATCCACCCGCGCCTCGGCCTTGTCGATCTTCGCCGCATAGGTCACGCCCTCGGCGGGCTGCGGCACCGCAGGCAACGGCAGCCCGTCCAGCGCCCGCACGATCAGGTCCGCCCCCAGCGCCGACAGCCGGTCGTGCAGCCCTGCCGCCGTCTCCTCCGCCCCGATCTCCAGCGCCTGCCGCATCAGCACCGGCCCGGTGTCCAGCCCGGCCTCCATCTGCATGATGCAGACGCCGGTCTGCCGGTCGCCCGCCATGATCGCCCGCTGGATCGGCGCCGCCCCGCGCCAGCGCGGCAGCAGGCTGGCGTGGATGTTCAGGCAGCCCAGCCGCGGCCCGTCCAGCACCGGCTGCGGCAGGATCAGCCCATAGGCCACCACCACCGCCACATCGGCGTTCAGCGCGGCGAACTCCGCCTGCTCCGCCGCCCCCTTCAACGACAGCGGATGCCGCACCGGCAGGCCAAGCCCTTCCGCCGCCGCCTGCACCGCCGACTTCCGCTCCGCCTTCCCCCGCCCGGCGGGGCGGGGCGGTTGGGAATAGACGCAGACGACATCATGCCGCGCCGCCAGGGCCCGCAGCACCGGCACCGAGAATTCCGGCGTTCCCATGAAGATCACCCGCATCCTCACCCCGCCACCTTCTTCGCCTTGCGCAGCAGCATGTCGCGCTTCAGCTTGCTCAGCCGGTCGAAATACATCCTGCCCGCCAGATGGTCGATCTGGTGCTGGACGCTCGTCGCCCAGAGATCGACGAAATCCCGTTCCTCGACCTCGCCCCGCTCGTTCAGGAACCGCACCGTCACCGCCCGCGGACGGCTGACCACGGCCGACACGCCGGGCAGGTTGGGCGATGCCTCCTCATGCTCGCGCAGCTTCACGCTGGCATGCAGCACCTCGGGATTGGCCATCAGCACCGCCTGCCCCCGCGCGGTGGAACAATCCACCACCGCCAGCCGCAGGGGCACGCCGATCTGCACCGCGGCAAGGCCGTAGCCCGGCATCGCCTCCATCGTGTCCACCATGTCGCGCCAGATCGCCCGCAGCTCATCGGTGATCTCCGCCACATCCGCCGCCGGAGTCCGCAGCATCGGATGAGGCCATTGCAGGCAGGGCCGCGCGGTCATGCCACCACCTCCGCCTCGGCTTGCGCCCGGGCCTCGGGCGACAGCCGGTCCAGCGTCAGCACACCGTCCAGATGGTCCAGTTCATGCTGCGCACAGACCGCCGCCAGACCGGTCAGCATCTCCTCATGCGCCACGCCGTCCAGATCGGTCCAGCGCATCCGCACCGCCTCGGCCCGCGCCACCATCGTTGTGGGGCCGGGGATAGAAAGGCAGCCCTCCGGCCCGACGACCCGCATGTCCGAGGACCACAGGATTTCCGGGTTCACCGCCACCACCGGCGAAGGCTCCCCCTCCTTCCAGCCCACATCCATCACGAACAGCCGGACCAGCCGCCCCACCTGCGGCGCGGCCAGCCCGCGGCCCGGCGCGGCATACATCGTCTCCAGCATGTCGCCGGCCAGCGCGCGCAGGTCCGCGGACAGCACGGCGGGGGCGCAGGGTTGCGACAGGATCGGATCGGGCCAGCGCAGGATGGGCAGGATCATGCGGGATTCCTTTCGTGCATGGCGGGCGGATTAGCGCTATCTCTGGCCGAAGTCACGCCCGAGGTCCTTCATGCGCCGCATCCTAGCCCTCTGCCTTGCCGCCCTGCCGCTGCCCGCGCTTGCCGACGGCGGCGTCACGGTGAAACTGCCCGATCCCGGCCAGATCGCCGCCGCCGCCAGCCCGGATTTCCTGATGGCGCTGGTGATGGCCAATGTCGCCGGGATGAACTGCCCCGGCCATGCGCTGTCCGACGGCGAATGGGCGCTGGTCACCGGCACCGCCGACCGCGTGGCCGGGGTGCTGAAGATCGGCGCCTCGACCTATGACGAGGATTACTACGGCCCCGCCTTCGCCGCGCTGGACAAGCCCGGCACCTGCGACAGGGAGGGCCCGAAGATCGCCCCGCTGATCAAGCGGCTGAAAAGCATGGGCGGCAGCACCGAACCGATCGGCTGAACCCCGGACTTCGCGCGAAGTCCGCTTACCCCAACCGCGCCCGTTCCCGCTTCAGCTTTTCCATCTTGCGGGTGATCATCTGCCGCTTCAGCGGGCCGAGGTAGTCGATGAACAGCTTGCCATCCAGGTGGTCCATCTCGTGCTGGACGCAGGTCGCCCACAGCCCTTCGAAGGTCCGCTCCTGCTCCTCGCCCTCAAGATCGGTCCAGCGCACCGTCACGATCGCGGGGCGGCGGACCTCGGCATATTGCTCGGGGATCGACAGGCAGCCCTCTTCATAGGCCGAGACATCCTCGGACGCCCAGACCGTCACCGGATTGATCAGCACCAGGGGCTCGGGCGGGCCGTCCTTGATGCAATCCATCACCAGCAGCCGTTTCGTCACCCCCACCTGCGGCGCGGCCAGCCCGATGCCGGGCGCGTCATACATCGTCTCAAGCATGTCGGCGGCCAGCCTGCGCAGATCGTCGGTGATATCGGTCACCGGCTCGCAAGCCTTCTTGAGACGCGGATCGGGATGGATCAGGATAGGGCGGATCATGGGCCGGATGTAAGGGATGCACCCGCCCCGGCGCAAGGGCAGGGCGCAATCGGAATGATATTCCATTTTATATTAATTTATCGGAATATTTATCCATATTGAAACATTGATCTGGCACATTATCCCTTGTATCTCCAATAATCAGGAAAACAGACCCAGCATGAGCGCCCAGATGAGCTTTGATGCCCCCGTGAACCGCCTCGGAACCCATTGCGTGAAATGGGACATGATGCAGCCGCTTTACGGCATCTCGCCGCAGGACGGGCTGGCGATGTGGGTGGCCGACATGGAATTCCGCCCCCCCGCCGCCGTGCAGCGGGCGCTGGAGAAGATGACCGCCCACGGCATCTACGGCTATTTCGGCGACGAAAGCCGCTATCTCGACGCGATCCGCTGGTGGATGCAGACCCGTCACGGCTGGACCGTCGATCCCTCGCATGTCTTCACCACCCACGGGCTGGTGAACGGCACCGGCCTCTGCGTCGACGCCTTCACCGCGCCCGGCGAGGGCGTGGTGCTGATGACCCCGGTCTACCACGCCTTCGCCCGTGTCATCCGCGCCGCGGGGCGCGAGGTGGTGGAATGCCCGCTGGCCCTGCGCGACGGCCGCTACGAGATGGACTTCGCCGCCTGGGATTCGCAGATGACCGGGCGCGAGAAGATGCTGGTCCTCTGCTCGCCGCACAACCCCGGCGGAAGGGTCTGGACGCCGGAGGAATTGCAGGCCACCGCCGATTTCTGCCGCCGCCACGACCTGATCCTGGTCTCGGACGAGATCCACCACGACCTGCTCTACCCCGGCCAGAAGCACCACGTCATGGCGAAATTCGAAGGGATCGAGGACCGGCTGGTGATGATGACCGCCGCCACCAAGACCTTCAACATCGCAGGCAGCCACACCGGCAACGTGATCATCGCCGACCCCGCCCTGCGCCAGCGCTTCGCCGCCCGGATGGGTGCCCTTGGCCTTTCGCCCAATTCCTTCGGCCTGCACATGGTGACCGCCGCCTATTCGCCCGAAGGCGCGGAATGGGTGGATGCGCTGATGGCCTATCTCGACGGCAACCGCCGCCTCTTCGACGAAGGGCTGGCCGCCATCCCCGGCCTGAAATCGATGTCGCTTGAGGCGACCTATCTCGCCTGGGTGGATTTCTCCGACACCGGCATGACCCCGGCCGAGTTCACCGCAAGGGTCGAGAAGGGCGCGAAGATCGCCGCCAACCACGGCGAAAGCTTCGGCAAGGGTGGCGAAAGCTTCCTGCGCTTCAACATCGCCGCCCCGCGTTCACAAGTCGCGGAGGCCGTGGCCCGGCTGCAAGATACCTTCTCCGACCTGCAATAAACGCGCTAGAAGCGGGCGATGCGCCGCCTCGCCCGCCTCTTCTCCGCCCTCAGCCTCCTCGCCCTGATCGCCGGGGCCGCCGCCCTCTGGCTGCGCCCTTCCGCGCCCCCGCCCGGCCCGGACCTGCCCGAAATCGCCCTTTCCGGCCCGCTCGACCGCATCCTGATCGAGAAATCCGCCCGCCGCATCACGCTCTACCAGAACGGCCAGCCGGTCCGCATCTGGCCCATCGCGCTGGGCTTCTCGCCCGAAGGCGGCAAGGAGCGCGAGGGCGACGGCCGCACCCCCGAAGGCCAGTTCACCATCGACCGCCGCAATTCCGGCTCTGCCTATCACCTGTCGCTCGGCCTCGACTATCCGCAGCCCAAGGACATCGCCCGCGCCCGCGCCGCCGGTTACTCCCCCGGCGGCGACATCATGATCCACGGCCAGCCCAACGCCGTGCCCGAACCGATCCTGATCCCCGGCGACTGGACCGCGGGCTGCATCGCGCTCACCAACGCCCAGATGCGCGAGATCTGGGACCACACCCCAATCGGCACAAAGGTCGAAATCCGCCCCTGAGGACGGATCCGTTCTTCATCTTGGTCCAAATACTCTGGGGGTTTGGGGGTGAAACCCCCAAGGGCTCACGTCCGCGGCAGATACCCCGCAGGCGCGTCATCGCCGCGCCAGAAATCCAGCGGCGCCTTGTCCGACACCGCCGTCGCTCGCTTGAAATCGCAGACCAGCTCGCCGTTCTCCGCCGTCGAGGCGATGATCAGGCACTGCAGCACATGCCGCGGCCCGTCATACAGATCGACCAGCCCGCGCAGCTTGCCCGGCGCAAGGTCGCCGTCCAGCGCGAAGCCGTCCTGCCAGAAGCGCAGCACCGGATAGACCGCATCGCCCACCTGCACATGCAGCTTCGATCGCCGACGCTGATCGCGTTTGCGCGCCGCCTCAAGCCCCTCGCGCACTTCCTTGGGCAGAAACTCCAGCATCGCCGCCTCCTCCTGCTTCCATCCTCGGCCCGAATTCGCCAAAAGCAAGACAAGCCCCTGATGCCTCATGCTTGTTGCGAAAATGTGAAGGGGACGTGACCGTTTTGCCGCAACCCCGACACGCGCGGGTTGAACCGCGCCCGGTGCCAAATCCCCTTGCGCTTCCCCGCCCCGGCTGGAACCAGTCTCGCCCATGACCGCCCCGATTCTCGCCCTCGCCCTGATTCTCGACGCGCTTGCGGGAGAGCCGGACTGGCTCTGGCGCCGCCTGCCGCATCCCGCCGTGCTGATCGGCCGCCTGATCGCCGCGCTGGACCGGCACCTCAACCACCCGCCCGCCGCCCGAATGGCCGGAACGCTGATGGCCATCGGCCTTGCAGCTTTCGCCGCCACCCTCGGCTGGCTGATCCACCTGATCCCGGATTACGGCCTCCTCGAAGTCCTCGCCGTGGCGATCCTCCTCGCCCAGCGCAGCCTTGTCGATCATGTCCGCGCCGTCGCCACCGGCCTGCGCCGCAGCCTCGATGACGGCAAGCGCGCCGTCGCCATGATCGTCGGCCGCGACACCGCGCCGATGCGGGAACCGGACGTGGCCCGCGGCGCCATCGAATCCGCCGCCGAGAATCTTTCCGACGGCGTCATCGCCCCCGCCTTCTGGTATCTCGTCGCCGGACTTCCCGGCCTTCTGGTCTACAAATTCGCCAATACCGCCGACAGCATGGTCGGCCACATGACCCCGCGCCACCGGGATTTCGGCTGGGCCTCCGCCCGCTGGGACGACTTGTTGAACCTGATCCCGGCCCGCCTCACCGCCCTTCTCATCGCCCTGACGCATGGCTGGATCGACCCGCGCCCGGTGCTGCGCGACGCGCCGAAACACCGCAGCCCCAACGCCGGCTGGCCCGAATCCGCCCTTGCGCCCGTGCTGAACGTCGCCCTCGCCGGGCCGCGCAGCTACAACGGCCGGATGACCGATTACCCCTGGGTCTGGCCCGAGGGCCGTCGCGATCCCGGCCCCGGCGACATCGACGCCACCTGCCGCGCACTCTGGCGGGCCTGGGCCGCGCTGCTTGCCCTTACCCTCTGTCTCGCCGTAACCTGCCCGACATGCGCGCCGCTTTTCTGACCCTTGCCCTTGCAGCCTCACCTGCCGGTGCCGCCCCCTGCGGCGGCGATTTCCAGGCCTTCCTCGACGCAATGGCCGACGAGGCCACGGCGCAGGGCCTGCCGCCCGACGCCGCGAAAAACTTTTTCACCGACGCAAGGCAGGACCAGCGCGTCCTCCGCTCCGACCGCTCCCAGGCCGTCTTCCGCAAGACCTTCCTCGATTTCTCGCGCTCGCTGATCTCGAAGAACCGCCTCACCACCGCGCAGGCGAAATCCGCCGAACTGGACGCGATCTTCACCCGGGCCGAGGCCGAATACGGCGTCTCCCGCGGCATCCTGCTGGCCTTCTGGGCCTTCGAGACCGATTTCGGCCAGATCCAGGGCGATTTCAACACTAGGAACGCCCTTCTCACCCTGGCCCACGACTGCCGCCGCCCCGGCCTGTTCCAGCCGCAGATTTTCGCCGCCATCGCCCTTCATGCCGCGGGGGACTTCCCGCTCGACACCACCGGAGCCTGGGCGGGCGAGATCGGCATGGTCCAGATGCTGCCCGAGGACATCCTGAAACGCGGGGTGGATGGCGACGGCGACGGCCATGTCCGGTTGAAGGCTTCCGCCGCCGATGCGCTTCTCTCCGCCGCCGCGCTCCTGCGCCATCACGGCTGGCGCGCCGGAGAGCCGTGGCTGACCGAAGTCTCCGTCCCCGACGGCTTCGACTGGTCGCTCTCTGGCCTGCACACCGAACAGCCGGTCGAATCCTGGGCCGCCCTCGGCATCGCGCCACGCAGCGGCACCCTGCCCGCGGGCCTGCCCGCCACATTGCTGGCGCCGCAGGGCCGCAAGGGTCCGGCCTTCCTGGCCTATCCGAATTTCCGCGTGCTCTTCGAATGGAACCAGAGCTTCACCTATGTCCTGACCGCCGCCTATTTCGCCACGCGGATCGAAGGCGCCGCCCCCTATGCCGCCGGGAATCCCGCTCCCGCCCTGTCGCCCGACCAGATGGAGGATTTGCAGCGCAGGCTGCAGGCCCTCGGCCATGACGTGGGCGAGATCGACGGCATCCTCGGCGCCCGCACCCGCGACGCGGTGCAGGAAGAACAGCGCCGCCTGGGCCTGCCCGCCGACGCCTGGCCCACGGTCGAGCTGCTGGACGCGCTGTGAGACCGGGCAGGCGCAGACAGAGGAAGGAAGGTCTGGCCCTCGTAAGCCCCCGCCGGACGCCACGACGACACCCCGCGCTGCCTGCCCACCGCCCTCGCCCCCGCGGCCCCGGCGCGGCAGATCACCCCCCGTTCCCCCGGCAGCCGCCACGGATTCCCCTGATGCCCGGCCCCTCTCCGGATCGCAGCCAGCGCGGCGGCCTGCAGCGCCTTTCCGGCCCGGGCCTCGCCGCCACGGCCAAGACCGCGCCCGCGAAGGTGACGGCCTTCGCCGCGGATCATCCCGGCGCCGAAACGGCCCGGCCCGGCCGCACCCCCGGCCCGGCCCCGGCGGATCGGGGCCGGTTCCGGCACATCGCCCAAAGGCAGGCCCCCGCCGGTCCCGCAGCCAATGTCGCCGCCGCCCCATGTCCCGGCGGCCATCGAAAGCACCCCTGATGGCCGCACCGCCGCCAGATCGAAGCAAGGGCGAAAGCCCGGACCGCACCCCGGAATGGGGCCTTGTCGCCACGGTAAAGGCCCCGCCCGAGAAGGTGGCGGCCTTCGTCGCGCATCACCTGTCGCTCGGCGCCGCGCGGATCTGGCTTTACTTCGACGACCCCGCCGACCCGGCGGCAGAGCCGCTGTCCCGCCTGCCCCGGGTTACCGCCACCCGCTGCAACGACGGCCATTGGGAACGGCTGCGGGGCCGCCCCGACCGCCACCAGAACCGCCAGTCGAAGAACGCGCAGGCGGCCTACAAGGCCTGCCTGCTGCCCTGGCTCGGCCATGTCGACGTCGACGAATTCCTCTGGCCGTCGCCGCCCGGGCCCCGGACCGTGGCCGAAATCCTCGGCAGCCTGCCCCCCGGCCAGACCACCCTGCGGATGGAGCCGTTCGAGGCGATGCACGATCCCGCGCTCCCCGACGACATCTTCACCGCCCGCCTGTTCCGCGGCCCGCTGAAACAGCGTTTCGCCCATCTGCGCCAGCCCGTCCTCGGCGCCTATGCCGATATCCTGCCCGAAGGCCATCTGTCGCATACCAACGGCAAGAGCTTCTTCCGCACCGGCATCCCCGGCCTGTCGCCCCGCCTGCACGGCGCCTTCCTCAAGGGCCAGCGCCTCCCCGGCCCGCCCTTCGACCGCCGCCTGCCGCTTCTGCATTTTCACGCGCAGGACCGCGAGGGCTGGCTGAAGGCCCTGCCCTTCCGCCTGACCCGCGGCGCCTACCAGTATCACGCCGCGTTGCAGGCCCATCTCGCATCCGCCGGGCCGGAAGAGACCGCCTTCTTCTATGACCGCACCCAATGCCTGCCGCCCGACATCGCCCAACTCCTGCACAAGGAAGGCCGGCTGATCGAGGCGGATCTGGACCTGCGCCGGAAGGTGGCCGGGCTCGCCCGCAGCGCGTCGGACGAACCTCCACCGGACAACGGGCAGCCCTGAGCCGCAGCGCCATCCGCAGCCCGACAGCCTGCCCCGTGAGGGCAAAACCGGCCAGCATCATCGCCATCAGCAGGATCAGGGTGCCATCCATCGCATGTCCCGAAAGCAGGTGTCCCGGCCTGTTCTCGAACGATTCGGGTAAACAGGCGGTAAACCGGTCCCGGAGCCGACCGGCTCAGGCCACCAGCGCCTCGGCCCGCTTCAGGTCCACGCTGACCAGCTGGCTGACGCCCTGCTCGGCCATCGTCACCCCGAACAGGCGATCCATCCGCGCCATCGTCACCGCATGGTGGGTGATCACCAGGAACCGCGTCTCGGTGCGCCGAGTCATCTCGTCCATCATGTCGCAGAACCGCGTCACGTTGGCGTCGTCCAGCGGCGCGTCCACCTCGTCCAGCACGCAGATCGGCGCCGGATTGGCCAGGAACACCCCGAAGATCAGCGCCAGAGCGGTCAGCGTCTGCTCTCCCCCCGACAGCAGCGAAAGCGTCGCCAGACGCTTGCCCGGCGGCTGGCACATGATCTCCAGCCCGGCCTCCAGCGGATCGTCGGATTCCACCAGCACCAGCCGCGCCTCGCCGCCGCCGAACAGATGGGTGAACAGCGCCCCGAAATTGGCGTTCACCTGCTCGAAGGCGGTCAGCAGCCGCTCGCGCCCCTCCTTGTTCAGCCCGGCGATCCCGGCGCGCAGCTTCTTCACCGCCTCTTCCAGATCCGCCTTTTCAGACGCCAGGGCGGTATACTCTGCATCAACCGCCCTGGCGTCCTCTTCGGCCCGCAGGTTCACGGCGCCAAGCGCCTCCCGCTGCCGCTTCAACCTCTGCACGTCGTTGTCCAGCGCCTCCGAACCCGGCATCCGGTCCGGGTCCACCTTCAGGCTGGCCAGCAATTCCTGCGGCGTCCGGTCGCCGTCCTCGGCGATCCGCTCCGCCGCCGCGGCCACCGCCTCGCGCGCCGCATCCACCCGCGCCTCGGCCCGGGCCTTGTCCTCGCGGGTCTCGCCCGCCAGCCGCTCCGCCTCGCGCTCGGCCATCGCCGCCTCGCGCAAGGCCGCCTCGGCCACCGCCAAGGCCTCCGCCGCCGCCGACCGCCGCGCCTCCGCCGCCTCGATCGCCTCGACCAGATCCTCGCGCCGCGCGGCGATCTCCTCGGGCGCCTCGCGCGCCTCGGCCAGTTCCTCCTCGGCCTCCACCCGCCGCTCCGCCAGTTCGGACGAGCGCCGCTCCGCCGTCTCCAGCCGGTGCTTCCAGCCCGACAGTTCCTTCATCGCCTCCTGACGCCGCCGGACGCGCGCCTCGCCCTCGCGCCGCACCTCGTCATGACCGGACCGCCGGGTCAGCATGGCGATCCGCGCAGCCTCGACCGCCACCTTGGCCGCCTCCACCCGGTCGCGCGCGGCATCCAGGTCCGGCAGGTCCTTCACCGCCGCCTCGGCCTCGCGCAGCCGGCCCCGCGCCGCCATCGCCTCGTCCTCGAAGCGCGCCACCGCCAGCTTCGCCGCCTCCAGCTTGCCGCCCGCGATGGAGCGGTCCGCCTCGGCCCGCGCCGCCGCCCGGTCGGCCTCGGCCAGCCGCTGGTCCGCCGCCCGCCGCGCCTCGCGCGCCTGCTGGTCGGCGCGGGCCAGATCGGCCAGCCGCGCCTGCAGGGATTCATGCGCCTGCCGCGCGCCATCCGCCGTCGCCGCCACCTCCTCGAGGTCGCGCTTCAACTGCACCAGCCGGTTCAATTGCTGCAAGCGCAGCGCCGCGGCGGAAGGCGCATCCTCGGCCCCCGCGCGGAACCCGTCCCACCGCCACAGGTCGCCCTCAAGACTGACCAGCCGTTGCCCCGGCTTCAGCGTCGCCTGCAACTGAAAACCCTTTTCACGGCTGACGAGTCCGATCTGCCCCAACCGCCGCCCCAGCACCGCGGGTGCCTCCACATGCGCCACCAGGGGCTCCGCGCCCTCGGGCAGCGCCTGCGGGGACAGATAGGGTTCCAGCACCCCCCAGCCCGACCTGACGCCCGCCGCCACCTCCGGCGCCCGCAGGTCGTCGGCCAGCGCCGCGCCAAGCGCCTTCTCGTAGCCCGGCGCCACCACCAGCCGGTCCAGAAGCTGATGCCCGGCCTGCGCCTCCCGCTCCACCAGCCGCGCCAGCGCCTGCACCTCGGCCCGCAGCGCCGAGGCCTCGCCCTCGGCCTCGGACCGCACCGCGCGGGCCTCGGCCTCGCGCAACTGCGCCTCGGCTCGCGCCTCTTCCGCCGAAGCCAAGGCTTCCTCGGTCCGCTCCACCAGTTCCGCCGCGGCCTCCCGCGCCTCGCCCGCCGCCTCGAAGCCCTCTTCGGCGCCATGCAGCGCCTCTTCGGCCGCCTCCACCGTCTCCTTGGCCCGCGCGGCCTCGCCCTCGGCCCGCTCCAGCGTCACCGCGGTATCCTGCACCATCCGCGCCGCCGACTGATGCCGCGCCGCCAGCCGCGCCGCATCCTCGGTCGCCTCGGACAGCAGGGTCTCGCGGTCCGACAGGATCGCCCCCGCCTCCCGCGCCGCCTCCGCCGCCTCGGCCAGACGCTCGTCATGGCCCTCATGCGCGCGGGCGACCTGCTCGATCTCCCACTCCAGCCGGCCGATCACCTCGCCCGCATCGCGGTTCAGCCCGGCCTCGCGCTCGATATCCGCGCCCAGTTGGGCAATCCGGGACACAAGCGCCTCGATCCGCTGCGCCGCCCGCGCGGCCTCGTCGCCCAAGGCATCGCGCTGCAGCACCAGCCGCTGCAGCACCGCCGCCGCGATCGCCTCTTCCTCGCGCCGCGACGGCAGCACCGCCTCCGCCGCTTCCCGCGCCCGTCCGGCCCCCTGCGCCGCCGCCTCGGCCTGCGCCGCCAGGACCAGCCGCTCGCGCAGCGCGCCCTCGGCCACGCCGCGGGCCTCGTCGGCCTCGCGCCAGCGCCGCCACAGCAGCATTCCCTCGGCCAGCCGCAGTTCCTCGCCGATTTCCCGGTAGCGCGCCGCCTGCTTTGCCTGCCGGTTCAGCACGCTCAACTGCTGCGCCAGCTGCTCCAGCACATCGTCCACCCGCAGCAGGTTCTGCTCGGTCCCCGCCAGCTTCAGCTCGGCCTCATGCCGCCGCGCATAAAGGCCGCTGATCCCCGCGGCCTCTTCCAGCACCCGCCGCCGCGCCTTGGGCTTGGCGTTGATCAGTTCGGAAATCTGTCCCTGCCGCACCAGCGCCGGAGAATGCGCGCCGGTCGAGGCATCCGCGAACAGCATCTGCACGTCGCGCGCCCGCACGTCCTTGCTGTTCGCCTTGTAGGCCGAACCCGCATCCCGCGTGATCCGCCGCACGATCTCGATCTGGTCGGCGTCGTTGAAGCCCGAAGGCGCCAGCCGGTCCTGGTTGTCGATGGTCAGCGAGACCTCGGCGAAGTTCCGCGCCGTGCGCGTCGCCGCGCCGTTGAAGATCACGTCCTCCATCCCGCCGCCGCGCATCGCCGTGGGCCGGTTCTCGCCCATCACCCAGCGCAAGGCTTCCAAGAGGTTCGACTTGCCGCAGCCGTTCGGGCCGACGACACCCGTCAGCCCGTCATGGATCACCAGATCCGTCGGGTCCACGAAGGACTTGAACCCGTTCAACCTCAGCTTGGTGAACCGCACGCCTTTCCTCACGAGTCGATAGAGGCGCCATCGTCACGCTTTCCCCGCCCGAGTCAACCGTCACACCGCAATCCATCGTGCCTTCCCCCGCCTTATCCCCAACATCTTGCGGCACACCGGGGCGCCTGCGGCCCGATTCGCCAGCATGGTTAACACCGCGGACGCCAGACCGATGCCAGACCGGAACCAGACGGGAAGCAGACCGTTTCCAGACCGGGAATTTCCTTCATTCTCCGCAGGTTGACCCTGCGCACGCCCTGTCCTGTTGCATCGCGCCGCAAAGCACCGTCCGATGGCCGGACCAACTGCTCGTAAAAGGCCCGCCTCTCATGATCCACGCCCTTCCGATCCTTCTCGCCTTCCAGCTGGGCGGCGAGATCCTGGCCCGCGCCCTGTCGCTGCCGGTGCCCGGCCCCGTCCTCGGCATGGTCGGGCTGACCCTCGCGATCGCCGCCTCGCCCCGGCTGCTGGCCCTGATGCGCCCGCTGGCCGAGGGCATCCTGGCTCATCTGTCGCTCCTCTTCGTTCCCGCCGGGGTCGGCGTCATCGGCCACCTCACCGCGCTTGGCGCCATGGGTCCGGGCCTTGCGCTAGCCATCGTGATCTCCACCGCCGCCGCCATCGCCGTGGGCGCGCTGACCTTCGCCGCCGTGGCCAAGGCCGTGGGATCGGAGCCTGCAGATGACTGATTTCATTGATATATGGAGCTATCTCAGCCGCGAGCCCCTGCTCTGGCTGACTGCCACCCTTGCCGCCTATGCCATAGGCGACGCCTGCTTCCGCGCCGCGAACCGGCAGCCGCTGGTCAACCCGGTGCTGATCGCCGTGGCGCTGCTCGGCACCCTTCTCTGGGCCACCGGAACCCCCTATGCGACCTATTTTCAGGGCGCGCAGTTCGTCCACTTCCTGCTCGGCCCCGCCACCGTCGCGCTGGCCGTGCCGCTGGCGCTGAACCTGCCCCGGCTGAAAAGCGCGCTCTTGCCGGTGGCCGCGGCGCTGCTGGCGGGATCGCTGACCGCCATCGTCACCGCGCTTGCCATCGCCCGGGCCTTCGGCGCGGACCATGCCCTTCTGGCCACGCTGGCGCCCAAATCCACCACCGCCCCTGTCGCCATCGGCATCTCGGAATCGCTGGGCGGATCGCCCACGCTGACCGCCGTGCTTGTGATCCTGACCGGCATCACCGGCGCCGTGATCGCCACGCCGCTCCTGAACCTTTTGCGGCTGACCGACTGGCGGGCAAGGGGCTTCGCCACCGGCACCGCAAGCCATGGCATCGGCACCGCAAGGGCCTTTCAGGTCAACCCGGTGGCAGGGGCCTTCGCGGGCCTCGGCATGGCACTGAACGCCATCCTGACCGCCCTCGTCGCGCCCTGGGTGCTCAGCCTTTTCTAGCCTGCCCGGCGGCCCGCACCTGTTCCACCGTCATGCTGGTCGACAACATGGCGGGGTCCAGCCGCAACTCGATCACCGCCAGCTGGCCCGCGCCCTGCGCCCGGGCGAAGGCGGACAGGAAATCCTCTTGCCGTTCAACCACTTCGCCATGCCCGCCATAGGCCCGGGCCAGCGCGGCGTAATCCGGGTTCGCCAGATCGGTGCCGGAAACACGGCCGGGATATTCCCGCTCCTGATGCATCCGTATCGTGCCGTAGCGCCCGTTGTTCGCCACGATCACGATCACCGCCGCACCGTGCTGCATAGCGGTGGACATCTCGTTCAGCGTCATCTGGAAACAGCCGTCGCCCGCCATGCAGACCACCACCTGCCCGGGCCGCGCCAGCTTGGCGGCGATGGCGGCCGGGAAGCCATAGCCCATCGAGCCGGAAGTGGGCGCAAGCTGGGTGCCATGGCGGCGGAAACGATAGTAGCGGTGCAGGAAGGCGGCGTAATTGCCCGCCCCATTGGTCAGGATGGCATCCTCCGGCAGGGTCTTCGCCAGCCAGCCGACCACCTCTTCCATCCGCACGGCGCCCGGTGTGGCGACCGGCTTCTGCCAGCCCTCATACTCCGCCCGCGCCCCGGCCGCCCAATCGTCCCAACCCCGCGCGTTGGGCGGGGTCAACCCGGCCAGAGCCTTCACCATCACCGGGGCAGGGGCGCAGACCGAAACCTCGGGCCGGAACACCCGCCCCAGTTCCCCCGCATCGGCGTGGACATGCACGATCCGCGGCGGATGGGCCGGGTCCAGGATCTCGTAACCGCCCGTCGCGATATCCCCCAGCCGCGACCCCAGCACCACCAGCAGGTCCGCCGCCTTCAGCCGCGCGGCCAGCTTCGGGTTCATCCCCACCCCCAGATCGCCGGCATAGGCGCGGCTGGCATTGTCCAGCCGGTCCTGCCGCCGGAAGGTCACCGCCACCGGCAGGCCCCAGCTTTCGGCAAAGGATTCAAGCTCTTCCGCCGCCTCGGCATTCCAGTGCGGCCCGCCGACCACCACCAGCGGGCGCTCCGCCCCGCGGATCTCCGAAGCCACCGCCTGCACCTGCGCCTCGGTCACACCGCTCACAGCAGGCGCCGGAGGCGGCAGGTCGGGCACATCGGCGAAGGAGGACAGCATGTCCTCGGGCAGTGCCAGCACCACCGGGCCGGGTCGGCCCGACATCGCCACATGGAAGGCGCGGGAGATATATTCCGGCAGGCGCTCCACCTGGTCCACCTCGGCCGCCCATTTGGCGATGGGGCCGAAGGCGGCGCGGTAGTCCACCTCCTGGAACGCCTCGCGATCGCGGTGCGCCCGGGCGATCTGGCCGACGAAAAGGATCATCGGCGTCGAATCCTGCTTCGCCACATGCACGCCCGCCGCCGCATTCGTGGCGCCGGGCCCGCGGGTGACGAAGGCGATCCCGGGCCGCCCGGTCAGCTTGCCCGTCGCCTCGGCCATCATCGCGGCGCCGCCCTCATGCCGGCAGACGATATTGGGGATGCCCCGCTCGTAAAGGCCGTCCAGCGCAGCAAGGAAGCTTTCGCCGGGGACCGAGAACACCCGCTCCACCCCGTAAGCCGCCAGATGATCCGCCAGGATCTGCCCGCCATGCCGCATTTGCCGCCTCCCACGTCACGGGCGCGACCCTGCCCCCACATCGCGGCTTGCACAACCCCCGGCAGGCGCTAGCCTGACCGCAAACGGAGGTTCCCATGCTTACCCTTCTCGGCATCCCGGGCGCGCTGCGCGCCGGATCGACCAACCGCCTGCTGCTGGCGCAGGCGCGGCTTTCCTTCGGCGAGGCGGAACAGACCGAGGCCGACCTGCACCTGCCGCTTTACGATGGCGACCTGGAGGAAGCCGAGGGCATTCCCCCGGGCGTCCAACGCCTTGCCGACCAGATCGCCGCGGCGGATGCGGTGGTGATCGCCTGCCCGGAATACAACAAGGCCCCGCCCGGCGTGGTGAAGAACGCGCTGGACTGGGTGTCGCGGCTGAAAGGCAACCCGTGGAAGGGCAAGCCCGTGGCGATTGTCTCGGCAGCCGGAGGGCGGGGCGGCGGGGACCGTTCGCAATTCGCGCTGCGGTTGATGCTGACGCCGTTCCAGCCCCGCCTTCTGACCGGGCCCGAGGTGCTGGTGGCCGACAGTTCCAACGCCTTCGATCAGGATGGCCGCCTGAAGGATGCCCGTTACCAGAAAGCGCTGGACGACCTGATGGCCCAGCTTCGCGTGGAGGCCGCGGGTCAGGCGAGATAGGCCCGGAAGCTGCGGACCACTTCCTCATAGACCGCGCGCTTGAAGGGAACGATGCTGGCGACCATCTCGTCCACGTCGATCCAGCGCCAGCTTTCGAACTCGGGGTGTTCCGTGTCGATGCGGATCTGGTCGTCGGCCCCGAGGAAGCGGAACAGGAACCATTTCTGCCGCTGCCCGCCATATTTCCCGCCCCAGACCTTGCCCAGCAACTCGGGCGGCAGGTCGTAGGTCACCCAGCCGTGGGTCTTGCCGACGAATTCCACCAGGTCGCGGGTGACGCCGGTTTCCTCCCACAACTCCCGATAGGCGGCCTCGCGCGGCTTCTCGCCCCCGTCTATGCCGCCCTGCGGCATCTGCCAGGCCGGGACGGGGCTGTCCTTGCGCTGGCCCGCGAAGACCAAGCCCTCGCGGTTCACCAGCATCACCCCCACGCAGGGGCGATAGGGCAGGCCGCCGGGGCCTTTCGCGTCCTTGTCGCGCGCCATCGGCTCAGGGCACCGCCTGACCGATGGTCGACAGGCCCTTCAGGATATCGACGGCATAGGCGAGCTGGTAATCCTCGTCCCGCAGCTTGGCGGCTTCCTCGGCCTTGGCCTGCTCTTCCTGATACAGCTTCTTCTCGTCCTCGGTCATCGAGTCGTTGCTGATCGCGCCGCGCAGATCGGCTTCGGAGGTCAGCCTGCGCTCCTCCTTGGCCGCATCTGCCGCCGCAGCATCCTCCGGCTTCCTCGGTGGCTGCTGCACCACGATATCGGGCGAGATGCCAAGCGCCTGGATCGACCGGCCCGAGGGCGTGTAGTAGCGCGCCGTCGTCAGCCGCATCGCGCCATCGCCCTTCAGCGGGATCAACTGCTGGACCGATCCCTTGCCGAAGCTTTTCGTCCCCACCACGATCGCCCGGCGATGGTCCTGCAAGGCCCCCGTCACGATTTCCGAGGCCGAGGCCGAGCCGCCGTTGATCAGGACCACGATCGGCTTGCCATTGATCAGGTCGCCCGGCTTGGCGTTGTAACGCTCGTCATCCTGCGAGTTGCGGCCGCGGGTCGAGACGATCTCGCCGGTCTCGAGGAAGGCATCCGAGACGGAAATCGCCTCGTTCAACAGGCCCCCGGGGTTGTTGCGCAGGTCGATGACCACGCCTTCCATGTTCTCCGGCCCGCCCAGTTCGTCGATGGCTTTCTGCAATTCCGTCCTCAGGCCTGCCGTGGTCTGGTCGTTGAAGGTCGTCACCCGCAGCACCACGGCCTTGCCCACCACGCGGCCCTTGACCGCCGTCAGCTTGATCGTGTCGCGGATGATGGAAACGTCGAAGGGTTCCGGCGTGCCCTTGCGGACGACGGTGATCAGGATCTCCGACCCGACCGGCCCGCGCATCAGTTCGACCGCCTGGTCCAGCGTCAGGCCCATGATCGATTCGCCGTTCACATGGGTGATGTAATCCCCCGCCTCGATCCCGGCATCCGCCGCGGGCGTGCCGTCCATTGGCGAGATCACCTTGACGAAACCCTCTTCCTGCGTGACCTCGATCCCGAGGCCGCCGAATTCGCCCTTGGTCTGGACCTGCATGTCCGAGAAGTCCTTGGCGGACAGGTAAGAGGAATGCGGGTCCAGCGAGGTCAGCATCCCGTTGATCGCCGCCTGAACCAGCTTGTCGGTCTCGACCGGCTCCACATACTGGGCGCGGATGCGTTCGAAGATGTCGCCGAACAGGTCCAGTTGCTCATAGACGCTGCTGTCATGCGCGGAGTTCTGCGCGATCAGCGGGCCCGCGACCTGCGTGGTGAACAGCGCCCCGGCCAGGGTGCCGCCCGCCGCGGCAAGGATCAGCTTCTTCATCGTCTCTCAGTCTCCTGTCGCGGCGGTGGCGGCGAACCACGGCATCGGGTCCACCGGCTCAGCGCCCTGTCTCAGTTCCAAGTAAAGCGTTTCCGTCCCCTGCGCGCCAGAGCCATCCTGGCCGCCCGCGGTGAATTCCGTGTCCCCGCCGACATCGCCGCCCGTATCGTCCGTTCCTCCGCCCATCAGCCCCAGCGGGGCCCCGGCGGCGATCACTTCTCCGACCTCGCCATAAAGACTGTCGAGCCCGGCGAGAACGAGAAGATAGCCGTCTCCCGGCTCCAGCACGATCACATTTCCGTAGTCGAGCAGCGGGCCGAGGTAGCGGATGGTCGAGGGCCATGGCGCGGTGACAAGGGCGCGCGGGCGCGTGGCCAGCGTCAGCCCGGGGCGGCGGACGCCCGCGGGATCGGTCTCGCCGGGGCGGCGCAGGATGGCGCCGAAGACCGGCAGGGGCAGCCGCGCCCTGGCGGTGGAGAAGCTGGAGCCGCCGTCGGGGTCGTCGGTGATCGCAAGGCCGGCCGCGAAGGCCTCGAGCGTATCGGCCGAGTCGAGCAGGCCCTTCAGCGCCGCGGGGTCCTCGGTGAAACGCCTGGGCAGGTCGGTGCGGTCCGAGATCGCCTGACTCAGCGCGGCGCGGGCCTGCTGCGCGGCCTTCAGCCCTTCGGCCAGCGTCTTGCCCGCGGCAGCCTGAAGTGCACGCAGATGCGCCAGTTCGGCCAGTTCGGCCTTCAGCTGGTCGGCCTCGGCCTGCAGGGCGGGGGTAACTTCGGCAAGGATCATGCCCGACCGCGCCGTGCCCACGGGCCCGTCGGGATGCAGCAGCAGAAGCGGCCCCGGGTCCGCCTCCATCCGTGCCAGAACGCCAAGCAACTGGCCGATCTGGTCGCGCTTGGCATTGAAGTTCAGCGTCAGGGTGGTCTCGCGCAGTTCGGCCTGCCGCAGCGCCTCGCGCAGCACGGCCAGCCCTTCCTCATAGGCGCGGATCGTCCGGGTCAGCGCCGCCACCCGGTCGCGCGCCTTGGTCGCCGTCTCCAGCGCCTGCACCGCCTCGGCCAGCGAAGCCGAGGCCGCCGCGGCCTGTTCGGCCACCGTCTCGGCCCGGGCGGCAGAGGCGGTCAGCAAGAGGGCAAGGACGGCGGCGCGGAGGATCATGCGATCAGGCTTTTCCCGGTCATCTCGGGCGGCTGCGGCAGGCCCATCAGCGCCAGCACCGTGGGCGCCAGATCGGCCAGCCGCCCGCCGTCGCGCAGCCGCGCGCCCGCAGGTCCGCCGACAAGGATCACCGGCACAGGGTTCAGCGTATGCGCGGTATGCGGGCCGCCGGTCACCGGATCCACCATCACCTCACAATTGCCATGGTCGGCGCAGACCACCATCGCGCCGCCCGCCTTCTCCAGCGCGGCCACGGCGCGGGCCAGCCCGGCATCCACCGCCTCCACCGCCCTGATCGCGGCGGGCAGGCTGCCGGTATGGCCCACCATGTCGGGGTTGGCGTAGTTGACCACGATCAGGTCGTATCCCGCCTCTATCGCCGCGACGAAATGGTCGCTGACCTCCGGCGCGGACATCTCCGGTTGCAGGTCGTAGGTGGCGACCTTCGGCGATTGCGGCATGAAGCGATCCTCGCCCGGGAAGGGCGCCTCGCGCCCGCCGTTCAGGAAGAAGGTGACATGGGGGTATTTCTCGGTCTCCGCCAGCCGGAACTGCCGCAGGCCCTGCTTCGCCACCCATTCGCCCAGCGTGTTCACGATGTCCTGCTTGGGGAACATGGTCGTCATGTAAACATTGTGGGCGGCGGAATAGTCCACCATCCCCAGCCGCGCCACCAGATGCGGGCGCTTGCCCGGATCGAAGGCCGAGAAAGCGGGATCGCCGATGGCCGCAAGGATCTCCCGCGCGCGGTCGGCGCGGAAGTTCAGGAAGAAGAGGCCGTCGCCGTCCTTCATCCCCTCATATCCGCCGATCACCGTCGCGGGCAGGAACTCGTCCGTCTTGCCCGCGGCATACCCCGCCGCGATGGCCTCCTGCGCGCTGGCGGCGGCAGCCTCGCCCCGCCCCTGCACCATCGCGCCATAGGCCTGCGCCACCCGCTCCCAGCGGTTGTCGCGGTCCATGGCGAAGTAGCGGCCCGTCACGGTGACGATCCTCGCCCCCGGCGGCAGCGCGGCCTCCACCCCGGCCAGTTGCGCGGCGGCGGAACTGGGGGCCACGTCGCGGCCGTCGGTGATGGCGTGGATGGCCACCGGCACGCCTTCGGCGGCGATGATCCGGGCGGCTTCCAGAAGATGCGCCTGATGGGCATGGACCCCGCCGGGCGAGGTCAGCCCCGCAAGATGCGCCGTGCCCTTGCTGGCCTGCAGCGCCGCGATGAATTCGCGCAAGGCGGGGACGGTGGCGAAGGAACCGTTCTCGATGGCTAGGTCGATCTGGCCGAGGTCCATCGCCACCACGCGCCCCGCGCCGATGTTGGTGTGGCCGACCTCGGAATTGCCCATCTGGCCGGTGGGCAGGCCCACATCCGGGCCGAAGGTGGTCAGCGTGGAATGGGGGCAAGCCGCCCAGAGCCGGTCGAAGGTGGGCACATCCGCCTGCGCGGGCGCGCTGGCCGCCGGGTCCAGGCCGATGCCCCAGCCGTCGAGAATGCACAGGACGACGGGTTTCGGGGCGGGCATGAGCGGTCTCCTTCGCGGCCTTGTGCCGCGGGTTTTACGCCCCCCGCGGCGCGGCGGCAACCTGCGGCATCCCGCCTGTCAGCCGGGACCGCCGGAACCCGCCGAGGCGCGGCGCAGCGCCTCTTTCTCGCGCACCCGCTGGCGCCAGAGCGTGAAGACCCCCGCCGCGACCACGATCCCCGCGCCGACAGCCACATTGGTCCGCAGCGTCTCGCCGAACACCAGGAGCCCGATCGCCGCCACCACCACCAGCTGGAAATAGGCGAAGGGCTGGATCGCCGAGGCCTCGGCCAGCGCATAGGCGCGGATCAGCGTGTAGTGCCCCAGCAGGGCCGTGCAGCACAGCACCGCCATCAGCCCCCAGTCCGGCCCGGTCATCGGCTGCCAGTGCATCAGCCCGAAGGGCGTGATCGCCGCGGCACAGACCACCCCGGTCCAGAAGAAGCTGACCCCGGCGCTGTCGTCCCGCGCCACATAGCGCGTCAGCAGGTTGTAAAGCGCATAGAGGAAGGCCCCCGCCAGCGGCACCAGCGCCCAGACCGACAGCACCCCGCCCCCGGGCTGCAGGATGATCAGCACCCCGACGAAGCCCGCGCCGATGGCGGCCCAGCGCCGCCAGCCCACCTTCTCGCCCAGGATCGGGCCGGAAAGCGCCGCGACCAGCAGCGGATAGATGGTGAAGACCGCATGGCTTTCGATCAGCCCCAGCTTGGTGAAGGCGAAGACCATCACGCAGATCTCGAAGACCAGGATCACCCCGCGCGCCAGTTGCAGCCCGGGAAACGCCGTCCGCACGGAAGCCCGGATACCGCCCGGCGCCCGCAGCGCCAGCGCAACGACGAAGGCGGCGAAGACCCAGAACCGGATCGTCACCACCATCCAGACATTGTAGGTCTCGGCCAGATGGCGCGAGATCCCGTCCTGCGCGGCGAAGATCGCGCTGGTGAAGATCATCAGCCATATCCCGGCGCGGATGTTCTGCGGCGTGGCCTGCCTCATCTGCCCCGCCCCTCCTGCGCCAGCGCGAAAAGGCCCGCGGCCACGATGACCGCGGTGCCCGCCGCGACCGGCAGCGACAGCCTTTCGCCATAGACCGTCAGGCCGATCAGCGTGACGAAGACGATCTGCAGATAGGCATAGGGCTGGACCCGCGCGGCTTCCACCTGCTCATAGCATTTCAGCAGCAGCCAGTGCGAGAAGATCGACAGCCCGCTGTAGACCGCCAGCGGCAGGATGTGCTGCGGCGCCACCGGCTCAAGGTTCGGCAGGCCGATGGCGGTCATCAGCGCGGCACCGATGACGGCGGGCCAGAACAGCGAGGGGAAGGTCGGCTCGGCCCGCGTGGTCAGGCGGGTCAGCACCGAATAGAGCGCGAAGAGGAAGGCCGATCCCATCGGCAGCAGCGCCGCCCAGCTGAACACGCCCATCCCCGGCCGCAGGATGACCAGAACGCCCGCCAGCCCCGCCGCCACCGCCGCCCAGCGTTGCCAGCTGAGCCTTTCGCCCAGCACCGGGCCGGACAGCGCCACCACCAGCAGCGGGCAGATGGCGAAGATCGCATGGCTTTCGATCAGGCCGATCAGCGTGTAGCCCCAGACGATCAGGCAGATTTCGGCCACCAGAAGCGTGCCGCGCAGGAAATGCGCGGGCAGCCGGACCGAGCGGATCGCGGCCCGCGCGCCACCCGGCTGCCGCATGGCCAGCAGGATGACGAAACCGGCAAAGGCCCAGTAGCGGATCATCACCACCATGAGCGTGTTGTATTCCCCCGCCAGCCCCCGGCTGAACCCGTCCTGCGCCGCGAAGGTGGCAACGGCGGCGACCATCAGCAGGATGCCGAGGCGCGGGTTCTTCGAGGCGGCGGGGGTGGCGATCGACATGATGCCGCCGCGATATCATGCCGCAAGGGAAGGCGGAAGGGCGGCCCGTGGCCCTGCTTGCGCGCCGGGGGCCTTCGGCTATGGTGCGGGCCGAAGGGGGACCCGACATGCTGGCATCGCTTCTGGCCTATTCCGCCGCGCTCGGCCTTGCGGCGGTCATTCCCGGCCCGGGCGTCGCCGCGCTTGTCGGGCAGTCGATGGGCGGCGGCCTGCGCGCGGCGCTGTTCCTGCTGGCCGGGATCGCGCTTGGCGACGTGATCTACCTGACCGTTGCCGTGGCGGGCCTGTCCGCCATCGCCCAGACCTTCTCGGGCGTATTCCTTGCGGTCAAGCTGCTTGGCGGGCTTTACCTGCTCTATCTGGCGGTCAGGCTCTGGACCAGCCGCACCGGCGGAATGGCCGAGGTCGGGGCCGAGCGGAAGCGGACGAACCTTGGCGCCTTCCTGACCGGCTTTTCCGTTACCCTGGGCAATCCGAAGACGATCATCTTCTATCTTGCCCTGCTGCCCACGGTGCTGGACCTGCACAGCGTCGGCATCGGCAAATGGGCGCTGCTGGCGGTGGTCACGGTCGCCGTCCTCTTCGCCACGCTGGCGCCCTATGCGGTGCTTGCATCGCGGGCGCGCAGCATGATGAAACGGCCGGCCGCGGTGATGCGGCTGAACCGCTTCGCGGCGGGGATCATCGGCGGAACCGGGGCGCTGATCCTTGGCCAGACCGCAGCCACGCTGGTCCGCCGAGCCTAGGGGTCAGCGCAGGACCATGCCCCGGGGCCAGGTCATCGTATAGCCCAGCGTCACCGATTTCTGCTCACCCGGCTGCAGCGTGAAATCCCAGGCCAGAATGCCGCGCTGGCCGTCGACATCGGTCTCCGAGGGCTGGGGCGTGGCGGAGGTCCTGATCTCAAGATCGTCCTGCTCCGAATAGGGCACCTGATCCATCAGCCGCACCGGCCAGGCCTCGGACCCGAGGTTCTCGACCTTGATCGCCACCTCCTCGCTTTGCCGGTTCGAGGTGGTCAGGATGCCGGTCTCGCCGCCGGTGCGCCTGGGCATCTCGCGGGTGATGCGAAGGGTGTCCAGCGCGCCGAAGGCCAGTTCGGTCTCCACCCCCGGCGCGATCAGCGGCAGCGAGGTCGCGCCGACCAGCACGCCCTCGCGGAACAGCAGCGCCTCGCCGGGCAGGACGGGCTCATCGCCGTTGACGAAACGCGCCATGACGAAGGCGCTCTGGTCCCAGCGGGCCACGGCGCGCGCCTCGACCACCGGGGCGAAGTCCAGCCGGTCCAGCGGCAGGCGCAGGTCTTCCACTCCCGAGGCGACATCGACCTTGCGCGGGTAGATGTAGACCACCGTGTCGCCCTCCATCGCCGCCTGGGCGGTGATCGGGGCGGGGGCTGCCTCCATCGCCGGGGCGGCGCCCGCGGCCCGTGCCGTATCATAGGCGGCTTCGGGCATTTCCGGCCCGATGCTCCGCAGTTCGGGCCAGAGCGAGGACGGCCAGGCCTGTTCGGAGGGGCGCGAGGACGAGAGCACCAGATCCACTCCCGACCAGTCCTCGCCGGTGTATTGGCTGACAAGGACCGAACGGTCCACCGCCAGCGCCGCATCGCCCTTGCGGCTCAGGTCGACCTCGTAGAACGGGCGCCAGCCTGCATCGTCGATGTAATGGGTCAGGGTCAGCACGGCCTCGCCCGCCGCCTCGGCCTCGATGGCCATCACAAGCGCGGTATAGTCGCCGTCGCGGGCGGGCAGCGCCGCCAGCGCGTCCCGCGCTTTCACCAGCGCCTCCTGCACATCTGCCAGCGCCGTCTGCGCCGGCCACAGGTCCTTGCGCGCGGCGGCGGCCTCTTCCTTCGCCGCCAGCGTCTCGGCGCCGATCATCGCCGCCATCGCCTGAAGGCTTTCCGGCGTGGCATTGTCGGGCAAGCCGCCGGTGAACGAGGACAGGAAGGCCGCCCGCGCATTGGCGGCGTCGATCCGGGCCTGCACCTGCTCCAGCGCCGCGAAGGCGTCGCGTTCGGCCGCCTCCAGCCGCTCCACCTCGGCCTTCGCCGCCTGCTGGTCGGGCGTCAGCGGCTCATCGCGCGGCGGCAGGCGGTCGGCGCGCAGCGAGAAGGCGCCGTGGCCGATGCCCTCCGGCGCGGCGATCTGCATCAGCCCGGCCCGGGTGTCGGCGGGCAGGTCGGTCACCAGCAGCTCATGCGCACCGGGGTTTGGAATGGCGACCGTGACCAGCCGCGTGACCTTCGCCCCCTGCGGATAGACGGTGACGGCGGTGACGGTGCTGGTCGCGGCAAGGGTGTCGGCCAGCGCGGGAAAGGCGGTGCTGGCCAGAAGGGCGGCGAGAAGGGGGCGCATGGGGAACCTCTTGGCTGGGTTGCCTGAAGGCTAGACCCCCGCCACGGGCCCGGCAAGGCGGGGATACCCGGCCCAAGGATCGGCGGTCGGGATGCGTCCAGGGGTGCTGTGCCAGCGCAGCAGCGGGAAGGCCCGGGCGCGGCACAAGGCGGCGAACCTGTGCCATAACGCATCATCACAACGGAAAAGGGTCCCGGCCATGACCGGGACCCTATCCAAAGGCCGGTGAAAGAAGGGTTAACCCTTCTTCAGCACCCGCTGCCCCAGAACCTCGGCGATCTGCACCGCGTTCAGCGCCGCGCCCTTGCGCAGGTTGTCGGAAACGCACCACAGGTTCAGGCCGTTCTCCACGGTGCTGTCCTGCCGGACGCGGCTGACATAGGTCGCATATTCGCCCACGCATTCCACGGGGGTGACGTAGCCGCCGGGTTCGCGCTTGTCGACCAGCATCACGCCGGGCGCCTCGCGCAGGATGTCCTGCGCTTCCTGCCAGTCGAGGAACTCTTCGGTCTCGATGTTGATCGATTCCGAATGGCCGACGAAGACCGGCACCCGCACGCAGGTCGCGGTGACCTTGATCGACGGGTCGAGGATCTTCTTCGTCTCGGCCACCATCTTCCATTCTTCCTTGGTCTCGCCCGAGTCCAGGAACACGTCGATATGCGGGATCACGTTGAAGGCGATCTGCTTGGTGAACTTCGCCGGCGGCACCTCATGCACCGGATTGTAGACGGCTTTCGTCTGCTCCCACAGCTCATCCATGCCTTCCTTGCCCGCGCCCGACACCGACTGGTAGGTCGAGACCACCACGCGGGTGATCTTCGCCCGGTCGTGCAGCGGCTTCAACGCCACCACCATCTGCGCGGTCGAGCAGTTGGGGTTGGCGATGATGTTGCGCTTGGCATAGCCGTGGATCGCGTCGGCGTTCACTTCGGGAACGATCAGCGGCACGTCGGGATCGTAGCGGTAGAGCGAGGAATTGTCGATCACCACGCAGCCCGCCGCCGCAGCCTTGGGGGCGAATTCCTTCGTCGGGCCCGACCCCACCGCGAACAGCGCGATGTCCCAGCCGGTGAAGTCGAAGGTGGCCAGGTCCTTGGTCTTCAGGGTCTTGTCGCCAAAGCTGACTTCGGTGCCGAGGGACTTGCGCGACGCCAGAACGGCGATCTCGTCCACCGGGAACTCGCGCTCGGCGAGGATGTTCAGCATTTCGCGGCCCACGTTGCCCGTGGCACCCGCGACGACGACCTTGTAGCCCATCGGGGTATCTCCTGATCCGTCCCCGCCCTTCGGGGACGGCGCCTGTTAGCGCAAAGCCCCGGGGGGTGAAAGCGGAATTGTCGGGCGCTCAGTCGGTGCGGTCCTGCGAGAGCAGATAGACCGCCAGACCCAGGACGACAAAGGCGGTGTAGAACAGGAACAGGCCAAGATAGGGCGTGACGGGCGGGGCGGAACCGGCGATCCCTGCGGAGGGGGTCAGGGCCGTATGCAGCCGCCCGGTCACCACCTGCATCACCCCCGCCGCACCGATGCCGCACAGGTTGATCAGCGCCACCCCGCGCCCGGTCAGTTGCGGCGGCAGGAAGGCGCGGCCATGCGCCATGACGATGGGGAAGGTCGCCCCGAAGAAGCCGGCGCCGGCGAACAGCAGGATCGCAAGCCCCGGCCCCGCCGAGGGCAGCAGCCACAGCGCGGCAAGGCAGGCCGCCAGCAGGGCGTTGCCCGCGAAGACCACCCATTTCCTTGTGCCAAGCCAGCGGTCCAGCGGGCCGTAGGCAAAGCTGCCCAGCACCATGGCCAGCCCCATCCAGAGGCTGGCCTGCCCCACCTCGGGGCGGGTGAAACCGTGGATATCGGTGAAATAGGGGCCAAGCCACAGCCCGCGCAGACCCGCCGCCGGGGCGTAGCAGACGATCATCATGATGAAGACCGGCCAGAGCGCGGGCATCTTCAAAAGCGTCAGCACCGATCCGCCCCCGCCCGTCGGCGCGCGCGGCGGATCGCGCACCAGCGCGGCGACAACCAGCCCGGTCAGCGCGGTCACCCCCGCCAGCGCCCAGACCGTGCCGCGCCAGCCGAAGGCCTCCACCGCCATGGTCAGCGGCATCGAGGCGCCGATGTTGCCAAGGCTGCCGATGCCGATGGTCACCCCCGCCAGCGTGCCGAAGACAGCGGGAGAGAACTGCCGCGCGAAGATGAAATAGCTGGCCATCAGCACCGGCGAGCAGCCCACCCCGATCAGCGCCATGGCAAGGGTCAGCATCCCGGGCGTGCCGGCCGCGGCGAACAGCGCCGCGCCGCCCGCCCCCACCAGCAGCGCCGCGGCGGTGGTCAGCCGGGGGCCGATGCGGTCCAGCGCCTCGCCCACCGGCAGTTGCATCAGGGCAAAGGCCAGGAACCAGGCGCCCGAGGCGGTGGCGAGGTCGGCCTTCGAGGCGCCCAGATCCGCCTCCAGCACCGGGGTCAGGACCGCGAGGAAGGCGCGGTAGAACTGGCTGAGGACATAGCTGAGGATCAGCGTGGCGATGCCGACGCGCATGGCAAACCTCCCTTAGGTCGGAACTTCTCGCCCGCCGCGCGGGCGGGTGCAAGGGGCGGCATCCCGGCAGCGGTCTTGCGCGAATCCGGGCGAAGGCATCAGATACCGTCCTGCCGCCCGGAGGATTTCATGCGCCCCCTGCCCTCGCTTGCCGCGCTTTTCGCCCTTGCCCTGCCCGCCGCCGCCAATGACGGCTTCGGCGGCCTTTCCGCCACCGGGCTGACCTTCGGCCAGACCGATGCCGTGGCGATGCTGGAGGAAGACCTGTTCATCGGCCTTGACCGCATCTCGGTCGACTACCTTTTCCGAAACACCACCGCCGCAGACGTGACCGGCGAGGTGATCTTCCCTCTGCCCCCGGTCGCCGTCTGGTCCGGCTATGAGGGGATGATGAACCTGCCCGAGGACCTGTCGCGCGAGGATCTGGTGGAATTCACCGCCACGGTGGACGGCCTGCCGGTGGCGGTGAGGATCGACCGCATCGCCGTGCTTGAGGAAGGCTGGGACGAGGAACGCCCGTCCTCGGCGCAATATGACAGCCCGGGCCGCGACGTGACCGCCGATCTGGAACGGCTGGGCCTGCCGCTGACGCTGGACGTGATGGCCGTGCGGGCGGCCCTGCTGTCGCTGGGGCCGGAGCAACGGGCCGAGGTCGCCGCCCTCGATCTGGCCGAATACCAGCCCGCCGATCCGGCGGAGGGGCTGGACGAAGAGGTCTGGGCCACATGGTCCATCGTCACCCGCTATCACTGGACCCAGACCTTCCCGGCGGGGCAGGAGGTGCGGGTGCATCACGACTACCTGAACCTGCCGCCCGGCGGCCTGTTCTACTGGTCCGATCCGCCCGAGGAATGGCAGGAATACCTGCGCGACGCCTATTGCATCGACAAGGGCACCTCGCGGGCCATCCTCAAGGCGCTGGAGCAGCCGGATTCGGAATTCGGCAACTACGGAACCTCGTTCAACATCTCCTACGTCCTGCGCACCGCGAACAGCTGGGCCGGGCCCATCGGCAAGTTCCGCCTGACGCTGGACAAGGGCGCGGCGGAGAACGTCATCTCGCTTTGCGCCGAGGGGGTGAAGAAGACCGGCCCCACCACCTTTGTCGTCGAGAAGACCGATTACGCGCCGGAGCGGGACCTTGAGGTTCTGGTGGTGGTGCCCCTGAACAACGACTGAGGTCAGGCCGGTTGCGCCGTCATCGACCGTTCGCGGATCGGCAGATGCACCAGCGCCGAGAAGGCGCCCACTCCGACGCCGATCCACCAGACCATGGTGTAGTCGCCGTTCAGGTCATACATCTTGCCGCCCAGCCAGACGCCGAGGAACCCGCCGATCTGGTGGCTGAGGAAGACGAAGCCGTAAAGCGTGCCCATGTAGCGGATGCCGTAGATATGCGCGACCAGTCCGCTGGTCAGCGGCACCGTCGCCAGCCACAGCGCCCCCATCACCGCCGAGAACACCAGAACCGAGGTCGGCGTGATCGGCAGCAGGATGAACACCGCCGACGCCAGCGTCCGCCCGGTGTAGATCAGCGCCAGAAGATATTTCTTGGTATAGCGCTTGCCCATCCAGCCCGCGAGGATCGTCCCCGCGATGTTGAAGATCCCGATCACCGCGATGGACACCGCGCCAAGCGCCGAGGTGGTGGTGATGCCGATCATGCTGAGCATACCGCCGGGGTCTATCGGGCCGCAAAGCTCGGTCACGAAGGCGGGAAAATGGGCGGTGATGAAGGCCAGTTGATAGCCGCAGGAGAAGAACCCCAGGAAGATCAAGGTGTAGGACGGGTCCTTGATCGCCTTGACCAGCACCTGCCCCATGCTTTCCTCAAGCTCCTGCCGCGAGGCGACCTTGGGCGAACGAATGAAGGGCAGCGCGAAAAGGCTGCACAGGATGATCGCGGCGAAGACCAGGAAGACCGACTGCCAGGCCATGTATTGCAGCAGGAACTCGGCGAAGGGCGCGCCGATCACCTGCCCGGCCG
>CAYLSD010000052.1:0-27056 GCA_964386345.1 uncultured Fuscovulum sp.
CAGGGCGGCCAGGTCGCCACCGAGGACCTCGCCGCTGCGATCACCTGGATCTTCCGCAACGCGGAAGAGTTGGGCGTCAGCACCGACGGCTATTCCCTCTGGGGCAGTTCGGCGGGCGCCCGGATGGCGGCCTATATCGGCTCGCACGGACCTGCGGCCTTCGGTGGCGCTGACCTGCCCAAACCGGCGGCTGTCATCATGGCCTACACCAGCCATTCCGACCTGGCCGAGGCCGAGCCGCCGACCTTCGTGGTCGTGGGAGAACGGGATGGCATCGCCCCGCCCGCCAACATGGAGCGCCGGATCGCCGCCCTGCGCCGGATCGGCACGCCGGTCGAATATCACCGCTTTCCCAATGTCGGCCACGGCTTCGGGGCGGGCACCGGCACCAGTGCCGAGGGCTGGATCGCCGAGGCGGCCCGCTTCTGGCGGCAGCAGATGTGAGGGGGGATCCGAAGCCGTGCTGAAGATGACCGGCCCGTGAACACCCTTTGAAAATGAAAGGATCAACCAGATGAGCGCCACCAGGATCAGCGATTTCACCCCCGTCTATCGGGGCGCGATCACCACGAACGAGGCGGGCAAGGTCAACGTCCACCCGGTCACCTACAAGCTGCACGGGCTGGATATTGCCGCGAATGTCTACACCCCGGCGAACTACGACAAGAGCCGGGCGTATCCGGCCATCGTCGTGGCGCATCCCAATGGCGGCGTGAAGGAACAGACCGCGGGGCTTTACGCCCAGCACCTTGCCGAGCAGGGCTATATCACGATGTCGATGGACGCCTCTTACCAGGGCGCCAGCGGCGGCGAGCCGCGCAACGTGGACAAGCCCGCGAACCGTATCGAGGACATTCATGGCGCCGCGGACTTCATCACGCAGTATCCCGGCGTCGATGCCGGGCGCCTGGGCCTGTTCGGTATCTGCGGCGGTGGCGGCTATTCGCTGGCGGCGGCAAAGACCGACAAGCGCTTCAAGGCCGTCGCGACGCTGAGCATGTTCAACTCCGGGCGGGTGCGGCGCAACGGCTTCGCGGATTCGGCGCTGGACAGCATCCAGGACCGTCTGCGGCAGGCGTCGGAGGCCCGCGCGCAGGAGGTGGCTGGCGGGAAAATCCTCTATGCCGGCGACGCCGACATGACTGACGAGCAGATCGCCGCGCTGCCGTTCGAGATGTATCGGGAAGGCTATATGTATTACTGGCGGACCCACGCCCATACCGGTTCCACCTTCAAATACACGATGAGCAGCCTGCTCGACCTGATGCGGTGGGATGCCACCGACCAGATCGACCTGATCGACCAGCCCTTGCTGATGATCGCCGGCAGCAAGGCCGACAGCCTCTACATGTCCGAAGACGCCTTTCCCAAGGCCACCGGCACCACCGACAAGGAACTGTTCCTGATCGAGGGCGCCAGCCACATCCAGACCTATTGGGTGCCTGAGTATGTTGCGGCGGCGATGGGCAAGCTGACGCCGTTTTTCGCCCGCACCCTCTAGTTCGGACAGAGATCTGCCGGTCCTACTAAGGCGCCCGGGTTCCTCTCCGGGCGTCCTTCCGCTCCCCGATACCCTGCTCGCCGTCGCTACGAGCATGCCTTACCCGGAGGTATCCGCACGATGGCCGAAGAAAAGCCCGAACCCAAAACCCGCGCGCAGCAGCTCTATGGCGAGATCGCGCCCAAGATGGCCGAACTCACCGACGAGGTGCTCTATGGCGACATCTGGGAACGCCCCCAGCTCTGCAAACGCGACCGCAGCCTGATCACGGTGACGGCGCTGATCGCGCTCAACCGGCCCGACCAGCTTCGGTCCCATCTCGACATCGCCCGCCAGAACGGCTTGACGGAAGAGGAGTTGGTCGAGACCATCACCCACATGGCCTTCTACTCGGGCTGGCCGAGCGCGGTGTCGGCTTTCGCGATCGCCAGGGAGGTTTTCCAGAAGTGAGGATGCTGCCCCATAGGCTCGCCCGATCGCGGCCACCGGGGCTTGCGTCCAATTCCGCCACCGCAACCAGGGATATTCGCCATGCCGACCGAGTCACCTACTGAAATCACCGTCACCCGTGCGGGCTCGCAGCCTTCCCGCGCAGGCTCGCCCGACTATTTCACCGGAGCCGTCCGCATCGACGACCCGTTTCAGGGCAACGGCGAGGCCCGGATCAGCGGCGCGACCGTCACCTTCGAGCCGGGCGCGCGCACAGCCTGGCATACCCATCCGCTTGGCCAGACCCTGCTTGTGAAGGCAGGCGTCGGCAGGGTGCAGCTTTGGGGCGGCCCCATGCAGGAGATCCGGCCCGGCGATACCGTCTGGATTCCGTCCGGCGTCAAGCATTGGCATGGCGCGACCGCGACGGTCGGCATGAGCCACATCGCCTTTTCCGAGGCGGTGGACGGCAAGACCGTCGACTGGCTGGAACAAGTGTCGGACGAACAATACCGGGGCTGAGCGCCGCTTTCGGGCGTAAGGACAGCGGCACCCGGTCATTTCGCTGGTCGGCCCTTGCGATCAGTGGCCCAACGCTTGCGGCATTCGATTTTGCTGGGGGGGTAACGCCGGTGCAGCGCGCGGTCGACCTGCCGCTTACCCTTGGCCGTCGGGCGCGGATCTGGCTGGTCCTGCCCGGGGCGCCAGTCGTGCAGCCGAAGCTTGTCGGTCGCATGGTAGGTGGGGGAAGGGGTGTGGCCCGGTTCTTAGCCAGCATGGGGATCGGCATTATCGGCTGTCACCTCTCGCGCGGCCCCGGTCAGTTCCGGATCCTGTCGCCCTTGGGGTCATACCATGGGCCGAACTGGACCGAAGCAGGATAGCGTTTCATCGCGACCTCGACCTCCCAGGCGCCGGTTTCCAGCCACTCCTTCCGCACCCCTTCGGGATGCGAGACATAGGCCAGCCCCAGCGAGGCGCCGACCCGGTGGCCCCAGGCGCCCGACATCACCGAGCCCACCAGCGCGCCGTCGCGCAGGATCGGCTCGTGGTGGTAAAGCATCGGCGCCTCCTCGCCGCCGGTCAGCATGACCTGGACGAGGCGGCGGCGGATCGGTCCTTCGGCCTTCTGCGTCAGCAAGGCATCGCGGCCGATGAAGCCCGGCTTGTCCAGCGCCACCGCGAAACCGAGACCCGCGTTGAAAGGGGTATCCTCCTCGCCGATGTCGTGGCCCCAGTGGCGATAGCCCTTCTCCATCCGCAGCGCGTTCAGTGCGAAATATCCCGCCGGTTTCAGGCCGAGATCGCGGCCCGCCTCCGCCAGCACCTCCCAGACATGGGCGGCGAATTCGGCCTCGATCATCAGCTCGAAGCCCAGTTCGCCCACGAAGGTCAGGCGGCTGGCCCGCACGCGGCTGTAGCCGAGGTCCACCTCGCGGCTGGTGCCGAAAGGAAAGCCCTCGTTCGAGAAATCGTCGGGCGAGACGCGGGCCATCAACTCGCGCGCCTTCGGACCCATCACCGCCAGCATCGGCGTGGCCGAGGTGATGTCGCTGATATGGACGCGCGCGCCCTCGGGCAGGTTGCGGCGGAACCAGGCCAGATCGCGGCGCTGCGACAGCGCCACCGTCACCACGAGGAAGGCGTCCTCCGCAACGCGGGTCACCGTCACATCGGCCTCGATCCCGCCGCGGGGGTTCAGCCATTGGGTATAGACGATCCTGCCCACCGGAACGTCGCATTCCCCGGCGCAGATGCGGTTCAGCGCCGCCAGAGCATCCGGTCCCTCGACCCGGTATTTGACGAAGCAGCTGTAATCGAAGACCGAGACATTCTCGGCGGTATTCCGGCATTCGGCAGCGACATTCCCGAACCAGCTGGGACGATGGTAGGAATATTCGACATTCGCCAGTTCTTCCGGGGTGCCGAAGAATCCCGGACGCTCCCACCCCGCCAGTTCGGTCATGAAGGCGCCCGCCTCCAGCATCCGGTCGTGGAAGGGCGAGCGGCGCACCCCCCGCGCGGTTTCGAATTGCAGCCCCGGCCAGTGCATGCCGAACAGCGTGCCGATGGTCTCGACCGAGCGGTCCTGCAGGTATTTGCGGTTGCGCTGGAAGGCTTGCGTCCGGCGCACGTCCACGTCGATCAACTCCACCGGCGGATGGCCCTCGGCGATCCAGGAGGCCATCGACTTGCCGACACCGCCCGAGGACAGGATGCCGATCGAGTTGAAGCCGGTGGCCGAGAACAGCCCCCGGACCTCGGCGGTCTCGCCCAGGTGATAGCGGTTGTCGGGGGTGAAGCTTTCGGGCCCGTTGAAGAAAAGCTGGATCCCGGTGCGTTCCAGCACCGGCACCCGCTTCATCGCCATTTCCAGATAGGGGCTGATATGGTCGATGTCCTCGGGAATGGAATCGAAGCAGAAGCTTTCGGAAATACCCTTCTGGCCCCAAGGCTTGGCGCCCGGCTCGAAGAAGCCGACCAGCAGCTTGCCCGCGTCTTCCTTGTAGTAGGACCATTCGTCGGCCATGAACATCACCGGCAGTTCTCGCGGCAGGCCGGGGATGGCCTCGGTCACCACGTAGAAATGCTCGGCCGCGTGCAGGGGCAGGGTCACGCCGACCTCCGCCGCCAGATCGCGCGACCACATGCCGCCGCAGATCACCACCTTCTTCGCGGCGACGGGGCCGTGTTCCGTCATCACCCCGGCGGCGCGGCCGTTCTCGACCAGGATCTTCGTGACGGCGACGCCCTCCAGCACCTTCGCCCCACCCATCCGCGCGCCCTTGGCATAGGCCATGGTCACGTCGGCCGGGTTGACCTGCCCGTCGTCGGGGAACCAGAAGCCGCCCACCAGCCCCTCGGTGCTGATCGGCGACCAGCGTTCCTTGACAGCCTCGGGTGTCAGCGCCTCGACCGGCAAGCCGAAATTGCGCCCCATCGAGGCGCCGCGCGCCAGTTCCTCATAACGCGCAGGCGTCTTGGCCAGCCGGAGAGATCCATTGCGCTTGAAGCCGGTGGCCTGCCCGGTCTCTTCCTCCAGCTTGCCGAACAGCTCGCCGGTGTATTGCGCAAGCTCGGTCATCCGCTGCGTCGCGCGCAACTGCGTCACCAGCCCCGCCGCGTGCCATGTGGTGCCGCAGGTCAGTTGCTTGCGCTCCAGCAGCAGCACGTCGCCGATGCCCAGCTTTGTCAGGTGATAGGCGATGGAACAGCCGGCGACACCGCCGCCGATGATCACGACTTCAGCTTGAGAGGGAAGGGACATGACGGTTCTTACCGGTTGGTGTGGATGTAGTCGGCCATCAGCGAGAGAATCTCGAACATGACCACCATAGCGTTCTGCGCGGTGATCTTGTTCGGATTATCCTTGGTCGGGATCAGGCAGACCACATCACCGCCGACCACGTTCAGCCCGCGCAGGCCCTGCAACATCCGCACCGCATCGCCGATGCGGATGCCGGGGTAGCCCGGTTCCAGGTTCGAGGCGCCGGGGGCGTCGCAGGGATCGAGGCTGTCGAGGTCGAAGGTGACATAGACCGGCGCATCGCCGATCCGCTCGCGCAGGATATCCACCACGCCCTTCCAGCCGATTTCCTCGACCTCGTCCATGCCGACGATGCGGTAGCCGAGCTGGTCCGAGGTGTTCAGCGATCCGGCGGTGCCCACGTTGGGACGGATGCCGATCTGGGTGGAGCGGGCGGCATCGACATGGCCCTCCTGCACCAGATAGGCCCCCCAATGCGCCGCCGACCGCTTGTTGCCCAGCCAGTGCGGCAAGTGCATCAGCGTGTCGGTGTGGCTGTCGAAATGCACCAGCGCCACCTTCTGGCCGCCGGTCAGGCCGGAATGCGCCCCGGCGCAGGCCTTGACCAGCGGGCCGGTGATCGCGTGGTCGCCCCCCATCGCCACGACCCGGGTGCCCGCCTTCTGGAACTGCGCGGCATAGGCTTCGATATGCTCGACCGACACGTCGTTGTTCATCGCCTCGGGCAGCGGCGTGTCGCCCGCGTCGTTGATCCGCACCAGATCCCAGGGTGTGATCCCGAAGCGCCCATGGCTGCGCCGGTAAAGCGCCGAGATGTTCCTGACGGCGCGCGGGCCCAGATGCTGGTCGCGCTCGGTCGAGCCGTTGCCGGAACTGTGCGGCACGCCGATCAGCGCGATATCGGCAGCGGCCGGATCCTCGTTCCAGTCGCAGCGGAAGAAGGTCGGGATGCCGTGCCAATACCAGCGGCCGACCTCTTTCCTTGCCTGTTCGATGTCGAAATCAGCCATGTCTTTCTCCTTGGGTATTCAATGCGGAACGGGGCCGCCGGTCAGTGCGAGATCTGGGACAGGAAGGCGCGTGCGCGCTCGGATCGCGGCGCGGCGAAGAACTGTTCGGGCGGGGCGACCTCGACGATGCGGCCCGCGTCCATGAAGACCACCTGGTCGGCCACGCGCCGGGCGAAGCCCATCTCGTGGGTCACGCAGATCATCGTCATCCCCTCGGCCGCCAGCTCGCCCATCACGTCGAGCACCTCGCCCACCATTTCCGGGTCCAAGGCCGAGGTCGGCTCGTCGAACAGCATCACCTTCGGCTTCATGCAAAGCGCGCGGGCGATGGCGACGCGCTGCTGCTGGCCGCCCGAAAGCTGGATCGGATATTTCCAGGCCTGGTCCAGGATATGCACCCGCGCCAGATACTCCCCGGCCATCCGCCGCGCTTCCTTGTCGGAAACGCCATGCGCCAGTTTCGGGGCAAGGGTGCAGTTCTCGATCACCGTGAGATGCGGGAACAGGTTGAAGTTCTGGAACACCATCCCGGCGGTGCGGCGCACCGCCAGCACATCGCGGGCCGCGCCGACGGTCAGCCCGTCAAGGACGATCTCGCCGCTGTCATGCGGTTCCAGATGGTTGATGCAGCGGATCAGGGTCGATTTCCCCGACCCCGAGGGGCCGCAGACCACGACCTTCTCGCCCTGCGCCACCTCCAGGTCGATATCCTTCAGCACATGGAACGTGCCGTAGTTCTTGTTGACGTTTCTCAGGCTGATCATGGCCTACCACCCCCGCCCGCGGCGGCTTTCGGCCAGGGCTGCGGCCTCGGTCCGGCTTGCCCAGCGGAAGCGGCGCTCGACCAGCTTCTGAAGGCCCATCAGGCTGTAGACCATGACGAGATACCAGGTCAGCGCCACGGCGTAATATTCCGAGAACTGGAAGGTGCGCGCCACGTTGATCTGGGTGACGGTCATCAGTTCCTGCAGTGAAATGATCGACGCCAGCGAGGTCAGTTTCAGGAGCGTGATGAATTCGTTCATCGTCGGCGGCAGGGCCACCCGCAGGGCCTGGGGCAGCAGGATGTAGCGGTAGATATGCGATTTCTTCAGCCCGATGGCTTGCCCTGCCGCCATCTGCCCGCCGTCGACCGAGGACAGCGCCGCGCGGTTGATCTCGACCTGATAGGCGGATTCGTTCAGCGACAGCGCGATCCAGGCCGCGAGGAAGGGGGTGAACCATTCCTCGCGGAAGATCGGGAAGATCTGCGGCAGCGCGTTCCAGACGAAGAGAAGCTGCAAAAGTGTCGGCACAGCGCGGAAGAAGCCGACATAGGCGGTGATCAGCTTGCGCAAGGCCGAAGGTGGCCCGTTCAGCACCACCGCCAGCGGCACCGCGATCAGGATCGCGGCCATATGCGCGGCGACCGTCAGCCCGAGGGTCAGCAGGGCGCCGCGCAGGAAGGGCCATGAAAACAGCGCCTCCTGGAAGGTCGAAAGATCGAAATTCATGGCCGTTCCGGCAGTCTTATTCGCCGATGCCGTTCAGCTGTTCCGGCGAGAGCTTCCATTGCTCGACGATGCCCAGAAGCGTGCCATTCGCCACCAGCGCCTTCACCGCCTCGGCGACCTTTGCGGTCTCGGCGTCGTCTTTCCGCAGGTAGACCGAGAAGGGCTCGAAAGCTGCGGCCGGCATGGTGAAGACGACATCGAACTTGCCGGGGTCCTGGACTTCGCGATAGGCGATCTCGGTATCCTGCGTCACGACATAATGCGCGCGGCCCACCAGCAGTTGCTGGATCGCATCGCTCTGCTTCGGATATTGCTGGATCTTGGTCGGCGCATGTCCCCCGGCTTCCAGTTCGACATTCAGCTCTTCCATCCGGCCCGGATAGCTGGTGCCCGACTGCACCGCGACGGTCTTGCCCGACAATTCGGCGATGTCCGCGATCGGGGCCGAGCCCTTCGGCGCGATCAGCACCGCCGAGGTGTCGAGATAGGGCACGGCGTTGAAGGTCTTCAGCCGGTCCTCGCGCAGGACGGTGCCGGAAATCACCGCATCGCAGCGTCCGGCCTCAAGGCTGGGCAGGAGGCCCGCGAAATCCATGCTGATGAAGCTGGCCTCGACGCCCCAGAGCGCGGCAAGCGCACGGGCGACGTCGATATCCACGCCGCTTGGCGCCTGGTCGGCGGCATCGGCCATGAATTCCATCGGTGGGAAGGTCGGGTCGACGCAGACCGAGAAACCGTCTGCGGCAAAATCAGGAGCCGTCTGGGCCGGCGCCTGCGAGGCGGCACCGGCAAGAAGCGCGGCGACTGCAGCGGTTCCGAAGGCAAGGCGAGTTGTCATCTGGAGACTCCCTGTTCTGGTTTTCCCAGAGCGTGGAGCGGCATGGCCGGTTCGTCAATCGAAATTTCGCTATTTGCGAACTTTTGCCACCAATACCGTAATTCCTCCAGTCGGTTTCAGGCGGGCGGCGGTGTCATGATGAAGACCGCCGTGGTGCCGACCTCCTGCGAGGGATTGCGGAAACTGTGGGGAAGGCGGGGGTCGAAGGTGATGGAATCGCCGACATGGAGGATCGTCTCCTCGCCTTCGATGTTCAGCGCCAGGTCGCCGCTGATCACCAGCACCAGTTCTTCTTCCGAGCGCAGGGAATAGAGCTGCTCGCCGCCGGTGCCGCCCGGTGCGATCTCGGACCAGATGGCCTGCATCCTGACCCCGTGGCTGGGCGTCAGCAGGTGATCCGATACGCCGATGCCGCCGAACTTGATCGGCTGGCGCTCGGCGGCCCGGACAAGCACGTTGCGCGTGGTGGCGAAGAGATCTCCGACCGGCAGGTTCAATGCGTCGCACAGGCTGACCAGAGAGGCGACCGAGGGCGAGGTCTTGTCCCGCTCGATATCGCTGAGGAAGCCCTTGGTCAGCCCGGTTTTTTCGGAAACATCGTGCAAGGTCAGATTGAGCGATCGGCGCCGTTCGCGCAGCAGCCCGCCGAAATTGAGCGGGTCGCGCTTGGCGGCCGCTTCGGAACCCGGAGAAGCAGAAGCGGTCTTTCTGGCCGGAGTACTGGTCATATGCGCGGGTATCCCACCGTAGTTCGCTGCTGGCGAAAGTTATTCAACTCCATCCACAAGAAGTGCAAGCGGCCAAGTGCTGTCGGGGACCAGTTGGGGCGCTCTCGCCTCGCTTATCCCGCGTCGATGGCAGCGCGGAAGCGGCGGATGTCGCGGCCGAAGGCGGCAATCCGTGTGTTCCGGCTGGTGTTGGCGGGATCGGACACCACGCCCTCGATCAGCGCGCTGGCCACGACGGCGCCGTCGCATGTGGCGGCAGTGGCGGCGGCGGCCTCGGGCGTCTTGATCCCGAAGCCCACCAGCACCGGCAGCGCCGTTACTGCGCGGCATCGTCCCACGGCGGCGCGGGTCTCCTCGATGGTGGCCGATGGCCCGCCGGTTGGTCCGACCAGCGGGATGCAGTAGTGGAAGCCGCCCACGCCCGGGCGCTCGATGAAATCCGCGACCTCCAGCGTCGGCGCAGAGAGCGGGATCATCGCCAGCCCGTGGCGGGCCAGCGCCTCCAGCAGCACGTCGGCCTCGCGCAGGGGCATGTCGGCGGCGATCAGCCCATCCACGCCCGCCTCGGCGGCACGGCGGGCGAATTCCGTCTCGCCCATGACCACGATCGGGTTGGAATAGCCCATCAGGATGACGGGCGTCATGCCGTCCTGCTGCCGGAAGGCCGTCACCAGATCCAGCGCCCGGGCCAGCGAGCCGCCGGCGGCAAGGCCGCGGCGGTTCGACCGCTGGATGGTGGCGCCGTCGAGGATCGGGTCCGAGAAGGGATAGCCCAGTTCTATCAGGTCGATCCCGGCCGTGGCCATGGCATGCATCGTGGCAAGGCTTTCGTCGAAGTCCGGGTCGCAGGCGACGAGGAAGGTCACGAAGGCCTTGCGGTCCGCGGCCTTCAGCCGACCGAACAGCGCGTCGATGCGGGGGGCGGGGGAAGGGGTCATGCCGACATCTCCGGATCGGGCCACAGCAGGTCGAGGTCCTTGTCGCCCGAGGCGGGCACCATGACCACGATGGCGTCCGAGGGCGACAGCGCCTGCGCCAGTTCCTCGGCGGCGGCCAGCGCATGGCCGGCCTCCAGCGAGATCAGGATGCCGTCCCGCCGCGCCAGCCGCTCGACCGCCGCGCGGGCGGCAAGATCGCCGACCAGCCGGGTCTCAACCCGGCCTGCCTGCACCAGCGCCGCCAGTTCGGGGGCGGAACCGGGATAGGCCAGCCCCGGCGCGATGGAATGGGCGGGCAGGATCTGGCCGTTCTCGTCCGACAGGACCAGCGTCTCCGCCCCGTGCAGGATGCCGCGCCGCCCATGCGCCAGCCTTGCGGCATGGTCGCGGCCATCGCCCCCGGCCTCGACCGCGACCAGCCGGATCGCGGGATCGGCCAGGAAGGCGCTGAACATGCCGAGGGTCGAGGAACCGCCCCCAACGGCCGAGACCACCGCCGCGGGCAATTGCCCGGCGGCGATCAACTGCATCCGGGTCTCCGACCCGATCACCGCCTGGAAGGCGCTGACGATCAGGGGATAGGGATGGGCGCCGATCGGCGCACCCGCCACATAGGCGGTGGTCTCGCTGTGGCCCATCCAATGGCGGAAGGCGGCGCTGGTCGCCACATGCAGCGTGGCCTCGGCATCGGCGACCACCGAGACCGCCGCCCCGAAGGCGCGCATCTTCTTGACCGCCGCCGGGTAGCGCGCGGCATCCTGCGCTCCGATGCAGACGGTGCAGCCCAGTCCCAGATGCGCGGCGACTGCGGCGGTGGCGATGCCGTTCTGCCCCGATCCCGTATCGGTGACGACAGCGGTCATCCCCATCCGTTTCGCCAGCAGGCACTGGCCGAGCGCGGAATTGGCGTAGTTGCCGCCATTGAAGGTCAGGTCGTCGCGCTTCAGCAGGATCCTTGCACCGTCCCTTCCGGCCAGCGGGACGATCCCGGTCAATGGCGTCGGGCGGCCGACGAAGCGGTGCAGCAGGTCCTCCAGCCGGGCGCGGAAGGCGCGGTCGGCCCAGGCCGCGGCGAAGGCTTCCTCCAGCCGGTCCAGCACCGGCAGCAGCACCGGGGCGACGAACTGGCCGCCGAAGGGGCCGTAGCGGCCCCGGCGCGCCGGGCGGGAAACGGCATTCATGCCCGCGCCCCCTTGCCGATGCGGCGGACGAGGACGGCGGCCAGGATGATCGTCCCGGTGATGATGTCCTGCAGGAAGGTGGAGACGCCCTGCATCGTCAGCCCGTTGGAGATCACCGCGATGATCGCCGCGCCGACCAGGGTGCCCGGCACATTCGCCTCGCCGTCGCGGAAGGCGGTCATGCCCAGGAAGACGGCGGCGTAGGCGGTCAGCAGATAGCCGCCGCCGCCCGTGGGGTTGGCGCTGCCGATCCGGCCCGCCAGCAGCATTCCGACCAAGGCGGCCAGCATCGCCGAAAGCGCGAAGGCCAGCATGGTGTTCGGCACGATGCGGACGCCGGCCAGCCGCGCGGCCTCGCGGTTGCCGCCGATGGCGTAGAGACGGCGGCCGAACTCGATCTTGTCCAGGAGGAGCCAGACCAGGACGGCCACGCCGATCAGCCACCAGGTCAGCGTCGGCAGGCCGAGCACGGTGCCGCGCGCGAGATCGCGCAAGCTACCGGGGAGGCCGCCCATCAGCGTGGCGCCATCCGACAGCCAGAAGGTGAGGCCGCCGATGATCGTGCCCACCGCGAGGGTGGCGATGAAGGACAGCACCTGGAAGCGGGCGATGATCAGGCCCGAGACGGCCCCGAACACCCCCGCCAGCGCCAGCACGGCAAGGCAGGCCAGCACGGGATGCACCCCCGCGCCGAGGAAGACCATCATGCAGATGCCGCCGAAGGACACCAGCGAGGCGGTGGCAAGGTCGAACTCTCCCGCAGCCATCACCAGCGTCACGCCAACCGCGACGATGGCCAGAAGCGCCATCTGCTGGGTGATGCTGATCAGGTTGCCGAGGGTGCCGAACTTGTCGGGTGAGGCCATGGCAAAGGCCGCCACGATCAGCACCAGCGCCAGCGCGGTGCCGTATTTGCCAAGGAAACGGCTCATGCGTCCCGCTCCATTCCAGAGGGTGAGTGTGTGGCGCGGCCATGCGCGAAGGCGGCGGCGACCACGGCGGCGGGGGTGATCGCATCTCCGGCCAGCTCGGCGGTGATGCGGCCGCCGGCCATGACCATGACGCGGTCGGAAAGGGTCAGCAACTCGTCCATGTCGGAGGTGACCATCAGCACGGCGGCACCTTCTTCGGCCATGCGCCGCGCAATGGCATGGATTTCGCCCTTGGCTCCGATGTCGACCCCGCGCGAGGGTTCGTCGAGGATCAGCAACCGGATCCGCCGTCCGAACCAGCGTCCGAACAGAAGCTTCTGCTGGTTGCCGCCCGACAGCGTCAGCGGCCCGTCCCAGACCCGGCCCATCTTCACGGCCAACTGGCTGCGGATCTTCTCGCCGCGTTCGGCCAGTCTGCGGCGGCTGGTCAGCGGCAGGGCAGGTGCCGCGCGGACCTGCGCCAGATCGGCGATGGCCAGGTTCTCGGCGATGGCGCGGCTGGCGATCAGCCCCTCTCCGCGCCGATCCTCGGGGACATAGGCGCCGCCCTGCGCGATGCGTTGGCCGATCCGGCCCGGCGCCAGCGCAAGGCCGTCCAGCGCGATCCGCCCTCCTTCGTGGCGGCGCGCGCCCCAGATCTGCTTGACCAACGAGGACCGGCCTGCGCCGACAAGGCCGTAAAGGCCGAGAATCTCGCCCTCGCGGATTTCCAGCGACAGGGTGGCGCCGAGCGGGCCGAAGGGCAGATCCGCGACTTGCAGCACCGGCTTGCCCGGCGCTGCGCTTGCCAGCCGTCGCGCCTCGGGATGGTCGGAGCCGGTCATCAGCCGGATCAGCCCCTGCCGGTCGATCCCGGCGATGGCGCCGCTGCCGGTGGTGCGGCCGTTCCGCAGCACCGTGTAGCGGTCGCAGATCGCCAGCACCTCTTCCAGCCGGTGCGAGATGAAGATCACGGCCACGCCCTGATCGGCCAGACGGCGGACGGCGTGATGCAGCCGCCGTGCCTCGCCGTCCGAAAGCGAGGCCGTGGGTTCGTCCATCACGATCATCCGCGCGCCGGCAGTCATCAGCGCGCGGATGATCTCCACCATCTGCTTCTGGCCGGTGGTCATCTGTCCGACCGGGCGGTCCAGCGCCATGTCGGGTGCGATCAGCGCCGCCGCCTTCTCGACCTGCGCGCGCATGGCCGCGCGGTCGATGAAGGGACCACGCCGCGGATAGGGCCGCCCGACGAAGCAGTTCTCGACCACATCGAAATGCGGCACCAGGCTCAGTTCCTGATGGATGAAGCGGAAGCCCATCTCCTCGGCCGCCCGGACCGAGGCGATCTGGCACGGTTGCCCATCCACCAGAATCTCGCCGCCATCGGGCACGACCAAGCCTGAGAGCGTCTTGATCAGCGTGGATTTCCCCGCGCCGTTCTCGCCCAGAAGGCCGTGGACGGAGCCGGCCTCGACCGCGAGGTCGACCCCGTCCAGCGCCCGGATGCCGTCGAACCGCTTCTGCAGCGCGCGGACCTCAAGCAGCATGGCTCACTCGCAGGTCACGCCGAGCGTCTCGGGCGTGATCAGGACGGCGGGAACGAAGATCTCGGCCTGATCGACCGCACCGCCGTCCAGCACCTTGGCCAGTTGCTCGGCCCCCAGCTTCGCCATGGCGGGGAAGTCCTGGCGCAGGGTGCCCTTGAAATGGGTGCAGTCCCCGATCATCTGAACGGCCTGCTCGTTGCCGTCGATGCCCATGATCTTGAAGCCGGCGTCCGGCATTTCCGATTCCGCCGCCAGTTCCGCGCCGATGCCCGGATCGTCGAAGGCCGCCCAGACCCCGTCGATCTGGTCGCCATGCTGGCGCAGGATGTTCTCCATGGCGATGCGGGCATCGTCGATCGGGCCCGGCACCTTGACGTAGTGGTCGGCGATGACCTTCACCTCGGGATATTTCTTCAGCACCTCGTCCAGCCCCAGTTCGCGCTGATGCACGCCGGGATGGGCCGAGTGGTAGAACTTCACGATATTGCCCTTGCCGCCGATGGACTGGATCAGCTCTTCCGACAGTTGCACGCCCAGGTCGAAGTTGTTCGAGGTGACGTTCACCGTCACGTCCGGCCCGGCGGTGCCGTCCAGCGAGATCAGCGGGATCCCCGCAGCATGGACCGCGGCGACCTGATCGGCCACCTGCGCGTGATCGACCGAGATCAGCACGATGGCATCGGGCCTGGCGTTGATCGTGTCCTCGATCCGCGAGGCCAGTTGGCCGAAATCGTTGCGGGTGTCGATGATCGTGGTTTCCCAGCCGCGCGCATCGCCCTCGGCCTTGAAGGCCTGGGCCATCTCGTTGGTGGGGATCGAGCTGATATAGGGTGTCAGGATGGTGATCTCGGTCGCCATGGCCGAGGTCGCGGCCATCAGGGCGGCAAGAGTGGTCAGGGTCAGTCTTTTCATTTCGGGTCTCCTCCGGTGTCGGGTCTTGGGTGATGTCGGTCTTGCGGGGTCAACTGCGCGCGGATGCCGCGCAGCGCGTCGGTGGCGGAACGGTAGGCGGCGAACATCGCGTCATAGCGGGGGCGCATCGCCGGGTCGGGGGTGAAGACGCGCTCGACCACGGTCATCGCCGGCACGGCATCGGCCATGCGGGCGAAGCGGCCGATCCCCACCGCACCCATGATCGCCGCCCCCAGACAGCCGATGTCGGGATGGGCCAGCCGGTGCAATCTTACGCCAAGGCAGTCGGCGCGGATCTGGCTCCAGAGGTCCGAACGCGAGCCGCCGCCGCCATACAGCAGGTGATCGGGCGCGAATCCCGCCGCATCGGTCAATGCTCCGAACAGCAGCCGTGCGGACAGCGCCACGCCTTCCAGCACCGCCAGCGCGAAATCGGGTGCGGCGGCGCGGCTGTCGATGCCGAGGAAGGCGCCGCGGATCTCGCTGTCCCACAGCGGCGCGCGCTCACCCTCGAGATGCGGCAGGAAGAGAAGCGGGCGGTCGCTGCGGTTGGCCTGTGCCGCCAGCTCGGGCAGTTGAAGTGGCTCGAAGTTCGCCACCCGGGCCCACCAGCGCAGGCTGTCGCCGCCACTTTGCGTGGGACCGGCGTGGACGATCATGCCCTCGACTTCGGGAAAGGTGACGACCCCGGGGGCGCTGGCGCGGCGGTCCCCCGCGACGGCAAGGATTTCCGAGGTGCCGGACATGTACATGCCAAGCCCGGGTCGGAAGACGCCGCAGCCGAAGAGGTTGCCCCAGGCATCCATCGTGCCGGCGACCACCGGGACGGCGTGGCCGGCGATCCGCATCTCGCCAATGACCTGGGTCATCGGGAACAGCGGCGGCAGGCGGTCGGCCGCGCCGGGAACGCGCTCCAGCATCCCCTGCACGTAGCGATGATCGGCGCCCACCTGCCCCCAGGACGAGATCGGATCGGCGACGGCGCGGCCGGTCAGGTGAAAGAGGCAATAGTCCTTGGGGGCCAGCACATGGGCGCAGCGTGCCCAGAGGTCGGGGTGATGGCGCCGGAACCAGGCCATCTTGGCCAGCACATGGCTGGCGCCCACCGGCACCTCGACCCCTTCGCCCCACCATGCGCGCTTGTCCTCGGCGGTGAAGCCCGCGGCCAGTTCGGCGGCCTCGCCCTGCGCCCGAACATCCTGCCAGACGATGGCCGGGGCCAGCGGGCGGCCCCCGGCATCGACGAAGACATCGGTATTGACCTGGCTGCAGATGCCGAGCGCGGCGATCCGTCCCGGTTCCACCCCGCGCGTCAGATCGGCGATGCCGTCGCGCAGCCCGCGCAGCCAGTCCTCCGGATTCTGCTCCACCAGGCCGGGGGCGGGGCGGGAGGTCGGATAGCCGCGCGTGAAGCTGGCCACCACCTGGCCTGCCGTGTCGAACAGTCCGCCCTTGACCTGGGTCGTGCCGACGTCGAAGCCGATGAAAAGGCGCTCCTCAGCCATCGAGTCCCCTCCTCAGATCCCGCAGCAGCGTGGCGAGCGGCGCCGGACCCGCCAGCGCGGCCTTCAGCACGGTCGAGCCGACCACCACCCCATCTGCGCCCATGTCGCGCAAGATCCGCGCCTGTGCGCCGGTCGAAATGCCGAAGCCCGGCAGGATCGGCGCGCCGACGCCCGCCGCCCGCAGCGCCGCGATCCGCGCGGCATTGCCGGGATCGACGCTGTCGCGCGGGCCCGTCACGCCCTCGACCGCCTGCAGCATGACATAGAACCCGGCGTGGCGGGCGGCCTCCAGCCCCTGTGCGCTGACCGGCAACGACAGGAAGGCCGAGGACGCGACGCCCGCGGCCCGTGCAGTGGCCTCGATCTGCAGGCGCAGCGGCGCCTCCTCGGGGGCGACGACCAGCACGCTGTCCAGTCCGGCCCAGAAGGCAGGCTCAGCGCGCCCGGGGTGGTCGGTATCGGCGTAGCACATCAGCAGGCGGGCAGGGGCATCGCCCCGCCGGGCCAGCCGGTTCAACAGCCGGTCCAGATCCGCCCGTGCCCGGCGGCGGTGGGCCCGCGCCATGGAGCCGCGCACCTCCGGCCCGTCCATGAAGGGATCGGCCGAGGCGAGGCCGATTTCCAGCACATCGACGCCGTGGTCGGCATAGACATCGACCATTTCGACCGGCACGCGCGGATCGCCCAGCGGGAAATAGCAGGCCAGCGCCGGAAGGCGGAGCGCGGGTCGGGCAGGGAGTGTTGTCGGGCGGTCGGTCATCGGCTTGCGCGGTCCGGAACTGGTCGGCTGTCATCGCAGTTGCGCAAATCTAGACATGCCGCCCGCGCTGCGTCAGCGCCGGGATGCAGGGGCAGCGGGGGCGGGATGCAGAAACCTGCAGGATATGGACAGGTTCAGCCCCCGGCTGCCCCGCGGTCCTGCAGGGGAGACCGGCCGAAAGCCCGCCGATAGGCCGCCGAGAATCGCCCGGGATGCGGGAAACCCGCCCGCCGGGCTGCCTCCTGCGCGGTCAGGCCCTGCCGCAGAAGCACCCGTGCGGCCTCCATCCTGATATCGGTCAGCACCTGATGCGGGCTGCGCTGGTAGTAGCGCTGGAACCCGTCGAACAGGCTGCGCTCCGAGATGCCGGTTTCCCGCGCCACCTCGGCCATGACCAGCCGGTCGGAGTGACGGGCCTCCAGTATCTCATGCGCGCGGCGGATCTGGTGCGGCGTGGCGTGCAGCCGGTTCAGCCGCAGGGACTCGCCGCTGCGATAGGCCATGTTCTGCAAGAGCGTATCGATCAGCCCTTCGATCAGCGCCTCCGCCGGGAACTGCGGCACTGGCCCGTCCTCGGACAGCCGGGCGAGGCCGGACAGCACGCCCTGCACCTTGCGGCCGCAGTCGCTGCGCAGGTCGATCACCGGGTTGAAGACCGGCAACTCGGCGGGGGTGCGGCGCGAGACCTGTGCCAGCCTTGTCCGCAACTGCTCGCGGTGGATCTGCAACATGGCCTGCCGGGTCCCCCGCCGCCAGCGCGAGACGAAGCGCGGCCCGGGCGACAGCAGCAGCGCCTGCCCCGTCCGGCTGCGGTAGCGTTCGTTGCCGAAGGCGATGTCCACCCCGCCGTCCAGCGGCATTTCCAGCATGTAGAATTCGTCGAAGCGGGAGGCGATGGAAACCTCGGCCCCGTAGCGCAGCATGTTGAAGGCCGAGGCCCCCAGATCCATGCCGACATGGCTGAAATCCAGTTCCGCCTGGCCCTGGGGCAGGTCGAGCCGATGGTCGCAATAGCGGTGCGACAGGTAGGCGCTGGCATCTTCGGGCTCCGAGGTCAGCTTGCGGCGTATCCCAGCTGCCGAAGGGGGGGCGGGGGATGGTCCGTCGGGGGCTGAAGGCGGGACAGGATGCATCTGCGCTGGACCGGACCGACTCCTCAGGGCGCCAGAAGCCGCGGGGCCAGGGGCGATGCGGTTCCGGTTCAGACGGCCACATTCGGCCAGCTTGCGGCAATGTCGCACGCAGGTCAACAAACAGGAAAAGGCCTGTAACGCAGAGGCAGAGCCCGGCGGTCCACAAGCCGACTCCGGCAAGACGAAACGGGTTGCACGAACCAACGTGCAACCCGAGTTTTTTGGGGGGGAGTGGCCTATTGCGTCACCCACCTGTCCTGCTCGACACTTCCACTGTAGGCACGCGCCTCGGCTCGCGCGGCGACCAGGAATTCGCTTCGATCCGATGCGCAGGCAAGGCAGATCGGCTCATGATGCGAAGAGGGATCGCGATCCATTTCGTGGGCGATAAAGGCCTGGTTGCAGTGGTGGCAACGGATGCGGGCCGACCAGGGATCGTCGACCTCTTTGCGGGGGTCGTGGGGCCGGTCCTCGACAAACCAGCTGCGCCGTGCGACCACGAGCGAGGCGGCATAGATGGCCACGGCGATGGCAAGCGTGATCGGAGGCGCCCAGATGCCGCCGAAACTCCCGCCGAAGACCATCATCAGACAACCGACGGCCGAGGCGATGACCCAGGCGCCCAGACCGCCCGGATTGACCAGCGGCACTCTGCCCGGCCGGAACTCAAGCGCGTCGGCCTTGATGCCGCGCAGGTAGCACCAGGCGACATGCGTCAGGGCGACGCCGACCCAGGCCACGATGATGACGCCCTGGAACTGCAGTGTGAGCAGCAGATAACCGAAGACATCGGTCAGCATGACAAGGAAGATCACCACCGTCATGATGATCACCCATACCGTGCGCGGCCAGGAGATCTTGAAGGCGCGCGCAAAGAAGTTCTGCATGTTCGTGGAAGACAGATAGAAGTTGATGGTGTTGATCCGGGTCTGGCTGGCCCAGACCAGCAGCACGCCGAATGGTCCCATCAGCGCCACGATGCCGATGATCGCCGACGTTTCCGACAATTGCCCTTCGATCGGGATGGTGAAGGTGATGAACATGCCGACGGCGCCATTGATCAGCAGCGTCACCACATAGAAGGGAATGCCGAAGGTGATGTTGCCGTTGAAGGGGGAATCCTCCTTGCGGCCGAACCGGGCAACGTCCCAGGTCATCATCACGACCACCCAGACGCCCATGTAGACCGTGAAGGCGAACCACCAGCCCGGAACGCCAAGATCGACATCGGTTGCCGGAAGCTGGGTCAGCCACGCCCCCGAATAGCCGTGCTTGGCGATGGCCCAGACGACACAGGCCAGCAGGCCGAAGACATAAAGCGGCAAGAGGATGCCGTTGATCCGGTCCAGCCATGTCCGCACGCCGCGCATCACCAGCGGCGCGCTGTAGAGGCAGACGATGAAGTACCACAGGCTCATCGGCCCGCCGAAGTAGTCCTGAAGCGCGATGGCGACGATCGACCCCTCGGCAATGGCGTAGTAGGTGATGGTCACCCCGAAGAGCAGGGCCGCGAAGGTTGCGCCGACCTGTCCGAAGACGGCACGCGAGAACAGCGCGACGCTGGTGCCGCTTCGGGCGGCGAAACGCGCGGCGATGTTGCACATGATCCCGTAGACGACTGTGGAAAGCGCAATGCCGATCAGGGTGTTGACCGTGCCGACGGTCAAGGCGACGGTGCTGCCGACGACAACCCAGAACATGGCGCTCATCAGGCCGAACCAGGCCATCGAAAGCGAGAAGCGGGTGCTTCGCCAACTGGGTGGAACGATATGCAGCGAGAAGTCCTCGGCCGCGGCCTGGCGAAGGACTTCCGGCTCGTCGTGGTATATGATCTCGGGACGCGGTATGGTTCCGGATTTGGTCATGACTTCCAGCTCCTGATATTTGAACTTCTTGCGAAATCGGAAGACCGGGAGTCACAGGCATATGAAGGCTGCGATCCGCCTTGGCCGCAGTGCATCATGGAAAGCTGCTACTCGTGACATGCCTTGAACAGCTTCAGGCTTGACCGTCACATTTTGAAAGGCTGGTTTCGGAAGTCCTCGAAGCTGGCGGCAGGCAGTGTCCGTAGTCCGGCATCCGTCTGAATTACATGGATTTTAGGCGAGTGGGTCAGAAGAGGGGCGGCGGGTTGCCTCGCCGCCCCAGATGTCAGGGATCTTGCCCTCAGGCGGCGACCCGCACCCTTTCCGTGGCTTCCTGGCTAAGCACGGCAAGCGTCTTGCCCCAGTAGGGGACGACCCGACGTTTCATCATCTCGCGGAACTGCCCGGTGGTGTTCGCGAGCAGCTGTCCGTTGCCCCAGTCGAGGATCACCCCATACTGGCGGACGCAGTCCATGACGTTGAGTTCGCCCGAACGGTAGCGGGCCGCGATGTCCTCGGCGTCATGGTCGAGCCATCCCAGACGGGCGCCGGCGATGCGCTTGCGCTCAGCCTCGGTGGCCGCCTCGTCGACCTCGTATTGGGCGAGATCGCGGTCCACCACCCGGATGACGACGCCATAGTCGATGCGAGCGCGCTCGACGCTGACATATTCGTCGGCAACGTCCTCGCAGACCAGTTTCGGATCGCGCATCAAGGGATCGCCGACCCCGCCGCCACCTGCGGACGGGCGGGTGAACACGTCGTCCAGTTCGATCGGCAGGTTCGAGAAGATCGAGCCGAGATAGCGTTCCTTCTCGGTTCCCTTGTTGAGCCAGACGCCATGCGGGATCGACGGCAGGCCGCCCCACATGCCCCAGGTGACCGAGCGCTCGCGGTCGCAACAGTAGGAGACCACGATCCGCTCACCCTCGAAGACCGAGCCGCCCTTCTCGGCGCCAAGCCCGCCGCGCGCCTCGCCGGGGCCGGCGGAGTCCTGCACGAAGTCGTGGCATTTGGTCAGCACCGGCGCCAGCCGTTCCTGCCCCTCAAGCGGCTGGATGCCGTATTGGGCGCCGAACACCGGGGCGGTGGCGTTGAAGCCGTCGCGCCCGTTGCGGCCGCCCCAGCCGCCGGCCATCCAGTCGTACCACATGAAGTAGGGGCGTCCCTGAAGCCTGGTGTCCCGGCCGCCGACCAGCAGGTATTCCAGGTTGAAGGCGCAGCCCATCGTCCTTTCGGGCAGGATGTCCGCCCAAAGGCCGAAGACCGAGTTCATCAGCTTCTCGAAGGGACCCGAGCAGAAGCCGGCGCAGGGGCTTGGCCATTCTGCGTTGACCACCGTGCCGGGTTCGCCGACGTTGACCGTCACTGCCCGGTAAAGGCCCGAGTTCAGCGGCAGGTCCGGGAACTGATACTTGGTTCCGGCGACGATGCCCGCGAAGGAACCGCCATAGGCCGCATTCAGGAAGGTCGAGATCTGGGGATGCGATCCCGACAGGTCGTAATGGGCATGGTTGCCGTCGATTGTGAACTTGATCTTGATCGGGATCAGGCCCTCTTCAAGCTTCGGATCCTGATCGATGTAGTCCTCGGCATACCAGGTGCCGTCCGGCAGTTCGGCCAGGCGATTGCGCATCAGGACCTCGACCCAGTCCTGCACTTCCTTGAAGGCGGTCTTGATGGTCTCGACGCCGTATTTGTCGCACAGCCGCTGGATCTCGCGCTCGGCCACGGCGGTCGCCTCCGCCTGGGCCTGCATGTCGCCGATCACGTCGCCGGGGTTGCGGGTGTTCGACGCGATCATCTTGGCCACGTCTTCAAGCCAGACGCCCTTGCTCCAGACGCGGGTGGGGGTGATGCGCAGCCCCTCGCCCATGTGGTCAAGTGCCGTGATGTTGAACGAACCGGGCGTGGCGCCGCCCATATCCGCCCAGTGGCCGTTGGCCTGGGAGTAGCCGATCAACTCTCCCTTGTAGAACATCGGCCGCAGGATGCGGGTGTCGTTGAAGTGGCTGCCGCCCCGGAACGGATCGTTGATGATGAAGACGTCGCCCGGATTGATGTCGTCGCCGAATTCCTCGATCACCGCCTTGCAGGTGTAGTGCAGGGTGCCCACATGCGCCGCGATGTCGCCGGTGCCCTGCATCACCAGGTTGCCCTGTGGATCGCTGAGGCCGGACGAGAAGTCGCGGCAGTAGATCACGAAGGAATAGCAGGTCCGCAGCAATTGCTCGGCCATCTGGTCGACGATGTTGACGAAGGCGTTGCGCAACACCTCGAAGGTGATCGGGTCAAGCTCGGACTTGAACACCGTCATGCGCTCGGCGTGGGGCGGGGGGAACTGGATGCCTTTGTCGGACAGTCCGACGATTTGGTTCTTGCCGGTCATGCCGGTCGTCCTCCTTGTTGCTGGTGAAGCGCTGCTCATGCCGCGCCAAGCTTGATCTGGATGTTCAGCCACTCGTCGATATAGGCCACGTCCGCGGGCGGGATGACGGTGGTCGAGTCGAGCTGGTCGATGATCGCGGGACCATTGATCGTAACGCCTGCCGGCAGGGTCTCGCGGTCGTAGAGATTGGTGGCCATGGCCTTGGGATGGCCGTGGAACCATGCCTCGCGCGTGCCCTTGGGAACCGCCTTGGCATTCTTGTCGATGGTGATCTTCGGGAAGGACGGCTTGGGTGTGACGCCGATTGCGCGCACCGTCAGCCGGTAGATCTCCACCGGGAAATCCTCGCGGCGGAAGTTGTGGGCCTTCTCGTATTCGTTGTGGAAGATGGCAAGCGCCTCTTCCATCGAACTGATCTGCCCCGGAACCGGCACCGCCAGAGAGCGCCACTGGCCGCGATAGCGCATATCGACGAACCGCTGGAACGTCATCTCCTTCGCAGCGACGCCATCGCGCTCCAGACGGTCGCGCCCCTCAAGCTCAAGCTTCTTGAACGCGGCCTCGATATCGGCCGGATTGGCCGAGGCGGCATCCTCGAAGAACATCTGGGTCACGTCGTGCTGAACATCGACCAGCATGCAGCCGACCGCCGAGGTCACGCCGGGGTTCGGCGGAACGATGACGACGGGGATGTTGAGTTCGCGCGCGATGTCGACACCGTGGAGAGGACCAGCCCCGCCGAAGGCCACCAGTGCGAAATCGCGCGGATCGTGCCCGCGGGCGATCGAGATCAGGCGGACCGCATCGGCCATGTTGGCATTGGCGACCCGCAAGGTGGCCAGCGATGCCTCTACCAGGTCAAGGTTCAGCGGGTTGGCGATCTTCTCCATCGCGACAAGGGCAGCGTCGCGATCGAGCGACTTCTTCCCGCCGGCCAGGGTGGTTCCGACGCGCCCCAGGATGATGTTCGCATCGGTGTTGGTCGGCTCTGTTCCGCCGGCCTTGTAGCAGGCCGGTCCCGGGACCGAGCCGGCCGATTGCGGCCCGTTGCGCAGCGACCCCGCCTTGTCCAGCCAGGAGATGGAACCGCCGCCCGCACCGATGGTCAGCACCTCGATCGAGGGGAAACAGATCGGATGGCCCCAATCCACCTCCCATTTGTCGGTCATCCGCAGGTGGCCGTTCTCGGCAAGCGAAATATCCGCCGAGGTTCCGCCCATATCCAGGCCGATGGAGTTCTGGTATCCGCACAATTCGGCAAAGTACTTGCTGGCGATCGCGCCTGCCGCAATTCCCGAAGCCGCAAGTCGGGCCGCATATTTCTCGGCCGTTGCCGGAGTCATGACACCGCCGCCGGAATGAAGAAGCAGAACATCTGCCTCATATCCGGCTTCGGTGGTTCTGCGGTCGATATCGCGCGCATAGGGGCGGATGATCGGCGCGAGGATCGTATTCGCGACGGTGGTCGAGAAACGATCATCTTCGAAGATTTCGGGATGGGTTTCGTGCGAGGTGGAGATGGCGACATCCGGCCCCAGTACTTCGGCCAGGATTTCCGCCATCCGCTGTTCATGCGCGCCATTCACATAGGCGTTGATGAAGCAAACGGCCACGGCATGCACGTTGCGCTTGTGCAGGATACGCGCGATTTCCCGGGCCCGCTCTTCGTCCAGCGGCTCGATGATCTCGCCACGGTAATTGATGCGCTCGCGGACGGCGAAACGGTCGCGCCGGCGAACGTAGGGCGGCGTCCCTTCCTTGTAGGCATCCCAGGGATCTTCCCGGGTACCACGGCCGATTTCCAGAACATCGCGGAAGCCTTCGGTGGTTACCATCGCCACGGGCTTGAAATTGCGCGTGATCAGCGCATTGGTCGCGACGGTCGTCCCATGGGTGAACAGATCAACGTCATGCCAATCGATATCGGCAGCTTCAGCGCCATTCATGATCGCATCGATCGGATTCGACGTGCTGGGAACCTTCGCAACGGTTTGATTTCCGTTCGAATCCAGTACGAATACGTCGGTGAACGTCCCGCCAACGTCGATTGCCAATCGGGTGCGCGCCCGCTGCGGCGTCGGGCTGATGCCCGCTCCGTCCATGCTCATGATATAATTCCTTTCGAGCTGCGTTGAGCAAAGTAATCCACAAAGCGCGAAACACGCACTGTGAACGACTGCATCTGCATTTCACTTTGAGAGGGGGGGCATCACCGACGCTTGTCGCATCCAGTGATGTTTTTGCATTCTTTGTTGAATGCGCAATATGACATTACGCGATGATCATCCGCATCGCCAAATGTTTTTTTCAGGCGCCGCGACGAACGCTGCGATCGCAAGGCCTTTCTTGCAAGTGCCCGAAAAAACAGGGAACTGCGGCAAGGCTCGATGCGCCGCGATGCAGAAGGTCCGCTTGTTCCGAAGATCGCGTCACCCGCGTCACGTGCCGCCACGTAATCTTGCACTGCCAGATTTCACCTGGCCGGGGACTGAGGCGAATCAGGTCGAATCTGTCCCGGGCGGCGGCCTCTCCTTCGATGGATGCACGGGTCGAGGCCGGCGCCGCCTCTCGGCCCCACCCCAGGCGGGGCCGGACAGAGGACGGTGACCGCATCGTTCGAGGCGCTAGTCCTCCCGTATGAGGACTCCTTCGTCCTCGCGCCAGTTGAGCCCGGACAGGATCTCGCTGGAAACGACATCGACGGTGGTCCGCCGCTTCATCGCCAGTTGCCGAAGCAAGCCATAGGCCTCTTTCTCGGACTGGCTGTCGGTCAGCATGACTGCGAGCTTGGCGCGTTCAACCACACGGCAGGATTCGAGCTTGGCCTGCAGCCGGTCGAGATTCAGGAGCAACCGCTGTTCACGCCGATGATTGTTGACCGCCGCCAGCAGGTTGGTGAGAATTCCGAACGGCCGGATCGGCAGGCCGATCACCGCATTCACCCGCATGTGCAACAGGCGGTCGATTGACAGCGGGTTTTCGTAGTCGATGACGGCGATCAGGACGGCGGAGGGGGCCTCGGCCTGCCAATGGAAGGTCAGCTTTCTTTCGATCACCCGATCGACCATCACGAAAATGATGTCGATATCCTCGGCGTAAGACGGAGGTGGCGGCCAGGATTCCTGGACCTGGCAGCCAATCCGCTCCAGATGGGAGCGAAGTGCCAGACCTTCGTTTTCCCTTGGCTGAACCAGCAGGACCTTCAGGGACCGCAGGTCCTTGATCAGAAAAGGTTGCTCCTTCTCGCTGGCAAAGGGCTCGCTTCGTCCAGGTCGCATCTCAGATCCTCTTGCCCCAAGAATATTCACTGAATACGATTGAACTAGATCGGCTATTGCTCCCAGAGTCCGAGCGCCCCGGAAAATTGTGAGACGTGCGGATCAGTATCTGGCGAGACCTCACCCTCGCGGGCAAGGGAATAGGTCGTTCGATACGGGTCTGGCCGGACGGCATCGCTGGTTTCGGCGACTATCTCGAATTGACCGTCACTGCGCGCGATTCCGATCTTTGGCCAGACATAGCAGTGCGAATTCAATGAATCGATCTTGATCATGCCTTGAGGTGCATCGAACGAGGCGCCCAGAATGCCAGATCGTATCGAGTTGATATTATCCGGGTTGCCGTTGCTCATTGCCTGAGCAAGCACATGCACCTGCGTATAGGCCGCGTCCCAGCACATGTTCGCACTCGGTTCTTCGCCCCGCGCGGCCCTGTAGCGGGCGAGACAGGATTTGTTGGCCGGATTGGTTTGCGATGCAAAATATGTTGCAGCAGTAATGTGCCCCACGGTGGCCGAGGCACCTATTTCCTGGATGTCCGCCTCGCTGGTCGTCAGGCTTGCCACCATCATACGATCCGCGTCCAGGCCATTCTCGACATAGGCATTATAGAAATTTACATTCGATTGCCCGACAAAGTTGTTGAAGATGATGTCCGGGCTGTGTTTCTTTATATCCTTGATCATGTCGTCAAAATCTTTTTCGGTTGCGCCATCCCCGAGATAGCATTGCCCAAGCATCTCGCCGCCGCCCGATCTGATCAGATCGCCCATGATCCTTCCCGATTCGCGGGGCCAGACATAGTCCGATCCAACAACATATATGCGAGGCGAATAATTATCCAGAAGATGAACCGCGAGAAAAAGACTGTTTTGATTTGGAACCGCGCCAAAATAAATGACATTCTCCGAATATTCAAACCCTTCGTATTGCGCAGGATAGCACAGAAGCCCGGATTCCCTGTCAAGGACACTCAGAACTGCCTTGCGCTGGCTGGAAGTGTAGCAGCCCAGTATGACTTTGACCTTGTTCTCCATCAGAAGGCTTGCAGCCAATTGCTGGTAGGCTGCGGGTTTCCCCATCGGATCACGATAAACCGAAATCAGTTCGCGTCCATTAACGCCGCCGGCCTCGTTGATTTCGTTTATGGCGAACTCGGTTGCCGCCAGCATGCTCCGTTCGGTTACGGCGGTTTTTCCCGTCTTCGAAAACAGGACCCCTATATGAATTGGCTGGTCGCTTTTCATCTCGCGCAAACCTTCGCAGGAAACCGGCTAGTCGAGCATAACAAAAAAAATCCCAAAAAATACGGGAGCTTTCGGCCGGCCTGCCGAGACTAGGCGAGCCGGGAAGACGGGTCAACATGG
>CAYLSD010000053.1:0-21832 GCA_964386345.1 uncultured Fuscovulum sp.
GAATGGCCGCTGGTGCTGGAGGAAGTGGAGGCGATGGCGGCGCGGGCGGGGTGAGAGCTGGGACGGATCGGCGCGGGGGCATCTTCCACGGCCTCCATGGCGAAGGCGCGTGCCTTCGCCATGCGGTGCCAATCCCATCTGAACCGGCCGGGTGCCCCAAGCACCCGGCCAGCGCCCGACCCGGCGGGCGCTTCTCGCCCGCCGGGTCGGGCGCTGGCCTGTTCGGGTCTCGGGCTGACCCGTCTACAGCGGAACCCTCCACGCACGGGCGGGGGCGAGGCAGTGCCTCGCCTGTTCCCGCCCGGGCCGGATGCGGAGCCTCTTGCAGGCTGGGGGGCGCCCGCCGTTCCCTCCCCCGGCAGGGATTCCTTACCCTGCGTCACTTTCTTCGCGCGCCTACCGCAAACGGGGTATGCGCGGGGGCGGCATCCCGCGCTAGGAAGGCGCCAGTCGTGGTGTTATTTGCGACGCAGCCTTTTGTATCAGTCTCTTTTTCCTCTTGGCGGGGCGGCAGTCCGGGAACGGCTGCCGCCCCGTGCCTCATTTCCGCAACGGGGCCGGTGGCTTCGGCGGAAAGCTTGACCCGGATCAAGGTAATTCAACCGTGGTGGATATAGGATTTCCCCTTGTCCAGTTCACCAGGGGAGAGACCGTATGGAAGACCAGTCGCCGCAGGCCGTTGTCCTGCCCGAAACCGCCGCCACCGCCGCTCCGACCCGCAGCCGCCGGGCGCCAGCGGCCCCGGCCGATCCCGCCAGCGGCGCGGGAGAGGGGCTGACCGGGCCGCAGCGGTTCCCCGCCGTTGACGGTGACGCGATTCGGGAGGTCTTCGAATCCGGCCGCTACCCCTATGCCCGCCCGATGGGCCGCGTGCCCTACGAGGCCGAGAAGGCCCGGCTTCAGGCCGAGCTTCTGAAGGTGCAGATCTGGGCGCAGGAGACCGGGCAGAAATTCATCGTCCTGATGGAGGGCCGCGATGCCGCAGGCAAGGGCGGCACGATCAAGCGCTTCATGGAGCATCTGAACCCCCGCTATGCCCGCGTCTGCGCGCTGACCAAGCCGTCCGAGGTGGAAAAGGGTCAGTGGTTCTTCCAGCGCTACATCGCGCATCTGCCCACGGCGGGCGAGATCGTGTTCTTCGATCGCAGCTGGTACAACCGGGCTGGCGTCGAACGGGTGATGGGCTTCTGCACCCCGGCGGAATATCTGGAGTTCATGCGCCAGGCGCCGGAGTTCGAGCGGATGCTGGTGCGGTCCGGCATAAGGCTTTACAAATACTGGTTCTCGGTGACGCGCGAGGAACAGCGCCGCCGTTTCCTCGCGCGCGAGACCGATCCGCTGAAGATGTGGAAGCTGTCGCCGATCGACAAGGCCAGCCTGGACAAGTGGGACGACTATACCGAGGCAAAGGAGGCGATGTTCTTCTACACCGACACGGCGGATGCGCCCTGGACCATCGTCAAGTCGAACGACAAGAAACGGGCGCGGCTGAACTGCATGCGGCATTTCCTGGCCTCGCTGGACTATCCGAACAAGGACCATGCGGTGGTGGGCGCGCCCGATCCGCTGATCGTCGGGCGGGCAAGCCATGTGCTGGGCGGCAACGGGCACATCCTGGATGCGGCGCGGCATCCGTCGGTGAAGATGGGGTGAGGGGACGGGGGTGAGGCGGCGCCTCGCCTGTTCCCGCCCGGTCAAACCTTGGTGCGGGCGCTGGCCCTCGGTTGCGGGGCGTGCCGAACCGGCCTAGTCTGCCGGCCGCAAAGGGGGTGCCATGCGGCTTTGGGCAATCGCTGCGGGTCTGGCCGGTCTTGCGGGGCCGGCCCTCGCGCATCCGCATGTCTTCATCGACACTTCGGTCGAGGTGATCCTCGACGACCGCGACCGGGTGACGGCGGTGCGGATCGGCTGGGTCTATGACGAGTTGTTCTCGCTTTTCGTCATCGCCGACCGCGAACTGGATGCCGATGCCGACGGCAAGCTGTCGGCGGAAGAGGCGGCGGGGCTGCAAGGCTTCGACATGCAGTGGATCGAGGGCTACCCGGGCGACAGCTTCGCGCTGATCGAGGGGCGCGACCTGGTGCTCGGCCCGCCCGAGGAGCCGACGGCGGACTGGGATGGCCGGGTGATCCGCACCACCCATCTGCGCCAGTTGCCCGCGCCGGTGGAGATCGGCCCCGACACCTTCATCGTGCAGGTCTACGACCCGGGCTATTACACCGCCTATTTCATTCCCTTCGATCCGGTGGTCACCGGCGGCACCGGGGCTTGCAGCGCAGAGGTCTGGGCGCCGGACCCGGATGCGGCGGACCAGGCGATGAAGGATGCGCTGCTGGAATATGCGCCGGATCAGGACCTTGAGGCCGATTTTCCCGCCATAGGCCGGAATTTCGCCGAAGAGGTGCGGGTGACATGCGCCGGGCCCTGATCCTGACGGGCCTGCCGGTGGCCGTGTTGCTGGGCCTGTGGTGGCTGGCAGGCGGCTTCGACGGGGTTCTGCGGGCCGCGGTGGCGGCGCAGCGCGAGGCGCAGGATGCGCTGGCGGGCGCGGTGCGGGCGATCCGCGCGGGCCAGCCGGGGGCGGTGCTGGGGCTGCTGGGCGTCAGCTTCGCCTATGGCGTCCTTCATGCGGTGGGGCCGGGGCATGGCAAGGCGCTGATCGGCGCCTACGGGCTGGCGCGGCGGGTGCCGGTGCTGCGGCTGTCGGGGCTGGCGCTGATCTCCTCGCTGGCGCAGGCGGCGGCGGCGGTGGCGCTGGTCTATGGCGCGGTGGCGGTGCTGGGGCTGACGCGGCAGGCCGCCACCGGGCTGGCCGAGGGGGCGGTGCCCGTCATCGGCAACCTGATGATCGCCGGGCTTGGCCTGTGGCTGCTGGCCCGCGGCATCGCCGGGCTGCGGCGCTGGCGGCGCGAGGTGGGGCATGACCACCATCACGAACACCACCACCACGATCATGGAGCCGATTGCGGCTGCGGCCATGCCCATGGGCCGACCGTTCAGCAGGTGGAGCAACTGACCGGCTGGCGCGATGCGGCGCTTCTGGTGGCGGGGATCGCGCTGCGGCCCTGTTCGGGGGCGCTGTTCCTCTTGATCCTGACATGGCAACTGGGGATCGGCGCGGCGGGCGTGGCGGGGGCCTTCGCCATGGGCCTTGGCGTCGCGCTGGTCTCGGTGGCGGTCGCGGTTCTGGCCGGTTGGGCGCGCGAGGGGGCGTTGCAGCGCCTGTCCGGCGGCGCGCTGGCCCGTGCCCTGCCGCTGGCGGAGGCGGGGTTCGGAGCGGTGATCCTGACGGCGGGTCTGGTGCTGGCCTGGCGCGGACTCTGACCCTTTGCCACACGCTGCATTGCGGCGGATTTCGCCCCTTGCCCCCGGCAGAACGCCCCGGCATATCGGCGGGATGACCCGCAACCTGACCTATTCCTCCCATGCACGGGCGACGCTTGTGCTGGGCCTGCCCCTGATCGGCTCGCATCTGGCGCAGATGGCGCTGCATGTGGTCGATACGGTCATGATGGGCTGGTATGGCATGGTGCCGCTGGCGGCGGTGGTGCTGGGCTCGGCCAGTTTCTTCATCGTCTGGGTGCTGGGCGCGGGCTTTTCCAAGGCGGTGCTGCCGATGGTGGCGGGCGCGCTGGCGCGGGGCGACGAGACGCAGGTGCGGCGCGACACGCGGATGGGGCTGTGGCTGTCGATCCTTTACGGCATCGCGGTCTATCCGCTGTTCTGGTGGTCCGGCCCGGTGCTGGACGCACTGGGCCAGAGGCCGGAAGTGGTGGAGATCGCAGAGAGTTTCCTGCGCATCGCCGGGCTGGGCATGGTGCCCGCGCTTTGCGTCGCGGTGCTGCAAAGCTATCTGGCGGCGCTGGGCCGGACCCAGGCGGTGATGTGGGTCACGCTGGCCGCGGTGGGGCTGAACGCCGCGCTGGCCTGGGCGCTGATCTTCGGCAACTGGGGGGCGCCGGAACTGGGCGCGCGCGGCGCGGCGCTGGCCTCGATGATCGTGCAGGTGGCGTCCCTGCTGGCGCTCTGGGCCTATGCCGCCTGGCTGCCCGCCTTGCGCCGGTTCCACCTGTTCCAGCGCTTCTGGCGGCCGGACTGGGCGGCCTTCGCCCAGGTGCAGCGGCTGGGCTGGCCGATCGGCCTGACCTCGGTGGCCGAGGGCGGGCTGTTCCACGCCAGCGCGCTGATGATGGGCTGGGTCGGCACGGCGGAACTGGCGGCGCATGGCATCGCGCTTGAGGCGGCCTCGCTGGCCTTCATGATCCATGTCGGGCTGTCCAGCGCGGCGACGATCCGGGTCGCCGGGTTCCATGGCACCGGAGAGGTGCGGGCGCTGCGGCAGGCGGCGGTGGTGTCGATCCTGCTGTCGGTCGTGGTGGCGGCGGCGATGATCTGGCTGTTCCTGGCCTGGCCGGAGTTCCTGATCGGCCTTTTCCTCGACGAGACCAAGCCGGAAAGCGGCGCGATCCTGGCCTTCGGCGTGACGCTGCTGGCGCTGGCGGCGCTGTTCCAGCTGGCCGATGCGATGCAGGTGATGGCGCTTGGCCTGTTGCGCGGGTTGCAGGATACGCGGGTGCCGATGGCGCTGGCGGCGGTCAGCTACTGGGGGATCGGCGTTCCGGCAAGCTATGTGCTGGCCTTCCCGCTGGGATATGGCGGGGTTGGGCTGTGGCTCGGGCTGGTGATCGGGCTGGTCGCGGCGGGGGGAAGCCTGCTGGTGCGGTTCTGGGCGCTGGCGCCGAAAGGGTAGGGCCCGTGGCTGGCCGCCGGGGGCCAGCCCCCGGACCCCCGGGATATTTGTGAACAGATGAAACCGGGGGCTCAGCGCCAGAGACTGGCGTGGCTGGCGAACATGCCTTGCAGCTTGGCGGTCAGGCGGTTCAGGCGGCCCGGATGGGGGATGTCTCCGCTGGCCAGCCGCTCCAGCGCCACCTCGGGCGGGCAGGGGCGTTTCGACACCGGGTCCCAGTAGCGCGGATAGCCGATCAGGGCGGCGTGGATCAGGTGGATCAGGTCGGGGCGCGGTTGCAGGCTGCCGTCCTCGCGCCGCAACCGGCGGTGGGGGACGGGGCCGAGGTCGGTGGTCAGGCCCCAGCCGGCATAGAAGGGGGCGCCGAGGGTGGTGACCTTCCTGCCGCGGATCAGCGCCTCGAAGCCGGTCAGCGAGGTGATGGTCCAGACCTCGTCGATTTCCGACAGAAGGGCGGCCATGTCGGCGCCGGGCAGGATCATGTCGGCATATTCCAGCGCTTCCTTCTCGGCGATCGCGCCGGGGCGGAGACCCGTTTCCACATCGGGATGCGGCTTGTAGAGGATCACCGCCTCGGGGTTCGCCTCCCAGGCGGCGCGGAGGAGGGCGAGGTTGCCGCGGACCTCGCCGCCGCCCTTCAGGATCGAGGCGTCGTCCTCGACCTGCCCGGGGACGAGGATGCGGCGGCCCTCCGGCAGGGTGGGGGCGCTGCCGCCGAGGTTGTATTTGGTCAGTTGCGTGGCGCGGAGGGCGTCCAGCAGCCGCTCCGCCCGGGCGCGGCCGCCGGGCGGGAGGGGGGAGAGCAGGAGCGTTTCCAGCCGCGAGGGGCGCGTCGGGTCGTAGTAGATGCCGAGGTCGTCGGTGACGAGGGACAGAGGCGGCACCAGTTCCGCGCCGAGGCCGCGCGAGCGGAGGAAGCCGTCCTCCACCCGCAGGCAGGGGGCGGGGAAGGCTTCGGGTTCCTTGCCTGCCCAGACCAGCAGGGGGCGGTTCAGGCGTTCCGCCGCCGCTGCGGCCGTGGCGGGATCGTCCTTGAAGACCAGCGGCTTCTCGGCGCCGAAGATCGCCTGCAGGCGGCCGCGCTTCCATGCCCGCATTCCGGCGGCGACATGGCCCTTGCGGTCGGCGCGGAAGGCGCGGGTCTCGGCCTCCAGCTGGTCCAATGCCTCCTCGAAGCTGCACAGCCGGTCGCGGCAGGGGTCATACCAGACGGGCGCAAGGATCATCGCCCCGGCGAAAAGCTGGTTGCGGGTGAGGGTGCGGCCGCGGCGGGGCGGGGGCGCGTGGTCATGTGTCAGGCCCCATCCGGCATAGAAGGGCTGGCCCCGGACATGGGGACGGTGCCCGGCAAGGATGGCCTCGAACCCCAGTTGCGACGAGACGGTATGGACCGCGATGGCCCCGTCCAGCAGCGCCCATGGCGAGACGGGGGCGCTGAGCAGCGTCACCCCCGGCGTGGCGTGCCGGGGGCCGTAATGGCCGGGGCGCAGGCCGCTGGCGGTCTCGGGATGGGTCTTGATGACGATGGGCGCGTGGGGATGCATCTCGCGCGCGGTGGCGAGCATCTCGCCGAAGGTGGCCTGCGTGGCGCCCGAGGCGCGGACGGAGGCGTCGCCCGCGGTCTGGTCCACCACCAGCACATAGCCCGGTGGCGGTGGCGGCAGGGCAGGATCGTGGATGTTGTATTTAGACAGATCCAGATGGCGGATACGGTCGTATCCCTCCTTCGCGCGGGAAAGAAGGTTGGAATTGTCCAAGGGATCGGTCGCAAGCACATGCTCCAGCGCCGAGGGCGAGGCCGGGTCGAAATGCACGCCGCGCGGGTCCACCAGCAGGCCGATGGGCGGATCGCCCGCCCTTCCGGGGCGGATGGAGCGCAGGAAGGCGTCCTCGATCCTGACCAGCGGCGCGCCGCGCCGGGCGGCAATCCGTTCGCCCCGCCAGGCGGTGGGGCTGGCGCCCCAGACGGCCACGCCGTCGCCGGGGCCGGGCAGGCCCGCGCGCAAGTCGTGGCCCATCAGCGCGAGGATGCGCTTCAGGCGGCGGTCGCGCAGGAAGGACAGGTTCTGGTGGAAAAGCCGCCGCGGGATGTCCACGGCGGCCTCGGGTCGGGGATCGCGCTCGACGGCCAAGGCCGCCTCAGCTGCCGGAGCCGAAGCTGTCGGCAGTGGAGGCGAGGTTGGCCGTGGCCCCCGTCGCCCCGGTCAGCGCCGAAAGCGTCTTGTTCCACTGCACATAGGGCGCCTCGGTCACATAGACGGTGTCGCCGTCGCGGATCAGGAAATCGCGCGCCTCGAACATGCCGTTCGGCCGGGTCAGGTCCAGCACATAGACGATGCGCTGGTCGCCGCGCAGGTCCTTGCGGCCAAGCACCATGTTGGCGATCTCGGCCGGTTCGTTGCGGAAGACGAAGACGCCGGTCGGGTCGGCGGCGGCGGTCTGCAGCCCGCCCACGGTGGCGATGGCCTCGATGGCCGACAGGGTTTCCGATTCGAAGGGCACCAAAGCCTGCGCGCCGGTGGCGCCGAGCGCGGTGAAGCGGCGCTGGTCCCGCTCGATCACGATCTGGTCGCCGGGGCGCAGCGCGATGTCCAGCGCCGGGCTGGCCCAGAGATCCTTGAGCCAGACCTTGCCGGTCTTTCCGCCGCGGGTGACGCGGACGATGGCGACCGCGGGCTCGATGGCGACGCCGCCGGCCTTGGCCAGCATGGCGGCCAGCGTCCGGGTCGGGCGCTCGATCGGGTAGACGCCGGAGGCCGCGACCGCGCCCGAGATGGTGACCGAGGAGCCATCGCCTGCAAGGCGGCTGACGGTGACCTGCGGGTCCGGGGTCTGGGCGTCCAGCTTGCGGGTGATCGCCTGCCGCAGCCCGTCGGGCGTCTGGCCCGCCGCCTTGATCTTGCCGGCATAGGGGATGAAGATATAGCCCTGCCCGTCGACCTGCACCTCGCTGAGGCCCGAGACGCGCTGGCCGGTGTTGCCCAGAAGCGGGTCGTCCTTGACGTTCTCGAAGACGGTGATCGCCAGCACGTCGCCGGGCGACAGCGTGTCCGACCCGACCATGCCCGCATTCTTGAAGGCCGAGGAGAAACCGAAGGACGGCAGGACGGCGGTTGCCCGGGTCACGCGGGAGTTCACGGTCACGACGAAGGCGTCGCCCCCCTTCAGGACCGAACCCGCGAAGATCTCCTTCTTGTTCGGACCGGGGCGCGGCAGGCCGCAGCCTGCGGCCGCGGTCAGGCACGCAAACGCGCCGAGGACCGAGGCCCTCCGGGTCATCCTGATGCTCACTGCTCGGGCTCCTTTTCGGATTTGCCTCAAGTTTTGCCCGCAACCATAGGGAATCCGGCGCGAAAATGAAAGCGCCGCGTTTCGTCCGTTCTAGTTCACCACCCGCAACTGTTGCCGAGGTGCAGCGTTGCCGGATTCCAGCGCGTCGTAGGGGTCCTGCCCGGCAAGCATCATGTCTACCACCTGTCGTAGCAATTCGCGCCGCCCACGCGAGGAGTAGAAGCCGCCCGGCACCTGGCTGGTTTCCAGCAGGTAGTGGCGATAGTCGCGGTAGGCGCGGGTATCGGGGCGCGCGGGCTGGGCGAAAAACTGCTCGACCGGCTGGGAGGAGACGAATTCCGGCTTGGAATAGACCGCGCGGCCGAAGGCTTTCAGCGGCAGCGAGCGCCACAGCACCTGCTGCCCGGCGGTGGAATTCACCGTGATGGCAGAGCGCGCCTGGTTCAAGAGGCCCGCCAGCTTGCCGCCGCGGACGAAATGCACCCGGTCCCCGACGCCGTGTTCGCGGGCGAGGCGATGGATCTCGTGCTTCATCGCCACGCGACCGTCTTCCAGCGGATGGGCCTTGAAGACCAGATGGTGATGCGGTGCGGCGCCCCTGGCGAAGCCCTCGGTCACCACCGACAGGAACTCGGTCATCGTGTCGAAGGGGGAATGGTCGCGGAAGCTGGCGTCATGCGCGAGTTGCAGGATGACCAGGTGATAGGGAAAGCCGCCGAAGCGGATGCGCCAGGTGGCGATGCGGCGTTCCAGCGCGTGGAAGGGCATCAGGGCAAGGCGGCGCAGGTAGAGCAGGAACTCCTGCCGCACGGTCAGGGTGCGGTGGGGGCGGAAATTGCGGTAGGCGCGGAAGCCGGTCAGCACGAACCAGTGGTAAAGCGCGCCCCAGAAGATGTGCTGGCGCATGTCGCCCCAGCGGGCGGGGGCGTCGGGCAGGTCCATGTCGGCCTTTTCCAGCGCCCGGCGCATGTCGGCGACCGAGAGGTCCATCAGCCGGGAATGCCCGTTCGCCCCGTCGCGTTCGTAGGTGATCCAGTAGGGGCGGAGGTAGCCTTCCTCGAACACATGCACGGTGACGCCCCGGGCGCGGGCGATCTTTACCGCCTGGGCGTGGATCGGCCGCGTGTCGCCGTAAAGGACGAGGTCGGTGACGGATTTCTGGTCCAGCAGGGCGGCGAAGGTGGCGGGCCAGTCCTCGGCGCTGCCGCGGAAGGGGATGTAGGTGGCGCGGTCGGACCAGAACATCCGGTCGCCGCTGTTGAAGCCGACGCGCCAGCAGGTGGCGCCCGAGCGCCGCAGCATCGCGGCCAGACGCGAGAACCAGGGGCCGTGCGGCCCCTGTAGGAAGAGAAATGTCCTGCCCTGACCGGAAAGCCGCATCGTTACCACACACACCCCGCCTCGCCCCTTAAGGCCGGATTGGCCTTCTGTGAAGGGGGAACCTTGAGGATGCGCCGCCGCTGCCGGGGAACCGGGGCGGCATTCCGGGTTTCGCCAGAGCGGTCCGGGGGCTTGCCTTGCGCCATGGGGAAGGCTTAGGTCTGGGCCGGGCAAGGCACAGGAGGCAGGCATGTTCACCGGCATCGTGACCGACGTGGGGCGGGTTCTTGAGGTGCGGCAGGAAGGCGACCTGCGGGCGCGGATCGGCACCGCCTATGACGTGGCCGGGATCGACATCGGCGCCTCGATCGCCTGCGAAGGCGTCTGCCTGACGGTGGTGGACCGCGGTATCGACGCGGGCCAGGGCTGGTTCGACGTGCAGATCTCGGCGGAAACCGTGTCGAAGACCAACATCGGCCGCAATGCCTGGGCGCCCGGGCGGCGGCTGAACCTGGAACGCGCGCTGAAGGTGGGGGACGAACTGGGCGGCCATATCGTCTCGGGCCATGTCGATGGCGTGGCCGAGGTGGTGGGCCTGCGGGCCGAGGGCGACAGTTTGCGCGTCACCTTCCGCGCCCCCGAGGAGTTCGCCCGTTTCATCGCGCCCAAGGGCTCGATTGCGCTGAACGGCACCTCGCTGACGGTGAACGAGGTGGAGGGCCGCGATTTCGGCGTGAACCTGATCCCGCATACGCGGGCGGTGACGACCTGGGGCGATGTGGTGCTGGGCGATGCAGTCAACTTTGAGGTGGACACGATGGCCCGCTATGTCGCCCGGCTGCGCGAATGGGGGTGAGCGGGATCGGCCACAACGGCGGCCCGGCGATGGAGGGCCAAAGCTGGCGGCGGCATTGCTGGGCCGCGGCGCGCGAGCGATTGCTGCCCACGCTGCCGGTGGAGGTGATCCGCACCCGGGTCAGGCGGGCCGAGGCGCTTGGGCTGGACTACCGCACCTATGCCGGGGTGCGGGCGGCCTCGGGGCATGACGTGGTGGCTTTCCTGTTTTCTTCCAATGCCTTGCGGGTAGGCGCCCTGCGGCCCGCGATGCCGGAGGCCCGGGCGGCAAAGCTGGCGCAGGTGGCGGCGGACTGCCGGGGGCTGGCGGTGATGCCGCTGACGGCGGCGCAGATGGCGGCCGCCAATCCGGTGCTGGGCGAATGCCACGCCGCGCCCTTCGCGCTGGCCCGGTGGGGCGAGGCGCGGGCGGCGATCCGGGCGGCGCTGGGCCGGCTGCCCGGCGACGGCGTGGTGCTGGTCGGCGACCACGGGCTAGAGGCGGAATGGGTCGCCGCGGGCAGGCTGGCGGGCTATCTTCCGGCAGAGCGGTATTTCGGCGGCTGAGGGCGATCAGGCCGCGCGGGAAAGCAGCATGTCGTCCATCTTCCTCTGCGTGGCGGGCGCTTCAAGCCCGGCCACGGCGGCTTCGCGGACCACGCGGCGGGCCTTCCGATCCGGGCGGTGCCCCTGCGACGGGGCGATGCCGGGTCAGGCCTCTTCCATCTGCCAGGTCAGCCCGGTGAAATTCTCGCGGGCGGCGAAGGGGACGAGGTGGCTGTCGATGATGAAGCGGGCATGGATCATCGACTTGATGTCCTCCGCGACGATCCGCACCTCCAGCTCCCCGGCATCGGCGGTCATCGTGACGTTGCCGGGGGGCAGCGGCACGCTGGCGCTGGTCGCGTCGAAGGTCAGCTCGATCTTGTGGGCGAAATGCTTGCACAGCTGCTGCAGGTATTTCGATCCATGCGGCGTGGCGTAGCGGGGACCGGAGAGCCGGGGCCTGGCTGGTTTCACGGGCCTGTTACCAGTGCGGGGCCGGAGGATGAAGATGACTTTTCGCAGCATTTTTCAGCAGTTGCGCGCGCAGGTGCGGGCTTTGCCCTTGGCGGACGATCCTGATCGCACCGCCAGGCGCCGCCTCCCCACCTTGACCCCGCTGCCCGTGGCATGTCACCTCTGCCCCGCAACGCAAGAGGGACCATGACCCCGACGACAGATCTGATGGCCGGCGTGCCGGTCCTGTTCGTGATGGCGGCCGAGGCGGAATACGGCCCCGCGCTCCGCGCCCGCATCGCACCGCTGATCACCGGCGTCGGACCGGTGGAGGGCGCAGTGGCGCTGACCGCCGCGCTGGCGGGAATGCAGCAGCGGCCCCGGCTGATCGTCTCGCTGGGATCGGCCGGTTCGCGCGTGCTGGCGCAGGCGCAGGTCTATCAGGTCTCGGCCGTGGCCTATCGGGACATGGATGCCTCGGCCCTTGGGTTCGAGCCCGGGCGGACGCCCTTTCTGGACCTGCCGGCCCGGATCGGCCTGCCGCACCGCATCCCCGGCCTGCCCGCCGCCAGCCTGTCCACCGGCGCGAACATCGTCAGCGGCGCGGCCTACGGCCGGATCGCCGAGGAGATGGTGGACATGGAGACCTTCGCCCATTTGCGCGCGGCCCAGCGGTTCGGCATCCCGCTGATCGGCCTGCGCGGCATCTCGGACGGGGCGGAGGAACTGCGGCAACTGGCCGACTGGACGCAATACCTGCATGTGATCGACGACAGGCTGGCCTCGGCGCTGGATGCTCTGCGGGATGCCCTTGGCGACGGGACGCTGGTGCCCTGAAACAGGGCGCGGAGGCCCCGCGCCTCACCGATGCCCGGGACCGGAGACAATCATCATGTGGCCGGATCTCCGGGATATGCGGGTGGCGGATCGCGTGTAGCCGTGCGGCCTGCATCCGCCGCCCTTCGGGGACGGCGGCGCCTGTTCAGATGCTCAGGTGATCCAGCACGGTCTCCCGCGAGGCCGCGTCGCAAGGCCCCGCGTCGACGATCTGGCCCAGTTTCATCACCGCCCAGCGATCCGCCACCTCCAGCGCGAAGCCGAGGTTCTGCTCGACCACAAGGATGCTGGTCCCGCGTGTTTCGCGTTCGCTCCGCAGGGTGGCGGCGATGCGCTGGACAACGCTGGGCTGCACGCCTTCCGAGATCTCGTCGATCAGCAGCAGGTCGGGCCCGGTCATCATCGCCCGCGACAGGATCAGCATTTTCTGCTCGCCCCCCGACAGGGTGCCCGCCTTCTGGCCCAGCCGGTCGAGGAAGAAGGGGAAGCTGCGCGAGACATGTTCCAGCGCGCGGGGCAGGTCGCGGTCGTGGCGCAGCGCCAGCCGCAGGTTGTCGCGGATCGACAGGTCCTGGAACAGCGGCAGTTCCTGCGGCGCATAGCCGACGCCCTGCGCCAGGAGCCACGAGGGCGACCGGCCGGTGATCTGCCGCCCGTCGAGGGCGACCGTGCCGCCCCGCGCCCGGATCAGGCCCATCAGCGTCTTCAGCAGCGTGGTCTTGCCCATGCCGTTGCGGCCCATCAGCGCAAGGATCTCGCCGCGCTTCAGGGCCAGCGAAACCCCTTGCAGGATGTCGGTGTCGCCATAGCCCGACACCAGCCCGTCGATCGTCAGCCCCTGCTCAGTCATGGGCCATCCCCGAATAGATCGACCGGACGAGGTCCGAGTTCACCACCTCGTCGACCGGCCCGTCCATGACCAGCCGCCCCTGATGCAGGACGACGATGCGCTGCGAGATCTCCTTGACGAAATCCAGGTCGTGCTCGATCAGGATGGCGGCATAGCCCAGATCCTGCGTCAGCCGCTTCAGCACGTCGCCGATCAATGTGCGCTCGGCCTTGGTCAGCCCGGCGGTGGGTTCGTCCAGCAGGATCAGCCGGGGCTGCATGGCGACCACCATGGCCAGTTCCAGGCTTTGCCGCATGCCGTGGGAGATGGCGCCGACCGGCTGGTCCAGCTTCTGGTCCAGCCCGGTCAGCGCAAGGATGTCCAGCGCCGCCTGCGGCAGGCCGATGCTGGGGGCGCGGCGCCAGAGGCTGGGGCGTTCGTGGGTGACGCGCGCCAGACGCAGGCATTCCGCCACCGTCATGCTTTCGAAGACGCTGGCCACCTGGAACTTGCGGCCGATGCCAAGGGCGACGACGGCCTCGGGCGGGCGCCCGGCGATGTCCTGCCCGGCCAGCATGATGCGGCCCTCGATGGGTTCGGTCCCGTCCGACAGGCAGCGCAGGAAGGTGGTCTTGCCCGCCCCGTTCGGCCCCACGACCGAGACCAGCTCGCCCGGCCGCACCTCCAGCCCGATCCCGTCCAGCACCACGAGATGGCCATAGGACTTGCGCAAGCCAGAGACGGAAAGCAGCGCCTCGCCGCCGGTCCGCTGCCGGTGGTCGGGCAGGGCGGCAAGCTGCGGCGGGGCCGCGGTGCGTCTGCGGCGCGGGATGAATCCGGCCAGGCCGCGCGGCATGAACAGGATCATCACCACGAACAGCGTGCCGATCACCAGTTGCCACAGATAGGGCAGGGCGCCCGACAGTTGCGCGCCCAGCCAGTCGATGCCTATGGCGCCGATCGCAGGCCCGAAGATGGTGCCCCGCCCGCCAAGCGCGGTCCAGACGATCATCTGCGTGCCGAAGCCGAAGCCCGCGATCTCGGGCGCGACGATCCGCCCGGCATTGGCGTAAAGGAAACCGGACAGTCCGGCGACGCCGCCAAGAACTGCCATCAGCAGGATCTGCACCCTCTGCGTACGGATGCCCAGATAGGCGGCGCGCATCGGGTTGTCGCGGATCGCCACCAGCAGCCGCCCGGCATCCGAGCGCACGATCACCCAGGACAGCCCCGCGAACAGGATCAGCGCGACCCCGGCCAGCCGGAAGTAGTTCGCCGCCCCCAGCGTCATCGTCGGATAGCCGACCAGCCCGCTGGACGACCCGGTGAAGCTGCCCCCGGCGAAGATCGCCTGCGTCAGCACGATGGGCACCACCAGCGAGATGACCGAGGCGTAAAGCGGCGTCGACCTGTGGTAGAAGGACAGCCAGCCGACCATCGCGGCCAGCGCCATCGGCATCACCACCGACAGGACCAGCGCCAGCGCGAAGTTCTGTGCGCCTCCTCCGGCATGGGTCAGGACCAATGCGGTCGCATAGGCCCCGGCGCCGAAGAAGGCGGACTGGCCGAAGGTCAGGATGCCGGTATAGCCCCAGAGCAGGTCCACCGTGATCGCCATCATCGCATAGATCATCGAGCGGGTCAGGACGTTCAGGGTGAATCGGTCCAGAAACAGCGGCCCCAGCAGCACCAGCGCAAGGGCCAGCGCCCCCAGCACGGCCAGACCGGTGCCGTGCCGGGTCATCAGCCGCCCGGATGCGGGGGTGGGGCGGGTGCTGTCAGTCACGGGCGAAACCTTTCGGATGAAGCCGCAGCATCACGGCGCAGAGCACCGCCACGGTGACGCTGCCGAGGATGGGGCTGACCCAGGTCGAGACCAGCACCTGCGCCGCGCCGAAGCACAGGCAGGCCAGCGCCAGCGCCGCGACCGAGGTGCCCGAGACCATGACCAGCATGAAGGCGCCGATCAGCCAGGAAATCCCCATCGTGGGATCGACGCTGGACAGGGGCGTCAGCAGGACGCCCGCGACCGCCGCGATGGCAGAGCCCAGCATGAAGGTGATCAGCCGCACCCTTGCGGTATTGATGCCAAGCGCGCGGGCCAGCGTCTCGTTCATGATGACGGCCTGCGCGTTCAGGCCCAGGCGGGTGCGCTCCAGCACCAGGATGAAGGCCAGCCCCATCACCACCGCCGCCGCCAGCAGGAACAGCCGGTAGCTGGAATAGGGCGTGCCCAGCACGTCCACCGTGCCGGTGATCAGCGCGGGCGGCATCTGCATGTCGCGGCCGAAGCCCAGCGTGATCAACTGCACGATCACCACGCCCAGCCCCCATGTCGCCAGGATCGCGTCGAGCGAGCGGCGATAGAGCGGGCGGACGATGGCGGCCTCGGTCGCGGCGCCCAGAAGCCCGCCCACCAGCACGGCCAGCGGCAGCGACAGCCACGGGCTCAGCCCCATCTTCGTCGTGACCACGGTGGTATAGGCGCCGATCGTCAGCCATGCGGCATGGGCGAAGTTGATGATCTTCAGCACGCCGAAGATCACGAACAGGCCGGCGGCGACGATGAACAGCAGCGCCGCGGTCGTGGCGATGTCAAGCATCAAGGCCATGCGGTCCCCTCCTTGCTGGATGCGGGCGGGACGCGGCCGCGCGGGGCGGCCGCGTCCCCGGGCCGATCAGAGGTCAGGGCATTGCTCGCCCGGATCGACATCCGGGAAGCTGGCGACGACGGTGACCGATCCGTCGGCCTGCACCTCGCCCAGATACATGGTCAGCGGCGCATGGTGCTGTTTCGACATGGCGATCTCGCCCCGCGGCCCCTTGAAGGACACTTCGGGCAGGGCGGCCAGCACGGCCCCGGTCTCGGTGCTGCCCCCCTTTTCGACGGCGGCCTTGTAAAGATAGACCGCCTCGTATTGCGGGGTGGAAAGGTCGTTCGGCGTGCGCATCTCGGCGCCGAATTTCGCCTCCAGCGCGGCGATGAAGGCCGTGTTCTCCGGTGTGTCGATCCCGGTCAGGTAGGAGGCCGAGATCAGGATGCCCGCCGCATCCGCCCCCATCGCCTGCGCCGTGCCCTCGTCCACGGCAAGGTTGGCATAGGGGATGGCGATGCCTGCCGCGCGCAACTGCTTGGTCAGGGTGACGTTCGGCGCGCCGCCCGCCGTCGAGGTGATGACCGCATCCGCGCCCGAGCCGCGCAGGTTCGAGATGATCGCGGTCCAGTCCGAGCCCTCCATGGGCAGGTATTCCTCGCCCACGATCCTGCCGCCCCTGTCCTCGATATACTTGCGCGAGAACTCCAGCATCCCGCGCCCGAAGGCATAGTCCGAGCCGATCAGGAAGAAGCTCTGCGCCCCGTCCGCCATCAGCTTCTCGACCACCGGCGGCACCTGTTGTTCGGGCACCCAGCCGTTGACGAACATGTTCGCCGAACAGGACCGCCCCTCGTAGAAGGAAGAGTAGATATAGGGCTTCTCGCCCTCTTCCACGATCGGCAGGCCGGCATTGCGCGCGGCCGAGGTCTCCATCGAGATCAGCACGTCGACATCGTCCTGGAACACCAGCGTGTTGAAGGCCGTCTGCGCGCCCGCCGCGCCCGAGCCGTCGTCGGCGACGCGGATCTCGACGGGACGGCCCAGGATGCCGCCGGCGGCGTTGATCTGCTCGACGGCCAGTTCGGTGGCCTGCACGACGGCAGGCGCCACGACGCTGTTGGCGCCGGACAGGCCGACCGGGACGCCGATGATGATCGGTTCACCCTCCTGCGCAAGGGCGGCGCTGCCGGACAGAGCCGTGGCAAGCATGAGGCCAAGCCGGATCGATTTCATGTGTTTCATCTTGTTTCCCCATTGGATCAGAATGTTATGCGCTTGCGATCAGGCGTAGAGATCGGTGCGCCGGTCTTCCCAGACGTTGTTGCGTTCGCTGACGCGCCGCTGGTTTTCCGTGTCGCCGAAGATCACCTCGGCGATCAGGATTTCGGGGTCGGTGGCCGAGGCGGGACCGGCCAGCGGCCAGCCGCGCGGCCCGACGATCAGGCTGCATCCCAGGAAGGGCTGTCCGCGCTCGGTCCCCACGCGGTCGGCGCAGGCGATGGCGACGCCGTTCGAATGGGCCGCCGCCTTGTGCAGGATATTGGCCATCGGCTCGGCGCCCTCCGGCTGGTCCGGCATCGGCACCCAGTTGGTCGGGACGCAGATCAGTTCGGCCCCGGCGGCGACAAGGCCGCGGAAGGTCTCGGGGAACCAGCCGTCGTAGCAGATCGCCACCCCGACCTTGCCGTAAGCGGTGTCGAAGACCGGCAGGCCCAGATCGCCGGGCCGGAAGAACAGTTTCTCCGCGTTCCACAGGTGCAGCTTGCGGAAGGTGCCCAGATAGCCCTCGGGACCGCAGAAGATCGCCGAGTTGTAGAAGCCGTCCCCGGCCTTCTCGCACAGGCCCGAGGCGATATGGACGCCCAGTTCGGCGGCCAGCGCGATCAGGTGCCGGGACGGGCGGCCCTCGGGGATCGGCGCGGCAAGCCGTTCCAGTTCCGCGGTGCTTTCGAAGACATAGCCGGTGTCGGCCAGCTCGGGCAGGACAAGGATCTTCGCCCCCTTCGCCGCCGCCGCGCGCGCCAGCCGGCCGATTTCGGCCAGATTGGCCTCTACCTCGCCGAATTGGGGCTCGAACTGCAGGCAGGCGACGGTGACGGCCTGCCTTTCCTGGACCTTCTGCGACAAAGCGCCCTCCAAAACGAAAAAAGCCCACGGATGCGGCGAAACCGCATTCCATGGGCTACCCAGCCTTAGATTTTGTGTCGGCAATCCTGCCGCGTGAGCAATCCTGCTCGCCTTTCAGTCTGGATGACCCCGGTCATATGTCAACAGGAAATTGGCCGGCGCAGCGGGTTCCGCGCAAGAAACGGTCGCAAGGCCCGGAATTACTTGCCGGAAATTGTCAGGCCGATGCCCCGCAGGGTCGCCTCGGCCTCCAGCAGGGATTCGGAGACCGAGGTCAGCGAGATTCGCTTCGCCGTGGCCTGGTCGCGCAGCAGGCGGTAGGCCTCGTCGTCGGAAACGCCGCGCAATTCGGCCATCAGCTTGACCGCACGATCCACCAGCCGGCGGCTTTTCATCGTCTCTTCCAGCTTCTGGATCTTGCCCGTCAGCCGCCCCTCGTAGCCCCGGCGGTAACGCGCCAGCACGAATTGCGCGAGGATGCCGAAGGGCCGCAGCGGCTTCGAGATCGCGCCGTGCACGTTCAGGTCCGATATCGCCTGCAGGGCGGTGGGGGTTTCATAGGTCATGATGGCGACGATGGCCGGATTGCGGTCCTGCAGCAGCGCCGACAGGGCCTCGCCCGGCAGGTCGTCCAACTGGACGAAGATCGTGTCGGTTTCGGGCGGCAGGGCAGGGGGCAGGGGCCAGGTCGCCGTTACCGAACAGCCAAGCCGCTTGAGGTGCTCGGTCAGCATGGCCCCGTCCTCGTCGCGCGGATGCAGGACCAGCACCCGCGCCTGCCGCAGGTCGTTGAGGAACCGGCGCGAGGCGGGGCGTCCGGCGTGATCCGGCTGCGCGGCCATCAGACCCAGACCTCGTCGAACCGCGCCGTCGCCAGATAGGGATCGGGGCGCACCGGCCCGGCGGCCTGCCAGGCGACATCGAACAGCCCGTCCGCGCGCATGACCCCGATGCGCGGCGTCACCCACAGGTGGCGGTTTTCCCGGTCGATGCTGACCATCCCCTCGGGCGCCAGCAGGTTCTGGTCCAGCAGATGCGGCGCCAGGGCCGAAGGCTCCAGGCTTCCGGCCCGCTCCAGCGCATGGGCCAGCAGATAGACTTGCAGATAGGCGGTCTGCGACCAGACGCTGGTGGTGAAATCGGCGCCGAAGCGCGTCTTGTAGGCCTCGACGAAGCGCAGGTTCTCGGCCGAGGGCAGGGTCTGGAAATAGCTGGCCGACAGCACATGGCCGCGGCAGTATTCCGCGCCGATCTCGTTGATCTCGGTCTCGGCCATGGTCAGGCTGGCGATGGGGCGGTTCTCGGTGTCGAAGCCCTCCTCGGCATACATCCGGTAGAGCCTGCGCGCCGGGCCGCCGATCACCGTGCTGAAGACCACATCGGCCTGCCAGTCGCGGATATGGCCCATCAGGCGGGCGACCTCGGTCTCCGAGGCGTCCAGCGGCGCATAGACCTCGCCCGCGACCTGCGCGCCTTTCGCTTCGAGGATGTCGCGCATGGTGCGGTTGGATTCCCGCGGAAAGATATAGTCCGCGCCGACGAAGCCGATGCGCTTGCCGTAGCGCCGGATCAGGAAATCGGCCATCGCGAAGGCGCATTGGTTCAGCGTGGCCCCGGCATAGATCACGTTTTCCGAATATTCGAACCCCTCGTAGACCGAAGGATAGAACAGCAGCGCGTCGTGGCGTTCGACCAGCGGCAGCACGGCCTTGCGCGATGCGGAATGCGAGCAGCCGAAGATGGTCGTCACGCCCTCGTCCACGATCAGTTGCCGCGCCATCTGGCGATAGGTCGTCGGGCTGGACTGAGGGTCGCGGAAAACCGGGTCCAGCGCCCGCCCCCGGACGCCCCCGGCGCGGTTGATCTCTTCTATGGCAAGGATCGTGCCGCGAAGATGCTCGCTTTCCGTCAGGGCGCTGAGGCCGCTGCGCGAGAACAGCACGCCGACGCGCCAGCCTTCGGACCCGTTTGGATTGATGCTCATGCCGGTCGACTATGTGGTTGGCCCCGGCGCAGAGTGACCGGATCGGGGGGCAAAGACAATGCCCGCGGCCGGGAAGCCGGTGTCTTCGGGCGGTCGGCCTAGTGCATCGCCCGCCGGATGCGCCGGATCATCAGCCAGACGCCGAAGATCACCGGCGGCACCAGCAGCGCGGTCAGCATCTCCTTCGACAGATGCGCCGCCTTCGCCAGCGGATAGGCGGCATAGGCCGCAAGGCTGACGGCGTAATAGCTGATCGCCACCACCGACAGCCCCTCGACCGTGTGCTGGAGCCGCAGTTGCAGGTCGGCGCGGCGGTCCATGCTTTCCAGCAGCTTCTGGTTCTGCGCGCTGCGCTCCACATCCACGCGGGTACGCAGCAGTTCGGCCGCCCGGGCCGCGCGTTCGGCCATGGTGCCAAGGCGGCTCTCGGCGGATTTCACCGTCCGCATCGCCGGGTCGTAGCGGCGCATCATGAACTCGCCGAAGGTCTGCCGGCCGCCGACCCGCTCTTCGCGCAAGACCGCGATGCGCTGGTTGACGATGGCCTCATAGGCCCCGGTCGCCCCGAAGCGGAACGAGAAGCGCACCGCCAGCGCCTCAAGCTCGGCCGAGATCGCCAGCAGTTCGTCCAGCGCCGCCTCCGCCGGGCGGTCGGCGGCGTCGAGCCCGGTCACCAGCGCCGAAAGCCGCGGGTCCAGCGCGTTCAGCCGCGCCGAAAGCTCGCGCGCGCGGGTCAGGCCCAGCATCGACATGGCGCGGTAGGTCTCGATCTCGCACAGGCGCTGCACGATCCGCCCGACCCGGCGCGCGCCGATGCCCGGGGTCACGAAGACCGCAAAGCGCATGTGCCCGGCGGGGTCGATGCGGAAGTCGCCCGCGACGATCGCGGCACCATCCACCACCGAAGAGACCGCGACGCTTTCGGCCACGAACCATTCGTCAAGCCGCGCCTGCACCTCTTCCAGCCGGGCGGGCATCGGCTCCACCCGGATCAGCACCGACACCAACCGCTTGCCGGGGGCCCGCGCCATCCAGTCGGCGGGGAAGACCTCGGCCTCCACCGGATCGAAGGGGCGCGGCGACAGGCCGGGGGTGAAGGCCGAATAGGTCACGAATTCGGTATGGCTTTCCCATTTCAGATCGGCCCGCCCCAGGGGCCCCGAGAAATGCGTGGCCCCCGGCTGCGGATGCGCCGAGCCGTGCCGGTCCAGCAGCGCCAGCAGATGTGCCTTGTCGGCATCGCGGTCGCGGTTATGGGCCTCCCCCGGCTCCTTGATCGCCACATAGGCCGCCGCGCAGGGCACCGGAAGCGCCGGAAACGGCCGGGCGTGAAGTTCGTTCACCAGCGCATAGCGCAGCGGATGGTCGGGGATTTCGGGCATCGGTCGGGCTGGATTCGCATCGCGTCAGCCCCGTCTTTCGGCCCGGCCCGGCCGCAAGGGAAGGACTTTCGCAGGATGCTGGGGTATGCCGTGCCCCTGTTGCAGAAATGCAAGGATGCCGGGGGGGCGTGGGATACCTCGTGCGGGCGGCCCGCGGTCAGCCGGTCATCGGCAAGAGGGGGCCGGGCCCCCGCCGTCCGTCCCGGTCAATCCCGGTCCCGTTCGTGCCCGTCCAGATCGCGGGCGGCCTTTTCCGCCCGCGCCTTCTCAAGCGCTTTTTCGGCCTTCGTGCGGCCGTGCTTCACCGCATTGGCGTCAGCCTCGGCGCGGCGTTCGGCCCGCGCCTTTTCCTTGCGGAAACGGTTGAGGTTGACGACCCCGGCCATCAGCCCTTCGGACCCACCATGTCCTCGGGCCGCACGATGCGGTCGAAGGTCTCGCCATCGACGAAGCCAAGCGCGATGGCCTCTTCCCGCAGCGTCGTGCCGTTCTTGTGCGCGGTCTTCGCCACCTTGGTCGCGTTGTCGTAGCCGATGGTCGGCGCCAGCGCCGTCACCAGCATCAGGCTTTCCTTCATCAGCCTGTCGATCCGCGCCACATTGGCCTGCGTCCCCGCCACCATGTTGTCGGTGAAGCTGCTGGCCGCATCGCCCAGAAGCTGGATCGACTGCAACACGTTGTAGCTCATCATCGGGTTGTAGACGTTCAGCTCGAAATGGCCCTGCGATCCGGCGAAGCCCACCGCCGCGTCGTTGCCCATCACATGGGCGCAGACCATGGTCAGCGCCTCGGCCTGCGTCGGGTTGACCTTGCCCGGCATGATCGACGACCCCGGCTCGTTCTCCGGCAGGATCAGCTCGCCAAGGCCCGAGCGCGGGCCCG
>CAYLSD010000054.1:0-20951 GCA_964386345.1 uncultured Fuscovulum sp.
TGGATGGTCTCGGACAGTTTCGCGGTGTCCTTCACCAGCCAGTTCATCTTGGTGCAGGGGCGCGTGATGCCCACCGTGTCGGCCTCCTGGAAGCCGTCGGTGCCGATCATGAAGGTGGGGACCTGCCCGGTCAGCACGACGATCGGGATCGAATCCATCAGCGCATCGGTCAGGCCGGTCACCGCATTGGTCGCCCCGGGGCCGGAAGTCACCAGCGCCACGCCGGGCTTGCCGGTGGACCGGGCATAGCCCTCTGCCATGTGGACCGCGCCCTGTTCGTGGCGCACGAGGATGTGGCGGATGTCGTTTTGCTGGAAGATCTCGTCATAGATCGGCAGCACCGCGCCGCCGGGGTAGCCGAAGACCACCTCGACCCCCTGATCCTTCAGCGCCTGAACCACCATCCTCGCGCCGGTCATCGACCTTGTCATCGCTTCATCCTTGCCGTTCTGCGTCGCCGTTCTTCGCCAATGAAAAGCCCCCGGGCTTGGGGTCCCAGGGGCGCATGGATGCCTGATATGGCTGCCGTCACCGGCCCATGCGCCTTTGCCCCCCAAGTACGAGAATGTGCAGCATTGCCGCCCCTCTTTGGCTTTCGCGGCGGACACTATGGCGGGCGAAACGAGGCGTCAACAGCAAAAGCGCGCCTAAAGTGTCGCAGCGGGCGTGAATATTGAACTATTCTTGCGGATTCCGGCCGCTGCCGCGCAACTTCCGCAAATCTGCGCCATCATGCAGAGGGCTCTGCAAGGCTGAGTCGGAGCGGAGGCCGGTCGCTGGCGCGGCGGCGGGCGTCAGCGAAGGCCGATGGTCCGGTCCGCGTGACGTTACGGCACCCGGGTAAGGGCCCACCGCGCGCCGCCGGGGCGCCAGAAAACCGTTTGCATCGCCCGGCGGGGCGGCTAGGCTTCCGGCCATCAAGGGCCATGCGGCAGGCATGTGCCCGAGTGACAGTGGAGGAAATCATATGGATCGTCGCTCTTTCCTGACCAAGGCCAGCCTCGGCGGCGTGGCCGCTGCGGGCGCTTCGGCGCTTGCCGCCCCGGCCATCGCGCAGGATGCGCCCACCATCACCTGGCGCGTCACCTCGTCCTTCCCGAAGTCGCTCGACACGATCTTCGGCGCGGCGGATACGATGGCGGCCTATGTCAAGGAGATGACGGACGGCAAGTTCACCCTGCAGATCTTCCCGGCGGGCGAACTGGTGCCGGGGCTTGAGGCGGCCGATGCCGTCTCGGAAGGCACGGTCGAGGCCTGCCATACCGTGCCCTACTATTTCTGGGGCAAGGACCCGACCTATGCGCTTGGCGCGGCGGTGCCTTTCGGGCTGAACGCCCGGATGATGAACGCCTGGTTCTACCATGGCGGCGGCATCGACATGATGAACGAATTCTACGCCACGCAGAACCTGATCGCCTTCCCGGCGGGCAATACCGGGGTGCAGATGGCGGGCTGGTATCGCAAGGAGATCAACTCGGTCGCCGATCTTCAGGGGCTGAAGATGCGGATTGGCGGTTTCGCCGGCAAGGTGATCGAGAAGCTGGGCGTGGTGCCGCAGCAGATCGCCGGGGGCGACATCTATCCCTCGCTGGAGAAGGGCACCATCGACGCCGCCGAATGGGTCGGCCCCTATGACGACGAGAAGCTGGGCTTCCACAAGGTCGCGCCCTACTACTATTACCCCGGCTGGTGGGAGGGCGGCCCTGCCATCGCCACCATGATCAACCTGCAGAAATGGGCCGAACTGCCGCCCGCCTACCAGGCGGCGCTTAAGGCGGCCTGCGTGGTGGCCAACACCGACATGCTGGCCAATTACGACTGGAAGAACCCCGCGGCGCTGAAATCGCTGGTGGCCAATGGCGCGCTGCTGCGGCCGCTGCCGGCGGATGTTCTGTCGGCGGCCTTCGACGCCTCGAACGAGACCTATGCCGAGGTTTCGGCGGGGAATCCGACGTTCGCCAAGATCAAGGCCGCGCAGGACGACTTCCGCAGGGACGCCTACCTGAACGCCCAGATCGCGGAATACAACTACGACGTGTTCATGATGACGCTGCAACAGCAGGGCAAGCTGTAGGGCTTTTCCGGCCTGCAGGGCTGGCGGAGGCCGTTGCCTCTGCCACGCCCTGCCATTTCCCGGGCCAGAACCCGCCGGTCCCCATGATTGAAAAGGCCCCGGATATTTCCGGGGCCTTTCGCTGTCGCAGGGGGAAGGGCGCCCGCAGCCCCTACGGCGTCACTGTCGGCTGGCCCAGCGTCGGCAGGCCCGGCAGTCCACCCGGCGCGGGCGCCGTGGTGCCTCCAAGCGGGGCCATCGGTTGCAGGGTCGGCACCTTGATCTCGATGGTCGAGGGGTCCACCACCTTGCCCTGATAGTGCATCACCATCGAGGGGAAGGCGATCACCACCCCGATCATCACCACCTGGATCACCACGAAGGGCACCGATCCCCAGTAGATCTGCCCCGTCGTCACCCCGTCCAGCCGCTGGCCCGTCACCTTGTCCTTGTAGGCCCCGCGCGGCGCGACCGAGCGCAGGTAGAACAGCGCGAAGCCGAAGGGCGGGTGCATGAACGAGGTCTGCATGTTCACCCCCAGAATCACCCCGAACCAGATCAGGTCGATGCCGAGTGCGGTGGCAGGCGCCACCAGCAGCGGCACGATGATGAAGGCCAGTTCGAAGAAGTCCAGGAAGAAGGCCAGCAGGAACACCAGCACCGAGACGAAGATCAGGAACCCCGTCTGCCCGCCGGGCAGGCCGACCAGCAGGTGCTCGACCCAGATCTGCCCGTTCACCCCGTAGAAGGCGAGGGAGAACATCCGCGCGCCGACCAGGATGAACATCACGAAGGCCGACAGCCGCGTGGTCGAGGCCAGCGCCTGGGTGATCACCGGCATGTTCAGCCGCCCCTTCATCGCCGCCATCACCATGGCGCCCACGGCCCCCATCGCACCGCCCTCGGTCGGCGTGGCGATGCCGAGGAAGATGGTGCCGAGGACAAGGAAGATCAGCGCAAGCGGCGGGATCAGCACGATGATCACCTGCCGGGCCAGATTGGACAGCAGGTTCATCCCCAGGGCCTTGTCGGCCAGCGCCCAGACGTAGATGGCGGTCACACCGACCGCGCCGCCGAGGATGTCGGCATTCGCCCCCTGCGTCGGGTAAAGCCAGAGATGCGCGCCGTAGCCGATGGCGATGGCCAGCGCGATGGCGACCAGAAGCGACATCACGCCATGGCCCAGCGTCCGCGCCTCGGGCGGCAGGGCGGGCACCCAATGCGGCCGGACCACCGACACCGCGAAGACATAGAGCATGTAGAACCCGGTCAGCACCAGGCCGGGGATAAGGGCGCCCTTGTACATGTCGCCCACCGACTTGCCCAACTGGTCGGCCAGCACGATCAGCACCAGGCTGGGCGGGATGATCTGCGCCAAGGTGCCGGAGGCGGCGATCACCCCGCTTGCCAGCCTGCGGTCATAGCCGAAGCGCATCATGATCGGCAGCGAGATCAGCCCCATGGCGATGACCGAGGCCGCGACCACGCCGGTGGTGGCGGCCAGAAGCGCGCCGACGATGATCACCGCATAGGCAAGGCCGCCGCGCACCGGGCCGAACAACTGGCCCACGGTGTCCAGAAGGTCCTCGGCCATGCCGGATCGTTCGAGGATGATGCCCATGAAGGTGAAGAAGGGGATCGCCAGTAATGTCTCGTTCGACATGGTGCCCCAAAGGCGCTGCGGCATGGTGCCGATAAGCGCCCAGTCCAGCGTGATCGTGTGCTGGGAATAGGGCGCCAGCCAGACGCCGATGGCGAAGAACAACAGGCCGTTGGCGGCCAGCGAGAAGGCGACGGAATAGCCAAGCAGCAGGAAGATCACCAGCGAGGCGAACATGATCGGCGCCATGTTGACGGCGATGAATTCCAGCATCAGCGCTTCTCCTCGTTCGCCTGGGCCACGACGTCGGCCAGTTGCGCGCCTTCCATCTCGGCCGCCTGATGGGCGGAAACGAAGGGATGCGGGTCTTCCATCTCGCCGCGGATGACGGCGATCTTCTTGACGATCTCGGCGAGGATCTGCGCCACCAGCAGGATGAAGCCCGCCGCAAGGATGGCGCGGGCGGGCCAGATCAGCAGGCCGCCCGCGTTGTTCGACCCCTGGCCGATCCGCCAGGCGTTCAGCGTGTAGGGCACCAGCAGCCAGCTCATGATGATGCAGAAGGGCAGGGCGAAGAACACATGGCCGAAAAGGTCGATCCAGTGCTGGGTGCGCCGTGTCCGCGTGCCGTAGAAGATGTCGATGCGGATATGCTCGTTCTGTTGCAGCGTATAGGCGGCGGCGCCCATGAAGGCCGCGCCGAACAGATACCATTGCAGCTCAAGCCAGGCGTTCGAGGCGAATTGCGGCGCGATCTTGCGTATCACCGCATTGCCGGCCGAGATCAGGATGGAGGCGAAGATCAGCCACATCACGCCGCGCCCGATGGCGGCGGAGATGCGGTCGATCAGGCGCGCCAGCGCCAGAAGCGGTTGCATCGGAATCCCCCCTCATATGTCCGGCCCTCTGGATCGGGGCCTTGTCTGGTGCCCGGCGCGGCAGGTGACCCTGCCGGTTGCGGCTGGCCCAATCTGTAGGGGAAATCGCCGCCGGTCCAGCGTAAACGCGCGGCAAGGTTGTGTAAAACTGACGCAATTCCGGGCGTTTTCCCCGCGGACGTTACGTCAATCGCGCGACAGCCGCGCCTCGGGCAGCGAGATGCGGGCGACCTGCTCGGCGATCGGGTCGACCGACAGCGGATGCAGCTCCGCCCCGTGCGAGGCCGGGTCGCCGATGGGTTGCCAGCGCCCGGCCTTGTAGATTTCCAGCGCGTCGAAGCCGGCCTTGTAGCCCATCTTGCGGCTGCCCGGCACCCAGTAGCCCAGGTAGACGAAGGGCAGCCCCGCCTCGCGCGCGATGGCGATGTGGTCGAGGATGACCTGCGTGCCCAGCGACTGCGCCTGAAGATCCGGGTCGTAGAAGCTGTAGACCATGGAAAGCCCGTCGTCGAAGACGTCGGTCAGGCAGACGGCGGCCAGCGGACGGCCATGCTCGCCCTCGCGCGCAGGGCGGGTGTATTCGATGACGCGCGACTTGATCGGGGTCTCCTCGATCATCGCGGCGAATTCGAAGATGTCCATGTCGGCCATGCCGCCATCGGCGTGGCGGCTGTCCAGATAGCGGCGGAACAGCTGGAACTGGTCCTCGGTCGCCCAGGGCGAGGTGGCGTTGCGGCGCAGTTCGGCGTTGCGTTTCAGGATGCGTCTCTGGCTGCGGCTCGGCCGGAAATCCGCGACGCGGATGCGGGCCGAGAGGCAGGCCGAGCATTCGGCGCAGGAGGGGCGGTAAAGCACGTTCTGGCTGCGGCGGAAGCCCTGTTTCGACAGCGTGTCGTTCAGCCGCTGCGCATGTTCCCCCTGCAGCGCGGTGAACAGCTTCCGCTCCATCCGCCCGTCGAGATAGGGGCAGGGCTGCGGGGCCGTCACATAGAACTGCGGCGCGATGGGAAGGGTGTGGCGCATGAGGAGGCTCGGGGTGGTCCGGGGGCGAGCCTAGCAAGACCGCAGCCCCGCGCCAAGCCGCTTTGATCGGCATGGAAAACCCCGCCCGGTCGCCCGGGCGGGGATGTGCGGTGCGGGCCCTTGCGGGATCAGTATTCGCCGCGGCGGGCCGTGGGGTCGCCCGCGGGGGCGCCGCCGGTTGCCGCTTCCTCGGCCGGGGGCTCCTGCGCCTTGCGGGCGCGGTCGTCCATGAAGCTGTCGAACTCGGTCTTGTCCTTGGCTTCGCGCAGGCGCTGCAGGAAGGTCTCGAAGGCTTCCTGTTCTTCTTCCAGCCGGCGCAGCGTCTCGGCCTTGTAGGCGTCGAAGGCGGCGTTGCCCGAGGGCCGGGCGGTGCGGCCCATCCGCTCCCAGTTCTCGGCCCAGGCGCGGCGGTCGTGGCGGTCATGGCCGAAGTGATGGCGGTGGCGGCAGGATTTTCCGAACATGCGTTTTCCCCAGATCATGTAGGCCAGGAGCGCCAGCCCCAGCGGCCAGAAGATGATGAAGCCCAGGACCATGGCCGCGATCCACGCGAGCCTGCCCCGCTGATCGAGCCAGTCCTCGGCCCGGCGGAGCCAGCGGCCCGGGCCGGATGACGAAGGGTAGGCGGTGGTCGTGTTCATCGGCGAACTCCCGGTTGATCCATGTGAATGCCTTTCACATGAAGCAATGTGGGGAAGGATCGCGAGTCGCGCAAGAGGTATGTGAAGATTATTTACATGGCCGCGCGGAAGCCTGCCGCCTGATGGTCGGGCGCCTTGCGGCGCAAGCCTTCCGTCTCGCCTCTGCGCGTTCCGCGCAACCGGCTCGGGTTGCCTCCGGCGGGGATATTTGCGTTCTGAAAGAGGGGCGGCTTCTTTCAGGATGAAAATATCCTCATGGGGGGCGGAATGCCCCCGATGCCGAGGCTGGCCGCCACGCCCTTGCGCCGCCGCCGCCGCCGCCGCAGGATGCGCGGCATGAGCCTTGTGTCCCGTATCTCCCGCAGCCCGCTTCCCTTCGACCCCGAGGCCGCCGCCGATCTGGCAGCCGCATTTTCCGATCTTCCCCCGCCGCTGCGCGACCTGATGGCCGCGACGGCGGGCTGCTCGCCCTATCTCAAGGGCCTGATGCAGCGCGAGGGCGAGTGGCTGCGCGGGATCGCCGGCGATGCGCCGGAAGCGGTGCTGGAGGCCCTGCTCGACGCGCCCGGGGAAGCGGCGGTCGACCGGCTTGGCCCGGCGCTGCGGCAGGCCAAACGGCGGGTGGCGCTGCTGGCGGCGCTGTGCGACCTGGGCGGCGTCTGGCCGCTGGAAGCCGTCACCGGCGCGCTGACCCGGCTGGCGGACCGGGCGGTGAACCTGTGCCTGCAACGCCTTGCCGCCGAGGAGATCCGGCGCGGCAAGCTGCCGGGGCAGGGGCCGGAGGATGCCGCGGCGGCGGGCGGCATGGTGGCGCTGGCCATGGGCAAGATGGGCGCATTCGAGCTGAACTATTCCTCGGACATCGACCTGATCTGTCTCTTCGACCAGGACCGCTACGGCGAGGACGCCGCCGAGGCCCGCGCGGCCTTCATCCGCATCACCCGCCGGATGACCGCGCTGCTGAGCGACGTGACCGAGGACGGCTACGTTTTCCGCCTCGACCTGCGGCTGCGGCCCGATGCCAGCGTCACCCCCGTCTGCCTGTCGATGGCCGCGGCGGAAGCCTATTACGAGGCCGAGGGAAGGACATGGGAGCGCGCGGCCTATATCAAGGCCCGGCCCTGCGGCGGCGACATCGCGGCGGGAGAGCGGTTCCTGAAGGCGCTGACCCCCTTCGTCTGGCGCAAGCATCTGGACTTCGCGGCGATCCAGGACGCCCATGACATGCGGCTGCGCATCCGCGACCACCGCGGCCTGCACGGGCCGGTCGCGGTGGAGGGCCACGACATGAAGCTGGGCGCGGGCGGCATCCGCGAGATCGAGTTCTTCACCCAGACCCGCCAGCTGATCGCCGGGGGGCGCGATCCGTCCCTGCGCGACCGCACCACCCTGGGCGGGCTGGCGGCGCTGGCGGAAAAGGGCTGGGTGCCGCAGGCTGCGGCCGAGGACCTGACCGCGCTTTACCGCGCGCATCGCGAACTGGAGCACCGGCTCCAGATGGTGAACGACGCCCAGACCCATGCCATGCCGACGACGCCCGAAGGCGTGGCCCGGATCGCGGCCTTCTGCGGCGAGGAGGAGGTGGCGTTCCGCGCAGGACTTCTGGACCGGCTGGCCCGCACCGACCGGCTGACCGAGGGGTTCTTCGCGCCCTCGGAGGTGGAGGACGGGCCGGACCTTTCCGATCAGGCGGAGGCCATCGTCGCGGGCTGGCAGGGATATCCCTGCCTGAAATCCGACCGGGCGCAGGCGATCTTTCGCCGCCTGCGGCCCCGCATCCTGAAGGACCTGTCCCGCGCCGCCAACCCCGAGGAGGCGCTCGTGGCGCTGGACGGCTTCCTTGCCGGACTGCCCGCCGGGGTGCAGGTGTTCTCGCTCTTCGAGCAGAACCCCGCGCTGGTGGAACTGATCGTCGACATCGCCGGCACCTCGCCCGCGCTGGCGCTTTACCTCAGCCGCAATGCCTCGGTGCTGGATGCGGTGATCGGCGGCAGCTTCTGGTCGGCCTGGCCGGGCGCGGTGGGGCTGCGGACGGAACTGGCGGCACGGCTGGCCGAGGCGCGGGACTACGAGGCGGCGCTGGACCTAGCCCGGCGCTGGATGAAGGAATGGCATTTCCGCATCGGCGTCCACCACCTGCGCGGCCTGATCGACGCCTTCGAGGCCGGGAAAAGCTATGCCGATCTGGCCGAGGCGGTGGTTCAGGCGCTGTGGCCGGTGGTGCAGGCGGAATTCGCCGCAAGGCATGGCGCGGCCCCGGGGCGAGGGGCGGTGCTGCTGGGGATGGGCAGCCTTGGCGCGGGGCGGCTGAATGCGGGCTCGGACCTCGACCTGATCCTGATCTACGATGCCTCGGGAGTTGAGGCGTCCGATGGCCGCCGCCCGCTGCCGACCCGCACCTATTACGCCCGGCTGACGCAGGCCATGGTCACGGCGCTGTCGGCGCAGACGGCGGAGGGGCGGCTTTACGAGGTGGACGTTCGGCTGCGTCCCTCGGGCCGGGCGGGCGCGGTGGCGACCTCGATCCAGTCCTGGAAGGACTATCAGCAGGCCGAGGCCTGGACATGGGAGCATCTGGCCCTGACCCGCGCCCGGGTGATCGCCGGTGAGGCCGGGCTGGCGGCCGAGGTGGAGGACTGGCGCCGCGCCATGCTGGCCGAGAAGGGGCAGGGCGCGCAGGTCCGGTCCGATCTCGCCGACATGCGGGCGCGGCTGGCCGAGGCGAAACCCGCGAAGGGCGCGTGGGAGACGAAGGACGGTCCGGGCCGGCTGATGGACATCGAGCTTTGCGCCGAATGGGCGGCGCTGGTCTCCGCCAATCCGGCCCGTCAGGTGGAGCGGCAACTGGCCTCGAAGGGGGCGCTGGCGGCGGAGGATCAGGCGGCGCTGCTGGAGGCCTACCGCCTGCTCTGGCGGCTGCATTGCAGCGCGCGGCTTCTGACCGAACAGGCGCTGGAGCCGGGCGCGCTGGGCGAGGGCGGGCGTGCCTTCCTGCTGCGCGAGACCGGCGAGACCGGCGTGGAGGCGCTTTCGGCGCGGCTGGACCGGGCAGTGTCGCTTGCAGGCAAGGTGATCGCCGCGAAATTCGGCACCAAGGGCTGAAGGTGATGGGGAGACGCGCCGTGCGCTTGGAAGAAGCCGACCCTAAGGGTCTTGTGCGGGAAAGCTACAACATCGAGGGCATCACGCTTGGCGAGTGCCGCTCGATCTTCATGGACTGGGCGCTGAGCCTGCCGGTGGGCGCGCCGGTGGCGGATGCCTTGCGCGCGCTGATCGCGCATTATGCGCAGCCCCGGCCGGACCACCCGATGAGCGGGGTGCTGGAGGCCGGGCTGGACGCGCCCGGCCGGACCGGACGCCGCGGCGGCCGGATGGCGCGGATGCGGACCGGGGAAGGCGGCTGAGGTTCACCCCCTTGCGGCGGCCTCCAGCGCGGGGCCGTCCAGCTTCACCATCTGCATCATCGCCTGCGTGATCCTTTGCGCCTGCGCGGCAACGCGGGTCTGCATCAGGTCCAGAAGCACGCGCGGAATGATCTGCCAGCTGACGCCGTAGCGGTCCACCAGCCAGCCGCACCGCTGCGGGGTGCCGCCGTCGAGAAGGGCATCCCAGAGGCGGTCCACCTCGGCCTGGGTGTCGAGATGCACTTCGATCGAAGCGGCCGGGGTCAGCCGGTAATGCGGCCCGCCGTTGAGAAAGGTGAAGTTCTGGCCGGCAAGGACAAGCTGGACAAGGAAGGCCTGCGCGGGATCGGCGCGGTTGGGGTAGATGTGCAGGATCTGCGAGCCGGGGATCAGCCCGATGTAATGCCGCGCAGCCTCTTCGGCCCCGGCGTCGAACCAGAGGCAGGTACGGACGGAAGGATCTGGCATGGCGGAACCTCCGGGATGAGCGATATCGCCCATCCTAGGCCGGGGCCGCGCCTTTGTCAGCGCAAGCCGCGCGCTTCGGCGGCGAGGCGGGTGATTTCGGCCCAGTCTCCGCGCGCCATCGCCTCCTTCGGGGCGACCCAGCTTCCGCCGACGCAGAGGACGGTCTTCAACGCCAGATAGTCGGGCGCGTTCTTCGGGCCTATGCCGCCGGTGGGGCAGAAGGAGACCTGCGGGATCGGCGAGCCGATGGATTTCAGGAAGGCGGCCCCCCCGGATTGTTCGGCCGGGAAGAACTTCTGCACCGTGTAGCCCCGTTCCAGAAGCGCCATGACCTCGGAGGCGGTGACGGCGCCGGGCAGAAGCGGCAGCCCCTCGTCCTCGCAGGCGGCGATCAGGCGGTCGGTCGCGCCGGGCGAGACGCCGAAGGTGGCGCCCGCGGCCTTGGCGGCCTTCACGTCGGCGGGCGTCAGCAGCGTGCCCGCACCGACCACGCCGCCCGGCACCCCGGCCATGGCGCGGATGGCCTCCAGCGCGCAGGGCGTGCGCAGGGTCACCTCCAGCGCCGGAAGACCGCCCGAGACCAGCGCCTCGGCCAGGGGCCTGGCATGGGCGAGGTCCTCGATCACCAGCACCGGGACGACGGGGGCGAGGCGGCAGACCTCAAGGGCCTTGGCGGATTGTTCGGCGGGGGTCATGGGCAGATCCTTCGGGCGGTGCGGATGGGCGGGCGGGGTCAGATCACCACGGCGGCGCCGGTGTCGGCGGGGCCGACGCTGCGGCGGAAGGCCTCGAACAACTCGCGTCCGATGCCGTGGCTGTTGGCGGAAAGGTCGGCGGTGACGGGCGGGCGCGTCTCGAAACCGGGGGCGAGGACTTCCAGCGTCCCGGCATCGGCATCCAGCCGGATCAGGTCGCCGTCCTGCACCTGGGCCAGCGGGCCTCCGGCGGCGGCCTCGGGCGAGACATGGATGGCGGCGGGCACCTTGCCCGAGGCGCCGGACATCCGCCCATCGGTCACCAGCGCCACCCGCAGCCCGCGGTCCTGCAGCACCGAAAGCGTGGGGGTCAGCGAGTGCAGTTCCGGCATGCCGTTGGCCTGCGGGCCCTGGAAGCGGACCACGACCACGGTGTCCGATGTGAACTCGCCCGCCCTGAAGGCCGCCTTCACCGCGTCCTGGCTGTGGAACACCCGGGCCGGGGCCTCGATCACATGGCGCTCGGGCGCGACGGCGGAGACCTTGATCACCCCGCGGCCGAGATTGCCGGAAAGCTGCTTCAGCCCGCCGATCGGCGCGAAGGGATCGGCGGCGGGGCGCAGGATACGGTCGTTCAGGCTGGCCGAGGCGCCGGGCTGCCAGCCGAGGCGGCCGTCCTTCAGCGTCGCCTCCTGCCGGTAGGGCTCCAGCCCGTCGCCCGCAACGGTCTTGGCATCGGGGTGCAGCAGCCCCGCGTCCAGAAGCTGGCCGATCAGGAATTGCAGGCCCCCGGCGGCATGGAAATGGTTCACGTCGGCCAGTCCGTTCGGATAGACCTTGGCCATCAGCGGCACCGCATCCGACAGGTCGGCGAAGTCCTGCAGGTCCAGCATCACGCCGCTGGCGCGCGCCATGGCGGGCAGGTGCAGGACAAGGTTGGTGGACCCGCCCGTCGCCATCAGCCCGACGATGCCGTTCACATAGGCGCGCTCGTCGAGGATCTCGCCCACCGGGCGGAAGTCGTTGCCAAGCGCGGTGATCTGCGCGGCGCGGGTGACGGCGGCCTCGGTCAGCGCCTCGCGCAGCGGCGTATTCGGGTTGACGAAGCTGGCGCCGGGCAGGTGCAGGCCCATCACCTCCATCAGCATCTGGTTGGTGTTCGCCGTGCCGTAGAAGGTGCAGGTGCCCGGGCCGTGATAGCTGGCCATCTCGGCGGCCATCAGCTCCTCGCGCGTGGCCTTGCCTTCGGCGAAAGCATTGCGGACGGCGGATTTCTGGTCGTTGGGGATGCCCGAGGGCATCGGGCCTGCCGGGACGAAGACCGAGGGGATGTGGCCGAAGGCCGCCGCCGCCATCACCAGCCCGGGAACGATCTTGTCGCAGACGCCAAGGAAAAGCGCCGCGTCGAAGGTGTTGTGCGACAGCGCCACGCCCGCGGCCAGCGCGATCACGTCGCGGGAGAAGAGCGACAGTTCCATCCCCGGCTGGCCTTGCGTCACGCCGTCGCACATGGCGGGGACGCCGCCCGCCACCTGCGCGGTGGCGCCCGCGCGGCGGGCGGTCTCGCGGATCAGGGCGGGATAGCTCTCATAGGGCTGGTGGGCCGAGAGCATGTCGTTGTAGGCGGTGACGATGCCGATGTTGGGCGCACGGGCCGCGGCCAGCGCGGGCTTGTCCTCGCCCATGGCGGCATAGGCATGGGCCTGGTTGCCGCAGGAGAGATGCGCGCGGGCGGGGCCCGCGGCGGCGGCGCGGCCGATCCGGTCCAGATAGGCGGCGCGCGGCCCTTCCGAGCGGGCGCGGATCCGGTCGGTGACGCGGGCGATGGTGGCGTTCAGCGGCATGGCTTTTCGGTCCCGGTTCTGGTCGTCTGGCTTTGGCCTCGCGCTCTTGTAGCAGGTTCCGTTAGCGCTAACAAGATTGCCGGACGGCAGGCGCAGCATAGCAGGAAAAGCCGTGCGGGGCAGGGGCCGATTGCCCGTCCCGGCCGCAATAACTTCGCCGCACCGCCAAGGAGTCAGCCCAAATCCGCCGTATTTTCAAGGCAATCTTGCCGTCGATCCGGGCCCCCATTCCGTGAAACAGGGACCGCCCGGCATGGAGGATGCGAAGATGAAAGCATTCAAGACCCTTCTGACGCTTGGCCTGGCGCTCGGTCTTTCCGCCTGTGGCCAGTCCGAAGTCACGCGCGCCACCTCGGGCGGGGTTTCGCTGGCGACCAAGGACGCCCCGTTCGAGGTGAAGCAGAAAGCCGTCGCCATCCCGCTGAACGTGACGCAGGTCGTGGTCAAGGTCCCGACCTCGCTTCGGGTCAGCGAGGCCGACACCTGGTATCCGCTTGCCGATGTGGTCTGGCGCGGAGAGCCGCGCGGCAACCGGCTGGTGCAGGTGAAGGCGATCTTCGACGAGGCCGCCGAGAGGGGCACCGCCGATCTGAAATCCGGCGTGGCCGTGGTGGCCGAGGTCGAGGTGATGCGCTTCCATTGCGTGACCGAGAAGACCCGCAACACCATCGGCGGCACCCATGCGCTGCATTTCAAGCTGACGATCCGCGATGCCGCCACCGGGGCGGTGCTGGACGGGCCGCGGCTGGTGAAGGCCGATGTGAAGGCCTCGGGCGGGTCGAAGGCGATCGCCGAGGACTACGCCGGCCGCACCCAGCGGGTGGTCGTGGTGGAGCGGCTGGCGCAGGTGCTGCATGACGAGCTGGGCAGCTTGAAGGCCGACCCGTCGAAATTCGGGTTGACGCTGTCGTCGTCGGACAGCCAGCCGGGCACGCTGGTCCTGTCGGCGGTGAACTGACCGCCTGCGCGGTCGGGGGGTGAACTGACCGCTTCCGCAGCATCCGGGAAAACGGTAAGGGGAAGGGCATGGAGCCCTCCCTTTCCCATTCCCCCGCCGCCGCCCGTCCCACCGTCCGCCTGCGCCCGAAGGCCGAGGCGCGGGCGATCCGCCACGGTTTCCCCTGGGTCTATGCCGACGAACTGGTGCTGGACCGCCGCACCAACGCGCTGCCCGCCGGAACGCTGGCGGTGCTGGAGGATGCCGAGCGGCGGCCCCTGGGGCTGGTGACGGTGAACCCCGCCTCGAAGATCGTGGCGCGGATGCTGGACCGCGATCCGGCGGCGGTGGTGGACCAGGGCTGGTTCGAGGCGCGGCTTGCCCGCGCGCTGGCCCTGCGGTCGCGGCTTTATCCCGGCCCGTTCTACCGGCTTGTCCATGCCGAGGCCGACGGCCTGCCCGGCGTGGTGATCGACCGCTTCGGCGATGTGGCCGTGGTGCAGCCGAATGCCGCCTGGGCGGAAGGCCACCTTGAACCGCTGGTCGCCGCGCTGGTCGCGGTGACGGGCGTGACCACGGTGATCAAGAACGGCTCGGGCCGGGCGAGGGGGCTTGAGGGGCTGGCCGAGGAGATGGCGGTGGTCCATGGCGCCGCCCCCGCCGGGCCGCTGCCGGTGCCGATGAACGGCGCCACCTACATGGCCGACCTGATGGGCGGGCAGAAGACCGGCCTTTTCTACGACCAGCGCGAGAACCACGCCTTCGCCGCCCGGCTGGCAAGGGGTGCGCGGGTGCTGGACGTGTTCACCCATGTCGGCGGCTTCGCCCTTGCCGCGCTGGCCGCAGGGGCGGCAAGCGCGCTGGCGGTGGATGCCTCGGCGCCCGCGCTGGCGCTGGCCGGCGCCGGGGCGAAGGCCTCGGGCTTCGACGGGTTCGAGACCCGGCAGGGCGATGCCTTCGCGGTGCTTGAGGCTTTGGGGACGGAAGGCGCGCGCTTCGATCTGGTGATCTGCGACCCGCCCGCCTTCGCCCCCGCGAAACCGGCGCTGGAGGCGGGCCTGCGCGCCTATGAGCGGATCGCCCGCCTTGCCGCGCCGCTGGTGGCGCCGGGGGGGTATCTCGTGCTGTGTTCCTGCTCGCATGCCGCCGACCTGTCGGCCTTCCGTAACGCTTCCGCCCGCGGCATCGGGCGCGGCGGGCGGCGCGGGCAGATCATCCACACCGGATTCGCCGGGCCCGACCATCCGGTGCTGCCGCAACTGGCCGAATCCTCCTATCTCAAGGCGCTGGCCTTCCGGCTGGACGGATGAAGGCCGTCCTCGACGCCTGCGTGCTTTATCCCACGGTGCTGCGCGAGATCCTGCAAGGCGCGGCTGCGGCGGGGCTTTACGAGCCGGTCTTCTCGGACCGCATCCTGCGCGAATGGACCCTGTCCGCGGTGAAGCTGGGCCCCGGCGCGCAGGCGGTGGCCGAGGGCGAGGCGGCGCTTCTGCGCGCGGCTTTCCCCCGCGCGCTGGTCCGCGAACGGCCCGAGATCGAGGCGCGGCTGCACCTGCCCGACCCCGACGACGTGCATGTGCTGGCCACCGCCATCGCCGGGGGCGCCGACGAGATCGTCACCTTCAACGCCAGCGACTTCCCCGGCCATCTGCTGGCCGAGGAAGGCATCCGCCGCCGCGACCCGGACGGGTTCCTGTGGGAGATGCAGTCCCGCCACCCCGAGGCGATGGCGCGGGTGGTGGAAGAGGTCCGCGCCAAGGCCGAGCGGATTTCCGGGCAGAAGGTGGAACTGAAGCCGCTGTTGAAACGGGTCCGGCTGTTCCGGCTGGCGAAGGCTCTTGCGGAATAGCCGGACTTCGCGCGAAGTCCGGCGCGATTGTCCCACACGGAAACCGCCTACCCCAGCCAGCGCGCCTCGTTCGCCTCGATGGCGCTGATCCGTTCCTCGGCGGCGGGGTGGCTGAGCAGCCAGGCGGGGATGCCCTCGGTCCGGCTTTGCGTCAGCGCGCCCAGCTTGCGGAACAGCGATTTCTGCGGCCCGGTGCCGATGCCGGACTTGATCAGAAGGGCCGAGGCATAGGCATCCGCCTCGAACTCGTCGCGCCTCGACAGCCGGGCCATCACGGCGGTCGAGATCATGTTGGCGATCCAGACCCCGATGATGGGCACGAAACGCGACAGGAACGCCGTCAGCAGGAGGAAGACCGCGTTCTGCCCGGTCACGTCGATCATCCGGCGGCGGGCATGGCCCATGCTGACATGCCCCAGCTCATGCGCGATGACCGAGGCCATTTCCTCATCCGTCACAAGGCCTTGCCGGTATTTCTTCAGAAAACCCGCGGTCAGGAAGATGCGCCCGTCCGGCGCGGCGAGGCCGTTCACCGGCTCCACGTCGAAGACGTTGACGCGGATTTCCGGGATGTCCAGCGCCGCCGCCATCCGCGCCGTCAACCGCTCCAGCGCCGGATCGCGCAGGGGACGGGATTGCGCGTCCAGCATCTTCTGCGTCCGCCAGACCGAGAAGCGCATCGAGACCACGGCCCAGAGGATGGTGAGGATGAGGGGAAGCCAGAGTGCCATGCGCCGGATATAGGCTGCCCGAAGCGCGGCGAACAGCCCTGTGTGGCGGCATGATCAGGCTGGCGAAGGCATGTGCCTTCGCCATGGCGCATCATATCCCCTTGCCCGGCCGGGTGCCCCAAGCACCCGGCCAGCGCCCGACCCGCCCATGGCGGGCGCTTCTCGCCCGCCGGGTCGGGCGCTGGCCTTCCGTGGTCTTGAGCTGACATGTCTACAGTGGAACCCGTCCGCACGGGCGGGGGTGAGGCCGTGCCACGCCTTTTCCCGCCCGGACAAACCCCGGAACAGCATCAGCCGTCCGATCAGCGCAGCATCTTCACGCCCCGCGTGATGCCCTCCACCGTCATCGGCACCATCCGGCCCGAGAACAGGCGCGAGATCATCGCGGTGGACTGGCTGTAGCCCCAGCCCTGTTCCGGCACCGGGTTGATCCAAAGATGCCCCGGCCATTGCCCGGTGGCGCGGGACAGCCAGACGGAACCGGCCTCCTTGTTCCAATGCTCGCTGGCGCCGCCGGGGTGGGTGATCTCATAGGGCGACATCGCCGCATCGCCGATGAAGATCGCCTTCCAGTCCGGGCCGTAGCTGCGCAGCACCTCCCAGGTCGGGGTCTGGGCGCTCCACCGCCGGGCGTTGTCGCGCCAGACGCCCTCATACAGGCAATTGTGGAAGTAGAACGGTTGCAGATGGCGGAATTCGGATTTGGCGGCGGAGAACAGTTCCTCCATCACCTTCACATGCGGGTCCATGCTGCCGCCCACGTCGAGGAACAGCAGCACCTTCACCGCATTGCGCCGCTCGGGCCTTGTCTGCACGTCCAGCCAGCCGTGTTCGGCGGTGGCGCGGATGGTGCCGTCCATGTCCAGTTCTTCCGCCGCCCCGTCGCGCGCCCACCGGCGCAGGGCGCGCAGCGCCACCTTGATGTTGCGGGTGCCCACCTCCACCCGGTCGTCGAGGTTGCGGAACTCGCGCCGGTCCCAGACCTTCACCGCGCGCCGGTGGCGGCTTTCCTCCTGCCCGATCCGCACCCCTTCGGGATTGTAGCCGTATGCGCCGAAGGGCGAGGTTCCGGCGGTGCCGATCCATTTGTTGCCGCCCTGATGGCGGCCCTTCTGTTCCTCCAGCCGCTTGCGCAGCGTCTCCATCAGCTTGTCGAAGCCGCCGAGCGACTGGATCGCCGCGCGTTCCTCCTCGGTCAGATGCTTCTCGGCCAGTTTCGCCAGCCAGTCGGCGGGCAGGTCCAGCGCTTGCAGCACATCCTCGGCTGTCAGGGCCTCAAGCCCCTTGAAGGCGGCGGCGAAGGCACGGTCGAAGCGGTCCAGATGGCGTTCGTCCTTGACCATGGCGGCGCGGGCGAGGTGGTAGAACTCCTCGACATCATGGGTGGCAAGGCCCTGCTCCAGCGCCTGAAGGAAGGTCAGGAACTCCCGCAGGGAAACCGGCACGCCCTCATGCCGCAGATGGTGGAGGAAGGGCAGGAACATGCCCGGCCCCCCTACATCAGGCGTTCTATGGCGATGGTCAGGAAAAGGCCGAGAATGCCGAGCACGATGGCATAGACGGCGGCATATTGGGCGATGTCGGCGGGTTTGCCGCCCCGCCGTCTGGCGCTGAACGCGCCCCAGAGCGCCCCGATCACAAGGCCGCCGATCACCAGCATGGCTTCATCCCTTCCCGGCCCGCCCGGGCAGGGGCGGGTCTCAGCCCCGCGCCCCGAGCGCGGCAATCTCGCGCGTGCGGGCCCGCACCTGCGCATCCGAGCCGAAGCCATAGCTTGCCCAACGGCGGCTGTCCATCCGCAGGGCATCGGCCTCGGACCCACGGCCCAGAAGGTCCAGCGCCTCGGCCTTGATCAGTTGCACGGTCGCCAGCAGCGCGTAGTTCTGCGCCCGGCGCACCACCGGGATGGCGCGGTCGGCGAAGGCCAGCGCCTGCTGCGGCTGGCCCGAGGCGACGGCGATGGCGGCAAGCTGCATGTCGATATGGGCGACCTGCACCTCGGCCCCCGGCAGGCCGCGGTAGATCTTCGCCGCGCGCGAGAATTCCTCGACGGCGCGGGCGCGGTCCGAGGTGACGTAGAGCCGGGCGATGGCGAAATGGCTGAAGGCAAGCCGCCCGTCGGTCCAGCCTTGCGCGCGGGCGATCATCAGCGCCCGGTCGGCCGCGGCACGGCGCGTGCCCTGACCTGCGCCGCCTGCGCCAAGCGCGGTCTCGATCGCGGATTTCCACGACTTCGGCGTTTCCGAGCTGTCGCCGCCGCCCATTCCCGCGCCGCGCGGATTGATCCGGTTGAAGATCCCCGGCAATGCGGCGGCCACCGCGCTGCGCGACATGCCCGAGCGCAATTCCGGTGCGTAATAGGCGCGCAGGATCGTCATGTCGAAGCGGGTCAGCACCGAGTGGAAGTTGTCGTCGTTGAAGACGGAATCGGTCAGCCGGTACAGGTCGTTCAGCGGGCCGAGCGCCTGGGCCATCTCTTCGTTCAGGCAGTCGCGCACTTCCTGCGGGCTGGCGTCGGAGGGGATGAAGATCCCGGCCTGGCGGCGCTGGACCACCTGCGCCCAGTCGCCGGCGGCGGTGCCGCGGCGGGCACGGTATTCCTCGGGCGTCGAGGCGTTCGGCACCACGAAACAGGCGGCCGAGGGGGCAAGGCGGCGCAGTTGCGCGCGGGGGGCGAAATGCACGGTGATGGAGGCGGTCTCGCCCGCCGTCACGGTGCGGATGTCGATCCCGGCCTCGTTGCGCAGGCGCGAGACCAGATGCGACAGGTCGGCGGGGGCCGAGGCCGGAACCGTTCCGGTCAGCGCGACCGTGACCGGGCCTTCGAAGCGCGAGAAGACGGGCAGCGCGCGGCCGCTTTCCAGCATGAAGGAAAGCTCAAGGAAATCCCTTGCCAGCGCGGCATTGCCGCGGCCCCCGCCGGCGGGAACGGCGGCGAAATCGGGATTCGACAGGAATCCCATCGCGGGCGCGGCCGGCTCTTCCGCCATCGGGGCGGCGGGCCGGGCCTTGGTTACCTGGGCGCCGGATGTGGTCTCGGCAGCGGGCACGCACGCGGCGGCCGCAAGGACCGCGAAGATCGCGGCGAAGGAAAGGTTCCGCATTTTCTGGCAGCTCGATTCATGCGTTTGCCGGGGCTTGGCGCCCCGTGCGATGTCCCGCCGACCCGGACGGACAGGGATGCCCCCGCATCCCCGTCCGCCCGCGGACCGCGGTGGTCCTGTGTCCACGCTGCCCGGGACCCGGGACCGCGGGGGCGAGCAGACGTGGTGCCCCGCGGTCTCGTGTCAGGCGTGCTTGCCGGGCGGACCAGCCCGGGTTGCGCGTGGAAGGTCCCGGGCTGCGCAGGGCCGGCAGAGGCCATGGCAGGACCCGGGCGAAGGATCCCGGTCGCAAAAGCCGCCCGCGCCGCCCGGACATGCGCCCCGGCCCAAGGCGCGGCGGCCTTGTCGGGCAGGGATGTCGGGCGGTTGCAGCGGGGCATTCGGACAGCTTTCGGAACCGGGATCGTTCAAGGTCGATCCAACTGATGCCGAGTGTCCATATCGCGGCCCGGTTGTGTCAATTCCACGGAATCTTGATGATTGTCGCCGAACCAGCACTAGAGGCCCGGAGGAGGGGCGGAACCAGATATGCGCTGATATTATCACGCAATGTTACTGATTGTGACGGAAAATCGAGGCGTCGTGATGAAAAAGTGTCAAGATTGCGCCTGAACTTCAGAAATCCTTTCCGATTCGGGCCTTGTTCGATCCGTTCAAACCGGGGCGGATCGGGCAATGGCCCGGCGGCTGGTCCGGCGCCCGTCCCGCCCTTGGGCCAGGCGCTTCCCGCCCGCCCGGCCAAGCCTGCGGAAAAGCGATCCGGCCCTACCGCTGCCCGCGGGCCATGAAGGCCAGCCGTTCGAACAACTGCACATCCTGCTCGTTCTTCAGCAGCGCGCCGTGCAGCCGGGGCAGGGCGTCCCTCGCGTCGCGCCGCAGGTCCTCGGGCGCAAGGTCCTCGGCCAGGATCAGCTTCAGCCAGTCCAGCACCTCCGAGGTGGAAGGCTTCTTCTTCAGCCCCGGCGTCTCGCGGATCTCGAAGAACTGCGCCAGCGCCGTCGCCAGCAGCTTCTCCTTGATGCCCGGGAAATGCAGCCGGACGATGGCGGCCAGCGTCTCGGTGTCGGGGAATCGGATGTAGTGGAAGAAGCAGCGGCGCAGGAAGGCGTCGGGCAGTTCCTTCTCGTTGTTCGAGGTGATGATGACCACCGGGCGGTGCAGCGCCTTCACCGTCTGCCCGGTCTCGTAGACGTGGAATTCCATCCGGTCGAGTTCCTGCAGCAGGTCGTTCGGGAACTCGATGTCGGCCTTGTCGATCTCGTCGATCAGCAGGACCACCCGGCCCGGCGCCTCGAAGGCCTGCCAGAGCTTGCCCTTGCGGATGTAGTTGGCCACGTCATGCACCCGCGCCTCACCCAGCTGGCTGTCGCGCAGGCGGCTGACGGCATCGTATTCGTAAAGCCCCTGCTGCGCCTTGGTGGTGGACTTCACGTTCCATTCCAGGAAGGGCAGGTCCAGGCTGGCGGCCACCTGCCGGGCAAGTTCGGTCTTGCCGGTGCCGGGCTCTCCCTTCACCAGAAGCGGGCGTTGCAGCGCGACGGCGGCGTTCACCGCCACGGCAAGGGCGGCATCGGCGACATAGGTGGAGGTCGAGGTGAATTTCATCGGCGGATCGGGCTTTGCGGCAAGGGGTGAGACGGGGGGTAAGGCGGGGGCGCGGGGCGGGGTAAGGCGGGGCGGACCCTATCCGTGCCTTCAATTTGTCGCAACTGCTAGTGACAATG
>CAYLSD010000055.1:0-12298 GCA_964386345.1 uncultured Fuscovulum sp.
TCCGGCTTCCGTTTTCGAAAGACGCAGGCCCTTTCGGTAAATCCTGCTGGCGGCGAGAACGGCCAGCTTCGCCCCGCGCGGTTGCGGCCCAACGATTGTTTCCGGCAGGTTTGCAGCCGGGCCGGGTTCCGGACCAGCCTTTCGGCCGCAGCCGGTGCCCATATCCTGCAACTGCCGCGTCTTTCCCTATTCCTCTTCCTCCTGCACCACCATCACCAGTTCGCCCGAGGCCTCCAACTCGCGGATCGCGCCGATGATGACGTTCATCGCCTCCTCGCCGTGCTTCTCCTTCACCTTGCCGCGGGTGGCCACCTCCTCGCGCAGGCCCTGCGCCATGCGTTGCGAGATGTTGGACAGGATGAACTCGGTCGCCTCCTCCATCTCGGGCTTGCCCTGGGCGAAGGCCATCGCGGTGACCAGCACCGCCTGGTCCACCATGCGGATGATCTTCGGCACGTCGCGCGGCGGAATCCGCGCCGGGATGTGGATCCAGGTGAAGATCGCCTTGCGGACCTTCTCGGCGAAGCCGGCATCCTCGGCCTCGAGCCCCTGCAGCACATCCTCGCGCGTCACGGCGGGCGAGACGTTGAGGATCGCCCCCACCCGTTCGACCGGGCCGGTGTCGAAGGCGCGCGGCGGCTGGCTGTCGATCTGGTTCAGCACCGCGATGCCGATGCGGCGCACGGTGTCGGGGTCGATGTTGCCGGTCAGCGAGACGGCGAAGGCGATGCGGCGGGCCTTTTCGCCGGGCAGCCGCCCCAGCATGTCGGCGGCCTTGGCGACCGGCAGTTTCGACAGCACCACCGCCGCCACTTCGACCGCCTCTTCCGCGATCACCGGCAGCAGTTGCGGTACCGGCAGCGCCATCAGCCTTTCCCAGGGATCGGCCTTGGAATTCATTCCGGCCTTGCGGCGCAACCGGCTGGCGGCGGATTGCGAGATATGGCCGTCCATCACCGAAAGCGCGCCCTCGATCCCGCCGGGGAAGGCAAGGCCGACCGAATCCAGTTCGGCAAGGAATTCGGCCACCACCGAATCCAGCGTCTGCCGGTCGACCAGCCGCATGGCGCCCATCTGTTCTGCCAGCGCCTGCTGCATGTGTTCCGGCAGTTGTGAGAGCGGAATCTTCGCGCCCTCGGCGATCATGTAGCGCACGATCACCGCCGCCTTCTGCCGCGCCGAAAGGACGCGGGACATGGGGGCTTCACCGGCCAGCGTCATCATCCGACGGGCGGGAGTGATGCGCGCCAGCGCCTGACTTTCCTCGATCATCCGCGCCTCCGAATCTGCCTTTCAGCAGCTTCGCAGGCCGGGTTTAACAAGCCCTTGCGATCAGCTTGAGGGCTGCAGGACGCAGGTGCCCTTCACCGGGTCCCAGACATGGCCCTCCATGCAGGAGGAGGCCGAAGTGGAGCTATGGCCGCGGCAATCTGCCGAGCCGAGCGAGGGGATCAGCGCCAGGGCCAGCGCCGCGAAGCAGAGACGGATCTTCATGCTGCATCCTTTCCTTGGCCAGAGACCGCATGGCCGATACGGCGGCATGGTCCATACCGGCGCAGGGGCCATACGGGCGTATGGCAAAGATAGCATGAAATCGCCGGTCCCGGGGATGTTTTCCCGGGGCCCGGGTGGAAAAGGGCGGAAATCCCCTTTCCCGGAAGGCTAGCGCGAGGGGTGATCCGCCGATACGGGCGAAGCCCCGGGCGGGCCTTGCCTGGAGGTGCGGACGATGCTTACCCGAACACCCGTGCGAAGATCGTGTCGACGTGCTTGGTATGGTAGCCGAGGTCGAATTTCTCCTCGATCTCGGCGGGGGTCAGGGCGGCGGTGACCTCCGGGTCGGCCAGAAGCTCGGTCTTGAAATCGGCGCCCTTCTCCCAGACCTTCATCGCGTTGCGCTGGACCAGCCGATAGGCATCCTCGCGCGAGACCCCGGCCTGGGTCAGGGCCAGAAGCACCCGCTGGCTCATCACCAGTCCCTTGAACTTGTGCAGGTTCCTCAACATGTTCTCGGGGTAGATCACCAGCTTTTCCACCACCCCCGCCAGCCGGTGCAGCGCGAAATCCAGCGTGATCGTCGCATCCGGGCCGATCATCCGCTCCACCGAGGAATGGCTGATGTCGCGTTCGTGCCAAAGCGCCACGTTCTCCATCGCGGGCACCACCGCCATCCGCACCAGCCGGGCAAGGCCGGTCAGGTTCTCGGTCAGCACCGGGTTCCTCTTGTGCGGCATCGCGGACGACCCCTTCTGCCCGGGCGAGAAGAATTCCTCGGCCTCCAGCACCTCGGTCCGCTGCATGTGGCGGATCTCGATGGCGATGTTCTCGATGCTGCTGGCGATCACGCCGAGGGTGGCGAAGAACATCGCATGGCGGTCGCGCGGGATCACCTGGGTGCTGATCGGCTCGGGCACGAGGCCAAGCGCCTTGCAGACATGTTCCTCGACGCGCGGGTCGATGTTGGCGAAGGTGCCGACCGCGCCGGAGATCGCGCCGGTGGCCACTTCTTTCCTTGCGTTTTCAAGCCGTTCCCGGCCCCGCTTCATCTCGGCGTAGAAGCGGGCGAAGGTCAGGCCCATGGTGGTGGGCTCGGCATGGATGCCATGGCTGCGGCCGATCCGCACCGTATCCTTGTGCTCATGCGCGCGGGCCTTCAGGGCGGCCAGAACCCGGTCCATGCCGGCCAGCAGCAGGTCTGCCGCGCGGACGAGCTGGATGTTCAGCGTGGTGTCCAGCACGTCCGATGAGGTCATGCCCTGATGGACGAAGCGGGCCTCGTCATTGCCGATGATCTCGGCCAGATGGGTCAGGAAGGCGATCACGTCATGTTTGGTCACCGCCTCGATCTCGTCGATGCGGGCCACGTCGAACTCCACGTCCTTCGCCCGCCAGACGGCCTCGGCATTGGCCTTCGGGATCACGCCAAGCGCGGCCTGTGCGTCGCAGGCATGGGCCTCGATCTCGAACCAGATGCGGAAGCGGGTCTCGGGCGACCAGTTCTTCACCATTTCGGGGCGGGAATAGCGCGGGATCATCGGGGCCTCCGGCATCTTTCGGGATGCGGCCCCCTTACGGCGGGGGGCAGGCGGGCGCAAGCCGGTTGGCGTTCGCTTTCGGTTAACCCCTGCGGGCTAGGGTCGTGACGGAAGGACAGGAGGCGGGAATGACAGGAAGGCCTGGCGGGGCGGTTGTGGCGCGGGGGCCTCGCGCCTATGGTGGCGGCCGATGAATGCGATGGTGGATATCTTTCCGGTTCCGGTGGCGGGAACGGCGGCTCCGGCCCGCCCGAAGCTGACGCGGTCGGACTGGATCATGGCCGGGTTCGACGCGCTTGTCGGCGGCGGGCATGAGGCGATCCGGGTAGAGGCGCTTGCGCGCGACCTTGGCACGACCAAGGGCAGCTTCTACTGGCATTTCAAGGATCTGCGTGCCTTTCATGCCGCGATGCTCGAAGCGTTCGAGCGGCTGGCGACCACGGGGATCACCTTTTCCGCCCGGCGCGGCGGCGGCCCGCCGAGGGAGCGGGTGATGCGGCTGGTCGAGGCCGTCTCCACCCTGCCGGAGGACGAATGCGACGGCGCGGCGCTTGAGCCCGCCTTGCGCGACTGGGGCCGCACCGACCCGCTGGCCCGCGCGGTGCTGGAGCGGGTGGATGCGCGAAGGCTTGCCGACCTTTGCGCCTTTCTGGGCGAGGCGGGGCTGGATGCCGCGCGTGCCTCCGAGGGGGCGGTGCGCCTTTATGCCGCCGTCCTCGGCCTCGAATCCCTGCGCATTACTTGCGGCGTCGACATGCGCGGGCCGCTTACCGCCGTGGCGTTGGCGATCCTTGGGGAAGAGGCTTCCGATTGAGGACCGCGCTGACCCTTCTGGCCGGACTGGCGGCGCTGGCAGTGCTTGGCGGCTATCTCGGCGCGCTGCACCCCCTGGGCGATTCGCTTGCCGTCTTCCGCCTGCAAGGCGCGGCTCTGCTGGCCGTGCTGTCGGCGCTGGCCCTGCTGGCGGGCGCGGCGGCGGTCGGGCGGCTGGGAATGGTGCTGGCGCTGGTGGCCGGGGCGCCGATCCTGTGGTCCTATGGCGCAGGCCCGGCTGCGATGACCGAGGGGCTGCGAATCTACCAGAAGAACATGTGGTTCAGGAACGATGACCTCGCCGGGCTGGCCGCCGACATCCGCGCCGCAGCGCCGGATGTGGTGACGCTGCAGGAGGTGTCGGAGGCCAATCGCGCCTTGCTGGAGGCGTTGAAGCCCGGCCTGCCGCATCAGCTGAATTGCGGCGCCACCCGGGTCGGCGGCACGGCTATCGCCACGCGGCTGCCGATCGTTGCCGGGTCCGAGATTTGCGCCGACGGGCTGGCCGCGATGCAGGTCGAGGGGCAGGAAGGCCCGCTCTGGCTGGTGTCGGTGCATCTTCGCTGGCCTTGGCCGCATCGGCAGGCCGAACAGGTCCGGCGCCTGCTGCCGGTGCTGGAGGGGTTGCAGGGACCGGTGGTCATGGCGGGCGATTTCAACATGGTGCGCTGGTCGGCGAGCGTGACCGCCATGGCGCGGGCCGCGAGGGTGCGGCCTGCGGGCGCGGTGCATGGCACCTATACCGGCTTTGCCCCCTGGCTGGTGCTGCCGATCGACCATGTGCTGGCCCCGGGCGGCGGCCAGGTGGAGGTCCGCGGCGGGTTGGGGTCGGACCATCTCGGCCTGCTGGCGGAGGTGGGGCTGTAAGCGATGTCCGCGCGGAAATCGCAACCGGACGTCGCGCGAACCCCGCTGGTCAGCCCACAAGCCGCGGGTCGAAGGGATAGCGCGTCAGGTTCTCGCAGCCGGTCTCGGTGATCAGCACCTGATCCTCCAGCTTGATCGAGAAGGTGCCGCCCTCGGGGGAGACCAGCGCCTCGGTGCAGAGCACCATGCCGGGCTCCAGCGCCACCTCGAAGGCGCCGTCCACCCAGGCGTCGGGATAGGGCACGAAGGGCCATTCGTCGCACAGCCCCACGCCATGCATCTTGCAGCTGTATTTCTGCTTCCAGTATTGGTCTTCCAGCCGGTGCCCGCCGAAGCACAGTTCCCTGATCGTCACCCCGGGCTTCAGCCGGGCCTGATGGTCGCGGATGTGGTCGAGGCCATGGTTCATCGCGGAGATCATCGCGTTCGACGGCCGCGTCTCGCCCACCCACCAGCTGCGCGAAATGTCGATGCAGATGCCGTAGCTGCCGATCAGGTCGGTGTCGAAGGCGACGATCTCCTCGGGCTGCACGATCCGCGGCCCGCATTCCTGGAACCAGGGATTGGTCCGGGGACCCGAGGCCAGCAGCCGGGTCTCGATCCATTCGCCGCCGCGGCGGATGTTGCCCTTGTGCAGTTCGGCCCAGATGTCGTCCTCGGAGACGCCGCCCTTCGGCACGTTCTCGCGCGTGAAGGCCTCCATCTCGGCGATGGCCGCCTCGCAGGCGTGATGGGCGCAGCGCATGGCGAGAATCTCGTCCGGCCCCTTCACCGCGCGGGTGCGTTCGGTGATCTCCTCGCCCTCCAGCACCTCGAAGCCGATGCGTTCCAGCGCCCGCAGGCCGGCGACCATGATCTTGTCCACCGCCAGCCGCCGGTTGGTGCCGGCATGGGCCCGCATCACCTCGTCTACCTGCCCGGCGAAGGAGGTGGCGCTGTCCTCGCCCCTGTCGCCCGAGACGGCGTAGAAGAAGGACGCGCCGGAGCGGATTTCCCGGATCAGCGGGTTGAAGGTCACAAGGAAGGGCGCCTCCTTGTATTCCCAGATCACCATATGGCCGTCGGCGCAGAGCAGCACGGCGCGGAACGGGTTGTGGCTGTTCCAGAGCTGCATGTTGGTGGTGTCGGTGGCGTAGCGGATGTTCAGCGGGTCGAAGAGGAGAAGGCCGCCGACGTCGCGGTCGACCAGTCCTTTCGTCAGCCGCCGCCAGCGGAATTCGCGCATCTTTTCAAGGTCGGGCGCGACCAGCCCCGCCGCTTCCCATTCGCGGAAGGCAAGCTGGGTCGGGCCGATCTCCACCCGGTCGTTGTCGTTCGGCGTGCCGTCGGCCAGCCGGTCGGCGCGGGCCGGGTCGATCTTGCGGCGGGTGCGGGAATAGGGCTGGCTCATGGTCTGGCTCCTTTGCGGTCAGGCTGGCCGCAAAAGAAGCGTGGGACTTGCCGGAGGGCGACAGGGGATGTCGCCTTCCGGCCTCGGTTGCCTAGCCCTTCAGCGCCGCCGCCCTTGCCGCCACCGCCTGTTCGGCCTCGCGTCCCGAAAGCTGCTCAAGGTGGTGGAAGCCCGCGGTATAGAAGCCCACCCCCAGCGTCTGGCTGCGCAATTCGGTGATCAGCCCTTCCATTTCGGCCTCGGGCAGCAGCGCCGACACCTCGTCCCAGCCCTTCCAGCCCGCCTTGGCGTCGAAGCCCAGAAGCTGACCGCGCCGCGAGGTCACGATGCGCTGTGCCTTGGGGGTGAACTCCGACGGCACCGAGAGGATCACCTCCATCACCGGCTCCAGCAGCACCGGGCCGCAGCCGGGCAGGGCCTCGGCCATCGCCTTGGCGCCCGCCTTCTGGAAGGCGAAGTCGGAGCTGTCGACGTTGTGATAGCCGCCATCGGTCAGCACCACGCCCACATCCACCACCGTGAAACCAAGGGGGCCGCGGGCCAGCGCGGTTTCCACCCCCTTCTGCACGGCGGGGATGTATTGCTTTGGAACCACCCCGCCGGTGATCCGGTCGGAGAAGGCGAACCCCTCGCCGCGCCCGCGCGGGGCGATCTCCACATGGATGTCGGCGAATTCGCCATGGCCGCCGGATTGTTTCTTGTGGCGGGTGTGGATCGTGGCGGGCTTGGTGATCGTTTCGCGGTAGGAAACGGTCGGGCGCGCGGTCTTCACCGCCAGTCCGGCATCCGACTTCAGTTGCGACAGGGCGACGGCCAGATGGATGTCGCCCTGTCCGGTCAATACGGTCTCGGCGCTTTCGGAGCGTACCTCGACCCGCAGCGAGGGGTCTTCGTCGCAAAGCCGCGCCAGCGCGGTGGAAAGCTTCGCCTCGTCCGCCGGATGCTCGGCCCGGATCGCCAGTCCGGCCACCGGGGCAGGGGGCTCGGGCCAGTCGGAGCGGTCATGCAGCCCCTCGCCGATCAGGTCGCCCGCCTTCACCGCGGCCATGCGGCCGAGGACGACGACCTCGCCTTCCCCGGCCGCGCCCTTGGCGGTGAACTTGCGTCCCATGGCGGAAGAGACCGAGCCTACGCGGTCCGGTCCAAGCGTCATGCCGTCCTTCACCTCGCCCCGCCAGATGCGCGCCAGCGCGGCGCGGCCCGCCTGGCCGGACTGGAAGGTCTTGATCGCCTGCGCCAGCGGCTCGGCATCGGGCAGGCCCAGCCGGGCGGCGGTGGCGGCGGGGAAGGGGCAGTCGTGGCGCAGCGCCTTCCACAGCCGCCGCACGCCGTTCTCCTGCTCGGCGGCGCCGAAGAAGACCGGGACCACGAGGTCCTGTTCAAGGTCGCGGGTCAGCGAGGCGTAGATGTCGCCGGTGGCGGGCACGATATCGGAGAGCACCTGTTCGAGGATCGTGTCGTCGAAATCCGCCAGCGCCTCGATCATCGCCGCGCGGGCGGCGCCTTCGTCGTCCCTCGCTGCCTCGGGCAGGGGGATCAGGTCCGAGGGTTTCTGCGGATTCCACTGCCAGGCGCGTTCGCTGACAAGGTCGATCATCCCCGTCACATGGCCGCCCGCATCGCGGATCGGGATTTCGCGGAGCGCAAGCGGCCGGTCGGAGAACCCTTGCAGCGCGTGGAAGGTGGCGCGGACATGCGCCTCGGGCGCGTCCATGCGGTTGACGAAGACCAGATGCGGGATGTGCCGGTCGTCGAGGAACTTCAGGATCGGCGACAGCGCGATGGCGCGTTCGGGGAAGGGGTCGCAGACCACCACGGCGAGGTCGGCCACCATCAGCGCGGCGCGGGTGTCGGACAGCAGTTCGACCGAGCCGGGGCAGTCGATCAGTGCCCAGTCCTCGTCCATGAAACGGCAGGAGGCGACCGAAAGCTCGGTCGAGATGCCGCGCGCCCGCGCCTCGGGGGCGGCGTCGCCCACGGTGTTGCGGTCCTTGGCGGTGCCGCGTCGGTCGGTTGCGCCGGCGGTGTGCAAAAGCGCTTCGAAAAGCGTGGTCTTGCCGCTGCCATGCGCGCCAACCAGCGCGGCGCATCGGGTGCCCCGTCTTGCCTCGGTGTTCGTCGTCGGGCTCATGTCTGCCTCCCCTCGGGCCTTGGGGCGGCCTTCAGGGCGGGGCGCGGGGCCAGCGGGGCTGGCGGCCCGCTCTCGCCCGGCCGCCGGTTCGGGGGCGCCATGACCGCGCCCCATGGAAGCAGCTTAGCGGGGCCTTGCGGCCCGTGTCGCGCGGAATCGACAGGACGGCGGCATCGCGTCGCGGGGAGGTTTCGTTGGCGAAGACCCCGCCTTCGCCACGCGCCGCGGGTTCCGCTGAACCGGCCCGCCGTCGGCGGGCGCGGCCTCCCGTTGCAGGCCCCCGCGATCCGTCCTAGCGTCGCGGCCATGAAAGACCTGTGCCCCCAGCCCGCCCCGATCCTGCAATCGCGCCTGCCCTTCCTGCCGTGGATGGATCCGCGCACCGCCCGGATGCCCGGCATCCTGCCGGTGGAGGGCGAGGACTGGCTGCGGGTGGACGACGCCTATGCCGCCCAGATGGCCGAGCGCGGGCGGCTGGTCGCCGCCGTGCCGGAGGTGGTTCATGCCCTGCTGCCCGAGGGCCGTCCGGCGGCGGAAGAGCTTTACGCCACCGTGCTGGACCGGCTGACGCGGATGGAGGGGTTCCGCATCGGCGCCGCCTCCGCCCTGCGGCCCGACGGGGTGGAGGTGGCGCTGGACCCGTCGCAGCCGCTGATCACCCTGGGCAGGCTGGTGCAGGAGGACCTCTGCCTGATGGAACAGGCGGGCGAGGAGCACCGGTTGACCGGCGGCATCCTCTGCTTTCCGGCAAGCTGGACGCTGGGGCAGAAGATCGGCCGGGCGCTGGTCTCGATCCACCAGCCGGTGGATGCCTACGACGACGGCATGGCCCGCCGCGTCCAGCGCCTGTTCGACGCGATCCGGCCGGGTGCGGCGCTGTGGCGGATGAATTTCCTGACCTATGACGATCCCGCCCTGCACCAACCCCGGCTGGAGGGGCAAGGCCGTCCCCGCCCGCAGGGGCATTTCTACATCCGCTGCGAACGCCAGTGCCTGCTGCGCCTGCCGCAGACCCGTGCCGTGGTCTTTGCCATCCACACCTATGTCGTGACTGCCGATACCCTGACCGCGGAAGAACTGGCCGCGCTGAAGGCGGCGCAGGGCTGAGCCGGGCCGCTCAGTCGCCGGTCATCTTGCGCAGGTCCTCGCCGTTCAGATGGGCGAGGGCGGCCAGCATGGCGCCCACCGGCACGGAAAGCACCAGAAGCGCGTGGCCGAGCAGCCAGGCGGTCCCCGTCGCCAGCCATTCGCCGACCCGGCTGTAACCTCCGGGCGGGACGGTTTCGTCCGGTCGCGGCGCTTCGGTCCGGGCGGCGGGGGCGGGGGAGGCGGACGGCTCCTGCATCAGCGCGCGGATGGCGGCAAGGTCGATGTCCTCCTTCGCGGCCGGCTGGACCTGCATGCGGCGCGGCTGGGGGGCAGGCTTCGGCGCCGTAAAGGGCGCGGGGTCCGCCGCCTCCTCCCCCCCATGCCCCACCACCCGCGCGGCGCGGGCCAGCACATCGGCCCCGCCGCGGATCGCCGCCGCCGTCTGGCGGACCGAGGGCAGGAACCGCCCGCTGCGCCCCAGCCGGTTTTCCGGCACCCGCCAGCGGCCCGCGGCGACCTCGGCCCCGAACCCCCTGGCCGAGGCCGAACAGCGCCCCAGCAGCCCCGACAGGCTGTCGCGGGCGTAGATCACCGAGGCCAGCGCGAAGGCGCGGAGGTGGAAGGGCGGGTTCTGGCTTCCCTCGGCCCAGATCCGGGGGCGGTTTTCGCTGGCGTTCTTCGGCATCGTCACTCGCTGGGGGCTCACGGGGAAATCGCGGCCATGTTGCGGTGGAAATCGGGCCGATGCCGGGCGAAACCGTGGCGGAACCTTGGCTTTGGGCGGCAGTTTCGGAAACAATCCCCGCGCCAAAAGGAAAAGGCCGCCCGGAGGCGGCCTTCCCTCTGCCGGTCCGCGAAGGTCAGCAGGAGTAATACAACTGGTATTCGACCGGGTGGGGCGTATGCTCGAAGGCATAGACCTCTTCCCATTTCAGCGCCATGTAGCTTTCCAGCTGGTCGCGGGTGAAGACATCGCCCGCCAGCAGGAAGTCCATGTCCTTCTCAAGTTCCTCCAGCGCCTCGCGCAGGGACCCGCAGACGGTGGGGATCGCCGCCAGTTCCTCGGGCGGCAGGTCGTAGAGGTCCTTGTCCGAGGCGGGACCCGGGTCGATCTTGTTGCGGATCCCGTCGAGGCCCGCCATCAGCAGCGCGGCGAAGGCCAGATAGGGGTTGGCCGCCGGATCGGGGAAACGGGCCTCGACGCGCTTCGCTTTCGGCGATTCGGTCCACGGGATACGGACGCAGCCCGAGCGGTTGCGGGCGGAATAGGCCCGCAGCACCGGAGCCTCGAAGCCCGGGATCAGCCGCTTGTAGCTGTTGGTCGCCGGGTTGGTCAGCGCGTTCAGCGCCTTGGCGTGCTTCAGGATGCCGCCGATGAACCACAGCGCCTCTTGCGACAGGTCGGCGTATTTGTCGCCCGAGAACAGCGGCTTGCCGCCCTTCCAGATCGACATGTTGACATGCATGCCCGACCCGTTGTCGCCCTTCATCGGCTTGGGCATGAAGGTCACCGTCTTGCCATAGGCGGCGGCGACGTTGTGGATGACGTATTTGTATTTCTGGATGTTGTCGGCCTGTTCGACCAGCCCGCCGAAGATCATCCCCAGCTCGTGCTGGCAGGTGGCGACCTCGTGGTGGTGCTTGTCGACCTTGATGCCCATCCGCTTCATGGTGGACAGCATCTCGGAGCGCAGGTCCTGCGCGGTGTCGATCGGGTTCACCGGGAAATAGCCGCCCTTGTGGGCCGCGCGGTGGGCGAGGTTGCCGCCCTCGAAGGTCGCGTCGGTGTTCCAGGCCGCGTCTTCCGCGTCGATCTGGTAGGAGACCTTGGCCGGCGTGATCGAATAGCGCACGTCGTCGAAGATGAAGAATTCGGCCTCGGGCCCGAAATAGGCCGCATCGCCGACGCCGCTGGATTTCAGATAGGCCTCGGCCTTCAGCGCGGTCTGGCGCGGGCAGCGGCTGTAGGCTTCACCGGTGTCGGGCTCGACCACGTTGCAATGCACGCAGAGGGTCTTCTCGGCGTAGAACGGGTCGACATAGGCCGAGGCCGCGTCGGGCATCAGCTTCATGTCGGACTGGTCGATCGACTTCCATCCGGCGATGGAAGAGCCGTCGAACATGAAGCCTTCCTCGAAGAAGTCCTCGTCGACCAGATCGGCGACCAGCGTCACGTGCTGGAGCTTGCCCTTGGGATCGGTGAAGCGGACGTCGACATATTCGACCTCCTCGTCCTTGATCAGTTTCAGCGCCTTTGCGACTGCGCTCATCATGATGCCTTTCGGTTCGGGTTTGCGGGAAGCTGATTTTCGGCGAAAATCAGGATGGGTCAGAGGGCGTCGTCGCCGGTCTCGCCGGTGCGGATGCGGATCGCCTGTTCGACGGGGGTGACGAAGATCTTGCCGTCGCCGATCTTGTCGGTGCGGGCGGCGGTGACGATGGCCTCGACGGCGCCGTCGACCATGTCGTCGGCCAGGACGACCTCGATCTTCACCTTGGGCAGGAAGTCCACGACATATTCGGCGCCGCGGTAGAGTTCCGTATGGCCCTTCTGGCGGCCGAAGCCCTTGATCTCGGTCACCGTCAGCCCCTGGATGCCGGCCTCCTGCAAGGCCTCTTTCACCTCATCCAGCTTGAAGGGCTTGATGATCGCCTCGATCTTCTTCATCGGCCGTCTCCTCCGGGTTCGTCTGCGCCCGTCTGACCACTTCCCCCGGGGGCGGGCAATGTGACAGGGTTTCATGGATGGCTTTCCGGGGTGAAATCCGGAGGAGACGCCTAAAATTTGTGCAATGCGCCCGCCGGATGGGCGGTTTGTGGACGGGATGCCGGGAAAATGACCGAACTGCTGACCGCGGCGCAGATGCGCGCCATCGAGAAGGCCGCCATCGACTCGGGCGAAGTGACCGGGCTGGAGCTGATGGAGCGGGCCGGGCGCGGCGTGGTCGAGGCGGTGTTTCAGGAATGGCCGGA
>CAYLSD010000055.1:12398-19908 GCA_964386345.1 uncultured Fuscovulum sp.
TGATGGAGCGGGCCGGGCGCGGCGTGGTCGAGGCGGTGTTTCAGGAATGGCCGGAACTGCGCGCGACCTCGCACCGCGCGGTGGTGCTGTGCGGGCCGGGCAACAACGGCGGCGACGGCTTCGTGGTGGCGCGGCTGCTGAAGGAGTGGGGCTGGGAGGTGGAGGTGTTCCTCTACGGCTCGCCTGAAGGGATGCCGCCGGATGCGCGGGTGAATTACGAGCGGTGGCTAGGGATGGGGAAGGTGCTTCCTGCCGGCCGACTGGACTGGCCCCATCTGCGCGGCGCGGCCCTTGCGGTGGATGCGGTGTTCGGGACCGGCTTGTCGCGCCCGGTGCCCGCCGGTGTCTGGGGTGCATTGGCCATGGCGCAGGAATGCCGCGCGCGGCTGGTGGCGGTGGACATCCTGAGCGGTATTTGCGCCGACAGCGGACGGGTGATCAGCGATAGCGGCTTCACCGGTTTTGCCGCCGATCTGACGGTGACCTTCGAGAGGGCGAAACTCGGTCATGTCCTTGATGCCGGAGGGCGGCTTCTGGGCAGTCTGCGGGTGGTGCCCATCGGCTTGAACGCGGAGATGGACCTGCTGCTGCGCGGCCCGCAATCGGATGCAGTGGCCGATCGCGCGGCGGTTTGCGGTGGCTCGCTGGCGAAGGCGGACGGTCACAAATACTCCCATGGCCACGCCCTGATCCTCTCCGGCCCGCCGGGCCATGGCGGGGCTGCCCGGTTGTCTGCCCGGGGCGCGCTGCGGATCGGCGCGGGGCTGGTGACGGTCGGCTGCCCGCCCGACGCCATCCCCGAGAATGCCGCGCGGCTGGATGCCATCATGCTGCGGGCGGTCCGCGATGCCGATGCCCTGGCGCTTGTGCTGGAGGACCGGCGGATCAATGCGCTTTGCCTCGGGCCGGGGCTGGGGACCGGCGCGCGGGAGGCGGCGCTGGTGGCGGCAGCGCTGAAGCAGCGGCGCCCGGTGGTGCTGGATGCGGATGCGTTGACGCTCATCTCGCGCGATGCCTCGCTTTTCGCGGCGCTGCATGAAGGATGCGTGCTTACCCCCCATGGAGGAGAGTTCGCGCGGCTGTTCCCGGATATCGCCGCGAAACTGGCCGAACCGGCGATCAAGGGCCCGGCCTTCTCAAAGGCCGATGCCACGCGCGAGGCTGCCGCCCGGGCCGGTTGCGTGGTGCTTTGCAAGGGGCCGGACACGGTGATCGCCGACCCCTCGGGACGCTGCGCCGTCAACTCGGCGCATTACGACCGCGCCGCGCCCTGGCTGGCGACGGCGGGGTCGGGCGATGTGCTGGCGGGGTTCATCGCCGGGCTGCTGGCGCGCGGGTTCAGCCCCTTCGACGCCGCCTGCACCGGGGCCTGGCTGCATGTGGAATGCGCGCGCAGCTTCGGGCCGGGGCTGATTGCCGAGGATCTGCCGGAGGAATTGCCGAAGGTGTTCCGGGCGCTCGGGCCGCAGGATGGGCCGGAATAAAATGGGGGCCGTCCGATGGACGGCCCCGGTCCTTTCAGGTTCTGCCAGGAGCCTTGAATGAATTTTCAGGCAATGACCGGTGCCGGCGCGCAGGCCAGTTCCAGCCCGCCGGCGTAAAGGACTTCTTCCCGCTCGAAATACAGGGTGAACAGGCGGACTTCGGCCACCACCTCCTTGCGGATGTAGTCGCCGTCGACCAGGCGCTGCGCCTCGACCATCGCCGAGTTGCGGTCGTAAAGCGCCTTGGCGCGCCAGTCGCGGACCAGGATCGGCTGGCCGGGGGCGACGAAGATGTCGCCTTCGGGCCGGTCATGGCCAAGGGCCGAGGCGGAAATCCGCACCATCTGCACATCATGCAGCACGGAAACCGCAATCTCTTTCAGCACCCGCGCGCCGGCCCGGGTGATCACCCGGTCGCCGGGGGCGAGGAATTGCACCGGCAGCTCGCCTTCGAGCGTCAGGACCATGGTGCCCGCGGTGATCCCCTGCGCCAGAGCGGTCTCCTTCACGGGAGCGGCGGTCTCGAAGGTCAGGGTCGGGTTGCCCATGCTGTCCTCGGGTGCATCTTGTCTGCTTCTTCTTTTCCGCAGAATGTGGCAGGAATGGGTCCAATCGGGGCAAACTTTCGGGCAGACCGCCGGTTCGGCGCTGCTTGCCGGGGCTGGTTCGGACCAAGATTTTCCTCTCGCATCCGCCTTTCGCCTTTGTTAGAAGGGCGCGGAATTTCCGGCACGGGCGGGGACCGACCCTCTGGCAGAGGGCAGGTCCCCTTGTTCGTGCAGGACCCAGGGAATGACGAACAGGCACATGCGGGTGTGGCGGAATTGGCAGACGCACCGGATTTAGGTTCCGGCGCCGCAAGGCGTGGGGGTTCAAGTCCCTTCACCCGCACCAGACAAGACAGAAGGACGGAAACATGCAGGTCACCGAGACCCTGAACGAAGGCCTCAAGCGCGGCTACACCATCACCGTCACCGCGGCGGAGCTGGAGGCCAAGGTGCAGGAAAAGCTGCTGGAGGCGCAGCCCGAGGTCGAGATCAAGGGCTTCCGCAAGGGCAAGGTGCCGCTGGCGATCCTGAAGAAGCAGTTCGGCCCGCGCCTTCTGGGCGACGCGATGCAGGACGCCATCGACGGCGCGATGAAGGACCATTTCGAGAAGACCGGCGACCGCCCCGCGCTGCAGCCCGAGGTCAAGATGGTGGGCGGCGAGGAGTGGAAGGAAGGCACGGATGTCGTGGTCGAGATGAGCTACGAGAACCTGCCGCCGATCCCGGCCTTCGACGCCGCGAAGATCAAGCTGGACAAGCTGGTGGTCAAGGCCGACGAGAAGGACGTGGACGAGGCGCTGAAGAACCTGGCCGAGGGCGCGAAGAACTTCGAGGACCGCAAGAAGGGCGCCAAGGCCAAGGACGGCGACCAGGTGGTCATCGACTTCAAGGGCTCGGTCGATGGTGAACTGTTCGAGGGCGGCTCGGCCGAGGACTATCCGCTGGTGCTGGGGTCGAACAGCTTCATCCCCGGCTTCGAGGCGCAGCTTGTCGGCGCCAAGGTGGGCGACGAGGTTTCGGTCGACGTGTCGTTCCCCGAGAACTACGGCGCGGCCCATCTGGCCGGCAAGGCCGCGGTCTTCGCCTGCACCGTCAAGGCGGTGAAGGAGCCGAAAGCCGCCGAGGTCGACGATGAGCTGGCGAAGAAATACGGCGCCGAGGATCTGGCGGCGCTGAAGGCGCAGGTCTCCTCGCGTCTTGAGGCCGAATATGCCGGCGCCTCGCGCGCGGTGCTGAAGCGGGCGCTGCTGGACCAGCTGGACGAGATGGTGAAGTTCGACCTGCCCTCGAAACTGGTCGAGGCCGAGGCCGGGCAGATCGCCCACCAGCTTTACCATGAAGAGCATCCCGACGACCATGGCCACAACCACGGCGCCATCGAACCGACCGACGAGCACAAGAAACTGGCCGAGCGGCGCGTCCGCCTGGGTCTGGTGCTGGCCGAGGTCGGCAAGACCGCCGAGGTCACCGTCACCGATGCCGAGATGACGCAGGCCGTTCTGGCCGCCGCCCGGCAATATCCGGGGCAGGAGCGCCAGTTCTTCGAATTCGTCCAGAAGAACCAGCAGATGCAGCAGCAACTGCGCGCGCCGGTCTTCGAGGACAAGGTGATCGACCATATCGTCGGCCAGGCCAAGGTGACCGAGAAGGAGGTCTCGAAAGAGAAGCTCCAGAAGGCCGTCGAAGCGCTGGACGAGATGTAAGGATCTGACTTTCGGCGAAAGTCAGGGGGCCGCGCCTTCGGGTGCGGCCTTTTCCTTTGCCGCCTCGGGCTGGCGGATGACATAGAGCCCGGCGGCGATGATCACCGCGATGCCCAGCCAGGCGATGGCATCCGGAATCTCGCGCCAGAACAGCCAGCCCCAGAGCACGCCCCAGAACATGAAGCTGTATTCGAACGGGGCGACGGTCGAGGATGGCGCGGCCCGGTAGGCCTGGGTCAGTAGTGTCAGCCCGATCGCGGCGATGCCGCCGCAGGCCGCCATCAGCCCCAGATCCCATGCCGAGGGCAGCACCCAGCCGCGGGTCAGGAAGGCCATCGCCGGATCGCTGGCGCCCTCATGCGTGCCGTTGCCCCAGATCGCCGACAGCACCAGCGCGCAAAGGAGGAAGCAGGCATTGCTCCAGAACGCCATCGCGGCGGCGGATTCGGTGCGGCCCAGCGGGCGGGCGGAAACCATCGACAGCGCATAGCCCGCAGCGCCCAGGATCGGCAGCGCGACGGTCCAGTTCAGCCCCTCGGCGCCGGGGCGGACGATCAGCAGCACGCCTGCGAAGCCCGCGGCCACTGCCAGCGCCGAGGCGGGCGGCACCTTCTCGCGCAGCAGGAGGGCGGCGGAGAGGGTGATGAACAGCGGCCCGGTGAAGAACAGCGCCACCGTCTCGGCCATCGGCAGCGCGGCGAGGCCGAGGTAATAGGCGGTATAGGCGACGAAGTTGAGCAGACCCCGCGCCAGCATCTTCCACCAGCCGCGGGTGGCGATGGTGGCAAGGCTGCCGTCGAAGGCATGCACGATCCACAGCAGGAAGGGCATCGCGGTCAGGCTGCGGATCACCATCGCCTGGTGCAACGGATAGTCGCCGGACAAAAGCTTCAGGATCAGGTCCTGCACCGAAAAGATGGCGATGCCCGCGATCAGGCAGAGGATTCCGGTGGTGGTGGGGCCGAGCGCGCGCATGGCGCAAGGCTAGCGGGGCCGTGGCGCCGATCTGTCCGATTCCCGACAGCGGCCTGTCAAAGCGCGGCAAGCCGGGCGGCGGTTTCCGGCATCCTTTGCAGGCTGCGGGCGATATGCCCGGCCCAGGCCGGCCCGCGCGACAGGGCGTCGTCATAGGCCTCTTTCAATTCGTCGGGGCGGTCCTCGGCCAGCACCTCGACCAGCAGCGCCGCCTGCGCCCGGTCCTTGCGCGATTTCAACTGGTCCGGCCCGGCCTGCCGCCGGTCGGCGACGATCAGCTTGTGGATGGCATAGGCCTCGGGCCGCGGAATCTGCACCAGCACGCCCGAGCGGTAGAGAGCGGCGGCCTTGATCGGCTGCGCGATCAGGAAGTTCAGGAAATGCAGCGACTGCGCCGAGACGCCAAGCGCGGGCAGGTCGCGGATGTCTTCCTCGGGACGGAAGGAGGGGGTGAGGAATTCGACGAGCATCCCGCTGTCGCTTTGCTTCCAGCGGCAGACCGCCTTGTTGGACAACGAGGGCAGGGGGGCGAAATCCAGCGAACGGAATGTCTCGAGCAAGGAGGGTTCCACCTGATCCTCAAGGGCAAGCGACAGGCGTTCGAAGGCGGCGACGTCGATATCGCCGGTTTGTGCCAGATCCGATGTGCCGATGCGGATGCCCAATTCGCCTTCGTAGAGACGGAAGGCCTGGGTTCCGACCAGCGTTCCGCCGAGACGGAACACACCCGTCCGCTCCATCGCAGCCAGCAGGCTGGCGGTGCTGCGGTCGGTGCCGATCAGCCCCTCGGCCCGCAGGAGGCGGACAAGGCGGCTGCGTTCGGCCGCCCGGTTGCGGGATTTTTCGGCAAGCTCGCGGTGGCGGGCGATGCGATCCTGCATTTCGGGGCTGTCCTCGCCCAGATAGCGGTTCTTCACCGCATTGCCGAGCCGGAACATGTCATACCAGTAGCCGCGGCCGTTGCGCAGGACGCGGTGGGGCCGTCCGATGATCCCGGCGGCTTCCTCGTCTTTCAGCAGGCGCAGCAGATCATGATAGGCGGTGTGCGCGATCTGGGACAGAGGGGGTGTCATGGTTGTGCTCTACATTTGGATATTTTGTATAGCACGCCCATGCTCTACAAAAGTCAATACTGTAGAGTATGGCATGGAAAGTCCGGAGCAGGGGCCATGTGCAACAAAGGCTCATGATTGTTGCACATGGCGCCGGAGTCCGCCCCCCAAACGAAAACCGCGCCGGGTTGCCCCGGCGCGGCTGTCCGCCCGAAGGGGCGAGGGATCACTCGTCGGCGGTCGCCGCGCCGATGTCGTCGAACAGTTCGCTGATCTCGAACTCGGCCGCGGCATCGGCTTCTGCCGCCAGTTCCTGGATCGACTTGCCCGAGGCCTGCAGTTCGGCCTCTTCGGACGAGCGGGCGACGTTCATGCGGATCGTGGCCGAGACCTCGGGGTGCAGCACCACCGAGACGTCGTGGATGCCCAGTTCCTTGATCGGCTGCAGCAGCACGACCTGGCCGCGGCCCACGGTGAAGCCCGCTTCGGTCGCGGCATCCGCGGCGTCGCGCGCGGTGACCGAACCGTAAAGCGCGCCCGAGTCGGAGGCCGAGCGAATCACCACGAAGGTCTGGCCGTCCAGCTTGGCCGCGACGGCCTCGGCTTCCTTCTTCGTCTCCAGGTTCTGGGCGACGAGCTGGGCCTTGCGGGCCTCGAAGGACTTGATGTTGGCCTCGTTGGCGCGCAGCGCCTTGCCTTGCGGCAGAAGGAAGTTGCGGGCGTAGCCGTCCTTGACGTTCACGACCTCGCCCATCTGGCCAAGCTTGGCCACACGTTCCAGAAGGATGACTTGCATTGTCGTCTCTCCTTATTTCACGGCATAGGGCAGCAGGGCCAGGAAGCGGGCACGCTTGATGGCCTGGGCCAGTTCACGTTGCTTCTTGGCCGAGACGGCGGTGATGCGCGAGGGCACGATCTTGCCGCGTTCCGAGATGTAACGCTGCAGCAGACGGGTGTCCTTGTAGTCGATCGCCGGAGCGTTGTCGCCCGAGAAGGGGCAAACCTTGCGGCGGCGGAAAAACGGTTTGTTCGCCATGGCTTATGAACCTTTCCTGACGTTGATCAACGACGCTCGCGGCGGTCGAAACCACCCCGGTCGCCCCGGTCGCCGCGATCTTCGCGGTCGCCGCGGCCTTCACGCTCGTCGCGCTTCTGCATCTGGATCGAGGGGCCTTCGGCGTGCTTGTCGACCTTGATGGTCAGGACGCGCATGACATCGTCATGCAGCCGCATCAGCCGCTCCATCTCCTGCACGGCGGCAGCGGGGGCGTCGGACTTCAGGAGCGAATAGTGCCCCTTGCGGTTCTTGTTGATCTTGTAGGCCATGGTCTTCACGCCCCAGTATTCGGATTCGACGACCTTGCCGCCGTTGTCCGAAAGGACCGTGGAGAAATGTTCGACAAGGCCTTCGGCCTGCGCGTTGGACAGGTCCTGACGCGCGATGAAGACATGCTCGTAGAGCGGCATGTGCGTTCCTTCGTCTCGGGGCGGCTTCAACGGACGGGCAGGTCTTTCCGCGGCCCGTCCACGAGAGGCATCGCCGGTCATGGGTCAATGCGGAAAGATGGGGCCTTATACGGGTTTTCGCCGGGGGCGCAAGGGCGGCTGGAGATTGGCGCGGGCGGGCGCTTTTCGGACCCGGGCCCGAATGGCGAAGGCGCGTGCCTTCGCCATGCGCTGCGGGCTCCGCCGGACCGGCCGGGTGCCCAAAGCACCCGGCCAGCGCCCGACCCGCCCATGGCGGGCGC
>CAYLSD010000056.1:0-19265 GCA_964386345.1 uncultured Fuscovulum sp.
AGGACACCAGGTTTTCAACCTGGGAAGAGGGGTTCGACTCCCCTACGGGCTGCCATTCCTTCGTTTTCATGCTGAGTCTCCTTTTGCTTTCAGCAGGTTAAGAAACTGTGTCCCACGGCTCGGGATAGCGTGTCCCATCAAGCACCCTCCGCAATGGCTCGCACAATGCGCTTGCGGTCAGCCGCTTTGGTGTATCGCTCCACTTCCGCCAGCGACGTGTGACCGGCCATCGCGGCTATCTGGTGAACCGTCATTCCTTGCTCGGCCCAATAGACGCAGAATGCCTTGCGAAGCCCGTGCAGCCGCGCGTCAATGCCCGCCTTACGGGCCGCATCACCATAGAGGTTGCCGAGGCTTGCAGCCGCATAGGGCTTGCCGAAGCTGTTCAGGATGAAGGCCTGGGCAATGTCTGGGGTCCGCGCGATAACCGCCCGAAGCTCGGCTGTCATCGGCACGTTGGACGTGACGCCGGTCTTGTGCCGGTCGAACACCAGAAGGTTGCCCTCGATGTTCCGCCGCCCGATCCGGCACAGATCCACCCGTGCCGCGCCGGTCAACAGCCCGAGGTCGAAGACTAGCCGTTCAACCGTGCCAACGGGCCACGTCTTCAAAAACCGCTCGATCTCGTCAGCGCCTGCGGTCGGATAGCCGTCGCTCTTGGGGGCCTCGATCTCGATGCCGCGCGTCGGGTCTTCCGCTATGAACCCGAGTTTCTTCAAATGGGCGAAGACGGGCCTGAGCGCCTTCAAGTCGGTGATCGCGCCGAAACCGCCCTTGGCATAAAGCGCCCGCTCTAGGTCGATCTTGGTGATCGTGGACAGAGGCCGGTCGCCTTGCGACTCGATATAGCGCCGATACACGGCCAGCCGCTGCTTGCGGGTTGTCTCGGAATAGTCAGTCTTCCATTTGTGATTGCCGGACGTGTAGAGGTCCACCGCCCAGGCAAAGGTGCCGGAATGCGTCGGCTTGGCTTCGGGCGGCTTTTCCTGCCAGTCGGCATGAACCTTGCAGAAGGCCGCGAACACCCTCGGGTCGTTCGGATGCAGACCATGAACGCCAAGCGAAACCTCCCTGCCGTCGCGCCGGTAGGTATGGAACCAACGCCCCCGGCGCTTACGGCTGCGCAGATAGTCAGGCTTTTGCATTGCGCCCTCCTGCCGCGAAAGGAACGCCCGTCCATTGGTTGCTGTTTGCTGCCGGTGCGTCGGCATACTCGAAGGTAACACCCTCCGGCCCTACTCGGGCAATCCGTGCGTTCGGATACAGCGCGGCGACAGCCTTGTGCGCCTCCTGTATCTGGCGCTCGGTCGGCATTGAGGGGGAACCCGGTCGCGCCATCAGGCCGCAACCTCCTGCGTCTCGGTCGGCTGGTAGATCGCCTTCAGGTGCTGGACGATCTGCGCATTCATCGAACGGCCCTCTTGAGCCGCCGCCCGCTTGATCCGATCCCGCATCCCGTCTGGGAGCCGAAGTATGAACTTGTCATTGAACTCGCGGTTCTGTGCTCGTTGCATCGTTACCTCACAGTATGGCCTAAGGCCAATATGGCCTAAGGCCAACGTTGATACAAGCCCGATTATGGCCTATTGCCATTCCATGGCACAGAAGAGCGACAGCAGAGACTTGGATAAGGTGATCGTCCGGCTCCCAGACGGGATGCGGGATCGGATCAAGGCAGCCGCAGAGTCAAACAACCGCAGCATGAACGCCGAGATAGTGGCGGCACTTGAAGAACTGTTCCCTCTCCCTCCGAAATTAGGAGAGCTAAGAAAAGAGGCAGAGGAAACTTCCGAAGTGTTGGCCGAAATGGATGCCCTGATGCGTCGTTGGCTCACAATGCGCAGACGCATAAACGCATACAAGGCACCTGATTGATTGTCAGAACGGCATCGCCGAGCCTATGATGGGTGCGCCTGCCACATTCTCAGGATTGCCGATGCCAAGCCATCAAGTTGATCTGACCTCGCCCCCTGTCGATCTAAACGCCGTGCCGGGATACGAAACCATCTTAGCGGCCTGGCAGAAGATGCATGATGCCCTTGACAAGGGAAAGTCGCTCACCGAGGCCGAAGTGGCCGCAGTCGTTTCGGAAACGCGGCTGGCCATGACCAGCAGAGAGCTCGCGTTCCTCCAAGAACTATTGAACAGCACTTCCTCTTTATCGGCGGATGCTCGTCACGCCAAGTTGTCTGGTGGGCTTTACAAGATGCTAATGGATCGACAGGGCTTCAAGGTGAAGAAAGAAAACGGCGGCCTCGGCTGATCCTATCCCAGAGCAGCCCGCTGGAGTAGCGCCGCCGCATCCCCGCCCCCTCAGCCTGTTCCTCACCCTCGCAGCTGCCACGGCGATTCTGCAACGCCCACGCATTCACCCCGCCCAGACGGCATCGAACCTTGCGGGTGTGAGGCGCTGCCGCCGCCATGGTCCCTCTGCCCATCGGGCATTCATGCCGCAGGTCTTGCTGCAAAACCGCTGATCCGGCCGGGCGGCGAAGGGCTGGCCGCAGCAGGCGCAATGGCGGGCGTTCCAGAACTTGCTCCGGGCGATGTTCGCGCGCTTGCGGCACAGCGCGCAGCAGAACCGCGCGAAGGCCTTGGCCTCCACCGGCACCGGGGCGCCGCACCAGTCGCAGCGCCTGCCCTGCTTTGCCTCCAGCGCGGCTTCCCGGATGAGGGCGTTGTTCTCGGCATTCCGGCAGCTGGTGCCGCAGAATCGCCTGTCGGAGCGGCCGGGGCCGAGGGCCTTGCCACAGACAGCACAGCGCGCGGTCAGGTCCAGCGGATCGCCATCAGCACCGCCCGGGCCTCGTCCGCTTCCCGGATGGATGCCAGCCGCTTGCCGTGGGCCGAGGCGCAGAGAACCCCGCAGAACTTGTGATGCCCCTCGGGCAATGGCTTGTGACAGCGAACGCAGCGGGTCCGCTCGATCAGGGTGTTTGCCGGTATGGTCCATTCTGGCTGTCCTTCGTTCCATGTCGGGCGGATGGCGCGCACCGCCCGCAAGGCCTCGTCCATCACCTCCCGCGCCATGTCGTCGGCATCCCGCCAGCGCCAGCCCTGAAGGCAGAGGTCGGCGCGGATAGCGTGGCGCAGCGGACCCTCAAGCCCGAACAGCGACCCGATGGCCCCGGCATCGAAGGCCCACCGGATCACCGCCACCAGTTCCTTCACCTGCGCGTCGAAGCGCCCCGGCCCGAGGCGGCCCCGCCGTGCATCCCGATCCCGCCGTTCCTGCTTGCGCTTGAGGGCTGGGAGGTTCTTCTGCAGCACACCGTCACCCCCAGATTGCGTCGAAGAGTTCGGGCGTCATCGGCGACCTGGAGACGGGCAGGGCCACCTCTGTGCCCGGCCGCAGCTTGACCAGCGCTTCCTCCAGCCAGACGCGATCCATCGCCAGCAGGATGCGGACATGGGCCGGTTCCAGCGGCAGGCGCATCAGGCGGCAGTAGGCTTCCAGGTCGGCAAAGCTGATCGGGTTCGGCCCGTGGGCGTGCCATGTCCGATGCCCGGAGAGATGCCCGAAGGCGTTCCACAGGGGCACGCCCGCCTCGGGCGGCCTCTGCCTGCCACCGGCAAGCTGGCTGCGCAGGGCGGCGATGATCTGGCGTTGCAGGCGGCTCATGTCACCCCTCAAATGATGGTCAAGCGAATGCCGCGCCGCTTGAACTCCTGCTGGATCGCATCAACCGTGTTGATGAACTGCTGGCCCGTGTACCAAGCGTTGGGATTGATGCCCTGGATGGAGATGTTGACCGGGCGGGCATCCTCAGTGGACGCGGCCGCTGTGGAGGCGGTCGAGGGCTTGGCGCTGGCAGAGCTTCCCGACCCGCCGCCCCTCAGTGCCGCGACCAGCCCCATGCCTGCCGCGCCGATGGAGGCATAAGCAGCCATCTTGCCGAAGAAGCCGAGCCGGGGATCGGCCAGCACCTGCGATTGTGCCCGGAAGGTGTTGACCAGCGCCTCGGCCGCGCCGAAGACCCGGGTTGCCTTGACCAGCTTCTCCCCGCCCGCGGCGGTCAGCGAGGCCATGGCCCCGAAGAAGTTCCCCATCTCGTCAAGGCGGGTGGCATTGGTCATCTGGTCGATCTCGGCCAGCCGCTCCTTGTGCTCGCGTTCCAGCCGCTCGATGGCCTCATGCTTGCCGCCCAGGGCCGCAAGCTGCGCCTCGGTGGCGTTGTTCAGCAGGTCGAGGCTTTCCTGATACCATTCGGTCAGGATTTCCCGCTCGGTTTGCAGGCTTGCCACCAGCGCATCCAGCCGGTTGTTGCCCTTGCCCCTCCCGCCTCCGCCGCCCTTCGTCTTCGGGGTGTTCGCATCCTGCCAGTTGCCGAGGCTGTCCACGCCCGGCCGCTGCGGCCGCGGGCTGGAGGTCATCGGCTCGCCTCCCACGTCGAAGGGGTTGCGCGACAGGCCAGCGTCGCCGCCTTCAGCCTCACCACCGCCGCCGCCCATGATCGACCACAGCCGCTGCGCCAGCCCGGCAGCCATGCCGAGCGCCGACGAAAGCCCGTCCACCTGCGCGATGATGTCGGCCAGGGATTGCGCATTGGTATCGCTGATCGCGCTGACCACGGCATCTGCCTCGGTCTTCACCCCCATCATCCGGGTGATCAGTTCGCCCGCGCCGATCTCGCCCCGCTTGAAGGCGGCCACCAGCTTGTCCATCTCCGCCGCTGCGGCAGCCAGGGCCTTGCCCGTGTCGGCATCGCCAAGGGCGAAGGCCGCATCGGCAAGGTCAAGATACAGGGTCGCGAGGTCGCTGGCGGTGCCGATCAGATCGCGCATCTCGTCGTTGAGGGCGGCGATGCTGGCGGCACTTTCTTCCGCGAAGGCATCCGCCTCGACCAGGGCATCGAAAGCATCCTCGCCAAGCGCCGTCCTGATCTCCTCGAAGTCGCGCATCATCTGGGCCAGGTCGCGCGCGCCTGCGCCGAAGAGCGTGTCGCCCAGCGAGACCACCGCATTCTTGAAGCCGCTGGACAGGCGCTCCTGAATGGCGGCAAAGCGCTTGTCCAGTTCATCGGCCCGCTTGACCAGTTCCGCGTCCATGACGATCCCGGCGCTCCTGGCCTCGCCCATCACCTTGCGGATCCCGGCCTCGCCCTGGTCCAGCAGTTCCACAAAGCGCTCGCCGCCGGTGCCGCCGAAGAGTTCGTCGGCGATCCTGATCTGCGCGGCCTTGTCCAGCCCCTCAAGCCGCCCGATGATCTCCAGCATCAGGTTGGACGGGTCTTGCAGCTTCTGCTTCAACTCGTTGGCGGTATAGCCCAGCCGGGTGAAGGCCTCCGCCGCCGACCCCTTGCCGGTGATGACGAACTCATCCGCCCGCAGGTTCAGTTCCTTGAAGCCATCGGTCAGGGCGCCGATGTCGATCCGGTTTTGCCGGGCCACATAGCCCCATTGCTGGAAGGCCTCGACCTCGACACCGGCACGCTTCGCCTCGTCGCCGATCTGGGCAACCTGCCGGATCACCCCGTCCACGTTGCGGCTGAAGCCTGCAAAGGCCGCGCCGACGATGCCCCCGACAAGCCCGCCTGCGAAGGCCTTGGCGAAGCTGCCGACCCCGGCGCTGGTGGTCGCCAGCGCCTGGTTGATGCGGCTGGAGGACCGCAGCATGTCCTGTTCCATCGCCCGGGTGGCGGAAGACGATCCCGACCGCAGCTTCCTGTAGCTGCCCGTTCCGGTGCGCTCGGCCTTGGCCATCCGCTTCTCGAACTCGGAGATGCGGGCCTCCAGCATCACGACAAGGCGTTCTCCATCGCTCATGGCTATCCCCTGAAGAAGTCGGTTGTGAACAGATCGGCCGAGGTGAACAGCGGCTGTTCGCCCGCCGCCGCGCGCGCCACCGCCATCGCAGCGGCAACGGCACCGTCGATCGACAGCCATTGCTTCGGCTTGGTGAAGCGGGTGACGTGGCCGAGGTCGTTGCGCTTCACCACCACATTGGCGAAGCAATGCCGCAGCACCGGGTGGCCGCCGTGGCGGAACTCGCCGCCGAGGATGGCCCGCTCAAGCTCGTGCACCGCGGGCATCATGGTCAGGGCGCCCTGCCGGAAGTCCACCACCGGCAGGCCCATCTCCTGGCATTTCTGCTTCACCTGCTGCGCCAGCGCCGGGTCGAAGGCGATCTCGCGCACGGCGAAGTCCTCGTGCAGTTCCACGATCTTCGCCGCCACCGCCGCATAGTCGATCACGTTGCCCTCGGTGGGCGCTATGAAGCCTTCCTCGGCCCATGCCCGGTAGGAGGCCCCGGAAGCATTCTCCCGCGCTGACAGCCCGTCCTCGGTGCTGGTGGAGCCATCGTCCTGCCGCTCCACCCGGTCCTCGGGGCAGAAGAACCACGGCCAGACCGTGTAGCCCTCCGCCGTGCGCCAGCAGGCCACGATCACGCTCAGGTCGGTGGTGCTGCTGAGGTCCACCGCAAGCCAGCATGGCTCGCCCTTGAGACGGTCCAGATCGACCGGCTTGGCGCCCTCGTCGTAGACATCCATTTCCACGAACGGATCTTCGGTCGCGTCCTGCCAGATGTTCAGCTTCAGCTGCTTCAGCGACAGCCGCTCGCCCGCAGAGCGCTCAGCCCGCTTCGCATGACGCCGGAAGCCCGCAAGGCTGGGATAGCCATGCTGAAGGCCGGGATTGACCTCGTGCCACAGTTCCTCGTCCTGCCAGTCGGCCTTGCGGTCGGCCTCGAAGAGGATCGGCAGCACCGAAGGGTCATCCACCGCACCGGTTGCCACCTTGCGGGCGCCGTCGAAGAACTCCCAGGCGATGTTGTCCTGCCCCCGGCCCGCGGTGGAGGCGACGATCAGCAGGGAATTGTCGATCTTCTCGAGGCCGGTGGTCAGGGCTTCCCAGAGGTCGCGGCCCTTCCAGATGTGGATTTCGTCGGCCAGGACGAACCCGGGCGTCCGGCCATGCTGCGGTCCACCTTCCCCGGAGATGACCTCGAGATAGGAGGCGTCGCGTCTGAACAGCAGCTTCTTCGGCGCGTTGTGGGCGTCGTGCAGCTTGGTCGCCGCCACAAGGCGCTTGTCCTCGCGGATGATGCCGGAGGCCTCGCGGAAGCCGATGCCGGCCTGCTTGCGATCCGCGGCGGCAAAGATGGCCTCGCCGCCCGGAATGCGCTCCGGCCCGATGGTGTGCAGAAGCGCCAGCGCCGCCGCCAGCGAGGTCTTGCGGTTGCCCCGGGGCAGCATCAGGGCGACGGTGTTGACGGTCCTGTGGCCGTGCTCATCGCGCGGGCCGTAGATGCGGCGCACGATCCGCTCCTGCCAGGGGTCAAGCTGGAAGGCCCGGTTCGGCAGATGGCTTTTCGGGTGGCGCAGCGCGCGCAGGAAGCGCACCGCCCGCTCGCCGAAGCCGAAGGGGTCGGGGATTTCGCTGCCGTCATGGATCCAGTGCGGGAAGGCCCTAGAGGTCGAGAGGATTGGCGCCATCAGCATCGCCGTCCTCCTTCTCGCGCACGGCCGGGCGGGATCGGCTGACAGGCGTCAGGCCAAGCTCCGCGCCAAGCTGGCGGGCCGAGGCCATGGCCTTGTCTTGCACCCGGATCAGCTTGAGCATCATCTCCGCGTCGTTCTCGGTCTGGATTGCCGCCTCCATCTGGCGGACGCGGCCGATGCAGATGCAGTAGTTCTCAAGGTTGCCGAGGTCGGCATCGGTCAGGATGCGGCGCTGGATCAGGTCCGGCATGACGCGCAGCCATTCCGCGCGGGCTTCCTCGGCCAGCCAGTCGGGGGCTTCCACAGAAGGAAGCGGAGCGGCTGCCTCGATGATCTGCGGCTTCGCCCCGCGCATCAGTCCAGCCTCGTGCAGCGGAACTCCAGCCCGCGGTTGCGGCCCTGCACGACGATCTCCTTGATGTTGAAGGTGGTGCCGGAGAAGCTGATCCGGTCGGCATTGGTCACGCCCGCCAGGAAGCGGGTGCGGAACACCGCCACCGTCTCGTCGGCCGCGCCATAGTTGCGGATATATTCCGTGGTGGATTGCTCCACCTTCTCTGCCCGCAGGGTTGCCAGATCGGCCCAGACCGTGGTCGGGGTGCCCGCCTCGTTCACGCCATTGGTCGCGCGCTGGATCTTCAGGACATGGGCCAGCTTGCCGGACTTCATGCCGCCACCTCCGCCACCAGCACTTCGACCGTGACCACGCCATGCGAGGTTTCGCCGTCCGGGTCGCGCATCTGCCGCATGTCCGACACCAGTGCATCGGCGCAGTGCAGCCCGGTGCCGAGGCTCAGGCGCCCGGCGTGGATGGCCCTGCGGATCGCCGCGCAGATCACCTTGACGCCCTCGAGGCTCGGCTCCTGCTTCCAGACATGGATCGTGTGGTAGACCCGGACATGCGCGCGCCGCAGGCTGGTGCCCTCGTCCACCGCCTGGCTTTCACCCAGGATGATCGAGGGCGTGGGCGTGGGCCGCTGGTTCACGTCGAGGATCGAGGCCGCAGGCACCAGCGCCGTGACGGCAGCGGTCGCCACCAGCCTGTTGCGGATTGCCACCTGGACAGCGCGTTCCATCAGCGGGCCTCCCTGATGGCCTTGCCGATGCCGCGCTTGATCGCCGCCATGGCCTTCTTGCGGTGCAGCCTGACCGAGGGCCAGAAGAAGGGCTGCGCCGCGTGGAAGGTGGTGCCGTATTCCTGCAAGTGCGGATAGCGCACATCGGTGTTGCCCACGGTGATCGCCACCACATTCTCCGGCACCAGCATGGAGCCGCCCGGCTGACTGTAGGGCGGGGTTGCCTGCCCGGGGCCGGTGACGGCGACAGAGCCTTTCAGATCGCCCTCGTCCACCGGCGCCAGCACCCGCATGGTGCCTGCCATGGCGTCGGCCTGCTTCACCAGCACCGGCTTGACCGCCTCGCGGGCGGCCTGCGGGATCGCCTTCATCCGGCGCTGGAAGCTGGAAAGGCCACCATCATCCGCCATCAGAAGCTCCAGCACTTGCGGCCCATGACGATATCGCGGACGCCGAAGGGCACTTCCTTCAAGCCATCCCCGGCCGCCTCGCGGGCCTCATACCAATGCGCCGCCAGTTGCAGCACCGCCTCCTTAAGATCGGCAGGTGCCGCCCCCGGGCCCGTGTCGTGCAGCCCATACCCCAGCATCCGCTCGATATGGGCCTGCGCCGCCTCGATCTTGGCCGTGAGCAAGGCATCATCCGCCGACCCGATGTCGGCGGTGAAGTTCAGTTGCGCCTTGAGTTGGTCAACCGTGACGATAGCCATGGCTCACCCCAGAGGTGCGACACGGGTCACGTTCGAGTTGATCCAGAGCGTGGCATTCAGCTTCATCACGTTGTTTGCCGCGTCCAGCCCCTCGGCCGAGGATGCCACCTTCGCCGCGAACATGCGCTGCGACCCGCTCGGCTCGGTCGTGATGGTGTGCGTCCCGCTGCCCGCGCCGCTGGTATCGATCACGGTCCCGCCCGGCGTTGCCGAGACGGTGAACGTGTCCGCCGTCAGCACGGTCTTGACGTAATAGGTCGTCCCGGCCGTCAGCCCCGTCGGCAGGCTGCCGGTGGTGGTGAACACCACCGCGGCATTCTCGGCCAGCCCGTGCGCGGTCCAGGACACCACAGCGGGAGAGGCGTTGGTGATGGTCACGGTCGAGGTCCGCACCGCAGGGGCATCGTTGAAGACCACCCGGAAGGCATAGTCGTGGATCGTCTTCTCCGCCGCGATCAGCGCAAGCTGACCGGCATCGGTATAGTCGAGGCCGCAGACCAGTTCGAGGTTGCCCGCGTTGCGGGTGCCTTTCAGGCGCCGGGTGCGGTTGGAGTTGATGCTGTCGAAGGTGATCTCGGCCGAGGTGTCGCCGAAGGTGCCGAGGTTCTCGGTCTCGCCGATCTCGACCCAGGCCTGCGAGACAAAGGAAGCCGGGGTCATATCGCCCGCGGGAACGGTGATGGCGCCGCCGATATAGACCTTCGACCCGTTGGTGGCAAAGATGGTCATTGCGTTGTTCCTTCAAGCCTGCGCCGATCAGCCCTTTGCTTGGCGCTGTTGTGGTGATGCTGGCAAAGGCCCTGCCAGTTGCTCGGGTCCATCCGCAGCCGCTCGTCGCCGCGATGGGGGGTGATGTGATCGACTACCACCGCGGGGGCCTTGCAGCCCGGCCATTTGCAGAAGCGGTTCTCGGGCCGGGCGAGGAACTGGCTGCGGGCCTCGCGCCAGTCCCTGCCATAGCCCCGGCCGGAAGCATTCGGCCGGGTCTTGTCATGGCGCGCCTTCCGCTCCGCATCCGCCCTGGCACGGCAAGGGCAGCGTTCCCCGTGAGGGACCGCCTTGCCGCACTGGCAGAGTTTCGGAGCGGCGAAGGGCATCACGCCACCGGAGCGACGGCAGGAGCGCCCAGGATGGCCGTGGCGCCAGCGGCAATGCTGGTGCCGCCCGTCTTGGTCAGGGCCAGCCGCACATAGCGCTTGGTGCCCTTGTAGCCGAGCTTGTAGGCCGAAGCCGCCAGCAACGTGGCCGGGGCGTTGCTGCTGAACAGCCCCGCCGGAACGTCCACGAAGTCGCCGCCGGTCGTGGTGTCGCTGTGTTGCAGCTTCACCCCGAAGTCGCCGTCACCGGCAATCGCGCCGGTGTTCACCGCGATGATGCAGCTGCCATGCGCCCGCAGGTCGATGGCGCCGCCGGTGGTGGCCGAGGACTGGACGGCAGGGGCCAGGGCCACCGCCGCCGTCACGTTGGAATAGAGGTCCTTCATCTCCGTTGCTCCTTACGAGGTGGCGACCTTGAGCCACTTGATTGCGTTGCTGTCGCCCAGGCCGCCGCCCACGCGCTTGTAGGTGTCGAGAAGGATCGTGCCCTTCACGCTCACCTCGTCGCGGACAATGCGGATGCCGTGGCGATCCACGATCACATAGCCCTGGGCGAAGTTGCCGAAGGCGATGGGGAAGAGGTCCGTGCCGATGTCGTCCATGTTGTTGTCGACATGGACCGGGTAGCCCAGCAGGGTGCCGCCCTCGGGGCTTTCCGACAGGTTGCCGTGATCGGACCACATGAACCGCTTGTTGCTGTCCTGGATCTCGCGGATGCGGATCAGGGTGGCATTGTTCATCAGCCAGGCGGCGCCGGGCCGATAGCGCGGATGCAGCGTCAGCACGGTCTTGACCAGCGCCTTCGCCCAGTTCTCATCCGTGGGCGCCGAGGCATGGCCCGCGGGCAGATACTGCATCTCGCCCCAGCCGCGGGTCGCATCCGCCGTGGCAACACGGGGATAGGTGGTCAGCCCGCGCGGACGGCCGTTGACACCGGCGCCGCTCAGGAAGGCCTCGCCCTCGGTCACCGCGAAGTCGTTCACCGCCCAGGTGGTGAACCACGCGCCGATATCGATGCTGGCATCCTCGAAGAGATGCCGGGTGCCAGCCGGGGCGGCATAGAGTTCCGACACCCCATAGCTGTGCTTGATCAGGTTCGGGCGGGCGGTGTCCTGCGGGCGGGCGTCGGTCTCGCCGACCCATTGCGCGCCGCGGTTGCCGGTCGAATAGAACCGCTCGTAGGTGTTGCCGCCGATGCTGACCACCTCGGCCAGTTGCCGCAGCGGCGACACATCGGCCAGCAGGTTGCGGATCGACAGGTCCACGCTCGGCAGGATGAAGTAGCCGCCTTCGGGATCGCTGGCAGAGGTCGCCGCCTTGATCTCGTGATCCGAGCCGGTGCGCACGAAGGAGGCCAGCGCCTTCATCTCCACCGCCTCGGTGCCCTCGGGCTTGCCGTCGCCGCGGTTGATCTTCGCCTCGATCTTGTCGAGCCGCGCGGTCAGCGCCGAGGGATCGGCCTTCTTCTCCAGATCCGCCAGCTTGGCTTCGAGCGCCTTGATGCCCGGATCCTCGGTCTTGGTATCTTCGGACATCTCGTCCTCCTTCGCTTTGTCAGATTTGACGGACAGGACCCGCGCCCGGCTGGACGCGGGGTTCTCAACAACGCTGATTTCCACCAGCGTGATTTCCTCGAGGATGCGCGCGCCATCGGGGGCACGCCCTGCCTTGGTGGCGAGATAGCCGATCGACAGCCCCGAGCGTCTGCCGCTCGACACGTCCTCGTAAGCCTTGCGCCCCGCCGGGCTGGTCAGGTCGAACCGGCCCTTGACCCGCAGGCCCATGTCATCCTCGACCACCTCTTCCCACTCGCCGACAGGGGCGCCCTGGTGCTCGGCCAGCATCTGCGGCATGGCGTCGGCCAGCGACTTGCGGAAGGCGCCCTCCTTGACCACATCGCGCACCGCATCGGCAGGACGGCCGAACAGCGAGGCATAGCCAGCGATCTGGCCCTTCTCTCCGGCAGTGAGGGTGGCCTTAACCTCGAGGCGCTCCATCACACTTCCCCCTTGGCAAAGGCGCGGCGCGATCCGGCGAAGCCGTCCACCTGTTCCTGCACCCAGCGGCCCGCCGCCAGCAGGCGCCGCACGTTGTCGAAGGTGAAGGCAAGCTCGCCCTTCTTGCCTTCCGGCGTGGTGATGTCCCAGCCGATGACGCAGCGGGCGAGGTTGCGGATGCGCAGGTTCTCGCGGTTCTCGGCCGAGACGCGGCCTTCATCATCCGCCATCTCCGCCATCTCATCGGCCAGCTTCAGGCGAGCGCGGGCCTGCACGTTGCTGTCAGGCCCGGCAATCAGCAGGCGCACGCCCACCGTCTTGCCCTCGTAGGGTTCCACCAGCGTGAGCCAGCGCCCCTTGTCCTGGTCCTCTGCGATGCTGGTGAGGTGGTCAAAGTCCATTGTCTGCCTCGTTCGCAGGCGGCTCGACAGGCGCCGCCGGGGCTTCGGTGATGTGAGGGTTGCGGAACTCGTCGCCGCCATCGCGCGGCGGCAGGCCGATCCACGATCTGGCCTCGTTCGGGTTGATCGTCTGGCTGGCGATCAGGCCGCCGATCACGGTCGCCCGGGTGCTGAGGTCGGCCCTCGTGAGGTCGTCACGATCAAAGCGGATGATGGTGGTCTGCCGTTCCTCGTCGCTCAGCAGCGCCCGGCGCAATGCGCCTTCCAGCGCCCGCAGCCATGGCTCCAGCGTGTAGCTCAGGAACTCCCGCCCCTTCTGCTCGCTGTTCGACCAGGTGGCGCGCTCCAGATCGCCGATCATCGGGGCCGGGATGTTGAAGGCCCGCGCGATCTCGAGGACCTGGAACTTGCGGTTCTCGAGGAACTGCGCGTCGGTGCTGTTGAGGGTCAGCGGCACGAACTCCGCCCCGTTCAGCAGCACCGCCGTCTTGCCCGCCTGGCCGTCACCATGGGTCAGGTTCCACGCTTCCCGCGCCGCTGCCAGCGCGGCCTCCGTCATCGTCGGCAGCTTCAGGATGCCGCCCGGCTTCGCGCCATTGGCGAAGAGCGAGGCCGCGTGGCGGTCCAGCGCCACCGCCGTGCCGATGGCCTGGATTGCCAGCGACAGCGGCGCACGGCCCAGGGGCGGCAGGAGGTGGATCACGTCGCGGGCGGGGATCGGCGATCCGAACCGGCGATAGCGCCGCTCGTTGGTGTTCACGTCCAGCTCGAAGGACAGGACGCCGGGATTGTAGCGGATGATCTCCACCGGGCGGCCGTCCACCCGGTTCACCCAGGCCATGCCGCCGCCGTTGAACATCAGCGCATCGACCATGATCTGCCGGATGAACTCGAAGGCGCTGGTCCACTCGTTGGCCTCGCTGCGCAGGAGCGGCAGCAGCGCGTGGTCCTCGTCGTCCACCTCGGACGCCCCTTCGATCCGCTTCACGAAGATGTCGAGCGAGGCGACCGCTTCGGAGATGATCTGGATCGCATTGGCGACCGCGGGCACCTTCAGCGCATCGGCGGTGGTCACCTGCACGCCCGCAGCCCCCGCCAGATATTCGATATCCACGGGGCTGATCGACTTGGTTTCAGGCGTTGCCGCCTTCCGGGTGAAGGGCCAGATGCGCATGGATCAGTTTATGCCTGATCGCACACGGGCGGGGGAACCTGCCCAGACCTATCTAAACCTGTAAACTCGTTCAGTCCTGCGCTTTTCCGGCCCTTACCCAGGCCAGAAGCTCGGACTTGTAGGCCAGATACTGGCTGCATCCGGGCGGCAGGTAGATCGGCACTTCAGGCTGCTTCGCCAGCTTCCGCGTCTTGCTGATCGACAGCCCGAGAACCTTGGCGATTGCCGGTAGCCCCCAGATCGGGCGAGACGGTTCCACCGCCTCATCGAAGCGCCACCGATCCAGCGGCGGCTTGTCCATGCTGCTCATCCTCAAAATCTCCAATTCGGGCCGATCTTGCACAAAGGCCCACACGCCGGTCTCCCCGACCGGGGCAAAGTCGAAGACCACCCCCGGGGCTTGCCTTTTGTGCGCGTCGGGGTAGCGTATCGCTTCGGGAAGGCGGCGCATTCCTCATCCCTGCGCCGATCTCCCCGCCCCGGTTGCGGTCCCCTTCGCACCGGGGCTCCTTCGTTCTGAAGACCCCCTCCTGCGCTGCCTCAATTCCGCCCCCTTGTGACGATAGCCAATGCGGATTGCTGCCAAATCCATTTGCTGCCCAGGCCCCCGGCGCTTGCACAAGGAGTGAGCGCCGGGGTTCTTGTTTGCGTGCGGCAGGGTGCATCTGCTGCGGGGGCATCAGGAGAACTTCCCCGACTGCTGGATGCGATAGTGTCGGGTGTCGTCCTGCTGTCCTTCGCTGCTGTGCCGGTCGATCCACCGCCACGCTTGGGCGCTGCTGTCGCAGGTGGCCAGCACATCGCCAGCGACGGTGCGCACCTCATGCTTGCCGCCCGCGGCGACCACGCGCAGGTCAGCCTCTCGCATCGCTGGCCTCCGCAACTTCGGGAAAGGTGTAGTAGCCAGATGGGCTGATCGAAGGGTTGATGATCTCGCTGATGAAACCTCTGTCGATCAGGACAGCAATGGCATGTTCCATTCTCTCAAGCGACCAGCCAAGATCGAGATCGTCAGGATGGACGGCGAAGAACGACTGCCCGGAGTGCAGGAACCTGCAATAGAGGCAGTATGCTTCCGGCTCGTCCATCAGCCGATCCATCGCCCGGTGTTTCTCAACTTGCCATGCGTCGGTCATTGCCAGCCCTCCGCCAAGGAAGGCTCTAAGGCAGGGGGGGGAGGTGTATAATGATTATGGGCCGATTTGCACATTTCCCCGTCGAGGCGATATTGCCCAGCACGGATGCCACGACGCGGCGGCGAAACCTCGACCAAGTAACCCTGTTCCAGCAGCACATCGCGCGCGCGCTCAATCTTCCGGCGAGGCCAAGGCGGGTTGCCCGCATCGCTCATAGCCTTGGGAGCAATGGCAAAAGTGGGCCTGTGGCTATGCCACTGCTGAAACAGCATCAAAAGGTAGTATGCATCTGGATAGCGCCGGAGTTCATACATGACCATCTCCCTTCGGTTTAGGATGGGCTTGCGCAGGCCAAGGTAGTTGCGGCCCGAAGACTCATAGGCCCATGCAGAACGGGCGCACCTTTCGGCCTCTGTAGGGCTGAGCGGTTCATGGAAGGCGCTGGCCCAGGTCACCGCCACGTCGATCAAGGCTTCCACGTCATCGCAGGAGCGGGCCTGCGCCATGCAGTAACGCCAGAGGCCATCGTTGCGCTCGCCCCTCTGGATCCCTTCGGCGGCCCGTGAGAAGCCTTGTTCGAGGGCGTCAGTGCGAATGGTCGGCAGGTTGGCAATGTCGCCTATCCCACCGCGCAGAAAGCGATAGCTCTCGCCCAGGTCGCCGCGCCAGGTTGGCGGGGCGATGGTGTATCCGCCGCCCAGCACGTCGATAGGCTGGCCGTGCAGCGGTCGGATATGTCGCCCTTCGCCATTGTGGCGATACCAGAGCTTGGCCTTGCCGCTGGCGGTGCGGATCACGATTGGCGTATCTCCGAAGCGCTGGACAGCGCCGTAGAGCCAAGCGTCGCCCACGGCATCCACGTCCACCTCGGTGATGCCGGACGGCTTCCCCATCACGATGCCAAGCCCGTCGCATTCGGCGAGGTTCCGGCGTTTTGCCCACCCCCTTGCCAGGCGGGGGTCTGCCTTCTGCCAGCCCCTGACCGCAGGCCGCTTGGCGCGCGGGTCCACCGGGAAGACCGGCAGGCCCGCGTCCGCGTAGGCCGGCATGTGCTGGTCGTAGATGCCCATCATTCGCCCCTCGGTGGAGCCAGAAGCAGGCGCGAAACTTCCTCGCGCTCGCGCTCTTCGCTGGCCTCATCCATGCCGTATTGAACGAAGTCGATATGCTGCTCGATTGCCTCGCGGAGAATGTCGGCAATGATGTCCGGAGGCAGCGCCTCAAGCTGGCAGGTGCCGCCAGTCCATGCCTTGGACCGGCTGTCGGTAGCCTTCGGCGGGGCGGTCGGCAGATCGTAAAGCCCCACCTGAAAGCCGGTCAGCGCCACCCGCTCAAATTGGACGGTGATCAGCCCATGTCTGCGGTCGGCCTCGACAAAGGCGGCCACGTCCTCGGCCACGCTGTCGAAGATGGACTCGCCGCTCGGGTCGTAATCGCCCAGGTGCAGGATGACGGTCGGCTTCTCGATCCGGCAAATGCGGTTGGCGAGTTCCTTCTTGGCGGTCAGGCTGTCGAAGCCGCCGGAAGAGTAGACCTGCACCGAATAGGGCTTCGCGACCTCGTGCAGTTGCGGAAGCATCCCCGCAGCCTCGCACCACACCTCAATGTGGTATTCCTGCCCGGCAAGGCGGTCGCGCTTGTAGTTGTTGGTGAGGTATCGCAGATGCGCGATGAACGCATCCTTGTCATCCCAATGCAGGTTGTATTTCGTGGTCACGCCATCGTCGCGGATCGCGCCGAAGGAGATCAGCCGCGCCCGCCGGGCATTGGCAAGGTGGTGGCAGAGGCGCCCATAGGCCGCTTCCGTCTTGTCATAGCCATGCGCACCGACCAGCCGATAGAAGATCTGGCGACAGGTCAGGGGCCAATATTGGCGGTACTCATCCAGCACGGCCTGAGCCTGCGTCAGAAGCTCGCGCGTCTTGGCCTGGGGGCTGTAATGCTCGATGTAGCCGCGGGCGCGGGCAGTTTTACGGCCTGCCGTAACTTCTGCCGGTTGGGTTTTACGGCCTGCCGTAGAATTGGGGCGTTCCATCAGCCACCCCGCGCATGAAGCTGGGCGTGGTGCTTGCGGCAGAGCCACCGCACATCGCCGGGCCGGTTATAGTCAGGGTGATGAGCCTCGGCCTTGCCGCCGCAGATTTCGCAGGGCTGTGGGGTCAGGATGCCGCACCGCTTCGCCGCCTCGACATAGAGATGCGCAAGGTAGCGCCGGGGGTTAGCCCGGCGCCACTGCTGTTGACGGGTGAGGGGCTTGGTCATACGCGCCCCCTGTTGCTGGTGGCGCAGGTGGTGCAGAGCACCCGCCCCGATGCGACGTGCAGGGTTGCGCCATCGGCATTGCACCGCTCGCAGGCTTGGGTCTCGGCCACGGGATCGGTGGTCCAGCCGATGTCCGCACCGGGGATCAGGTCGAGGTCCAGCGCCATGCCGGAGGGGCAATAGCGATCGACCAGCTTGCGCATGAGATCAAGCTGCATGGGCGTGGGTTCCCAGCCCGGCCGATGGGCCTGCAACATGATGCGGTCGGTGAAGTCGATGTCCTGCCGGTTCTCCGCCTCAAGGGCGCGGTAGGTCACCGTGGTCCACAGTCGGAGGCATTCCGCCGCGCTGCGGGGCGGGGTGAAGGTCGAGATGAAGGGCTTCATGGGTCAGGCCCCGCAGCCTTGGTGCACAGGCGCCTCCGTATCGAGCCTGTCGATGTCGTCGTGCAGCCGAGGCGCGATGACAGCCGCCCTCTCGATCAGGGTGACGCACATGCTCAGGCTCTCGGGGTCGTCTATGCAGGAGTTCAGCGCGGTGATGATGCCGTCGAGTTGCTGCGCCAGATGCATGACCTTCTGCTTGGGGGACATCTCGTTCATGCCGCACCCCCGACCAAGGCCCGGGCCTCGATCCAGATCGGGTTGGTTTCCCAATCCGGGACCACGCCGCCATGGCAGTGGGCAATGATCGACTTGGCCGCGAAGTCTGCCGGGGTCTGGCACGGCAGTGCCATCATCCGGTCCTCGATCTCGTCACGGCGGTTGTAGAACAGGCGGTCCAGTTCATCATCGTCGATGGACGGATGATCCATCGCTTCCTTGGTGATCTCGACATGCTGGCGATACAGCGCCATGATCGGCGTTTCGGCAGCGGTGTCGCCTTTCTCATCGGGAAGGTTCACGATATCCAGCGAGGTGTTGAGGTCCTCGGCCACCATGCAGGCAGAGCCGATCAGATCGCCCTGGATCTTCGGCTCGATATTTCTGAGGTTCAGCCCCTGAAGCGCGTCCAGCATCGTGCGCAGATGCAGCGACTTGTCCTGCTGTGCGGCGAGGTATTTCATCAGCGCGCTCATGCTGCTGCCCTCCGGCTTTCGACCCATGCAATGACGTCGGAGCACTTCTGATAAGGGGCGCGGATAAGAGCGGCGGAATGGACTTCGCCGATGAAATCTGCGATGATCTGCGAAGCAAGCTGGACCGCTTTGCCATTTGCCCCGCGCGCCGCGTCAACGGCAGCGGGGCTTTCCATTTCCGAGGCAAGATCGCCGCGCGGATCGTGTCCCACTTCGGACGGCAAGCCATTGATCAGCAATGCCCCGGAAACGCCCGTTGTGTCCCGCTCACTGTGTTGATTTTGTTCGGAACTTCCGTGGTTAGTGGCGTCCCCTACGGGCTGCCACTTCTTCCTGTAAGATATTGATTTTCATGGGATATTTCTCCATCCCTGTCCAACACCCTTGATGGGTTGGACAATTTCCCAAGTTTTTCGAAGCCGCTGTCCGCCAGTTTCGAACGGTTGGCCTTGCGCGTGTAGATCCGGGCTAGCTGACCATCGTATGCCATGAAGACCGCGTTCCCGGAGGGGTGCGGGGTGCAGACGGTCATGTCGACGGCCTTACGAACCTTGGGGTTCTTGCGCATGGGTATCATCCGCAAACCCCGCATGGGATTCCGGCTGTCGACGCTGCTAGAGAAAGGCCCGGCCCTTCCCGACCGGTGCGGCGGTTCGTCCGCATCGTTACTGCGACGACGAGTATCTTGCTGCGGTACTGCCCGAGCGGCGGCTATAGGAAACGCCGCCTTGCAACTAGGAGCGTGCTCAACCGGCGACTCTGGGCCGGTCGATGCACTCGATGCCGGCCGGCTTGCCGATCACAGGTCAATCTTTTCCGACAGATTGTCGGCAAAGGCACATGGCTGACATCGGCGCCATGGCCATCCATATCCTTTCGTCAGCTTCCCCCGC
>CAYLSD010000057.1:0-17714 GCA_964386345.1 uncultured Fuscovulum sp.
GAGCACGCGACTCATAATCGCGGGGTCGGGGGTTCGAGTCCCCCCCTCGCCACCACTTCCTTCCTTTTGATCTCGGGGTCTGTTGCCGGGCAGGCTGTGGTCGCCCTGTGGCGCGGGGCGAAAACCCGTGCACAGACTTTTTCGGGTGACTTCCGCAAGGCAGTCAGGCTATCCGAGCCGCGTTCTGTAATCCGTAGCGCGGTGTGTGATGTCTGGATCGAAGTTTTTTGGCTACTGGATCCCCGTCCATGACGAGGCCAGCGCGAAAGAGGCGGTTCGGATGTCGGGGCTTCCGGTTCTGATGATGGGGGCGAATGCTGCCCTGCTCGCCTTGATCGCCTCGGTGCAGTTGCTGCCGAACATGACCGTGATCGCATCCTCCGCGGCCATGGCCGTGCTGCTGGTCCTGCTGGCGTTTCGCATCCGTGCCGGACATGCGGCATGGCTGCCGTTCGTGCTGGTCCTGTATGGCGCGTTCATGATCGCAGGTGTCCTTTCATCCCGGGCTGGATGGCCGTTGTCAGGACAAACTCCGGTCAGCGATGTTCTGCTTCTCCTGAACTGGGTGGTCCCGATCATCTGCTCGGTTCTGATGATCGGGGGTTTGAGAGGCTGGCTCTGGATGCGATCCAATGAGGTGAAGGTATCGTTCTAGGGGTGGCGAATACTCCGCCGCCAAATGCTGTCACCATTGATTTTTCGGCGAAAAATCGAGCAGCCTCACGGCCGCATCCCGCCCGTCGCCTCGGTCACCCGGTCGGCCGCCGCCCGGACCAGTCCCCCGATCCGCGTCGCGTCCGACAGGCCCATGCGGAAGGCGGGGCCTGAGACCGACAGGCCGGCCACCGGCTCTCCGTGGGCGTTGAAGATGGGGGCGGCGACGCAGCGCATGCCCTCGGCGCGCTCCTGGTCGTCGATGGAAAAGCCGCGTTCGCGGGTGCGGGCCAGGTCGCGCAGGAGGGAATGGTCCGAGGTCAGCGTCAGCGAGGTGAATTTCGCCAGCCCCTGCCGGGCGATGATGCCCTGGACCTTTTCCTCGGGATACCAGGCCAGCAGCGCCTTGCCGATGCCGGAGGAATGCATGGGGCCCTTGGTGCCGGGGGCGAAGAAGGCACGGATCGCCTCATGCGTCTCGACCTGTGCAAGGAAGACCACCTCGTCCTTGACCTCGGTGCCAAGGTTCGCGGTCTCGCCGGTATCCCGCATCAGCTGGTCCATCGGCTGGCGGGCGCGTTCCACCACCTTGGTGCGGCGCAGGAAGGCGGTGCCGGTGCGGAAGGCGCCGGGGCCGATGTGCCAGAACTGGCCGGGTTCCTCGACCTCCACCATGCCATGCCCTTGCAGGGTGACGAGGGCGCGGAAGACGGTGGCGACGGCCTCGCCGGTGGCCTCGGCGATCTCGGAAAGCGTCAGGCCGGGATGGGCGGCGACATGGGTCAGGATCTGCAAGCCCCGGTCCAGCGCCTGCACGGTGTTCTGGTCGGTCTTGTCGTGAAAGGCCTTCGGGCGGCCGCGGGGTTTCTGTGCCATCGGTTTTCCTCCGTAGCGGCTGAAAAACCGCAAGGTGATGATCCGGCAGAAGAATATCACACCTCTCAATAAATGAAAAATCTTTTCGAAAAAATTGTGATGGGGCTGCGGCGGGCCTATTGTGGTTTCATCCAAGAGGGAGCTTACACCGATGTCCTTCCAGAATCCCGTCTTCATCCCCGGCCCGACCAACATGCCGGAATCCGTCCGCAAGGCCTGCGACATGCCGACGCTGGATCACCGCAGCCCGGCCTTCGCGCGGCTGTTCAAGCCCGCGGTGGCGGGCGTGAAGCGTGTGCTGAAGATGGATGCGGGCGAGGTCGTCATCCTTCCCTCCACCGGCACGGGCGGCTGGGAGGCGGCGATCACCAACACGCTGTCACCCGGCGACACGGTCCTTGCCGCGCGCTTCGGCATGTTCAGCCATCGCTGGATCGACCTGTGCCAGCGCCACCGGCTGAACGTCGAGATCATCGAGACGCCCTGGGGGCAGGGCGCGCCTTTGGCCGCCATCGAAAAGGCGCTGAAGGCCGACAAGGGGGGCCATATCAAGGCCGTCCTCGCCACGCATAACGAGACGGCGACCGGCGTGCGGTCTGACATCGGCGGCATCCGCCGGGCGATGGATGCGGCGGGCCATGGGGCGATGCTGTTCGTGGACGGCGTGTCCTCCATCGCCTCGATGCCCTTCGATTTTGCGGCCTGGGGCGTGGATATCGCGGTGGCGGGCAGCCAGAAGGGCTTCATGCTGCCGGCGGGTCTGGCGATCCTTGGCATCTCGCCCAAGGCGCTTGCGGCGATGGAGACGGCGCAACTGCCGCGCACCTTCTTCGACTTCCGCGACATGCTGGCCTCCTATGCCCGCGGCGGCTATCCCTATACCCCCGCCGTCGGGCTGATCGCGGGCCTCGCGCATTCCATCGAACTGCTGGAGGACGAGGGGCTGGAGAACGTCTACGCCCGCCACCACCGGCTGGCCGAGGGCGTGCGCCGGGCGGTTGCGGGCTGGGGGATGGCGCCCTTTGCGGCCTCGCCGGAATTGTATTCCGACACCGTCACGGCGGTGAAGGTGCCCGAGGGCTGCAACGGCACGGATCTGGTGCAACTGGCGGCGTCGAAATACGGCATGGCCTTCGGGGTCGGGCTGGGCGAGGTGGCCGGGAAGGTGTTCCGCATCGGGCACCTGGGGATGCTGACCGATGCCATGGTGCTGTCGGGGCTGGCGGTGGCCGAGATGTGCATGGCCGATCTGGGCTGGAAGGTCGAACTGGGCTCGGGCGTCGCGGCGGCGCAGGAGTATTATCGCGGCACCGCGGGCGCGATGGCGCTGGCGGCGGAGTGAAGGCGGAAAGCGCCGGGGGTTTTGCACCCCGCAGGATATCTATGGACAGATGAAAGGGTTGGCCGTGAAAGACCTGAACGGATTGATCGTTCCCACCTTTGACGACGTGCTGGCGGCGCATGAGCGGGTGAAGCCCTATATCCACCGGACGCCGGTGCTGACCTCCACCTACCTGAACGACCTGACCGGGGCGGAATTGTTCTTCAAATGCGAGAACTTCCAGAAGGCCGGGGCGTTCAAGGTGCGGGGCGCCTGCAACGCGGTCTTCGGCCTTTCGGACGAGATGGCGGCGAAGGGCGTTGCCACCCATTCCAGCGGCAACCATGCGCTGTCGCTGTCCTATGCGGCGGGGCGGCGGGGGATTCCCTGCCATGTGGTGATGCCGCGGACGGCGCCGCAGGCCAAGAAGGATGCGGTGCGGGGCTATGGCGGGCAGATCACCGAATGCGAGCCCTCGACCAGCAGCCGCGAGGCGGTCTTTGCCGAGGTGGAGGCGCGGACCGGGGCGGAGTTTGTCCATCCCTACAACGACCCCCGCGTGATCGCCGGGCAGGGGACCTGTTCGCGGGAACTGCTGGAGCAGGTGGAGGGACTGGATGCCGTGGTGGCGCCGATCGGCGGCGGCGGCATGATCTCGGGCACCTGCCTGACGCTTTCGTCGATTGCCCCGGGGGTGGAGGTGTTTGCGGCGGAACCGCTGAACGCCGACGATGCGGCGCGCAGCTTCCGGGCCGGGCATATCATTGCGGACGACGCGCCGGAGACGGTGGCGGACGGGTTGAAGGTGCCGCTGAAGGAGCTGACCTGGCACTTCGTTTCGGGCCATGTGAAGGACGTGCTGACCGCGACCGAGGACCAGATCGTCGATGCGATGAAGCTGATCTGGAAGCGGATGAAGATCGTGATGGAGCCGTCCAGCGCCGTGCCGCTGGCCTGCATCCTGGCCAACCGAGACAGGTTCCGGGGCCGCCGTATCGGTGTGATCGTGACAGGGGGCAATGTCGATCTCGACCGCCTGCCCTGGATGAAATGAGGGGATAGGACCATGAACAAGCAAGCGAATTTCGAAGGTCTGGAAGTGGGCTACGACATCCCCGCGCTGCCGGGGATGGACGAGGCGGATATCCAGACGCCCTGCCTTGTGCTGGATCTGGACGCGCTGGAGCGCAACATCGTCAAGATGGGCGATTACGCCCGCGCGCACGGGATGCGCCACCGTGCCCACGGCAAGATGCACAAGTCGGTTGACGTGTTGAAATTGCAGGAAAAACTGGGCGGCGCCGTCGGTGTCTGCTGCCAGAAGGTCAGCGAGGCCGAGGTCTTCGTGCGGGGCGGGATCAAGGATGTGCTGGTGTCGAACCAGGTCCGCGACCCGCTGAAGATCGACCGTCTGGCCCGCCTGCCGAAGCTGGGCAGCAAGATCATCGTCTGTGTCGATGACGTGGCGAACGTGGCCGACCTGTCGGCGGCGGCGCAGAAGCATGGCACCACGCTGGAATGCTTCGTGGAAATCGACTGCGGCGCCGGGCGCTGCGGGGTGAAGACCACGCCGGAAGTGGTGGAGATCGCCAAGGCCATCGACACCGCGCCGGGGCTGAAGTTCACCGGCATCCAGGCCTATCAGGGCGCGATGCAGCACATGGACAGCTACGAGGACCGCAAGGCCAAGCTGGACGCCGCCATCGCGCAGGTGACGGATGCGGTCGAGGGGCTGAAGGCGGCGGGGCTGGAGCCGGAACTGGTTTCGGGCGGCGGGACCGGCAGCTATTATTTCGAAAGCAATTCGGGGGTTTACAACGAATTGCAATGCGGCTCCTACGCCTTCATGGATGCCGATTACGGCCGTATCCACGATGCCGAGGGCAAGCGCATCGACAAGGGTGAATGGGAGAATGCGCTGTTCATCCTGACCTCGGTGATGAGCCACGCCAAGCCGCATCTGGCGGTGGTGGATGCCGGGCTGAAGGCGCAGTCGGTGGATAGCGGGTTGCCCTTCGTCTATGGCCGCGAGGATGTGAAATACATCAAGTGCAGCGACGAGCATGGTGTGGTCGAGGATCCGCAGGGCGTGCTGAAGGTCAACGACAAGCTGAAGCTGGTGCCGGGCCACTGCGACCCGACCTGCAATGTGCACGACTGGTATGTCGGCGTGCGGAACGGCAAGGTCGAGGCGGTGTGGCCGGTTTCGGCGCGCGGCAAGGCCTATTAGCGCACGCTGAATTAACTCTCTGAATCCAAAGGAAATCACCTGCTGCAAAGCGTCTGGCATCTGTCTGGCATTCGTCTGGCACCGGTCGGGCCGCAGAATATTTCCCGCCTGCGTTAACCTTTACCGGCGAATCGGCCCCCGGGCCGCCCGCCGGAGACCCTTCGGAGAAGCCCATGCTGATCGTTCCCGAGGCGCTGATCGCCTCGCTCGTCTCGCCCGAGGATGCCTTCGCGGCGGTGGAGGCCACCTTCGCCGCCATGGCGCGCGGGGATGCCTACAACTTCCCCGTGGTGCGCGAGGCGCTTGGCGGCGGGCGGCAATACGGCTTCAAGTCCGGGCTGGACCGGGCGGGCGGCCAGTTGGGCGTGAAGGCGGGCGGCTATTTCCCCGGCAATGCGGAAAAGGGGCTGATCAACCACCAGTCCAGCGTCTTCCTGTTCGACCCGGACACCGGGCGGCCCGAGGCGATGGTGGGCGGCAACCTGCTGACCGCGCTGCGGACGGCGGCGGCGGCGGCGATCTCCATCGACCGGCTGGCGCGGCCCGAGGCGAAGGTGCTGGGGATCGTCGGCGCGGGCCATCAGGCGGGTTTCCAGTTGCGCGCCGCCGCCCGGGTGCGGCGGTTCGAGCGGGTGGTGGGCTGGAACCTGCATCCCGAGATGCTGCCGCGTCTTGGCGCGGTGGCGGCGGAACTGGGCCTGCCGTTCGAGGCGGTGGACCTGCCGCGGATGCGCGAGGCGGATGTGATCGTGACGATCACCTCGTCTCCGGCGGCAAGCCTGATGGCGGAGCATGTCTCGCCCGGCACGCATCTGGCCTGCATGGGCACCGATACCGTGGGCAAGCAGGAGGTGGAGCCTGCGCTGCTGGCGGGCGCCACGGTCTTCACCGACGAGGTGGCGCAATCGGTGACCATCGGCGAGGCGCAGCATGCGGTGGCCTCGGGCGCGCTGGAGGCGGGGGCGATCACCCCCATCGGCCAGGTGCTGGTCGGCGCCCATCCGGGGCGGCAGTCGGGTGACGAGATCACGCTGTTCGACGGCACCGGGGTGGGGCTGCAGGACCTTGCGGTCGCCGCCGTCGCCGTGGCCCGTGCGCGCGAGCGGGGCATGGGGATCGAGGTCGGCGTCTGATCCCCGGCCTTCCAGCGGATTGTGACGGGCACAAAACTTGATCAAAAGCCTGTTGATGCGGCGGCGCGCCCGTGTTGAGACTGCGCTGACGGCTGCGGGAAGGGCGTGCGATGCGGGTCTTCATCAACGGGTTCGGGCGGATCGGCCGCTCGGTGCTGCGGGCATGGGCCGGTGAGCCGGGCCGCTGGCCGGGGCTGGAGATCGTCGGCATCAACGACATCGCGGCGCCGGAGATGTGTGCTTGGCTTTTCGAGTTCGACTCGGTCTTCGGCCCGTGGCGGGGGACGGTGACGCTGGAAGGCGGCGCGCTGGTGGTGGACGGGCGGGCGATCCCGCTGCATCGCACGGCGGATATTTCCGGGCTGGACCTGAGGGGCGTCGATCTGGTGATGGAATGCACCGGGCGGGCCGATGCGCCCGAGGTGGCCGCGCGGGGCCTGGGCGCGGGCGCGGCGCGGGTGCTGGTTTCCGGCCCGTCCTCGGCGGCGGAACTGACGGTGGTTCTGGGGGCGAACGACGACAGGCTGGCGGACCAGCGGATCGTGTCGAACGCCAGTTGCACCACCAATGCGCTGGCGCCGCTGGCGAAGCTGATCCATGCGCACTGGGGGATCGTCACCGGCTCGATGACCACGGTGCATTGCTATACCGGCAGCCAGCCGACGGTGGATGCGCCCGCCGCCGACTATGCGCGATCGCGCGCGGCGGCGCTGTCGATGGTGCCGACCACGACCTCCGCCGCGCGGCTGCTGGACGGGGTGCTGCCCGAGGTGGCGGGGCGGATCGTGGCGCAGGCGGTGCGGGTGCCGGTGGCAAGCGTCTCCTGCGTGGATTTCCACCTGATGACCGGGAGTCCGGTGACAGCGGATCAGGTCAATGCGGTCTTCCGCGCGGCGGGGGGCGTGATCGGGGCAACGGACCGGCCGCTGGTTTCGACCGACCTGCGGGCGCGACCGGAGTCGGTGGTGATGGCGACGCCCGAGACCAAGGTGACGCCGCAGGGGATGCTGCGAGTGTTCGGCTGGTATGACAACGAATGGGGCTTTTCCAACCGGATGCTCGACATGGCGTTACGGATGGGGTGAGGCCGGTGCCGGATGCCTCCGGCGTCATTCGCCGTAGGGCACCCAGACCGTCTTGACTTCGGTTGCGCGCGCCAGGAACTCGCGGCCCTCGCCATCGGCCAGCCAGTCGCGGGACTGGCCGTTCGTCACCCATGTGCGTTTCAGGTTGCCGGTGCTTTCCTTCTCGACCAGCGCGGCGGGGGTGCTGTCGAAGGCCCAGATCGCGTCCACGTCCATGTGGCCCGCCAGCGGCTTGGCCAGATCGGCATGTGCCCCGGTCAGGATGTTCACCACGCCGGGCGGCACATCCGAGGTTTCCAGAACCTGGTAGAAGTCGGTCGCCGCCAGAGGGAAGGGGGCCGAGGCGGCAAGGACCACGGTGTTGCCCATGGCGATGGCGGGGGCCATCAGCGAGACCAGGCCGAGGAGGGGGGCCTCGTCGGGGCAGAGCGCGGCGATGACGCCCACGGGTTCGGGCAGGGCGAGGGCGAGGCCGCGCATCGGCACCGGCTTTGCCGCGCCTTCGTATTTGTCGGACCAGGCGGCATAGGTGAAAAGGCGCTGGATGGCGGCTTCCACCTCGGCCCGGCCGTCCTTGCCGGTCATGTCCTTGATGCGGCTGGAAAACTCGGGCGCGCGGGCGGAGAGGTTCTCGGCGATGTAGTAGAGGATCTGGGCGCGGGTGTGTGCGGTCGTCCGGCCCCAGCCTTTCGCGGCATGGGCGGCCTCGACGGCGTTGCGCACGTCCTTGCGGTTGGCAAGGCCGATGTGGCCGAGCAGCTTGCCGCGCGGCGACCAGACGGCGCGGGAATGGCCGCCGTCGGGGCGGGCCTGCTTGCCGCCGATGAACAGCTTGGCGGTGCGGTCGATGCCGTCCACCTGCGGGTCGCGGGGTTCGGGGAAGGCGGCGAGGGGTTTCAGCGGGCGGGTCCTGCGGGCGGGTCGGAGGTAGGCCGTCAGCCCCTCCCACCCGCCTTCGCGGCCGAAGCCGGATTCGCGGACACCGCCGAAACCGGCGGCGGCGTCGAACATGTTGGTGCCGTTGACCCAGACCACGCCCGCGCGCAACTTCGGCGCCATGTCGAGGGCGAGGTTGATGTTCTCGCTCCAGATACTGGCGGCAAGGCCGTAGCGGGTGTTGTTGGCCAGTTCCACCGCTTCCGCAGGGGTGCGGAAGGTCATGCTGACCAGCACCGGGCCGAAGATTTCCTCCTGCATCAGGCGCGAGGCGGTGGAAAGGCCGGTGATCAGGGTGGGCGGGTAGAAGCAGCCCTGCGGGACGGGGATGGCGGCGCGGTGGATGTCGCCGTCCGAGCTGTCGACCAGCTTCGTGATCGTCTCCAGTTGCACCGGGTCGACGATGGCGCCGATGTCGATGCATTTGTCCAGCGGGTCGCCGATGCGGAGATTGTCCATCCGGCGTTTCAGTTTCGCGTGGAAGCGGTCGGCGGCGCCTTCCTGCACCAGCAGGCGGCTGCCGGCGCAGCAGACCTGGCCCTGGTTGAACCAGATCGCGTCCACCAGCCCCTCGACGGCGGAATCGAGGTCGGCGTCGTCGAAGACGATGTAGGGCGACTTGCCGCCGAGTTCGAGCGTCAGCGCCTTGCCCTGCCCGGCGGTGGCCTCGCGGATGCGCTTGCCCACGCTGGTCGATCCGGTGAAGGCCACCTTCGCCACGCCCGGATGGGCGACCAGCGCCGCGCCGGTCTCGCCGTCGCCGGTGACGATGTTGAGGACGCCCCTCGGCAGCCCGGCCTCGCGGCTGATCTGGGCGAAGAGAAGGGCGGTGAGGGGGGTGTATTCGGCGGGTTTCAGGACGACGGTGTTGCCCGCGGCCAACGCGGGGGCGACCTTCCAGGCCAGCATCAGCAGGGGGAAGTTCCACGGGATGACTGCGCCGCAGACGCCGAGCGGCTCCATCCCCGGCTTTTCGGCGGCGAGGAGCTGGGTGAGGCCGGCGTGGTAGTAGAAGTGGCGCGCGACGAGGGGGATGTCGATGTCGCGGCTCTCGCGGATCGGCTTGCCGTTGTCCATGGTTTCAAGCACGGCGAAAAGGCGGCTGTGCTTCTGCACCAGCCGGGCGAGGGCGTAGAGGACTTTCGCGCGCTGATGGCCCGGGGTGCGCGACCATTTCGGGAAGGCGCGGGCGGCGGCGGCGACGGCCTTGTCCACGGCGGCGGCGGAGCCTTGGGAGACCTGCGCCAGCAGCGTGCCGGTGGCGGGGTTGCGGGTCTCGAACGGGGCTTCGGGCGCGGTGAAGCTGCCGTCGATCCAATGGCCGAAGGTGGCGCCGTGCTTTTCCAGCCAGGCCAGCGCCTCGGTGTCGGCCTCGGGCGCGGGGCCGTAGGACATGGTGTCGAAGATTTCCTTGATGGTCATGGGTCCAGCTCCCTGCGCCCCATCACGGGCGGGATTTCCAGGATCGGCCGTGCGCCTCCGGCGGGGATATTTTCCGTTCTGAAAGAGGCATGGGCCGCGCTTCTTTCAGAACGCAAATATCCCGGGGTGAGCCCTGAAAGGGCGAGGGGCAGCGCCCCTTGCGCGGCTGGCCCCGGGCGCATCCTCAGCCCATCGCATGGCGGTGGCCGGCCGAGTAATGGCCGGTCAGGTGGTGTTCCAGCTGGCGCTCGATATCGCCCAGAAGCGAGGAGGCGCCGAAGCGGAAGAGGTCGGGGTGCAGCCAGTCGTCGCCAAGCTCGTCCTTCATCAGGGCAAGGTAGAGAAGCGCGTCCCTGGCCTTGGAAATCCCGCCCGCGGGCTTGTAGCCGACCTTGATGCCGGTGCGGTCCTCATAGTCGCGGATGGCGCGGATCATCGTCAGGCTGACGGGAAGGGTGGCGTTGACCGCCTCTTTCCCGGTGGAGGTCTTGATGAAATCGGCGCCCGCCATCATGCAGACCAAGGACGCCCGGGCGACGTTGCGCAGGGTCTGCAATTCGCCGGTGGCGAGGATCGCCTTGACATGGGCGTCCCCGCAGGCGGCGCGCATCCCGCGCATCTCGTCGTAGAGCGCCTGCCAGTTGCCGGTCAGCACATGGCGGCGCGAGATGACGATGTCGATCTCGGCCGCGCCCGCCTTCACGCTTTCGCCGATCTCGGCGAGGCGCAGGTGATACGGCGACAGGCCCGCCGGGAAGCCGGTGGAGACGGCGGCGACGGGGATGCCGGAGCCTTCCAGCGCCTGTACGGCGGTTTCCACCATGTCGTGGTAGACGCAGACGGCGCCGACGGTCAGGCCGGGCATCCCGAGGGCTTCCAGCAGGTCCGCGCGGACGGGCTGGCGCGCCTTGGCGCAGAGACGGCGGACGCGGCCCGGGGTGTCGTCGCCGGACAGCGTGGTCAGGTCGATCAGGCTGATGGCCTTCAGGAGCCACGCCGCCTGAAAGTCCTTCTTCACCGAGCGGCGGCCGCCCAGCGTGGCGCAGCGGCGTTCTATGGCCGAGGTATTGGCCTGCGCCGAGGCCACCCAGTCGAGGTCCAGCGCCATGCCGGGATTACGCGGATGGCCCTGACGGGGGGCGATCTGCGGCAGGAGGCCGGGGTCGGCCCTGGTCGGGGTCTGGGTCTGCAAGGCGGCCTCCGGTGGCGCGGCTGGGGCGCAGGTCAGGATGCCATGCGCGGGGCTTGGCTGGCAAGGGCGTCGCTGCGGATATTTGACCATATGGTCAGGATTCGGCGCGGTCGCCCGGCGGATCGGGGGTGAGGGTGGCCCAGGTGCTGCCGGTGCCGGTGGGCGGCAGGCTTTCGCGCGGGATGTCGCGGAAGAGATGCACCTTGGCGAGGAACAGGGCGGACAGCGGCGCGGTGGCGAAGAAGAAGACCGCCACGAGGATCTCGCGGAAGGCGAAGCGGCCCTCGGCCAGCCAGACGTGGAAGGCGACGGCAACCAGCGCGGTGCCGACGCCCAGCGTGGTGGCCTTGGCGGGGGCGTGCAGGCGCTGCATCCTGTCCTTCAGCCGCAGAAGGCCGTATGAGCCGATCAGGCCGAACAGGCCCCCGGCGACCAGCAGGACGGCGACGATGATCTCGGCCAGCGCGGTCATTCGACGATGCTCCCCCGCAGCAGGTATTTGCAGAAGGCCATGGTCGAGACGAAGCCGGTCATGGCGAAGAGGACCGCCGCCTCGAAGCTGAAGACCGAGCCGGAACGGGCGCTGTAGAGGACGACCAGCGCGGTGACGTTGACGGTCATGGTGTCGACGGCCAGCACCCGGTCGGCGAAGCCGGGGGCGGTGGCGAAGCGGATAAGGTTCAACAGCAGCGCCAGCGCGAAGCAGCCGATGGCGAAGGTGAGGGCGTGGTCGAGGATCATGCGAAAATCCTTTTCAGCCGGGATTCGTAGCGGGTGAGGATGCCCTGCCGCACCTCGTCGGGGTCCGGGGCGTGAAGGGCGTGGATCAGCAGGACGCGGCCATCGGCGGAGATGTCGGCGGTCAGCGTGCCGGGGGTCATGGTGATGGTGCCTGCCAGGAGCGCGATGGCCTCGGGCGAGGTCAGCGTGGTCTCCACCGGGATGAAGGCGGAGCGGATCCGGCCGGGCGGCATGAAGATAACAATGCGGGCGACCTGGAAACTGGAGACGACGACATCCCAAAGGACGATGCCGAGATAGGGCACCAGCGCCAGCGGGCGTTTCAGCCGCGGCTTGCCGGGCCACCATGGCGCGGTGAGGAGCGGGATCGCGGTGGCGAGGATTGCGCCCATGACCAGCGAGCCAAAGGTCCAGCTGTCGGCCAGCAGCAGCCAGAACAAGGTGAGGAAGGCGGAAAGGCCGGGATGGGGGAAAAGGCGGGAGGGCATGGGCTCAGGCACCTCCGGGCAGGTCGTTGGCGAGGATATAGGGCGCGGGGTCGTGCAGGGTTCCGGCGGTGGTGGCCAGCCAGCCGGTGACGGGCCCTGCGAAGACGGTCAGCGCGGCCAGCGCCAGCAGCAGGGCGGCGGGGGCGAGGGTCTGTGCGGGGGGCAGGGCGGCGGGGGTGCCTTGCGGTTTCCAGAACAGGGTGGAGCCCGCGCGGGACAGCGCCAGCAGGGCGAGGAAGGTCGCGCCGAGGACCGTGGCCCAGACCGGCCAGAGGGGCATCGCCTGCAGCACCATCAGCTTGGCGGGGAAGCCCGACAGCGGCGGCAGGCCGACGGTGGCGATGGCGGCGGCGAAGAACAGCGCGGCGAGGGTTCCCGGCAGGCGGGGGGAGGGCGTGTCCAGCCTGCCGGCCCCGCGGTCGCGGGCGAGGTCGGCGGTCAGGAACAGGGCGGCTCCGGCGAGGGTGGAATGGACCATGTAGTAAAGCGCCGCCGTGGTGCTTTCTGTGGTGAAGCCCGCCATGGCGGTGAAGACCGTGCCCATCGACATCACCGCGGCATGGGCGGCCAGCCGTGGCAGCGCCCGCGCACCGAGGACTCCGATGGCGCCCACGGCCAGCGTCACCAGCCCGGCGGGCAGCAGAAGCTGGCCGATCATCCCGCCGGTCAGCAGAAGGTCGGGCGGGAAGACCAGCGTGCCGAAGCGCAGGGCGGCATAGGCGCCGAGCTTGGTCATCACCGCGAAGAGGGCGGCGACCACGCCGGGCGTGGCGGCATAGGTGCCGGGCAGCCAGAATTGCAGCGGCACCAGCGCGCCCTTCACCGCGAAGACCAGCATCAGCAGGACCGCCGCCACCCGCATCAGCGCGTGGTCCCCGTCAGGCAGGGCGGGCAGCTTCACCGCGAGGTCGGCCATGTTCAGCGTGCCGGTGACGGCATAGATCGTGGCCAGCGCGAACAGAAAGAGGGTGGAGCCGAGCAGGTTGACCGCGATGTATTGCAGCCCGGCGCGGATGCGCGGCCCGCCGCCGCCATGCACCATCAGCCCGTAGGAGGCGATCAGCAGCACCTCGAAGAAGACGAAGAGGTTGAAGGCGTCGCCGGTGAGGAAGGCTCCGTTCAGGCCCATCAGCTGGAAGAGCCAGAGCGCGTGGAAGCGGCGGCCGCGCCGGTCCCAGCCGGTGGCGAAGGCCTGTGCCAGCACGATCAGCGCAAGGCCCGAAGTCAGCAGCAGCATCAGCGCCGACAGCCGGTCCAGCACCAGCACGATGCCGAAGGGGGCGGGCCAGTCGCCCAGCCGGTAAAGCTGCGGCGGGCCGTTCGTCGCGGCATGCAGCAGGGCGATGGAGATTGCCAGCAGCGCCGCGGTGCCGCCAAGGGACAGGGCGCGGGCGGTGGTGTTGCGGCTGGTGAACAGCGTCAGCGCCGCGAGGACGGCGGGCAGCACGACGGGGGCGATGATCCAGTTGCCCATCAGCCCTTGTCCTCCGGTGCGCCGGGGGCGGGGTCGGTGCGGTCGTGGCCGAGTTCGAGCCATGAGCCGAGGGCCATCATCACGATGACGGCGGTCATCCCGAAGGAGATGACGATGGCGGTCAGGACAAGGGCCTGCGGCAGCGGGTCGGTCGGCGCCTCGACGGTGCCGACGATGGGCGCGGCGGCGGTCTTCAGGCGTCCGGCGGTGAAGAGGAACAGGTTCACCGCGTAGGACAGGAAGGTCAGGCCGAGGATCACCGGAAAGCTGCGCAGGCGCAGCATCAGGTAGATGCCGACGGCGGTGAGCAGGCCGATGGTCAGGGCGAAGAAGACCTCCATCCTACAGCCCCTCCGGCGGCTGGCGGTCGGCGGTGTGCTGCGCCAGCCGCGACAGGGTGGACAGCGCCAGCAGCACCCCGCCGAGGACGCAAAGGAAGACGCCGAGGTCGAAAAGCGCGGCGGTGGTCAGTTCGATCTCGTCCAGCGGCCAGGGATGGATATGGGTGTAGCCCGAGGTCAGGAAGGGCCAGCCCATGGCCCAGGCGGCGGCTCCGGTCAGGGTGGCGGTCAGCACCCCGGCGCCGATCAGCGACTGGTGGCCGAAGCGCAGACGGTGTTCCGACCAGACGAAGCCTGAGGCGATGTATTGCAGCAGGATGGCGATGGAGACGACCAGCCCGGCGACGAAGCCGCCCCCCGGCAGGTTGTGGCCGCGCAGGTAGATGAAGATGCCGACAAGGATCGCCAGCGGCATCAGGAAGCGGGTGGCGGCGACCAGCATCAGGGGATGCGGGTCGCCGGCATTCCGGGCGAGCTTCAGCCCGGCAAGCCGGTCCAGCGCGGTCTTCGACGACAGGACCGAGGCGGCAAGGGCGAAGATCACCAACGCGGCGATGCCGAGGACGGTGATTTCGCCGTAGGTGTCGTAGCCGCGGAAATCGACGATGATGGTGTTCACGGCGTTGGTGCCGCCCGCGCCGGGCTTCGACTGCGCCCAATGGAAGTCCGACACCCGGGGGAAGGCCGGGTCGCGGGTCATCAGCGCGAAGGAGAGAAGCCCCGCGCCGATGCCCGCGGCGGCGGCAAGCATGGCGTCGCGGGCGCGGCGGAGGGGGCGGGATTCGCGCGGCGTCTGGTCCGGCAGGAAGTTCAGGGCAAGCAGCATGAGGAGGATCGTCACCACCTCGACGGTGATCTGTGTCAGCGCCAGGTCGGGGGCCGAGGCCCAGGCGAAGGCGGCGGAGAGCATCAGCCCGACCATGCCGGTCAGGAGAAGCGCCAGCACCCGGTTGCGGTGACGGAAGACGGTGGCGATGGCGGCGGCGGTCAGGATCGCCCAGCCGGCGAGCGGGGCGGCCTCCAGCGGCAGCAGGGGGCGGGTGCCGGGGGCATGGGGGCCGGTCAGGAAGGCCCATCCGGCCAGCGCCAGGATCAGCGCGGTGGCGGCGAAGATGCTGCGCGACAGGCGGCCGTTGTCGATCGCGCCGGTCGCCTTGCGGGCGGCAAGGGCAAGGGCGCCGGTGGCGGCCTCGAAGATCGCCTTGGCCTGCGGCAGGGGGGTGGCGTCCCAGATCCTGCGCAGGCTTGGGGAAAGGCCGAGAAGGGCAAGGCCGCCGCCGAGGGCGGCAAGCGACATCCAGAGCGCGGGAGTGGCCAGCCCGTGCCAGAGCGCGAGATGGGCGTGGACGGGTTCCCCGGTGGTGGCCGAGGCGGCGGCATCGACGAAGGGGCCGAAGAGTGCCATCGGCATCAGGCCGGAGGCGACGACCAGCGCGGCCAGCAGGGCGGGGGCCAGCCAGAGGCCGGGGCCGGGGTCATGGGCCTTGGCGTCCGTCGCCGGACCGAGGAAGATCCCGCTCAGGAAGCGGAAGGAATAGGCGACGGAAAGCAATGCGCCCGCCAGCGCCAGCAGGGCCACCAGCGGCGTGGTCAGGGCGGCGCTTTCCAGCATCGCCTCTTTCGACAGGAAGCCGTTCAGCGGCGGGAGGCCGGCCATCGACAGCGCGGCGACGGCGGCAAGGGCGAAGGTCAGCGGCATCGCCCGGCGCAAGCCGCCGAGGCGGCTTATGTCGCGGCTGTGAGTGGCGTGTTCGACGATCCCGGCCACCATGAAGAGCGCGGCCTTGAAGCTGGCATGGGCAAGAATGTGCAGCATGGCGGCGCTGGCGGCGGGTTTGGTGCCGAGGCCCAGAAGGAAGGTGATCAGGCCGAGGTGGCTGACGGTCGAATAGGCGAGGATCGCCTTCAGGTCGTCCTTGAAAAGCGCGACCTTGGCCCCCAGCAGCATCGTCGCCAGCCCGGCGGTGGCGACGATCACCGTCCATTCCGCCGTGCCCGACAGCACCGGCCAGAGCCGCGCCATCAGGTAGAGCCCCGCCTTCACCATGGTCGCCGAATGCAGATAGGCCGAAACCGGCGTCGGTGCGGCCATGGCGTGCGGCAGCCAGAAGTGGAACGGGAATTGCGCCGACTTGGCGAAGGCGCCCAAGAGGATCAGCACCAGCGCCAGCGGGTAGAGGGGACTGGACTGGATGGAATCGCGGTGCTGGAGGATGACGGAAAGCTCGTTCGACCCGGCGATCTGCCCGAGGATCAGCATCCCGGCGATCAGCGCCAGCCCTCCGCCGCCGGTGACGGCCAGCGCCATGCGGGCGCCCTGCCTTCCCTCGGGCAGGTGGCTCCACCAGCCGATCAGCAGGAAGGAGGACAGCGAGGTCAGTTCCCAGAACACCAGCAGCAAGAGGATATTGTCCGACAGCACGATCCCGGTCATCGCGCCCTGGAACAGCATCAGGCAGGTCAGGAACCGCGCCATCGGCTCGGCGGGGTCGAGGTAGAAGCGGGCGTAGAGGATGATCAGGAGGCCGATGCCGAGGATCAGCCCGGCGAACATCAGCCCCAGCCCGTCGATGCGGAAGGTGGCGTTCAGGCCGAGGGCGGGAAGCCAGTCGAAGGCGGCGGTGACGGCCGCGCCCTGCAGGACGGCGGGGGCGTGGGACAGCAGGCCCGCCAGCGCCAGCGCCGTGGCCGCGCCCGCCGCCAGCGCCGTGGCATCGCGCCCCAGCCGCCCCGCCAGCGCAGCGAGAAGCGCGCCGAGAAAGGGCAGAGCTGCGATCAGCGCGGGCGACATGCGGGGCGGTTCCTCCTTGGCCGGGCGTGCGGGGGCCGGGCGTGCGGGCCAACTTGCCCGCCGGAGCGGGGATTTCAACCCTTTGCGGCGCGAAATGTGCGGGCCTTACATGTTCTGCAGCGTGATCTCGGCGGGAAGCGAGCGGGTGATCACCGTCAGCGCGTTCGGCAGGTCGTTCGAGGCGATCCAGTCGCGGGCGGCCTGATCCTCGCGCCCATACGCCTTCCAGCGGGCGGTCAGGCGGCGGACCAGTTCGTCCTCGGTCACGTCAAGGAAGACGGTCAGGTCGAACATCGGGCCAAGCTGGCGCCAGGGGTCTTCGTCCAGCAGGAGGTAGTTGCCTTCGACGATGAGGATGCGGTCCTCGGCGGTGACGATGTCGGCCCCGGCGCGGGAGAGTTCCATGCTGCGGTCGAAGATCGGGATCGCCACCTCGTCCTCGTCGCGCAGGCGGCGGATCAGGTGCAGGAAGCCCATGGCGTCGAAGGTGGGGGGCGAGCCCTTGCGGGAGCGCAGGCCCCGGGCATGGAGCACGGCATCGTCGTAGTGGAAGCCGTCCATGGGGACGACGCGCGCGCCGGGCGAGAGGGTGGCGGCCAGCGTGGCGGCAAGGGTGGACTTGCCCGAGGCCGGGGGGCCCGCCAGCGCGACGAGGAACCGTCCCGGCCCGTCGGCGCGAGCGCGGATCAGGTTTGCGAGGCCGGTGGGGGTCATCTGGGGTCCTTTCGTGCTGGAGAGAGGTTAGCCGGGGGGATGTGCGGGGGGCAAGCGGAGGCAGAGGTTTCGCGCGGCCCTTCTGGCGAAGGCGGGGGCCTTCGCCATGCGATGCGGGTTCAGCTGGACCGGCCGGGACCATCAGTCCCGGCCAGCGCCCGACCCGCCCATGGCGGGCGCTTCTCGCCCGCCGGGTCGGGCGCTGGCCTTCCGTGGTCTATGGCTGAGAGGACTACAGCGGAACCCATCCGCACGGGCGGGGGATCACCCCTGCGGCGTCATCGCCTTCCGCTGCCGCGCCCGCTCCAGCCCCAGT
>CAYLSD010000058.1:0-17492 GCA_964386345.1 uncultured Fuscovulum sp.
TTCGCGGTGAAGATGCCGATGTGGCCGGTGCACACCTGGCTGCCCGATGCCCACGTGCAGGCGCCGACCGCCGGTTCGGTGGTGCTGGCGGCGATCCTCCTGAAGATGGGCGGCTACGGCTTCCTGCGCTTCAGCCTGCCGATGTTCCCGGTGGCAAGCGATCTTCTGGCGCCGCTGGTGTTCTGGATGTCGGCCATCGCCATCGTCTACACCTCGCTTGTCGCGCTGGTGCAGACCGACATGAAGAAGCTGATCGCCTATTCCTCGGTCGCGCACATGGGCTATGTCACCATGGGCATCTTCGCGGCGAACCAGCAGGGCATCGACGGCGCGATCTTCCAGATGCTCAGCCACGGCTTCATCTCGGGCGCGCTGTTCCTTTGCGTCGGCGTGATCTACGACCGGATGCACACCCGCGAGATCGACGCCTATGGCGGGCTGGTCAACCGGATGCCCGCCTATGCGCTGGTCTTCATGTTCTTCACCATGGCCAACGTCGGCCTGCCCGGCACCAGCGGTTTCGTGGGTGAATTCCTGACGCTGATGGGCATCTTCCAGGTCAACACCTGGGTGGCCGCCGTGGCGACCTCGGGCGTGATCCTGTCGGCCGCCTATGCGCTGTGGCTTTACCGCCGCGTCGTCTTCGGCGACCTGATCAAGGAGGCGCTGAAGACCATCTCCGACATGAGCTTCCGCGAGAAGGCGATCTTCGCGCCCCTCATCGCCATGACGCTGATCCTCGGCGTCTATCCCAGCCTTGTCACCGACATCATCGGCCCGTCCGTTTCGGCGCTGATCACCGACTACCACGCCTCGCTTCCGGCCGATGCGGCCGGAGTGGCGCTGCACTGAGGACCGGAATATGAGCGCAGTTCCCGATTATGTCATCGTCCTGCCCGAGATCGTCCTTGGGCTTTGGGCCATGGCCGCGCTTCTGCTGGCGGTCTACACCGGCAAGGACCGGCTGGCCGCACCGCTGACCTGGGCCACGGTGGGCCTGTTCGTGGCGCTGGCGCTGTGGATCGGCGTCGGCGGGCAGGGGGATCGCGCGGCCTTCGGCGGCATGTTCGTCGACGACCCCTTCGCGCGCTTCGCCAAGGTGGTGATCCTGCTGTCCGCCGCCGCCGTGCTGGGGATGAGCCAGGACTACATGTCCCGCCACGGCCTGTTGCGGTTCGAGTTCCCGGTGCTGGTGGCGCTGGCGGTTCTGGGGATGCAGATGATGGTCTCCGCCGGGGACCTGATGGCGCTTTACATGGGGCTGGAGCTGCAATCCCTGGCGCTTTACGTCGTCGCCGCCATGCGCCGCGATTCCGTGAAATCCACCGAGGCCGGGCTGAAATACTTCGTCCTCGGCGCGCTGTCCTCCGGCCTGCTGCTTTACGGCGCCTCGCTGACCTATGGCTATGCGGGCACCACGCTGTTCTCCGGCATCACCGCCTCTCTGGGGCAGGGCGCTCCGGTCGGCCTGCTGATCGGCCTTGTCTTCATGCTGTCGGGTCTGGCCTTCAAGGTCTCGGCCGCGCCCTTCCACATGTGGACGCCGGATGTCTACGAGGGGTCGCCCACCCCCGTCACCGCCTTCTTCGCCACCGCGCCCAAGGTCGCGGCCATGGCGCTGATCGCGCGGCTGGTGCAGGACGCCTTCGGCTCCATCCCCGGCCAATGGGGGCAGGTGCTGGCGGCCCTGTCGGTGGTGTCGATGTTCCTCGGCGCCATCGCCGCGATCGGCCAGAAGGAATTCAAGCGGCTGATGGCCTATTCCTCGATCGCCCATATGGGCTATGCGCTGATCGGCCTTGCGGTCGGCACCGCCTATGGCGTGCAGGCGACGCTGATCTACATGGCGATCTATGTCACCATGAACGTCGGCACCTTCGCCTTCATCCTGTCGCTGGAGCGCGACGGCCGCCCGGTCACCGACCTGGCCTCGCTGAACCAGTTCTCGAAGAAGGAACCGCTGAAGGCGATGGCGCTTCTGGTGCTGCTGTTCAGCCTTGCCGGCGTGCCGCCGATGGTCGGCTTCTTCGGCAAGTTCTACGTGCTGAAGGCGGCGGTCGATGCGGGCATGGTCTGGCTGGCGGTGGCCGGCGCGGTGGCCTCGGTCATCGGCGCCTTCTACTATCTGCGCGTCGTCTACTACATGTATTTCGGTTCCGGGGACGAACCGGCCGACAGCCGCATGGACCCGGTGCAATGGGTGATGCTGATGGCGGCGGCGGCGATCATGCTTCTGGGGGTGATCAACCTCTTCGGCATCGAAGGCTCGGCCGCGGTGGCGGCGCAGGCCCTTGTCCAGAAGTGACGGAAGCCCGGGCCGGGTGATCCTGGCCTCGGTCGACAGCACCAATGCCGAGGCTTTCCGGCTGGCCCCGTCGCTGACGGGGCCGCTGTGGATTCTGGCGGGCGAGCAGACGGCGGGGCGGGGGCGGCGTGCCCGGGCCTGGGCCAGCCCGCAAGGCAACTTCCACGCCACGCTGGCGATGCGGGTGACCGAGCCGCCTGCGCAGGTGGCGCTCCGCAGCTTCGCCGCCGCGCTGGCGCTGCGCGACGCCTTCGTGGCGCTGACGGGGTTGCCGCAGGCCTTCGCGCTGAAATGGCCGAACGATGTGCTCTTGAACGGCGGCAAGGTGGCGGGGATCCTGCTGGAAGCCTCGGGCGACATCCTCGCCATCGGCATCGGCGTCAACCTGATCGCCGCCCCCCCGGCCAGCGCGGTGGAGCCGGGCGCCGTCCTTCCGGTCAGCCTGCTTCAGGAAACCGGCCTGCGCGTCACGCCCGAAGCCTTCCTGAACGCGCTGGCCCCCGCCTATGCCGCCCGCGAGGCCGCCTTCCGGCAGGGCGGTTTTCCCGCGCTGCGCCCCGACTGGCTGGCCCATGCCGCCCGCCTTGGCGAGCCGATCAAGGCCCGCACCGGAGCCGAGACCCGCGAGGGTATCTTCGACACCATCGATTCCGCCGGCAACCTGATCCTGCGCCAGAAGGATGGCGCCCTTGCCATTCCCGCCGCGGAGGTGTTCTTCTGACCCGGCCCCGCTTCATCTTGGCCCAAATACTCCACGGGGGTCCGGGGGTGTGAAACCCCCGGCTCCGCCGCCAGCCACCCGGAAACGCCCATGCTCCTCGCCATCGACTGCGGCAACACCAACACCGTCTTCTCGGTCTGGGACGGGGAGAAATTCGCCGCCACCTGGCGCATCGCCACCGACCACAAGCGCACCGCGGACGAATATTTCGTCTGGCTCTCCAGCCTGATGATGTTGACGAAGACCGAGGCGAGGATCACCGAGGTCATCATCTCCTCCACCGTGCCGCGCGTGGTCTTCAACCTGCGCGTGCTGTGCAACCGCTATTTCGACTGCCGCCCTCTGGTGGTGGGCAAGCCGGACTGCCGCCTGCCGGTGGCGCCGCGCGTCGATCAGGGCACCACGGTCGGCCCCGACCGGCTGGTCAACACCGTGGCAGGCCATGCCCGCCACGGCGGCGACCTGATCGTCGTCGATTTCGGCACCGCCACCACATTCGACGTGGTGGACGAGGACGGCGCCTATGTCGGTGGCGTCATCGCGCCGGGGGTGAACCTGTCGCTGGAGGCGCTGCACATGGCCGCCGCCGCCCTGCCGCATATCGACGTGGCACGCCCGGCGAAGGCCATCGGCACCAACACCGTGGCCTGCATGCAATCCGGCGTCTACTGGGGCTATGTCGGCCTGGTCGAGGGCATTGTGCGCGAGGTCAGCCGCGAACGCCCGCGGCCGTCGAAGGTCATCGGGACCGGCGGGCTGGCCGGGCTGTTCGCCCAGGGCACCGACATCTTCCATTCCATCGAGGACGACCTGACGATGCACGGTCTTGTCCTCATCAACGACTTCAACAAGGAAACCGCATGAGCAAGGACCGGCTGATCTATCTGCCGCTTGGAGGTGCCGGCGAGATCGGCATGAACTGCTACGTCTACGGCTACGGCGCGCCCGGCAAGGAACGCCTGATCCTGGTCGATCTGGGCGTGACCTTCCCCGACATGGACGGCGCGCCGGGGGTCGAGGTGATCATGCCCGACATCGCCTGGCTGGAGGAAAGGGTGGACCGGCTGGAGGCCATCTTCATCACCCATGCGCATGAGGATCATATCGGCGCGCTCGGCCTGCTGTGGCCGAAGCTGAAGAAGAAGGTCTACGCCCGCCGCTTCACCGCCACCATCGGCCGGCTGAAGATGGAAGAAGAGGGGCAGCCGCTGGATGCGATCACCATGGTCGAGCCGCGCCCCGCGGTGGTGGAGGCCGGGCCGTTCAGGGTGCAATTCGTGCCGCTCGCCCATTCGATTCCCGAAAGCAGCGCCCTGATCATCGACACGCCCACGGGCCGCATCGTGCATTCCGGCGATTTCAAGATCGACCGCAGCCCGGTGGTGGGGGAACCCTGGGATGACGCGATGTGGGAGGCCTTGGCCGCCGAACAGCCGGTCAAGGCGCTGATGTGCGATTCCACCAATGTGTTTTCCAACCATCCCGGGCGCAGCGAGGCCACTCTGGCCGGGCCGCTGGCCGAGCTGATCGCCAAGGCGCCGGGGCTGTTCGTCGCCACCACCTTCGGCTCCAACGTGGCGCGGTTGAAGACGCTGGCCGAGGCGGCGCGGGCCGCCGACCGCACGATCTGCGTGCTGGGGCGGTCGATGAAGCGGATGCTGGCGGTTTCCGACGAGACCGGCGTGCTGCAGGGCTTCCCCCGCACCGTGACGCCGGAGGAGGCGCTGGAAATCCCGCGCCGCAACCTGATGCTGCTGGTCACCGGCAGCCAGGGCGAACGCCGCGCCGCCAGCGCCGCGCTGAGCCGCGGCAAATACCTTGGCTTCGAGATGAAGCAGGGCGACAGCTTCCTGTTCTCCAGCCGCACCATTCCCGGCAACGAACGCGGCGTGATCCGCATCTGGAACGCCTTTTCCGAGATGGGCGTGACGGTGATCGACGACATGAACGGCCTCTATCATGTCTCGGGCCACGCCAACCGCCCGGATCTGGAGCATGTGCACCGGCTGCTGCTGCCCGACATGCTGGTGCCGATGCATGGCGAGCATCGCCACCTGGCCGAACATGTCCGCATCGCGCATGAGGCCGGGATCGCCGCCGCCGTGGCGGTCAACGGCACCATGCTGGACCTGACCGGAGAGGTTCCGGCGGTGGCCGAATATATCGAGACCGGCCGGGTCTATCTGGACGGCACGGTGCTGATCGGCGCGATGGACGGGGTGATCCGCGACCGCATCCGCATGGCGCTGAACGGCCATGCGCTGGTGACGGTGATCCTGGACGAGAACGACGAGCCGATGGGCGAGCCCTGGGTGGAACTGACCGGCCTGACCGATCAGGGCAAGGGCGGGCGGCTGTTGAACGAAACCATGGAAGACGATCTTGCCGAATACATGGGACGCGCGGGCCGCAAGGTGCTGAAGGATGACGACCGGCTGGAGGAAGAGATCCGCAAGGTCGTCCGTCAGGTTGCCATGGAAGAGATCGGCAAGAAGCCCGAGGTGACGGTGGTGGTCAGCCGCCTGGTCGCGGAATAAGGTTCGATCTTTCGGCGAAGGATCGGGGCCTCGGGGCAAAAGGAAAGGGGGCCGCGCGGCCCCCTTTTTCGTCTCAGCTTTCGCCTTCGGCGGTCGCCGGGGCCTCGTCCGCCGGTTCCGCCTCTGCGGCAGGTGCGGGTTTCAGCGCGAAGCTGCGGGTCAGGAAGTCGGGCATGTGGTCGCCCAGACCCACGACCGAAGGCCCGTCATCGCGGCGGTCGCGGCGGCGGTCATCCCGGCCCGGCTCGCGGCTGCTGTCGCGGCGTTCGCCACGGTCCTCGCGTCCGCTCTCACGGCGGTCACGCCCGCTGCGGCGCTCCTCGCGCGGCTCGGCCTGCCGCTCTTCGCGCCGCTCTTCCGGTGCGGCCTCGACGGCCGGGGGCAGCGGCTGCCGCGGTGCCTCTTCGCCATGCGGCTTGGGCTTGCGCTCACGTCCCCCACGCTCGCCATCGCGGCTGCGGCTGCGCGAGCCGCGCTCTTCCCGCGGCGGGCGGTCGCTGCCGGCGCTGGCCAGATCCAGCCCCTCGGGCATCGGCGCGCGCGGGATTTCCAGCTTCACCAGCGATTCGATGGCGGCCAGATACTTCCCGTCCGACGGGACCGCGATGGTGAAGGCCTTGCCCAGCCGTCCGGCCCGGCCGGTGCGGCCGATGCGGTGGACGTAATCCTCCGGGTGCGAGGGCACGTCGAAGTTGAACACATGGCTGACCGCCGGGATGTCCAGCCCCCGCGCCGCCACGTCCGAGGCGACAAGGATATGCAGCGTGCCGTCGCGGAAGGCGTCCAGCGTCTTCATCCGTTCGGACTGCGCAAGGTCGCCGTGGATGGGCGCGGCGTTGAAGCCGTGCGATTTCAGCGATTTCGCCACCACGTCCACATCCATCTTGCGGTTGCAGAAGACGATGGCGTTGGTGCAGGCCTCGCCCTCGGCCCGGATCAGTTCGCGCAGGACGGCGCGCTTCTCGGTGAAGCTGCGGTCCTTGCGGGTGGGGGTGAATTGCACCAGGCCCTGGGTGATCGTGGTGGAGGCGGTCGCTTGCCGCGCCACTTCGATCTTGGCCGGGTTGGTCAGGAAGGTGTTGGTGATCCGCTCGATCTCGGGCGCCATGGTGGCGCTGTAGAACATGGTCTGGCGGGTGAAGGGGGTCAGCTGGAAGATACGCTCGATATCCGGGATGAAGCCCATGTCGAGCATCCTGTCAGCCTCGTCCACCACCATGATCTGCACGCCGGTCAAGAGAAGCTTGCCGCGTTCGAAATGGTCCAGCAGGCGGCCCGGAGTGGCGATCAGCACGTCGACGCCGCGGTCGATCAGCTTGTCCTGTTCGCCGAAGCTGACGCCGCCGATCAGCAGCGCCTTGGTCAGCTTGGTGTGCTTGGCGTAGATATCGAAGTTTTCCGCCACCTGCGCGGCCAGTTCGCGCGTCGGCGCCAGCACAAGGCTGCGCGGCATCCGGGCGCGGGCGCGGCCCTGGCCGAGAAGCGTGATCATCGGCAGGGTGAAAGAGGCGGTCTTGCCGGTGCCGGTCTGGGCGATGCCGAGGACATCGCGGCCCTGCAAGGCATGGGGAATGGCCTGGGCCTGGATCGGCGTGGGGGTTTCGTAGCCGGCTTCCGAGATGGCTTGCAGCACGCGCGGGTCCAGCGCGAGGTCGGAGAATTTGGTCATCAGCGTCCTGTCATGGCGGGATCGGCCCGCTCAAAATAAAGGGACGCTGGTTTCGGGCGCCCCGCGGATCGGGCCGAATGGCCCATATCGGGCGATACAGGATCGCCCCCGCATGGTCAAGGCATGGCACCTATTCGGGGACCGCCTCGGCCTTTGCGGCCTTGGCGGCGCGGCGGGCGCGCAGGTCCTCGCGCATCAGGTCGATGCGGCGGAACAGGGTGCGCGGGTCGTCGTTCAGCATCTGCAGCAGGTGGCAGGCGATGCGGCCCGCGACGGGCTCGTTCCGCGCCATGTCCCAGATCTGCGCCAGCAGGTTGATGTCGAGCCCCCCGGACAGCAGCGAGAAATTCGGCATGTCCAGCGGCAGCGTCCGTTTCCGGGTGCGGCGGGCGGGGAAGGCCCGGTCGGGCGGCAGGCCCGAGGAGAGCCGCTCGAACTCGTACAGCTTCATCAGCGAAAGCAGGACGTTCATCGCCAGCCCGATCCGCCGCTGGCTTTCGTTCACGCCATGGTCGCCGAAGGTGATGACGGAGGAGATCAGCCAGCGCGGCGGCAGTTCGGCCAGCAGCGCCTCGGCCTCTTCCTCCCATATGCGGCGGAAGAGGCGCGGCGCGTGGCGCGGCTGGCGGGTCTTGCGCAGATGCGCGATGAGCAGGCCGTTCAGCGCCGCAAGCTCGCTGTGGCCCGCCAGTTCGCGCCGGATCTCATGCCGCTTCTGCGCATGGGGCGAGGCCGGGATGGGCAGGTCTTCCCCCTCGGGGACGCGCGCCGCCAGCAGCGCCTTCAGGTCCGCGTCCAGCGGCGGCAGGCCCTCGCGCCGCGCGCCGCGCAGGGGGCGGCGGCGGACGTTCCAGAGGTCGATCAGGCTCTCGGGCGCGCCGGGATAGGTTGGGTCTGACATCGTGCCTCCGGTGCCGAATCTGGGTGCGGCGGATGGGATTGGCAAGGGCCGCTTGCCGGCGTCAGGCCATCATCTCCTTGGTCGCGGTCAGGTGCGCACCGGGATAGTCGCGCACAACCCGGTCGATGTCCCATTGCAGGCGGGTCAGGAACACCAGGTCGCCGTCGGAATCGGTGGCGATATGCTGCTTGTTCACGTTCACCAGCTTCTCGATCTCGGCCTTGTCGCCGGAAATCCAGCGGGCGGAGGTGAAGTTGGACCCCTCGAACCGCACCGGGATCTGGTATTCCTGCTCGATCCGGCTGGCCAGCACGTCGAATTGCAGCGCCCCCACCACGCCGACGATGAAACCCGCGCCGATCATCGGCTTGAACACCTTGGCCGCGCCTTCCTCGGCGAATTGCATCAGCGCCTTTTCCAGATGCTTGGCCTTCATCGGGTCCGTCGCGCGGATGTTCTGCAAAAGCTCCGGCGCGAAGGAGGGGATGCCGGTGAAGCGCAGCGTTTCCCCTTCCGTCAGCGCATCGCCGATGCGCAACTGGCCGTGGTTCGGGATGCCGATGATGTCGCCCGCCCAGGCCTCTTCGGCCAGTTCGCGGTCGGCGGCAAGGAAGAGGACGGGGTTCGTCACCGCCATCGGCTTCTTCGTGCGGACATGGGTCAGCTTCATCCCCCGCTCGAAATGGCCCGAGGCGAGGCGGACGAAGGCCACCCGGTCGCGGTGCTTGGGGTCCATGTTGGCCTGCACCTTGAAGACGAAGCCCGCGACGCGGGGCTCATCGGCGCCGACCTGCCGCTCGGCCGCCTTCTGCGGCTGCGGCTCGGGGCCATAGGCGGCGATGCCCTCCATCAGTTCCTTGACGCCGAAGGAGTTGATGGCCGAGCCGAACCAGATCGGCGTCATCGCGCCGTGCAGGAAGGCGTGGCGGTCGAAGGCGGGCAGAAGTTCCCGTGCCATTTCAACCTCTTCGCGCAGCTTCTTCAGAAGGTCCTCGGGGATGTGGTCGGCCAGTTTCGGATCGTCCAGCCCCTCCAGCTTGACCGATTCCGCCACCTTGTTGCGGTCGGCGCGGTCCATGATCTCAAGCCGGTCGTTCAGAAGGTCGTAGGCGCCAAGGAAGTCCCGGCCCTGGCCGATAGGCCAGGAGGCGGGCGTCACGTCGATGGCCAGGTTCTCCTGGATCTCGTCGATGATCTCGAAGGTGTCGCGGGCCTCGCGGTCCATCTTGTTGCAGAAGGTCAGGATCGGCAGGTCGCGCAGGCGGCAGACCTCGAACAGCTTCTGCGTCTGGCTTTCCACGCCCTTCGCCCCGTCGATCACCATGATCGCGGCATCCACCGCGGTCAGGGTGCGGTAGGTGTCTTCGCTGAAATCGCTGTGGCCGGGGGTATCGACAAGGTTGAAGCGGTAGCGGCCGAAATCGAAGGACATGGCGGAGGCCGAGACGGAAATGCCCCGGTCCTGTTCCAGCTTCAGGAAGTCCGACCGCGTGCGCCGCGCCTCGCCCTTGGCGCGGACCTGACCGGCCATCTGGATCGCGCCCCCGAACAGCAGGAACTTCTCGGTCAGCGTGGTCTTGCCTGCGTCCGGGTGTGCGATGATCGCAAAGGTCCGGCGGCGGGCGATTTCGGGCGGAAGGGAGGGGGCGTTGTCCAGCATGGCGCGCCTTCTACCGGGAATGCGGCGGCGCGTCCACGGGGAGGAGGCCGGCAAGCCCGTGATCCTGCCGCAGGTGGTGCTGTCGCCCGCCTTCGCCGGAGCAGCCGAGTTTTCGTCGAAAACTCGAATCTACGGATTTTCGGCGAAAATCCGGGCCTCTAGCGGCGGCGCGGACGCTTCGGGGCAGCGTAGAGCGCGCCGGGGCCGACCTGCGACAGGAACTGCCGCCCGGCCTCGGTGCCGAAATGCTGCACCTGCGCCAGCCCGGGGAAGCGGGCCTGCACCTCGGCGGCGATCTCGGGCGGCAGGCGGCTGACGGTGGCGTCGTTCACCATCAGGCTTTCGGCGGGGATGCCCTCGGCATAGACGATCTCGTGCCGGTCGAAGACGAGGGAGAAATATTCCACCGCGCCGCCCTCGCGGATGAAGACGTTCTCGTCATCCACCAGATGCTTGGCCTGCACCAGCAGCTCCGAGGTCGGCAGGCCGGGAATGCGCTGGCGCTGGTAGAGGAACATCCGGTGGTGCTGGCTGACGATCAGGTCGCCGGAATTGCCCAGCGTCCCGGCCTGGATCACCACCGGGGCGAAGGCGCCATGGGCGCGCAGCGTCGCCCCGCCCAGCAGGCGCAGCGGCTGGGGCCCGTGGTCGCGGGTCAGCACCCTGTCGCCGGGCCGCAGCCGCTCGATGGGCTTCTGCGCGCCGGTCGCCAGCGTGATCATCGTGCCGCGGGCGAAGGAGACGCACATCAGGTCCGAAAGTCGCGTCTCCTCCGGCGCGGTTTCCACCTTGACCAGCGTATAGTCGGCACGCGCCGACAGCGGCGACAGCGGCAGCGCGTAAAGCCTGCCGCCGACCGGCAGCAGCAGAAGTTCCACCTTGTCGCCGTCGGGCGACATCAGCGTGTAGCGGGCGGCCATCCGCACCACCTCGCCCGGGCTGCCCACGGCGGACCCATCGGTGACCTGCGGCTCCACCCCCGCGGCGGGGCGCGTCATCACCAGCCGCAGCGGCCGGGCCTCGGGGTCCAGCTCGTAGATGTCGCCTTCCACCACCTGATCCGGCGGCGCCAGCCCGTCGCCGGTGTTGACGCCGATGGTGACATAGATGTCCTCGGCCGCGAAAAGCTGGCAGGCTTGGCCGGGCGGCGGGGAGGCTGAGGCGGACATGTCGGTCGGCGGACCCTGTATCTGAGGCAAGGCGAAGGCCCCCACCTTCGGTTGCAGGACCTTTAGCAAAGGTTGAAGGGCGGGGTCAAACACCGGGATTCGTGCGGGGTTTTCCCCCGGACCCGCGCCCGCTAGGCTGGGGCAAATGGCGGAGGATTGAAATGGATCTTGGTATTCGCGGCAGGAAGGGAATCGTCTGCGCGGCCTCGAAAGGGCTTGGCCGCGGCTGTGCCGGGGCGCTGGCCGAGGCGGGGGTCGATCTGGTGATCTGCGCGCGGGGGGCGGAGGCGCTGGAGACGGCGGCCTCGGAATTGCGCGGGGCAGGGGGGAAGGTCACGCCCGTGGTGGCCGACATCACCACCGAAGAGGGCCGGGCGGCGGTGCTGGCGGCGGCGGGGGCGCAGGTCGACATCCTCGTCACCAATGCGGGCGGCCCGCCGCCGGGGATGTGGAGCGACTGGAGCCGCGAGGATTTCATCCGCGCGCTGGACGCCAACATGCTGACGCCGATCGCGCTGATGCAGGCGGTGCTGCCGGGGATGATGGCGCGGGGCTGGGGCAGGGTGGTCAACATCACCAGCGTGTCGGTGAAGGCGCCGGTCGCGGTTCTGGGTCTGTCGAACGCCGCGCGGGCGGGGCTGACCGGCTTCGTCGCCGGAACCGCGCGGCAGGTGGCGGGCAAGGGCGTCACCATCAACAACCTCCTGCCCGGCATCCATGCCACCGACCGGGCGGTGGCGCTGGACCAGGGCGTGGTTCGGGCGAGGAACATCTCCTACGAAGAGGCGCAGGCCGAGCGGATGGCGACCATCCCCGCCGGACGCTACGGCACGGCGCAGGAATTCGGCGCGGCCTGCGCCTTCCTCTGCTCTGCCCATGCGGGCTTCATCGTCGGGCAGAACCTGCTGCTGGACGGGGGTGCGACCAATCTCTCCATGTGACCCCCGTGCCTTGCAGCCCGGGGCGCGGGCTGCTAACCGCAATCCTTGAGTGTTTTTCTAAGGGATTGCGATGGCGGAGATCGCGCCACGGCTGGAAGTGGGCAACCTGACCCGCGCCTTCGGAGGGCGGCCGGTGGTGCAGGATGTCGCGCTGCGGGTGGCGGCGGGGCAGGTGACCTGCCTTCTCGGTCCCTCGGGCTGCGGCAAGTCCACCACGCTGCGGATCATCGCCGGGGTGGAGCGCGCCGATGCGGGCGAGGTGCGGATCGACGGCCGGCCGATGGCGGGGCCGGGCCTGCACCTGCCGCCGGAACGCCGCGGCGTCGGCATGATGTTCCAGGACTTCGCGCTTTTCCCGCATCTGACGGTGGCGGCCAATGTCGCCTTCGGCCTGACCGGCGACAAGGCGGCAAAGGCGCGGCGGGTGGGCGAATTGCTGGAGCGGGTGAACCTGTCGGGCTTTGCCGCCAAGCATCCGCATCAATTGTCGGGGGGAGAGCAGCAGCGGGTGGCCTTGGCCCGCGCGCTGGCGCCGCGGCCGGGGGTCATGCTGATGGACGAGCCCTTCAGCGGCCTCGACAACCGGCTGCGCGACGGCATCCGCGACACCACGCTGGAGATCCTGAAGGAGGAAGGCACGGCGGTGGTGCTGGTCACGCATGAGCCGGACGAGGCGATGCGGATGGCCGACGAGATCGCGCTGATGCGCGAGGGGCGGATCGTGCAGCAGGGGGCGCCCTACAATGTCTACAACGCGCCCGTGGACAAGGCGGCGGCGGCTTTCTTCAGTGATGTCAACGTGATCCGGGGCGTGTCGAAGGGGGCGCTGACCGCGACGCCCTTCGGCGATTTCCTGACCCCCGGTCATGCCGACGGCGCGGCGGTGGAGATCGTGATCCGGCCGCAGCACCTGAAGATCGACTTCGACCGCGGCGGTCGCGGGCCCCTGCCGACACCGCAGGACGGAACGGCGGCGCGGGGTGTGCTGCTGCGCGCGCGCTATCTGGGACGCGAGAGCCTTGTCGATTTCCGCATGGACTGCGACGGGTCGAAGCTGACGGCCTCGGTGCCGGGCGTGTTCCTGCCGAAACCGGGCACGGCGCTGTGGCTGATGATCCGCCGGGACAGATGCTTCGTGTTTCCGGGGTAACGATTTTTCGTCGAAAAATCGGAAAGGGATGATTTTTCGTCGAAAAATCAGGGTCAGCCATCTTCTTCCAGCCCCGCTTGCGGCAGAAGCGTCGCCACCTTGGCCAGCAGGCTGCGGGCGGCGCGGGCACGGGCGGGATCGGTTGCCTCGACATGGCGCAGGCCATGGGTCAGCGCGTCCAGCTCGTCGGGGGTCAGCATGGTCGGCGGCAGCATCAGGGGCGAGCGCAGGATGTAGCCGAGGCCGCGTTCCCCCGTCACCGGCAGCCCGGTTTCCGCCGCCATCGCCATGTCGCGCCAGATCGTCCGCGGCGAGACGCCAAGCCGGGCGGCCAGTTCCGCCGCCGTGTGCAGCTTGCCGTCGCGCAGGATCTGGATCAGGTCGTAAAGGCGGGCGTCGCGTTTCATAGGCTTTCCAGCGGCGGGGCGAACCCCGCCCTACTGACAAAATACTGTCAGTTGAGACGGGGCGGCAAGGGGGTTGGGGCTTGGAAGCGGCCCGCCGCCGGGTCTATCTGGGGGCAGTTCTGCACAAGGCCCCGGGGACGGGGCAGGGAATGGAGGTCTTCCATGTTGAACAATATCGGTCTGCCGGGCCTGCTTCTGATCGCGGTCGTCGTCCTGGTTCTTTTCGGCAAGGGCAAGGTGTCCAGCCTGATGGGCGAGGTCGGCAAGGGTATCACCGCCTTCAAGAAGGGCGTCGCCGATGGCACCAAGGAGATCGAGGATGCCAAGGTGGACGTCGCGAAGGACGTGACGCCTTCCGAGAAGGAAAAGGTCTGAGCGGCGGCGGCGCGCGCGGAGGCGAGAGATGGATTTGAGCTGGTCCGAGCTTCTGGTCGTCGCGATCGTTGCGCTGGTCGTGATCGGCCCGAAGGACCTGCCGGGCATGTTCCGCGAACTGGGCCGTGTCACCGCCAAGCTGCGCGCCATGGGGCGCGAGTTCAGCCGGGCGATGGAGCAGGCGGCGCAGGAGTCCGGTGTCAAGGACGTGGCGGACGACCTGAAGAAGGTGGCGAATCCCAAGGCGATGGGTCTGGACGCGGTGAAATCCGCGACCGACCGTTTCGAGAAATGGGACCCGATGAAGACCAAGGTCACCAAGCCTGCGGCGGCCGCTGCGGCCACGGTTGCGGCAGCCGCTCCGGCAGCGGCAGAACCCGCCGCGGCCATGGGCCCCGCCACCGCGGCGCTGGCCGAGAAGCAGGCCGCCCGCAAGGCGGTGGCGCAGGAGGCGGCCGAGAAGCTGCGCAAGGCCGGCTCCGATGCGGCGGCGCCCGCGGCTGAACCTGCCCCCGCCCCGGCCCGCAAACCCGGCCGCACCCGCAAGAAACCCGCACAACCCGACAGCGAGACGGCATGAGCGCGAAGGACGAGATCGACGACAGCTCGGCCCCGCTGATCGAGCATCTGGCGGAACTGCGCAACCGGCTGATCTGGTCGGTCATGGCCTTCATCGTGGCCATGCTGTGCTGCTTCGTGGTGTCGGACCCGATCCTCGATTTCATGCTGCGGCCGATCGAGAACGCGATGCGGGCGCTTGGCAATCCGCATCCGGTGATGCAATACACCGCGCCGCAGGAGTATTTCTTCACGCTGGTGCATATCTCGGTCGTGGCCGGGCTGATGGTCAGCTTTCCGGTGATCGCCTATCAGTTGTGGCGCTTCATCGCCCCCGGCCTTTACCGCAGCGAGAAACAGGCCTTCCTGCCGTTCCTGATCGCCTCGCCGGTGCTGTTCCTTCTGGGGGCGATCTTCTCGCATTACGTCGTGACGCCGATCGCGATGAGCTTCTTCCTTGGCTTCGCCGACAGCTATTCGGTGCTGGCCGCCGTTTTCCCGGGCCTGTCGGACGTGGCCGAGGGCGAGGCGCTGGCGGTCGTGCCCGCCGCCAGCAAGGAAGGCATCGAGATCGTCTTCCAGGGCAAGGTGAACGAGACGCTGGACATCAGCCTGAAGCTGATCATCGCCTTCGGCCTGTGCTTCCAGTTGCCTGTGCTGCTGACGCTGATGGGCAAGGCGGGCCTCGTCTCCTCGCGCGGGCTGGCGGGGATGCGGCGCTATGCCATCGTCATCATCCTGATCGTGGCCGCCTTGGTCACACCCCCGGACGTGATGAGCCAGCTGATCCTGTTCTTCGCCGTCTATCCCTTGTATGAGGTGTCGATCTTCCTGATCCGCCGGATCGAGAAGCGGCGCGAGGCCCAGTTGAAGGCCGAGGGCCTGTGGGACGAGGAAACGGACGGAGAGCAGGGGTGAACACCCCGCCTGAGACCATGACGCTGGATCGTATCGCCGCCGCGCTGGAGCGGCTGGCCCCCGCGCCGATGCCGGCGCCTGATTTCGCCGCTGCCGGGGCCTTCGTCTGGCACACCGCGCCCGACCGGCTGGAGCCGGTGGCGCGGGTCTCCCGCGTGGATATCTCGCTGCTGGTCGGCGTGGACCGCTCGCGCGATACGCTGCTGGAGAACACCCGTCATTTCGCCGCCGGGCTGCCCGCCAACAACGCGCTGCTCTGGGGCGCGCGGGGGATGGGGAAATCCAGCCTGGTGAAGGCGATCCATGCGCAGGTGCGGGCCGAGGGGCATGACCTGAAGATCGTGGAGCTTTCGCGCGAGGACCTGCCCACGGTGCAGCGCCTGTTGGGCCACCTGCGCGCCGCGCCCTGCCGGTTCCTTCTCTTCTGCGACGACCTGTCGTTCAGCCATGACGACCAGCATTACAAATCGCTGAAGGCGGTGCTGGACGGCGGGATCGAGGGGCGGCCCGAGAACGTGATCTTCTACGCCACCTCGAACCGCCGCCACCTTATGCCGCGCGACATGATCGAGAACGAACGCTCAACCGCCATCAGCCCCAGCGAGGCGGTGGAGGAAAAGGTGTCGCTTTCCGACCGGTTCGGGCTGTGGCTGGGCTTCCATCCCTGTTCGCAGGATGATTATCTGGCGATGATCCGCGGCTATTGCGCCGCGCATGGGGTAAGCGTGCCGGAAGACAGGTTGCAGGCCGAGGCGATCGAATGGCAGGCCACGCGCGGGGCGCGCTCCGGCCGGGTGGCCTGGCAGTTCTTCTGCGACCTCGCGGCGCGCGAAGGCGTGAGGATCGCGCCGTGAAGACGAAGACGCGAAGTCGAAGGCGGGTGCCCCCGTCTCTGGGGGGACCCCGATGATTGCCGAAGTGCTTGTCATCCTGGCGCTGATCCTGTTGAACGGCGTCCTTGCGATGTCGGAACTGGCCGTGGTCTCGGCCCGGCCCGGGCGGCTGAAACCGCTGGAGTCGAAAAGCCGCGGCGCGCGGATGGCGCTGCGGCTGGCCGAGCAGCCGGGGCGCTTCCTGTCCTCGGTCCAGATCGGCATCACCGCGGTCGGCATCCTTTCGGGTGCGCTGGCGGGCGACACGCTGGGCGGGCGGCTGGGGGGCTGGCTGGCCGGGCAGGGGATGGATGCGGTCTGGGCGGCGCGTCTTGGCGTCGGCGGCGTGGTGGTGGCGATCACCTATGTCAGCCTGATCGTCGGCGAGCTGGTGCCGAAGCAGCTTGCCCTGCGCAACCCGGAAGGCGTGGCGATCCGCGTGGCGCCGATGATGACGCTGATCTCCGTCGTCGCGGCGCCCGTGGTCTGGTTCCTCGACCGTTCGGGCAAGGCGCTGCTCTGGCTGATCGGCCAGCGCGGGGCGGGCGGCGCCAAGGTGACCGAGGAGGAGGTCCATGTCCTGCTGGCCGAGGCGCATGAGGGCGGCGTGCTGGAGGATGAGGAGCGGGTGATGATGGCGGGCGTGATGCGGCTGTCCGACCGCTCGGCCCGCGCCCTGATGTCGCCGAGGAACGAGATCGAGATGCTGTCGCTGGAGGCCAGCAGCACCGAGGCCGTCGCGGCGGTGCGCCGCATCGCCCGGCCGCGGATGCCGGTCGCCAATGCCGAGGGCGACGTGGTGGGCATCGTGACGCTGGCCGACGTGTTCCGCGCCGTCTCGCGCCGCGAGGCGGTTGACCTGAAGGCGCTGTTGCAGGAGGTGCCGGTGGTCAACGACCGGATGGAGGCGCTGGACGTGATCGAGGTGCTGCAGAAATCCGAACACCACATGGCGCTGGTCTATGACGAATGGGGCCATTTCGAGGGCATCATCACCACCGCCGACCTGCTGGAGGCGATCACCGGGGCCGAAGCCTCTTCCGAGGCCGATGAGCCTGCCATCGCCGAACGGGCGGACGGCAGCCTGCTGGTGGCGGGCTGGATGCCGGCGGACGAGTTCTGCGACCGCATGGGCCTGCCGCGCGATCTGGCCGGGGAATACGACACCGTGGCCGGGCTGGTGCTGCACCAGCTGGGCCATATGCCCGCTCTGGGCGAGGTGGCGGAGGTGGAAGGCCATCGCTTCGAGGTGGTGGACATGGACGGGCTGCGCATCGACAAGGTGCTGGTGTCGCGGGTGTAGGGGGCC
>CAYLSD010000059.1:0-16917 GCA_964386345.1 uncultured Fuscovulum sp.
CGCGCCTCTTTCTCGCCCTTCTGGACCTGGTTCACGATCCGGCGGAATTCCGAGATGTCGACGCCGACATATTGGCCGACCTGCGCCATCTCGGCCCGCAAATCCTCGATCTGCGGGCGCGACCGCTCCAGAAGCGCCTGCCAGCCGCGGCCGGACTTCTCCGCCATGCGGTCCAGCCAGGTCGGGTCCAGCTCGAAGCCCTGGTATTCGTCGATGAATTCACGGCGGTTGATCCGGGCGGCGTCGGCCAGCTTCACCATGCCGGAATTGATCGACATGATGCGTTTGTTGATGCCGTAAAGCTGGTCGATCAGCGCCTCGATGCGTGAATTGTTCAAGTGAAGCTCGTTCACCAGCAGCACGATCTCGGACCGCAGCTTCTGGTAGGCGGCCTCTTCCGAGGTGGAGAAGCGGCTTGACGACGACAGCGCGGCGTTCATCCGGCTGTCCTGCATCTCGGCCAGACGGCCGTAGTCGCGGGCGATGATCTCCAGCGTCTCAAGCACCTTGGGCTTGAGCGCGGCCTCCATCGCGGCCAGCGACATGTTCGAGGCCTCGTCGTCGTCGTCGCCGTCGTCCTCGGACTGGATCGGGTTGCCGTCGGCGTCCAGTTCCGGCTCTTCGCCGCTGCGGCGGGGGGCAGGGCCGCCCACGGCCATCTCGTCCAGTTGCGGGCCTTCCATGTCCTCTTCGCCGTCGAGGCTGCGCCCGAAGGTGGCCTCGAGGTCGATCACGTCGCGTAGCAGGATTTCCTCGGACAGGAGTTCGTCGCGCCAGATGGTGATGGCCTGGAAGGTCAGTGGGCTTTCGCACAGGCCCGCGATCATGGTGTTGCGCCCGGCCTCGATCCGCTTGGCGATGGCGATCTCGCCCTCGCGCGACAGGAGTTCGACGGACCCCATCTCGCGCAGATACATCCGCACCGGATCGTCGGTGCGGTCCAGCGTCTCGGTCGTGGTGCCGGCGATGGCTACCTCGCGCGAGGTCGAGGTCTCGACCAGTTCGCCGCCGACGGGCGGTTCGCCTTCCTCGATCTCTTCGTCCTCGATGACGTTGATGCCCATTTCCGACAGCATCGACATCACGTCCTCGATCTGCTCGGAAGACACCTGCTCGGGTGGCATGTGCTGGTTCAGCTGGTCATAGGTGATGTAGCCGCGCTCTTTCGCATCGGCGATCATCTTCTTGACGGCAGCCTGGCTCATGTCCAGCGAGACATCCTGTTCTTCGGTGTCGGGCTTGGCGTCGTCGGCGTCCTTGAGGGCCATGTTTGCTCCTGCAGGTGCGAATCAGGTTCGGGTGTCGGATCAATAACGCGAATCACGGGCGGGGGCATCCCGAATCACCCCACCGAACGGTTCAAATCCGGGCCTTGCCGCCCCGGGTGAAGTCGATCTGCTCGCGCAGGCGGCGGGCGCGGTCCAGTTCCTCGCGGTCCAGTTCGACTCCGTTCGGGGCGACGATCGCCTCGGTCTTCTGCTCCTGCGGCCCGCGGGCGGCGTTGGCCCGGGCCTCGGCGGCCTTGCCGATGCGCCAGGTCAGGCCCTCGTCGGCAAGCCCCTCGACATCGGCCTGGGCCTCGGTCAGTTCCGCGCGATGGGCACGGTCGGCCTGCAGGCGGGCCAGCGCCTCCTCGACGCAGGCGGCGGCGAGATCCTCGCCGGCGCGCGGCTGGAGGGCGGGGTTGATGCGCACATGGGGATTGGCCAGCAGCCGGTCAAGGGCGCCCGGGCTGTCGGTGCGGACCAGATCGGCGCAGTCCGGCTCGTGTCCGTGGGTGAGGATCAGGTTCAGCAGGCGGTTGTGGTCTTCGGAGGCGAAGTCCAGCCGTTCCAGCGCGGATTCGAAGCGCGGGATCAGGCCGGGCCGTTGCAGAAGGGCGGCAAGGATCACCGCTTCGCGCAGCGCATCTTCCGGCGCGGCCGCGGTGGCAAGGTAGGAGGCGCGGGTGCCCTCGGTCGGCATCGGCTCGGGCTGGAAGCGTTTCTGGCCCGGGGTCCATGGCCGGTTCTGGCGGGGCGTGGCGGCGCGGCGGGTGCCGAAAAGCTGCCAGCGCAATTCCTTGATCTCCTCGCCATAATGGGCGCGGATCGAGGGGTCGGCGATGCGTTTCAGCGTGGCGCGCAGGGCCTTGTCCAGCGCGGCCTTGCGTTCGGGGCTGTCGAAGACGCGGCCCTCGGTCTCGCGCTGCCAGAGCAGGCGGACCATCGGCTGCGCCTCGTCCAGCACCTTCTGCATCGCGGGGGCGCCTTCGGCCTTGATCAGGTCGTCGGGATCCTGCCCGCCGGGAAGAAGGGCGAAGCGCAGGGCCTTGCCGGCCTCAAGCAGCGGCAGGGCAAGGTCCACCACCCGCAGGCCCGCCCGCAGGCCCGCGGCATCGCCGTCCAGCGCGATGACCGGCTCGTCGCTGATGCGCCAGATCAGCCGCAACTGGTCTTCGGTGACGGCGGTGCCGAGGGGGGCGACGGCGGCGGTGAAGCCCGCTTCGCTTAGGGCGATCACGTCCATATAGCCTTCGGCGACGATCAGCGGCTTGCCCTTGCCCGCCGCCTCGCGCGCAGGGGACTGGTTGAAGAGGTTGCGGCCCTTGTCGAACAGTTCCGTCTCCGGGCCGTTCAGGTATTTCGCCCGGGCGTTGGGGTCGAGGCTGCGGCCGCCGAGGGAGATCGCCCGGCCGCGGGCGTCGCGGATCGGGAAGATGATGCGGCTGTGGAAACGGTCGTAGACCCGGCCCGAGTCGGTCTTCGCCACCACGCCCGAGGCGATCATCAGATCCTGCGAGAATCCCTTGGCCGCCAGCGCCTCGATCACCGCCTGCGCGTTGTCCGGGGACCAGCCGATTTCCCAGCGGTCCCATGCGGCTTCGCCGAGGCGGCGCTTTTCCGTCAGGTAGCGCCGGGCCTCGGCCCCCGCGCCGGTCTTCAATTGCAGGCGGTAGAAGCGGATCGCCTCTTCCACCACCTGCGCCAGTTGCGTCCTGCGGTCGGCCTTCTCGGCGGCCTTCGGGTCGCGGGCGGGCATGGTCATGCCCGCTTCGCGCGCCAGTTCCTCCACCGCCTCCATGAACGAGAGGTTCGCGGTCTCCTTCACGAAGGTGACGGCATCGCCCTTCGCCTGGCAGCCGAAGCAGTAGTAATAGCCCTTGCGGTCATCCACATGGAAAGACGCGGATTTTTCCTGATGGAACGGGCAGGGCGCCCACCAGTCGCCCTTGGCCATGTTCGACTTGCGCATGTCCCAGGTGACCTTCCGCCCGATGACGGCGGAAAGCGAGACGCGGGTGCGCAACTCGTCGAGGAATCCGGGGGGCAGCGACATGGGACAGATATGGGACTTTGCGGCCTGCGAGTCGAGTCGGGCCGGTCGCGGGGGCTGGCCCCCGCCTGTCCCGGATCAGAAGCCGATCCGGTCGCGGGTGGAATACCAGGTCATCGCGGCGACGAGCAGCGGCCAGCGCAGCATCGCCCCGCCGGGGAAGCGGCGCTGCGGCAGGCTTTCCATCAGGTCGAAGCCCGCCGAACGCCCCGAGGCGGCCTCGGCCAGCAGCTTGCCGGCAAGGGTCGCCAGCGCCACGCCATGGCCGGAATAGCCCGAGGCCGAAAGGACGTTCGGCTGCGGCCGGGTGAAGCAGGGCATCCGGTTCAGGGTGATGGCCAGCGTGCCGCCCCAGGCGTAGTCGATCTTCGCGTCCTTCAACTGGGGATAGACTTCCAGCATCGGTTTCGACACGGTCTTCACCAGATCGGGGAAGCGGTAGCCATAGCTTTCGCCGCCGCCGAACAGCAGCCGGTTGTCCTCGGACAGCCTCCAGTAGTTGACCACGAATTTCGTGTCATGGGCGGCGACGGGTTCCGACAGAATCTCCTTCGCGCGGTTGCCCAGGGGCTCGGTGGCGAGGATGAAGTTGTTGATCGGCATCACCCTTGCCGCGACCTTCGGCTCCAGCCCGCCGAGATAGCCGTTGCCCGCCAGCAGCACGGTGGAGCAGGTGACGGCGCCTTGCGCGGTGACGACGCGCGGCCTGGCGCCTTGCCGGATCTCCAGCACCTCGCTGCGCTCATGTAGTTGGGCGCCCGCGGCCACGGCGGCCCTGGCCAGCCCGATGGCGTAGTTCAGCGGGTGGAGATGGGCGGCGCCCCGGTCGATCTCGCCGCCCTTGTAGGCCTCTGACCCGATCAGGGCCCTGATGCCGTCGCGGTCCAGCGGTTCCAGCTTGTCGTAGCCGTAGTCGCGGCGCAGCTTCTCGGCGTAGAGGTGCAGGTCGCGGACTTCCGCATCGGACCAGCAGGCATGGGCGACGCCGGGACGCCAGTTCACGCCCTCCATCGCATGGGTGGCGATCAGGTCGTGGACAAGGGCCTTGGCGTCCTCGGCCATGTCCCAGAGGCGGCGGGCGTCTTCCTTGCCCACGGCCTTTTCGATCCAGATCTGGTCCTGCCGCTGGCCGGAGCCCACCTGCCCGCCGTTGCGCCCCGAGGCGCCGAAGCCTATCCGGTGCGCTTCCAGCAGCACCACCGACAGGCCCTTCTGCGCGGCGTGAAGCGCGGCCGACAGGCCGGTGTAGCCGCCGCCGACAATGCAGACATCCGCCGTCGCCTCGCCTTGCAGCGGGGCGAAGGGCTCCAGCGGCACGGCGGTCGCGGCGTAATAGCTGGCGGGGTATTCCCCCGCCCGATCGTTGGCGTGAAGAAGGTTCAGGCGCATCAGACGTTCAGGAGCAGATGCTCGCGCTCCCACGGGCTGATGACTTGCAGGAACTCCTTGTATTCGTTGCGCTTTACCGAGTCGTAGACCTTGGCGAATTCCGGGCCCATCACCTCTTTCAGCGCCTCGTCCTCGTCCAGAAGGTCCAGCGCATCGCCAAGGTTGACCGGGATTTCGGCGCTGTCGAAATAGGCGTCGCCCTTGCATTCGGGCCGGGGCGCGACCTTGTTCACCAGGCCGAGGTAGCCGCAGGCCAGGGTGGAGGCGATGCCGAGATAGGGGTTGCAATCCATCCCCGGCAGGCGGTTTTCCACCCGCCGCGCGGCATGGCCCGAGATCGGGATGCGCAGGCCCGTCGTGCGGTTGTCGCGGCCCCATTCCAGGTTGATCGGCGCGGCGAAGTCGGGGACATAGCGGCGGTAGCTGTTGACATAGGGGGCGAACAGCGCCACCGCGGCGCCGAGATGCTTCTGCATCCCGCCGATGAAATGCATGAAGGCCTCGGTCTCCACCCCCTTGGGGCCGGAGAAGATGTTCTTGCCGGTCTTGATATCCACCACCGAGGTATGGATGTGCATGGCGGACCCCGGTTCGCCGCCGATGGGCTTGGCCATGAAGGTGGCGAAGCAGTCGTGGCGCAGGGCCGCCTCGCGGATCAGCCGCTTGAAGAAGAACACATGGTCGGCCAGTTCCAGCGGGTCGCCATGGGCGAGGTTCAGCTCCACCTGTCCCGCGCCGCCCTCTTGCAGGATGCCGTCGATCTCAAGCCCCTGCGCCTCGGCGAAGTCGTAGATGTCGTCGATGACCTTGCCGTATTCGTCCACCGCCGACATGGAATAGGCCTGCTTGCCCGCTGCCCGGCGGCCCGAGCGGCCCATCGGCGGGATCACCGGCATGTTCGGGTCGGTATTGCGGGCGGTCAGGAAGAACTCCATCTCGGGCGCGACGACCGGACGCCAGCCCTGCGCCTCGTAAAGCGACAGGATGCGGCGCAGCACGTTCCGGGGGCTGTAGGGGACAGGGTTGCCCTGCTGGTCCCTGGCGTCATGGATCACCTGAAGGGTGACATCGGCGGTCCAGGGGGCGGCGGTGGCGGTGGACCAGTCCGGTTCGAGGATCATGTCGGGTTCGGTGAAGGCGTCGAAGGGATTGTCGGCCCATTCGCCGGTGATCGTCTGCAGGAAGATGGAGTTCGGCAGGAAATAGTTGGTCTGCTTGGCGAATTTCGCGGCGGGCATGGCCTTGCCGCGCGCCACCCCGGCGATGTCGCCGATGATGCATTCCACTTCGTCCACCCGGCGGTTGCCGATGTAGTCGCGCGCCGCCTCGGGCAGCTGGTCGGTCCATTTGGACATAGGTCACACGTGAGTTGGGGGGGTGGCCCCCGCGCCGGTTCAGGCGCGGAGCTTCTCGGCCCCAGTGGTTTTGGTCTGGTGGTTCAGGAAGAACCGGGCGATCCGGTCCGCCATTTTCGGGCTGTCCAGTTGCGTGTCGATGCGGGCCGTGGCCTCGGCCAGCGTGCCTTCGGGAACAAGGCCGGGGCCGCGGTATTTGATCAGGCCCTCCATGAACTCCTTGCGGAATTCCGGGTGCGGCTGGACCGAGAACATGCGGTCGTCGTAAAGCAGGGCCGCATTGGCGCAGAAACCGGTCGAAGCCACGACCTCGGCGCCCTGCGGTTTCTCCACCACCTGATCCTGGTGCCAGGCGTTCAGGGTGATCTTCTCGCCGCCGAAATCGTATTCGGTGGGGCCGACCGACCAGCCGCCGCCATATTTCTGCACCTTGCCGCCCATGGCCTGGGCGATGATCTGGTGGCCGAAGCAGATGCCGACCACGGGGACGTGTTCGGCATAGGCCTTGCGGATGAAGTCTTCCAGCGGCGGGATCCAGGGATGGTCCTCGTAGGCGCCGAAGCGCGATCCGGTGATCAGCCAGCCCTCGCAGTCATGCACGCTGCCGGGGAACTCGTTCCGCAGCACAGGCCAGCGGCGGAAGGTCAGGCCGCGGTCCGCCAGCAGGGTTTCGAAGAAATCCGGGTAGTCGCCCATGTCGGCGCGTAGCGCGTCGGGGGATTCGCCGGTCTGGAGGATGCCGATCTGCATGGGAAATCCGTTAGGGTTCGCGTGACGGAAGGGTGTGCCTTTGCCCCCCTTGGGTCAAGGGGGGCAAAGGTGTCAGACCGTATCGAGATACAGCTCCACCCGCTCCTCGGGCGTCAGTTCGGCGATGTAATGCACCTCTTGCCGCTTGGTCTGCACCAGATTGCGGATGATCTCCTTGGGCAGGAAGCGGTAGAGGATGTCCGAGTTCTCGAAGGCGTCGATGGCGGCTTCCCATGACGCCGGGATCTGCGGCAGGTCCAGCGCATAGGCGTTGCCGGTGACCGGCGGCGGCGGTTCGACCGCATCCTCAAGCCCGGTCAGCGCGGCGCCGAGGATGGCGGCCAGCATCAGGTAGGGGTTCACGTCGCCCCCCGCCACGCGATGCTCGATCCGCCGCGCCGCCGGGTTGCCCGCCGGGATGCGGATGGCCGAGGTGCGGTTCTCGTAGCCCCAGCTGATGGCGGTAGGCGCGTGCTTGTCGGGCACCAGCCGTTCGTAGCTGTTGAAATGCGGCGCGAACAGCAGGGTGGAATCATGCATCGCCGACAGGCATCCGGCGATGGCATGGCGCAGTTGCGCGGTGCCTTTCGGCCCGCCGCTGTCGAAGATGTTGTTGCCCTTCTCGTCCAGCACCGAGAAATGCGTGTGCAGGCCCGAGCCGGAATAGTCCTGATAGGGCTTGGCCATGAAGCTGGCGGCGAAGCCATGGCGGCGGGCCAGCCCCTTGACCAGCATCTTGAAGAGCCAGGCATCATCGGCGGCGCGCAGCGCGTCGTCGCAATGCATCAGGTTGACCTCGAACTGCCCCAGCCCGGTTTCCGAGGTGGTGGTGTCGGCCGGGATGTCCATCGCCTCGCAGGCGTCGTAGAGGTCGGTGAAGAAGGTGTCGAAGGCGTCCAGCGCGCGGATCGACAGGGTCTCCGCCGCCTTGCGGCGCTTGCCGCTGCGGGGGCTGGCCGGGACCTGCATGGTCTTGCCGCTGTCGTCGATCAGGAAGAATTCCAGCTCCATCGCGCAGACCGGGGTCAGGCCGCGTTCCTTGTAGCGGTCGACCACGGCGCGCAGCGCGTGGCGGGGGTCGCCTTCGTAGGGCTGGCCGTTCTCGCGGAACATCCAGATCGGCAGCAGCGCGGTCGGCGCCTCAAGCCAGGGCATCGGCATGAAGCCGCGTTCGGTGGGTTTCAGCACGCCGTCCTGGTCGCCCTGTTCGAAAACCAGCGGGCTGTCGTCGATGTCCTCGCCCCAGATGTCGAGGTTGAGGACGGAGAAGGGGAAACGGGTTCCGTCCTTCACCACCTTGTCGGCGAAGCGGGCGGGCACGCGCTTGCCGCGGGCCTGTCCGTTGAGATCGGCGGCGGCCACGCGAATGGTCCGCACGCTGGGGTGCTTTCTGAGCCAGTCCTTCATCATGTCAAATCAGGAAGGGCACGATCCCCGCGCCCGCAGCCACCGGTGGATTCACCGCGGCCCGCCCGATGCGCAAGTTCGGACCATGCCCTTGGTCCTTCCCTTGGTTTCGATCGCCTTCCCGCGGGGCCTTGATTTTCGGCTTTGCCCACGGGTCCGGGCGGGTGCCCGGATAATTTGATCAAAAATAGCCTACTACCGGATCAGGTTCGGACGCAAGCGGATTTTCTGCCGCTGGTTCGATGGCAGGTGCCGGTTCAGCCTGCGGTTCACCACGCCGAAGAGCCAGATCAGGAGCAGCGTCAGGCAGATGAAGTAGAAGGCGACGATCGGATAGGGGATGAAGGGGTTGAAGGTCTTGTCGGCGAAGTAGTTGGCGTAATAGAGCGCGTCGCCCCGCTGCTGGAACGCCGGAAAGCCCGAGAAATAGACCAGCGTGGTGGCGTGGAACAGGAAGATCGCCTCGTTGGTATAGGCGGGCCAGCCCAGCCGCATCATGGTGGGCCATTCGATCCGGGCAAAGCGTTTCCAGCCGGTGATGCCATAGGCATCGGCGGCCTCCAGATCGCCGCGGGGAATGGTCTTCAGCGCGCCGTAGAAGATTTCTGCCGAATAGGCGGCGGTGTTCAGGAACAGCACGAACAGCGCCCCCGCCCAGGCGCGGGTGGTCCAGGCGGTCTCGATGGTGATGCCGAAGAGGTTGATGCCGGTCTTGGGCAACAGGACCAGCGCCTCATAGGCCAGGAAGAACTGGATGAAGAGCGGCGAGCCGCGGAAGAGGAAGATGAACCATTCGGCGGGCTTGCGCGTCCAGGGGCTGCGGCTGGCCTTGGCCAGCGCCAGCGCATTCGCCAGAAGGAAGCCGGCGCCGAGGGCCAGGACGCCGAAATAGATGTTCCAGATCAGCCCCGATCCGATCAGGGTGAATTGCTGGCACAGGTCGAAGCCGCTGCGCGGCAGAAGACGTTCGCCATAGCCCAGGGATCGCAGGGCATAGTCCTGGAAGGTGTCCCAGCAGCTCATGCGGCGGCTCCTCCCTTGCGCATCTCCTCGCCCGCACGGGTGGCCTGGCCGCGCGACAGGCGGCGGGTGATCCGGGTCAGGATGATCTCGGACACGCGGGTGGCGGCGAGGTAGAAGACCAGCAGCGCCAGGAAGTAGAACAGCCGCCAGTCGCCATGCGGATAGGGGTTGTTGCCCGAGGTCTTGGCGCTGCCCAGTTCGCGCGCCCAGTAGACGGCATCCTTGATGCCGAGGAGGAACAGCAGCGGCGTGGCCTTGATCAGGATCAGCCACAGGTTCGACAGGCCGGGCAGGGCATAGATCCACATCTGCGGGATCAGCACCCGGCGGAACACCTGACCATGCGACATGCCGTAGGCCTCGGCGGTTTCAAGCTGGGCGCGGGGCACGGCGTTCATCGCGCCGTAAAGGACGTTGGCCGCAAAGGCGCCGAAGACGATGGCGAAGGTGGTGACGGCCAGCGCGAAGGAATAGGCCGTGACCATGAAGGGAGAGGCGGTGCCAAGGGGCACCTTGGCCGCCGGGCAGACGCGGAATTCGCCGTTGTTCCAGACGGGTTGCGACAGGTCCTCGCAGACGAAGAGGTGCTTGACCCATTCGATCCCCTGATCCAGCGCTATGACGAAGAACAGGAAGAACACGATGTCGGGCACGCCCCGCACCGCCGCGATATAGCCGCGGCCCAGCCACGACACCGGCAGCACATGCGATCGCGCGGCCGAGGCGCCGGCAAAGCCGAAGGCCAGCGCGAGGGGCGCCGTGACGGTCAGCAGCAGCAGGACGGTGGCGAAGGACCAGTAAAAGCTGAAATGCGTTGCCGTCGTCAGATAGCAACTCAGCCATTGCAGCCCTTCGAGCGAGCGGGGATCGGCGCAATATGTGAACATCGGGCGGATACGGCGGGGCGGCCCGGAGGCCGCCCCTTTCCCTGATCAGAATTTTTCGGCTTCGGGGCCGAAGTATTTCTCGATCAGCGCGTTCAGGCTGCCGTCGGCCTTCATGGACTGGACTGCGGCGGTCAGTTTCTCGTTCAGCGCGGTGTCCGACTTGCGCAGGCCGATGCCGATGCCGCCGCCAAGCGCCACGTCATTGTCCAGCATCACCAGCGCGCCGCCGGAATCCCCGGCGATCGGCACCAGATAGTCCTTGTCGGCGAAGACCGCATCGGCCTCGCCGTTCTTGACCGCGGCGACGGTCTCGTCCGGGCTGGCGAACTCCAGCAGGGTGACGCCTGCCTGTTCGGCGATATAGCCCGACTGGATGGTCGAGATCTGCGCGGCGATCACCGCGCCGTCGCCGATATTGGCATCGGCCGAGGTGGCCATGTAGGCGGAGCTGGACGGCGGGGTGTAGTTTTCCGAGAAGTCGATCATCGCCTTGCGCTCGTCGGTGATCGACATGCCGGCCATGATGGCGTCGTAGTTGCCCGATTGCAGGTTGGGGATGATCGAATCCCAGTCGTTCTGCACGAATTCACAGCTCAGCCCCGCGCGGCTGCACAGTTCGGCGCCCAGTTCGATCTCGAAGCCGACCAGTTCGCCGGTGGCCTGGTCGATGTAGTTGTAGGGCTCATAGGCGCCTTCGGTGCCGATCTTGATCGCATCCTGCGCGAAGGCGCCGGTGCCGAGGGCCGCGAGCGCGGTGGCGAGAAGCAGTTTCTTCATCTTGGTCTCCCGTTGGTTTGCTTCGGTTGCGGTTGCCGCGGATTCCATCTCAGAACCAGCGGGATTCGAGTGTGGCCATGGTGCCGTCGGCCTGCATGGCGCGGATCGCGCCGTTCAGCACGGCCAGAAGATCGCCGTTGCCCTTGCAGACGGCCATGGCGGTGCCCTCGTCGCCAAGCTGCACTTCGTAAAGCAGTTCCATCCCCTGCGCCGCGAAGCGGGGCGCAAGGTCGGGACGCATCTCGAAGGGGCCGAAGGCCAGGTCGGCGGGGCCGTTCTCCACCGCCTCAAGCGTCTGGATTTCGGTGGTATAGGCGCGGTAGTCCAGCCCTTCGTCGCGCAGCCATGCCTCGTGCAGGGTGCCGGATTGAACGGCGATATGCGCGGTGCCCGGGTCCGGCGCGCCGGGGAAGCCCACGAACCATTCGGTGTCGTCGGTCTGCTGGTAGGGGATGGTGAAATCGACCAGCGCCCGGCGTTCCGGGGTGATCGCCATGCCGCCAAGGACCACGTCGAAACGGCCGTCCATCACGCCGGGGATCAGCTCTTCGAATGCCACCCGCCGCCAGTCGCAGGCAAGATGCTCGCGGGTGCAGATCTCCTGCATCAGGTCATGCTCGAAGCCGGTCAGGCCGCCGTCCTCGGCCAGCACCATATAGGGCGGGAAGGGCGCCTCGGTTCCGATCACCAGCGACCCGTCGCCCGCCGCCGCAAGGGTCAGCGTGGCGCCGAGGGCCGAGACGGAGGCGAAGCAGCCCATGCGCCCCCCTTATGCCGCCGTGGCGGACAGGAAGCCGCGCAGCCGTTCGGTTTGCGGATTGCCGAAGACCTGCGCGGGCGCGCCCTCTTCCTCGATCCGGCCCTGATGCAGGAAGATGACGTGGTCCGAGCAGTCGGCGGCCAGCTTCATGTCATGGGTGACCAGAAGCATGGTGCGGCCCTCGTCGGCCAGCGCCTTGATCACCTTGACGACTTCCTGTTCCAGTTCGGGGTCCAGCGCCGAGGTGGGTTCGTCGAACAAGAGCGCCCGGGGTTCCATGCACAGGGCGCGGGCGATGGCGGCGCGCTGCTGCTGGCCGCCCGACAGTTGCGCGGGCCAGGCATCGGCCTTCTCCGCGATGCCCACCTTGGCCAGATATCCCCGCGCCGTCTCCTCGACCTCCTTCGGGTCGCGCTTCAGCACCGTTACCGGCGCCTCCATCACGTTTTGCAGGATGGTCATGTGCGCCCAGAGGTTGAACTGCTGGAACACCATCGACAGGTTGGTGCGGATGCGCGTCACCTGCGCCCGGTCGGCGGGGTGGCGGTGGTGGCCGGTGCCCTTCCAGTGGACATCCTCGCCCTCGAAGCGGATGCTGCCCTGCTGGCTGTCCTCCAGAAGGTTGCAGCAGCGCAGCAGCGTGGATTTGCCCGACCCCGAAGAGCCGATCAGCGAGATCACGTTGCCGCGTGGTGCCACGAGGTCGACGCCCTTCAGCACCTCAAGGTTGCCATAGGATTTGTGAAGATCACGGATTTCAATGACGGGGGTGTCGGCCATGGCTCCCCTTCGCTTCCCCTGATGGTCCGGTGGCGTTCTATGCGCCTGTCCGGTTTGTGTTCTTTCCGTCAATAGGGCGCAGTTTTCGCCTCATTGCAACGGCGATTCAGCCGATTGCGGCCTGCCGTGGCGTCGATTTGATCAATCTTTCATCCCGAAGTGCCGGGGCGGCGGCGGGGTGGGAACCGCCAGATAGGCCGCAGCGGGAATCGCCACCAGCCCGCGCAGGTGAAGCGCATCCCTGTCCTCGGGCGCCAGCGCGGCGATGGCCTGTTGCAAGGCGGCGAAAATCGCCGGGGCATCGGCGCCTGCCGCCGAGATATAGGGCAGGGCGGGGGTAGGTTCGGTTTCCGCCACGATCTTGAGCAGGGCCGCGGCAGGCTCCTGCCCTTGCAGCATCGCCCATGTCAGTGCGTCCACCCCCGCCAGATCGGCGCGGCCTTCCGCCACGGCCTGCACGGAAAGCCGGTGGCCGCCCGAGCGCAGCGCGGGGGCGGGCGTCAGGCCCAAGGACAGCAGGTGATGCGCGGGCGCGGCCCAGCCGGATTGCGACAGGTCCTCGTTGAAGGCCATGGGGGCGCCGGCGAAATCCTGCAATGCCTCGCGCGGGTCGTCCTTCCGGGCGAGGAAGACCGAGCGGTAATGCCCGGGCGGGCAGCCGGGCAGGCCGTAATCCGGCGTGCCGACCAGCGCGACATGCCCGTGCAGCCGGGCGCGGTAGGGATAGCCGCAGGTCTGCGACAGCACGAGATCGGGGCTTTCCCATGCGGGCCAGTAGGCGCCCTCGCCGCGGATCAGCGCCTCGGGGGCCTTGTAGCCGTCCGCCCGCAGCGCATCGCGGGTCAGCGACCAGAGCCGGTCGTTCGCCGTCTGCGCCGGGCCGAAGTCATACATGCCCAGGGAGGCTATCATTCCTGCGCCAGCCCGCGTTCCGCCGCCTGCCGCGCCCGCGCGTTCTCGACGTCGCTCAGGCCCAGCAGGTTCGCCACCAATCGCATCAGCCGGTCCTCCTCGGCCTCGCGCAGGCCATCGGCCAGCGCCACCGACCACAGCGCCTGCAGCAGCCCGGCGCGGTCCTCCAGCGCCGTTGCCGCCTTCAGGGCGCGGGTGAAGCGGACGGTGTCGGGGGCCTCGGCTTCAAGCACCTCGGCCTCGGCGCGCAGCTTCGCGGCCTCGAAGGGGCCGATCCCCAGCCGGGACATCAGCACCCGGTCGATCCGCTCCACCTCTTCGGCGGAATAGAGGCCATCGGTGCGGGCGGCGCGCACCATCAGCGCGGCCAGCGCCAGATTCGCCTCGGCCTCGGGCAGAGGGGGCGGTTCGGGAGAGAGGAGACGGCGGAGGAAGGTTTCGAACATGGGCGGAAGATAGGGGCTTTGCCGCGCGCGCGCCAGCCGTCACGGCAGCCGCAAGCGCCCCTCGCCGATCCGCACGGCGCTGCCCGCGATGCGGACGGCGGTCAGGGCGCCGCCTGCGGCCTCGATGGTCAGGCGCAGGATGGAGGGGCGGCCCATCTCAACCCCCTGATGCAGGGTGAGCGCGGTGGTGCCGTCGGCGATTGCGCCATTGGCCAGCAGTTGCGAGGCAAGGATGGCGGAGGCCGAGCCGGTTGCCGGGTCTTCCGGGATGCCCGCCGTGGGGCTGAACATCCTTGCGCGGAAGTCGCAATCCTCGCCCCTGGTGTAGAGATAGGCGCTGTCGACGCCATGGGCGGCGATCAGCCGCGACCAGTGCGGCTCCACCGGTCTTGCGCGGGCCAGCGCGTCTAGGCTGGCGATGGGCGCGTAAAGGAAACCCGGCCCGCCCTCGTGGGTGCCGGGGAGGTGCGGCCCGAGGTTCTCGGGCGCAAGGTCCAGCGCTGCCGCCACAAGCGCCGCGTCCGGCGTGCCGCCTGCCGGATAGGGCAGGACCGGGGCGGTCAGTTCGGCAGTGATCCGGCCATCCCGCCGGGTGACGGCGACGGGGACCAGCCCGGCCTCTTCCTCAAGCGTGATCGTGGTGGAGAAATCGCCCTCATGTGCCTGTTCCGCCAGCAGGATGGCGCAGCCGATGGTCGGATGGCCCGCGAAGGGAATCTCGGCGGTGGGGAAGAAGATGCGGACCCGGGCGGTATTGGCCGGGTCGCGCGGGGCCATGACGAAGATCGTCTCGGACAGGTTGAACTCGCGCGCGATGGTCTGCATCTGCGCCGTGGTCAGGCCGTCGGCCCCAAGCACCACGGCCAGCGGATTGCCCGCGAAGGGCGTCTCGGTGAAGACATCGAGCGTGTGGAACGGGATCATCGCAGCTCCTTGAACAGCGAGGTCAGCCGGGCGGCCTCGTCCGCCAGTCCCCAGGGCGGGTTGACGAAGAACATGCCCGAACCTTCCATCCGGTGCCCCTCGCGCGCCGGCGGGAAGCGCACCTCATGGCGCAGGTGATCGGGATGCTGCGCCTCCAGCGCGCGGATCATCGGCAGGTGCGGGGCGCCGCGCAGGATCGGATACCACAGGACCAGCAGCCCGACGTTCCACTTGCGCGCCAGTTGGGCGAAGACCCGGGGGATGCGGTCGTAATCCTCCTTCACCTCGTAGGAGGGATCGCAGAGCAGCAGCCCCCGCCGCGGCATCGGCGGGCAGAGCGCCAGCGCGAGGTCCAGCCCGTCCGCCTTGTGGACATGCGCGCCCCAGGAGGAAAGCGTTTCCGTCAGTGCCGCATGTTCCTGCGGATGCAGTTCGGCAAGGTGGATCGTATCGGTCTCGCGCAGCCCGAGCGCGGCGAGAAGCGGCGAGCCGGGATAGGCATCCGCCCCATACATCGCCCGCACCTCGTCCAGCCGCTCACGGTAGGGATGGCCTTCGGGGAACCAGTCCAGATGCTTCAGTATGCCCTGCGCCGCCTCGCCGGTCTTCCGCGCCTCTTCCCCGGTCAGGCGGTATAGGCCCCGCCCGGCATGGGTCTCGATATAGCTCAGCGGCTTGTCCTTGCGGGTCAGGTAGTCCAGCACCCACGCCAGAAGCGCGTGCTTCTGGACGTCGGCCAGATTCCCGGCGTGATAGGCGTGCTGGTAGGAAAGCATGGGGAGCGGCGTAGCAGGATGGGGAGGGGTGGGGCAAGGGATTCCCCGTGTGTCGGGGGGAGGGTCACTTCGGGCAGTAGGGCTCCGGCAGAAGGCCAGCCGCTGCGTGGTACCCGACTCCGCTCCTGCAATCCCCGCGAAAGGGGGGACCTATCTCCTGCCGATGAAGCAAGGTCTTCCGCCGACAAGAGAAGCGTAGCCTCACACCAACCTGCTCACCTCCATCGCCGCCCGCACGAAATCCGCGAACAGCGGATGTGGGGCGAAGGGCTTCGACTTCAGCTCCGGGTGGAACTGCACGCCGATGAACCAGGGGTGGTCCTTGACCTCGACGATCTCGGGCAGCCTGCCGTCCGGGCTCATGCCCGAGAAGATCAGCCCGCAGTTCTCCAACGCGTCGCGATACTGGATGTCCACCTCATAACGGTGGCGGTGGCGTTCCTCGATCGTGGTGGCGCCGTAAATGCGGGCCACGGCCGAGCCGTCCTTCAGCGTCGCGGTATAGGCCCCCAGCCGCATGGTGCCGCCCTTGGCGTCGTCGGCCTTGCGCCGCACGGTATGGTTGCCCTGCACCCATTCCTTCAGGTGGTAGACCACGGGGGTAAAGCGCTTCTCGCCCTTCTCGTGGTCGAATTCCTCGGACCCGGCGTTCTTCAGCCCGGCCAGGTTGCGGGCCGCCTCGATCACCGCCATCTGCATCCCAAGGCAGATGCCGAGATAGGGGATCTTGCGCGTGCGGGCGAAACTGGCGGCGCGGATCTTGCCCTCGGTCCCGCGCTCGCCGAAGCCGCCGGGGACAAGGATGGCGTGGAAATTCTCAAGATATGGCGCCGGGTCCTCGCGCTCGAAGATCTCGGCGTCGATCCATTCGGCGCGGACCTTGGTGCGGTTGGCCATGCCGCCATGGGTCAGCGCCTCGGCGATGCTCTTGTAGGCGTCTTCCAACTGGGTGTATTTGCCGACGATGGCGACGCGGACCTCGCCCTCGGGATGCGAGATGCGGTCCATCACGTCTTCCCAGCGGGCAAGGTTGGGCTTCGGCGCGGGCGTGATGCCGAAGGCGTCCAGCACCGCCTGGTCCAGACCGGCGCGGTGATAGGCCAGCGGCGCCTCGTAGATGGTGGAAAGGTCGTAGGCCGGGATCACCGCTTCCTTGCGGACGTTGCAGAAGAGGGCGATCTTCTCGCGCTCGCGCTCCGGGATCGGGTGTTCGGAACGGCAGACCAGCACGTCGGGGGCAAGGCCGATGCTTTGCAACTCCTTGACGCTGTGCTGGGTGGGCTTGGTCTTCAGCTCGCCCGAAGCCGCGAGGTAGGGCAAGAGCGTCAGGTGCATCAGGATCGACTGGCCGCGCGGGCGTTCGTGGATGAACTGGCGGATCGCCTCGAAGAACGGCAGGCCCTCGATGTCGCCGAC
>CAYLSD010000060.1:0-14072 GCA_964386345.1 uncultured Fuscovulum sp.
GCGCGAGGGCGGGTCGATGCGGGCGCAGGAAGTGGTGGTGATGGAGTAGGGCGGGGGGCATTTGCTTTCGGCACTTCGTCGTGGGACGCTCCGCAGTTTGACCGGGCGGGAGAAGGCGAGGCACTGCCTCGCCCCCGTCCGTGCGAATGGGTTCCGCTGTAGACCTGTCAGCCCTAAACTCCGAGAGGCCAGCGCCTGACCCGGCGGGCGAGAAGCGCCCGCCGAGGGCGGGGCGGGCGCTGGCCGGGATTTATGGTCCCGGCCGGACAGGGGGAAGCGTCGCTTCGTAGCGAAGGCGGAGGCCTTCGCCAGCCAGGCCGGACAAGGCCCGATCCAACCTAATGCGCGATTGCCTCTTGCCGGACGAACATGTTGCTCCAGGCGCGGTCGATCAGGTCGGGGGTCATCTGGTAGGGAATGCCCTCGAATTCGCAGACCGAGATCATCTGGTCGATCAGGAAGACCGGCATGTAGTTGGCGTAGTTGTTGCCGATGGTCGGGAACTTGACCTTCAACAGATACATCAGCGCCTTCTCGTCCAGCGGCATCTTCTTCTTCTTCGCCACCATGGCGAAGATCTTCAGGAAGTTCTGCTGGTCCGGCCCGTCGATCTTGATCTTGAAGAAGATCCGCCGCAGCGCCGCGCCGTCGAAGATCTCGTTCGGGTGGAAGTTGGTGGAGAAGATCACCAGCGTGTCGAAGGGCACGGTGAACTTCTCGCCCGATTGCAGGGCAAGGATGTCGCGGCTTTCCTCAAGCGGCACGATCCAGCGGTTGACGATCTTCTGCGGCGGCTCGGCCTGGCGGCCAAGGTCGTCGATGATGAAGATGCCGCCGGTGGCCTTCAGCTGCAGCGGCGCCTGGTAGGTGCGGGCCGTGGGGTTGTAGGCGAGGTCCAGCATGTCGAGGCTCAATTCGCCCCCGGTGATCACCGAGGGCCGCTCGCAATAGACATAGCGCTGGTCGAAGCGGTTCGAGGTGCGGCGCAGCGCGTTGGGGTCGTCCACCACGGTTTCCGCCGCCGAATGCACGATCGGGTCGTAGACCGAGATCACCTGCCCGGAATATTCGATGGCGCGCGGCACATAGACCTTGTCGCCGAGCGCGGCGCGGATGCCGTGGGAGATACTGGATTTGCCGTTGCCCGGCGGGCCATACATCAGGATCGACCGGCCCGAGGTCACCGCCGGGCCGAGGTTGCCGATCAGGTCGGGCGGCAGGATCAGGTGGCCCATCCCGCTCATCAACTGGTCGCGCGTCAGCTTGATGTTGCGCACCGACTGGCGCTGGATCTGCTCGCGGTATTGCTCCAGCGGCACGGGGACTGCGCCGTAATATTCCGATTGCGACAGCGCATCCAGCGCCCGGGCCTTGCCGCTGTCGGTCAACTGATAGCCCATCTCGTTGCCCGAGGTGGCGTGCAGGGTGCCCGTCGCCTCGATCATGCGCTGGCTGCGGGCCAGGTCGACCAGATCCTGTGTCAGGGGCACCGGCAGGCTGATGGCGCGGGCGATTTCCGATACCAGCGACAGGTTGGTGCGGAACATCGTCTTCAACAGGATGTCGCGCATCATCACCGTGTTGATGCCGGTATCGGCCAAGCTGCGCGGGCTGGGCGGCGGCTGCACACCCGATTGCGCTGCCTGGGTTGCCGGATTGACCTGCACGTTCATCGACTGCCCCTCTTTCCCGGTCCGACAAGGACGGACTGACTCGGGAAAGGGGGTAGCCGGGAAAGGTGTCAGCCTTGGGGCAGGAAGGCGGCAAGAAGGTAGAGGACCACCATCGAGGCCAGCGCAAGACCCATGGGAAACTTGTTGTGGGTCCAGCTTTTCCAGTCCGGTGTCAGGTTGCGCACAGCGGGAATGGCGCGCAACCCGCGGTGGACGGCAAAGGCGCCAAGCGAGCAGACGGCGTAAAGGGTGGCGATGAAGATCGGGTCGCCGCCGGTGAAGACGCCGGCCATGGCGGCGGCGAATTTCGCATCCCCCGCGCCGAAAAGCCCCGCGGCATTGCCGACGAACCCCGCCACCAGCACGATGGCCATGATGGCGAAGCCCCAGAGCCAGAGGTTCAGCGGAACCACGATCCAGCCCAGAAGCGGCCAGACCGCCGCCATCGCCAGCACGGCCTTGTTGGGGATCTTCATCCGCGCCATGTCGCTCCAGGCGACCCAGAGGGCGATGGGCAGGACGAAGGGCAGGAAGACCAGGGCCTCGCGGACCGTCGGATAGCTGTCCATGGCGGGGCCTCAGTTCCTGACGTTGGCGTCAAGCGCGGCCAAGCTGCGGGTGGCGGCCTCGAAATGCTGGGGATGGGTGTCGATGGCCTGCTGCAACAGACCCTTGCCCACGGAGACATCGCCCTGCTTGATGGCGGCCAGCGCCATCGTATACAGCAGCTCCGCCCGTTCGGACTGGGTCATGTCGACCACCGGCAGATCATACTTGCGCTGCGCCGCGCGGGCCAGCACCAGGTTGTTCTTGGCGGTGAAGACGGTGGGGTCGTATTTCAGCGCCTCGGTGAACAGCTTCTCGGCGCCCGCATTGTCACCGCGTGTCAGCTTGGAGAAGCCCCAGTTGTTCAGCACGCCCGCGGGCTTCGCCGTCAGCCCGGCGGCGATCTCGTAGAAGCTGTCGGCCTTCTTCCAGTTCTTCTCGCTGTCGGCCACCATCGCCTCAAGCCGGTAGCGGTCATAGGTCTCATGCGTCGGCGGGATCGAGTTCAGGGCCTGCTTGGCCTTGTCCCACTGGTTGGCGCGGATATAGGCGTCGGCCAGCATCACCCGGTCGTCCATCGTGCCATCGGCCGAGGCGGTGATCTTTTCCCAGACCCCCGCGGCCTCGGTCGGCTTGCCCGCGCGGGCAAGCGACTTCGCCAGGCCGCGCATCAGGTCCACCCGGCCGGGGTCCTTCTGCAGCGCGCCCTGGAAATAGGCGACCGCCTCATTCGGGTCGCCCACCGTCAGCATGATGTCGTTCAGGTTGGATTCGTCGATGACGTTCACGTCTTTCAGCGCGCGCTGGACCTGGGCGTCCGATCCCGCCCCGTTGCACGCTGCCAGCAGCGCCGTGCTCCCTAGGCACAGCGCGAAGAAAACCGTCTGGCGCATTTTGCGTCCTTTTCGTTGACTGCCCGGAGCCCCGGTCAGAGTTGCGTCAGGAGGACATATTTGCCCTTCTCGCGCCGCACCAACTGGTACTCGCCTTCTTCTTCTTTTGGGGCATCATACACATTCGCCTCGGTCGCGGCGATAGCGCGCATCAGATTCTGGCGGATCGAGTCCGATTGGCCACTGTCCAGCGCATAGGCCTCCTGGAAGATCTTCCTGGCCTCGCCCGGCTTGCCCTGTTCCATCAGCACGACGCCAAGGTTGTTCAGTGCGGGCACGAAGGTCGGGTCCCTTTCCAATGCGCGGCGCAGGATCTTTTCGGCCTGGCCCAGACGGCCCAGCTTGAGGTTGGCCGAGCCGACGGCGGAAAGCGTGTCGACATTGACGCCATGCTCGGCCGCTGCGCCGTAATAGGCCTTCAGCGCCAGTTCGTATTCACCCGCCGCCATCAGCCGATGGCCGACGACCAATGGATCGACCGCCTCGCCGCGGGGGTTGACGCCGTAGGGGGTGTTCCGCGACACACCCGGGCCGCCGGTGTTTCCACAGGCGGCCAGCAGGATCAGCGTCAGAAACGTTAGGCCTGTTCTTGTCACGTCTGCTCTTAGCGATTGGCCGCCATCTCACCCATCATCGTGGCGATGCCATAAACAGAAGGGCCGATCAGGATGATCAGCAACGGCGGTACGGTGAACATCATTGTGCCAAGAGTAAGCTTCGTCGGCAACATGTTCGCCTTCTCTTCGGCCCGCATGACTCGTTTGTCGCGCATATCGGCAGAATAGACACGCAGCGCCTCGGCGATCGAGGTGCCGAAGGTGGCGGATTGCACCAGTGTGGTCACGAAAGAGGCCACGTCCGGGATGCCGACCCGGTCGGACATGTCCTTCAGCACTGTCACCCGCTCCTTGCCGGCCTTGACCTCATGGCTGACCAGTTCGAATTCGTCGGCAAGGGCGGGATAGCCCGCGCGGCTTTCCTTCGCCACCCGGATGATCGCCTGGTCCAGAGACTGGCCCGCCTCGACGCAGACCAGCATCATGTCCAGCGCGTCGGGGAAGCCCTGGGTGATCTCGGTCTGGCGCTTCTCCATCCGCTTGGTGACCCAGTATTGCGGCAGGTAGTAGCCGATCGCGCCAGGCATCAGCGTATAGAGGATCATCGACTGGGTCGAGACATCCTCACTGGCCGATTTCAGCATCGCATAGGCCAATCCGAGCACCAGCGCGCCGATGCCGAAGACCAGCTTGGCGGCGTGGAACATGTGGACCGCGCTCTTGTCCGGGTAGCCCGCGCGCAGGAGCTTCAGCCGGATGGCCGACATTTCCTCGGCCTTCTGCGGTTCCAGGAAATGGGCGAATTTCTCCAGTTTCTCGGCCTTGCCACCGGCACGCCGAAGGGTCCTGTTGTCGCTCTTGCCGGGGCGCGACTCGTGCTTCAGTTCGGCAAAGCGGTCACGCTGCTTCTTCATCATGGTCGGCAGGGCGATCACGACCAGGAGCAGCCCCAGAACGCCGACCGCGATCAGGGGACCCAGCGGACCAAGGGCCGAGACCAGGCTGTCTTTCACGGAGCTGAACATGATGCGACCTCAGACCTTGATGTTGACCATGACCTTCATGAAGATCACGTTGATGATCAGGAAGGCGACGACCACCAGGGCGGCCGGGACGAAGGCGGCGGTCTCGCGCACCTCGTCGTAATAGTCGGGCTGGATGACATTGATCATCACCAACGCCAGGATCGGGAAGGCCGACAGGAACATGCCCGACCATTTCGCCTCGGCGGTGATGGCGCGCACCCGGCGGAACAGCTTGAACCGGGCGCGGACCACCTTGGCCAGCCCTTCCAGGATCTCGGCCAGGTTGCCGCCCGAGGTCTGCTGGATCGACACGGCGACGGCAAGGAAGCGCAGGTCCTGGCTGTCCATCCGCTCGGCGAAGGCCTTCAGGCTTTCGGCCACGTCGCGGCCATAGGCGGCTTCGTCGGCGATGACGCCGAATTCCGATCCCAGCGGATCGGGGACTTCCTTGGCCACGATGCCGATGGCGCTGCTGAACGGATGGCCGACGCGCAGGGAGCGCACCATCAGTTCCACCGCATCGGGCAGTTGTTCCTCCATCAGGGACATCCGTTTCTTGGCCTTGTTGTTGACCCAGACATAGACGCCGCCGACGCCCATTCCGATCGAGACGATCACCCGGATGCCCAGTTCGGCCGAAGTGCCGACCGTCATCGCGAGGAAGGCGAAGACCGACAGTCCCGCCATGATGCCGATCAGCGCCTTCGGCGAGAAAGCGATGTTCGCCCGCTGCGCCTTCTTGGCAAGGATGGAGTAAAGCGGGATCGACTTCGAGTTCAGGTGCTGGCTCATCTCCTTGCGAAGCTGTTCCAGGACCTGTTCGCGGTTGCCGTTCTTTTCCAGCAGCGTCAGCCGCCGCGAGATGCGGCTGTTCAGGCTGATCGACTTGCCGAAGACGGTCAGGTAGAGGCCCTCGACAAGGACCACCACCGCCACGAAGATCATGATGTAGATAAGGGGGGCAGCGCTGATCTGCATGGCGGGACCTTACACGATGGGTTCATAGATCGACGGCGGCAGGTCGAAGCCCCACTGCCGGAAGCGGTCGGAATAGGAAGAGCGGATGCCGGTGGCGTTGAAGCGGCCGATGATCTTGCCCGAAGGCTCGATCCCCAGACGTTCGTAGCGGAACACCTCCTGCATCGAGATCACTTCGCCCTCCATCCCGGTGATTTCCGTGATGCTGACCATGCGGCGCGACCCGTCCTGCAGGCGGCTGGCCTGCACGATCAGGTTGACGGCCGATGCGATCTGGCTGCGCACGGCCTTCAGCGGCATCTCGATCCCGGCCATGGCGACCATGTTCTCGAGACGGCTGATGCCGTCGCGCGGGTTGTTGGCGTGGATCGTGGTCATCGACCCGTCGTGACCGGTGTTCATCGCCTGAAGCATGTCGATGACTTCCTCGCCCCGGGTTTCGCCGACGATGATCCGGTCGGGGCGCATCCGCAGGGCGTTGCGCAGGCAATCCCGCTGGGTCACCGCACCCTTGCCCTCGACGTTGGGCGGGCGGCTTTCCATCCGGCCGACATGCACCTGTTGCAGCTGAAGTTCCGCCGTATCCTCGATCGTCAGCACCCGCTCGGTGTTGTCGATGAAGGACGACAGCGCGTTCAGCGTGGTGGTCTTCCCCGAGCCCGTCCCGCCCGAGACGATCACGTTCAGCCGGCAGGAGACGGCGGCCTGCAGGTAGGCCGCCATCTCTTCGGTGAAGGCGCCGAACTTGACCAGATCGGCGATCTGCAGCTTTTCCTTCTTGAACTTCCGGATCGACACCAGCGAGCCGTCGACGGCCACCGGCGGCACCATGCAGTTGAAGCGCGACCCGTCCGCCAGACGGGCGTCGCAATAGGGGTTGGATTCATCGACCCGGCGGCCTACGGCCGAGACGATCTTGTCGATGATCCGCAGCAGGTGGCGTTCGTCGCGGAAGGTCACGTCGGTCAGTTGCAGCTTGCCCGCGCGTTCCACGAAGACCCGGTTCGGCCCGTTCACCAGGATGTCGTTGACGGTCTCGTCCTTCAGCAGGGGCTCCAGCGGCCCCAGCCCCATCACCTCGTCATAGAGTTCCTGCACCAGCGTGGTGCGGTCGTCCTTGTTCAGCGCGACCGACATCTCGTCCAGCGCCTCGGAGGCAAGGGACGAGATTTCCATCTTCAGGTTCTGTTCGCTGGCATGTTCCAGCGCCGAAAGGTTCAGCGTTTCCAGAAGCCGTTTGTGCAGCTCAAGCTTCAGCTCCATCATCCGGGTCTTGCGCTTGGCCTCCTTGTCCGCGGCCACCGCCTCGGCGGGGCTGCGGGCGGCGGCGGAGGGCAGGGCGCGCATGGCGGAAACCGGCGCCGCCTGGGCGGGCTTGGGGACCGAAGGGGCGGGTGCCGCGGCAGCGGCGGCGGGCGCGGCGGGCCGGGCAGGGGCATTGTCTTTCTTGAAGCGGCTGAACATCTGTCTCTACCCCTTGGATCGAATGGCCTGGATCACTTGCCCTTGCCGGTCTCGGCGGCCTTGTTCAGGTCGTGCAGCGACTTGGCGAGCTTCTGCAGTTCCTTGCGCAGCGGGTTCTTCGCGGCGCTGGTCGCCAGCGGCAGCCCGTGGTCGTTGGCCTGCGTCACCTGCGCGCCGCCGTCGGGCAGTTGCACCTCGATGTCGATGTCCAGGCTTTCGGCCATCCGCTTGACCCTGCTCTTGGCCGACAGGTCGGTGAATTTCGGCGCCCGGTTCAGCACATAGCGCAGCTTTTCATGCGGCAGGCCTTCGGCCTTCAGCGCGCGCACGAAGCGCAGCACGTTCTGGGCCGAGCGCAGGTCCAGCTCCAGCATGGCGAAGTAGACGTGGGCGCGCGTCAGCACGGATTCGGTCCATTGCACCACGGTCGGCGGCATGTCGATGATGACGAAGTCGAAGTTCGCCAGTGCCAGGTCGACCAGCCGCCCCAGATCCTCGCCCGAGATGATGTCCAGCGGCAGCATGTCCGAGGGTGCGGTGAAGACATGCAGCCGGTCGTTGTAGGTCTGCATGGTCTTGATCAGACTGTCGGCATCGGCGGCGGTCGGATCGGTCAGGACCTCGAAGATCGCCTCCTTGCGCGGCAGGTCCAGATAGGTCGCGGCCGAGCCATACTGGAAGTTCAGGTCCATCAGGCAGACGCGCGGCGCGTCCTTGTCCACCGTGGCCAGTTCCCAGGCCAGGTTCACCGCGAAGGTCGAGGTGCCGCAGCCCCCCGCCATGCCATGCACCGGCAGGAGGACGCCCTGCCGGTCGCCCTTGGCCTTGAAGGCGGGGGCGGGGGCCTCGTCCTCGGCCGGCGCCGCGGCAGGAACGGGTTCGGGCTCCGGCCGGCGGATACGTTCGACCGCGTCGTGCAATGCGCCCTCGGGCAGCGGATAGGGGACGAAATCGTCGGCGCCGAGCCGCATCAACTGGTGCAGCGCCATCGGGCTGACCTCGTTGGCGACGAGGATCACCTTGACCTTGCCGGCCTTGGCCTTGCGGATCACCTCGCCGACGCGGCTGAGATCGCCCTCGTCATCGGCATCGACGGCGATGGCGATGAATTCCAGAGACGCGGCATCCGGCTGGTCCATGAACAGCAGCGCATCCTCGAAGCCCAGGTCGCCCCAGGCCTCGCCCATTTCGGTTTCCATGTCGTCGATGAGGATTTCGAAATTCTGTACGTCGCGCGATACCGTGCACGCGACGATCGGTGCCGGGTCAGGTTGCAGGGTTGCCACACTCGTCATCTGCCTCACGTCCTTTCAAGACGGCTTCACAAGGCATTGGTCTGCCACAGAATTGTGGCAAGACTCGTGCAACGCCCCGGATGCCGCGCGGCAGGTGGAATCCCGCCGCGACCGTTTCCATTGACCGGAGATTGGCCGTGGATAACGGCGAGATTGGGGCCGGATTGGCGTCAATCCTTGAAATTTGCGGGCCGGGGATGCGGCTGGGGCTGCCGAATGACGAAGGCCGGACGCGACAAGCGCCCGGCCTTGGGTTCGTTCCGTCTGGAGGCTGGATCAGCCGCCGGGATCGATCTGCGTGGAGATGGTGGTATTCGAGGGATGCTGCCGCTGGGCCAGTTCGCCGGTGTAGGTCCGCCAGATGATCGCGGCATATTTGCCGTTCAGCACCATCGGGTGATTGGAGACGAAGCCCGAGACTTCGGTCACCGTCCGGCGGTTGCGCAGTTCGGGCTGATTGGTCTGGATGATCGGCCGGGTCTTGCCGTAGCTGACCACCGCCTCCAGGCGCGACCGGGAAATCCCCTTGCCGACCAGATAGTTGACGACGGCCTTTGCCCTGCGCAGGCCAAGGGCGTGGTTGTAGCCCTGGCTGCCGACAAGGTCGGTATGGCCGAAGACCTTGAAGCGGACTTCGGGGAACTGCCGGATGAAATTCGCCTGCTTGTCGAGGATCGCCATCGCCTCGGGCGTCAGGTCCGCGCGGTTGAAGGCGAAGTTCACCGTGTCCGGCACTTCGGAGGAGAAACGCTGCGCCAGGGCGACGGTATATTCCATCTGCCCGCTCTGGATCAGCGTGTTGTGCATGGTGGCATTGCCGAACTGGCCCTTGTCCACCTCGGCGCCCAACTCCTTGTCGAAGCTGGTGCTGGTATCACCGCAGGCGGCCAGCGCAAGAAGTGAGCCGGAAGCAAGAAGGATCGGAAACTTGCGGGTCATGGCGCTTACTCCATCACATAGCCGTAGGAGGAGGAGAAGTCCTGTTTCGCCACTTCGCCTGCCGCGCCCTTGGGGGACTTCGCCACATTGCCGAAGAGGAAAAGTTCGCGCTCGGTCGGGATGCGCACGCGGTCGGTCGGCAGCGCCAGCGCCTCGCCCCTGACCGGAGACACCAGATGTGGCGTGACGATGATCACCAGTTCCGACTGCGCGCGCTGGTATTCCGCGCTGCGGAACAGCGCGCCGATGATCGGCACGTCGCCCAGCCACGGCACCTGGCCGTTCAGGTTGCGGAAGTCGTCCTGCAACAGGCCGGCGATGGCAAAGCTTTCGCCGTCGCGCATTTCCACCGTGGTCGAGGTCTCGCGCCGCTTGAACGCATTGACGGCGATGCCGTTCGCCTCCAGTGCGGTGGTGCTGTCGATCGAACTGACGGCCGCGTTGAGCGTCAGGTTGATGATGTCGCCGTCCACCACCACCGGGGTGAAGTTCAGCTCCACGCCGAAGGGCTTGTATTCGATGCCGATCTGGCCCTGACCGGCGGCGACGGGGATCGGATATTCACCGCCCGCCAGGAACTTGGCCTCCTGCCCCGATAGTGCGGTCAGGTTCGGCTCGGCCAGGGTGCGGACCATGCCCTTGGATTCCAGTGCCTCCAGCAGCACGCCGAATTCGAAGGCGCCCGCGGTGAAGCCAAGCATCATGGCGCTGTTCGCGGTGCCGCGAACCGTGACGGGGCTGCCCAGAGAGTTGTTTCCGTCCAGCCAGGTGCCGGTCTCGATCGCGCCGCCAACCCTGCTGCCGCTGCCGTTGATCGCAAGCGAGGAGGACAGGTTCTTCGACACCGACCGTTGCATCTCGGCGAAGCGCACTTTCAGCATCACCTGCTGGGTGCCGCCCACCACCATCAGGTTCGACACCCGGTCCGGCGCGTAGCGATTGGCCAGGTCCAGCGCCCGGTCCAGCTTGGCGGTCGAGCTGACGACGCCCGACAGCACGATGCCGTCATTCGCCGTCCGCACCTCGATCTTCTCGCCCGGCAGGATCTGCTGCAGGCGTTCCTTGAACTCGGCGATGTCGGGGGTGACATGGACATCCACGTTCGAGATCAGCTTGCCGTCCGGCGACAGGAGCGTCAGCGTCGTCCGCCCCGGCGCCTTGCCAAGGACATAGATCGAGCGGTCCGACAGCGTCGAGATATCCGCGATGCCGGGGTTGGCGATGGACAGTTCGGCGAAGGGAACGTCGCTTTCCACCACCACCGCGCGGTTCATCGGAACGTTCAGCGCCGAGGATGCCTGCCCCGTGGCGACCCGAAGGACTTCTGCAGCCACCGGCGTCAGTGCCGTGGTGGCCAGAGCCGCGCCCAATGCGCCGGCTGCAAGGATTGTCTTCATGCTCATTGTGATCTGCCCTTTCGATCACGCCTCGGAACGGGTCTTGACGCCCATACTTCCCGACCAATCTGCCGGAATTGCCATTTTTTTGCAATAATCAACTGGTTGAGGGCTGTTCTTTATGTGGATAACCTGCAACAGCCCGCAAAGATTGGTGAATGGCAAGGGCGCGGACCCCAAATGATGTGGTCCGCGCCCCGTCTCTGTTCCGTCCTTGCCCGTGATCAGTTGGTGCAGGGGATCGCGATGTCCACTACATCGCCGCCCTTGCGGGTCTTGACGGAGCACCGTTCCTCGACCTCGACCGCCACGACTTCCTGCTTCTCGATGCCCAGAAGCTTGTTGCCGTCCACCTCGACCGATCCGGCCACGCCGTCGGTCGGGTCGGACACCAAAGACATCGACAACCTGCCCGTCGCCTGCGCCTGCGCCAGCCGCGCCACCTGCTCGGGCGTGGCGGCCACGGTCACGGTGCGCGCCGTGTTGCCGCTGTATTCCGCCTCACTGGAGGCCTGGTCCACCGCGATCACCCGGATCGAGGTTTCGATCAGTTGCGTTATCTCTCCGTTCACGCTGCCGCCGCCGACACCGGTCCAGTAGATGTCGATGTAGTTCTCGGGCATCACGAAGCCCGCAACGCCACCCGAGGAACTGACCTTGATCTGGAAGGCACGCATGCCTTTGTCCAGCTTGCCGGTCAGCCCGGCCACCTGGCCCGGTTCCGTCAGGCGGCTGGCCAGCAGGATTTCATGCGGCTCCATCGAGCGTATGACATAGCGCGGCTTCCGTTCGTTTTCGGGAAACAGCGGGCCGGTCGGTGTCTGCACCACGACCTCGCCCCTCTTGGCGGGGGCGGCGGGCGTGTAGTCGATGGTCTCGCCTTCCCTCGGCACGACATAGGCGCCGGCGGGCAGGAATTTCTCCTGCACATAGATGACTTCGACGTCGCTCTTCGTCAGCGGATCGCCGAACTTCATCGACTTCTTCACTGCATAGACCTGCACCAGCTTGCCGGTCTTCTGTTGCAACGCCTGGGCCCTGGCCACCGCGGCCTGGGATTGTCCGACATAATCTTGCGCCATGTAGACGGCAACGCCTGCAAGTGCCATGCCGACCACCAACACAAGTGCAAAGACTGCTCGCATTCCCGTTACCCCTATCACATCATCCCGAAGCGCGGCCCTTCCGGCTTCCGGTGCTACCCATCCGGCGCGTGCGGGATTGCCGCGCCTTGTCCTTTGCTTTCAGTCGATCCTCTCCGGGCCGCCGCGGTTCGGACAGCACACCCCGGCTGATGCCGGGCTGGTCACTCTACCAGGAACTGGTTGTATTCATCGACCCCGTCGCCGATCGATTCCGACACCCCTACCAGCGATTCTCGGATGGGCGTCAGCAGCAGGATGACCTGCAGCCCGACCACTGCCGCGGTCAACACCACCCAGTCGACGGTGATCGCGCCGTCCTGGTCTTCCATGAAGGCTTTCATCAACTGACGCACGGCTGGTTCTCCAGGTTCAGGTGCCTGTCGGACGGATTTGCTCTTCGTGACATTGCTCCTGCCCTTCATGGACAGGGATTGCGGCGGAATCCGGGACAGGGCCAAGGCATTTCGGGGGCAAGCGCCCGTGATTTGCCCGGGGCGCAAAGACGAAAAGGCCGCGCCCGGTTTCGGGGGCGCGGCCCTGATCACCGGCCGTGAGGCCTTATCAGGTTCCCGGCTCTTCGTCGATCGTGTTATGCGACGCGTCGAGGTTCTCGGCGATGTTGGTCGACAGGCGGCCAACAGCCGGTTTGACGGCGGCCATCACGATCAGGCCCAGGCCGACGATGGCGGCGGTCAGCACGACCCAGTCAACGGTCACGGCGCCGTCTTCGTCTTTCTTGAAACGCTTCGCGAGGTTCAGAAGTTTCATCATTTCGGTGTCCCTTTCAAGGTGCTCAGGTTCTTCACTCATCCGCCACGGTCTCTTTCGGTCCGGCCTCTGTTCCGCGCCGATCTCCGTTCGGGATGTCCTGATATGGCCCCCCAATCGTGGCAGCGATTTGCCCTGATCGGGGCCATTTCACGTAATCGCGAGACTCCCCGGCTGAAGAGCGCAACATGTTGAATATCAACGATTCATTTTTTGGATCTATCGCGCACACGCCGCCGTGGACCGTGGTTTTTCGGCCAAATTGGGCAGAAATGCCATTTTCCGGCGGCGATTCCGCTTTGCGGGCGGGAAATTCTCTGCAACCTTCCCGGCAAAAGAAGAAGAGAGCAGGCAGCCGCAGATGCGGATCACGACAGGCGCAGTTCTGGCGATTCTGTCCTTGGCCGTGCCGGTGATCCCGGCCGCGGCGCAGGAGGATTTCACCTTCCGCCGCATCAAGGCCAGCGACCGGGTCTCGGGCAAGCTGATCACCGTGCAGATCGACCCGGTGGAACAGGCCCGCAGGCTGGCCGCCACCGCCTGGAAGGACCCGGCGCTGAAATCCGAAAAGCCCGCGCCCCCCGCTGCCGACGGCGCCCCCGGCCCCGCGCCCAAGTCCAACTATGCCTGGTTCTGGGAGATGATCCCCCCCGGCATATCCGAGGTCTCGGGCCGTTACCCCGCTGCCATGTCGGCGCTGTCGCAGGGGCCGGGCGGGGCGCGGGTCGCCTCGCCGCGGATGCAGTCGATGCAGACCCTGGCCGAGATCTACGGCAAGGACATCCTTGGTGCGACGGTCGGCACCAGGGTCTCGCCCGCGCTGGTGCTGGCGGTGATGGGAATCGAAAGCGCGGGCCGCAAGGATGCGGTCAGCAGCGCCGGGGCGACCGGGCTGATGCAGCTTATGCCCGCCACGGCGGAGCGGTTCGGGGTGAAGGACAGCACCGACCCGGTGCAGAACATCAAGGGCGGCGTCGCCTATCTGGACTGGCTGATGAAGGAGTTCGATGGCGATCCGCTGATGGTCCTGGCCGCCTACAATGCGGGCGAGGGCGCGGTGCGCAAGAACCAGGGCGTGCCGCCCTATGCCGAGACGCGCGATTATGTGCCCAAGGTGCTGGCGGCGTGGCAGGTGGCCCAAGGGCTGTGCCTGTCACAGCCGGAACTGGTCAGCGACCCTTGCGTCTTCAAAATCCTCGCCGCGGGCGGCTGAAAGGCAGGGGGCGCCGCCCCCTCTTGGCCCTGCCGGGCCAATTCACCCCCGGGATACTTCTGTTCTGAAAGAGGGCAGAGGGAAGAAGAATGGGGCGCCCCGACGGGGGATTGCTCCAGCCGCAGGGCGCCGCCTCTTCCAGAAGCGGTCATCGGCTTCCCAGCCTGTACCGCAGGGGC
>CAYLSD010000060.1:14172-16334 GCA_964386345.1 uncultured Fuscovulum sp.
GGGCGCCGCCTCTTCCAGAAGCGGTCATCGGCTTCCCAGCCTGTACCGCAGGGGCAGGTTGCCGGGCTCCGATTAAGAAAGGCTGAACGCGGCTTCTTTCAGAACGAAAATATCCCGGGGGAGACGCCGCAGGCGGCGGGGGCAGCGCCCCCATGCCCGGCATCAGCCCTGGAACACGTCAGCCCATTCGGGATGTTTCAGGCTTTGCGCCTTCACGAAGGGGCAAAGCGCGATGACCTTGAACCCGTCCGCCCGGGCGGCCTCGACCAACGCCCGCACCAGCGCCACCCCTGCGCCGGTGCCGCGGAAGCTGTCCGGCACGCCGGTATGGTCGGCTATGAACAGCGTCGGTGTGGTGACGGAATAGGTCAGCTCGGCCTCTTCCCCCTCGCGGCGGATGACGAACCGGCCCTTGGTCGGGCCATGTTCGCGGGTCACCTGATGCGGCTCAGACAAGCGTCGCCTCCGTCGCGGCACGCAGTTCCGCCTCGGTCACGCCGGGGGCGAGTTCCACGATCTTCAGGCCCCCCGGCACGACGTCGAGCACGCCGAGGTTGGTGATGATGCGGTTCACCACCGCCTTGCCGGTCAGCGGCAGGGTGCATTCCTTCAGCACCTTCGATTCGCCGTGCTTCGAGGTGTGGTCCATCACCACCACCACCCGGCCCACGCCCGCCACCAGGTCCATCGCCCCGCCCATGCCCTTGACCAGCTTGCCCGGGATCATCCAGTTCGCGAGATCGCCGTTCTCGGCCACTTCCATCGCGCCGAGGATCGCCATGGCGATCTTGCCGCCGCGGATCATTGCAAAGGACTGTGCCGAATCGAAATAGGCGGTCTGCGGCAATTCGGTGATGGTCTGCTTGCCTGCGTTGATCAGGTCGGGGTCTTCCTCGCCCTCGTAAGGGAAGGGGCCCATGCCCAGCATCCCGTTCTCGGATTGCAGGGTGACGTTCACGCCTTCCGGGATGTAGTTCGCCACCAGCGTCGGGATGCCGATGCCCAGGTTGACATACCAGCCGTCCTGCAACTCCTGCGCCGCGCGTGCCGCAATGCCGTTGCGGTCCCAGCCCTTTGCTTCCGACATCACACCGCCTCCCGCTTGCGCACCGTGCGCTGTTCGATCCGCTTCTCGTGCTTGCCCTGCACGATGCGATGCACATAGATTCCCGGCAGATGGATCGCATCGGGGTCCAGCGACCCGAGCGGCACCACTTCCTCCACCTCCACCACGCAGGTCCGGCCGCAGGTTGCCGCCGGGACGTTGAAGTTGCGCGCGGTCTTGCGGAAGACGAGGTTGCCCGAGGGATCCGCCTTCCAGGCCTTCACGATCGACAGGTCGGCGACGATGCCGCGTTCAAGGATATAGGTGCGGCCGTCGAAGTCGTGATGCTCCTTGCCCTCGGCGATCACCGTGCCGACGCCGGTTGCGGTGTAGAAGCCGGGAATGCCCGCGCCGCCCGCCCGCATCCGCTCGGCCAAAGTGCCCTGCGGGTTGAACTCCAGCTCAAGCTCTCCGCTCAGATACTGGCGCATGAATTCGGCATTCTCGCCGACATAGGACGAGATCATCTTCCTGATCTGCCGCGTCTCCAGGAGCACGCCGAGGCCGAACCCGTCGACGCCCGCGTTGTTCGACGCTACCGTCAGCCCCTTCACGCCGGAATCGCGGATCGCCGCGATCAGCAATTCCGGGATGCCGCACAGGCCGAAGCCCCCGGCCGCGATCAGCATTCCATCGCTGAGCAGCCCGTCAAGCGCCGCCGCGGCGCTCGGATAGACCTTGTTCATGGATAACCCCCGCAAACTCTCGCTGCCCATAAAGGCGGCGGGGAAGAACCTTGTCAATCGCCGCGGCGCGGCATCCGCGGGCAGAAAGCGACAGCGGGCACGGCGAGGGGGGTCTTTCCCCCGCGGACAGCTTCGCTATGGTGCGGCCTGCCCGCCCGCGTGGTGGAATGGTAGACACATGGGACTTAAACTCCCTGGGCCGAAAGGCCGTGCCGGTTCAAGTCCGGCCGCGGGCACCACGCCATCCACGCTGGCGGTCGTCACCCCGGCGTGGAGATCCGGGATCGGATGGACGCAGAAACCGGGGCGCCGATCTCTCCGCCCGAGGGTATCGGGCTGCATATGGCGTTCAAGGGCAAGCGACTGGCGGG
>CAYLSD010000061.1:0-15547 GCA_964386345.1 uncultured Fuscovulum sp.
CTTCATCTGTTCATAAATATCCCACGGGGGTCCGGGGGTGTGAAACCCCCGGCTCCGGCGCTGGCCTCACTCGCTCCGGCTGGCGCGCTTCCTCTCATGCGGATCAAGCTCGCGCTTGCGCAGGCGGATGATCTTCGGCGTGACCTCGACCAGTTCGTCGTCGTCGATATAGGCGATGGCCTCTTCCAGCGACATGCGGATATGCGGGGTCAGCCGCACGGCCTCGTCGGTGCCCGAGGCGCGGACGTTGGTCAGCTTCTTGCCCTTCAGCGGGTTGACCTCAAGGTCGTTGTCGCGGCTGTGTTCGCCGATGATCATCCCGACATAGACCTGCTCTTGCGGGCCGATGAACATCCGGCCGCGGTCCTCCAGATTCCATAGCGCATAGGCCACCGAAACCCCGGGTTCGGTCGAGATCAGCACGCCCTGGCGGCGGCCCTGGATGGTGCCCTTGTAGGGGGTCCAGCCGTGGAAGATGCGGTTCAGCACGCCGGTGCCGCGGGTGTCGGTCAGGAACTGGCCGTGGTAGCCGATCAGCCCGCGCGAGGGCACATGGGCGATGATCCGGGTCTTGCCCACGCCCGCCGGGCGCATCTCGACCAGGTCGCCCTTGCGCTCGCCGGTCAGCTTGTCGATCACCGCGCCGGAAAATTCGTCGTCGACATCGACGATGACTTCCTCGACCGGCTCCATCCGCTGACCGTCCTCCTCGCGCATGATGACGCGGGGGCGGGAGATCGACAGCTCGAACCCCTCGCGGCGCATGTTCTCGATCAGCACGCCCATCTGCAATTCGCCGCGGCCCGAGACCTCGAACGCCTCGCCGCCGGGGGTGTCGGCGATCTTGATCGCCACGTTCTGCTCGGCCTCTTTCATCAGCCGGTCGCGGATGACGCGGGACTGCACCTTGTTGCCGTCGCGGCCCGCCAGCGGCGAGTCGTTGATGCCGAAGGTGACGGTGATCGTCGGCGGGTCGATGGGCTGCGCGGGAAGCGCGGTGTCCACCTCAAGCGCGCAGAGCGTATCGGCCACCGTGGCCTTGGTCATGCCGGCCAGCGTGACGATATCGCCCGCCTCGGCGGTGTCGATCGGGGTTTGCGCCAGCCCGCGGAAGGCAAGGATCTTGGTGACGCGGAACTGCTCGATCCGATCGCCGTCGCGCGACAGGGCCTTCAGCGCGGCGCCGGTGGCGATGCGGCCGGATTCGACGCGGCCCGTGAGGATGCGGCCGAGGTAGGGATCGGCCGAAAGCGTGGTCGCCAGCATGCGGAAGGGTTCGTCCTGCCGCTCCAGCTGCTTCGGCGGCGGCACATGGCGCAGGATCAGGTCGAACAGCGCCGACAGGTCCTTGCGCGGGCCGTCGAGGTCCATGTCCGCCCAGCCGGAGCGGCCCGAGGCATAGACATGCGGGAAATCCAGTTGCTCGTCATTGGCGCCGAGGTTGGCGAAGAGGTCGAAGACCTCGTTCAGCGCCCGGTCGGGCTCGGCATCCGGCTTGTCGACCTTGTTCAGCACCACGATGGGGCGCAGGCCAAGCGCCAGCGCCTTGGCCAGCACGAATTTCGTCTGCGGCATCGGGCCTTCGGCGGCATCGACCAAGAGGCAGACGCCATCGACCATGTTCAGGATGCGTTCGACCTCGCCGCCGAAATCGGCGTGGCCGGGGGTGTCGACGATGTTGATCCGCGCTCCCTTCCATTCCACGCTGGTGGCCTTGGCCAGGATGGTGATGCCGCGCTCGCGCTCGATATCGTTGGAATCCATGGCGCGTTCGGTGACGGCCTGGCCCTCGCGGTAGGTGCCCGACTGTTTCAGGAGTTCGTCCACCAGCGTGGTCTTGCCGTGGTCGACGTGGGCGATGATCGCAATGTTGCGGAGTTCCATGGGTGTCCGGTTCGGAAAAAGGGATGGCGCGCCTTACAGGGTTTTCCGGGCCATGGCCAGAGGGCCGCGCCGTCAGGCGGCGATGTAGCGGTCGCGGCGGTGGTTGACGGCGATGACAAGGTTCACCACCACCGCGCCGAGGAAGCTGATCGCCACGGTCTTCGGCGGCACCACCAGGAAGGCGAGCGCGAAAAGCACGGCGTCGAAGCCAAGCTGCACCCAGCCCGCCCGCCAGCCGAGCCGGTCCTGCAGCATCAGTGCGACGATGCCGATGCCGCCGAGGCTGGCGCCGTGGCGGAAGAGCGCCAGCAGGGCCGAGCCGGAAAGGAAGCCGAACAGCACGGCGCCCACCCAGGGGTTCAGGCTGGCGAAGGAGACCTGCCCGGGCAGCCAGACCGACAGGGCCGACAGCAGCGCCACGGCGAGGAAGGTCTTGACGGTGAAGCGCGCGCCCATCCGCAGGTAGCCGAAGATGTAGAACGGCAGGTTGACTGCGAAGAACACCGGGCCGAAGCCCCATCCGGTGGCATATGAGATCAGCACCGCCAGCCCGGCGGTCTGGCCGGTGACAAGGCCGAGATGCGTGAGGATGGTGATGCCGAAGGCGGCCATGGTGGCGCCGTAGATCAGCCCCTGGGCATCCTCGGTCGGGCTGTGGCGATCCGGGTCGGTCATGACCCGGCGATTAACGCGCGGGGGAACCGGGCGGAAGAGGCTCTTGCTGCGACATAACGGTCGTGGCGATGGTGAGGGCGGCGGGGAAAGCACCCGGATACAACGTCAGGTTGCAGCGTGGATCAAAATGCAGGCTGCGGCTTTAAATCTGCATCTACGCCAAAGATTTGCCTGATTTCAGCCCGAACCTGAACTTAGTTAACCAAGCTGCTGGCCTGACCGGAAGATGTCGGCCGCGACACATTTCGGGCACGTGGCTTCTCAACAAGAGGAGAGTTATCGTGAACAGTGTATTTTTCTCATCGAAGACTGCGCGGCACCTTGCGGCCGTCTTGGTCGCGGCGGGGGCTGTTGCCGCTCTTGGAACGACGGCGGCGCGGGCTGACCTGCTGAGCGTGGGCCGGACCTCGGACGGTGGGATCGGCATCGGTGTCAATGCCGGGGTCGCCAATGTCGGGGTGAAGGTCGGCGGCGGATCGGTCGCCAGCGTGGATGCCGGTGTTGCCGGGCTGGACGCCCAGGCCAAGGTCGGCGGCGGATCGGTCGCCTCGGCCTGCGTCGGATCCTGCGGCACGGCCGCGGCCCCGGGTACAACGCCGGGTGCGACGCCGGGGACGCCCGGAACCCCGGCCACGCCCGTCGTGGGTTTGCCGGCCACGACCGCCCCGCCGGTGGTGCCGAAGATCCTTGCCTGCGCCTCGGCCAGCGGCAACACCACCGCATTCAACGGCTATCCGCTGCATGATCGCGACGGGCGGATGCTGGGCATCGTTCACAGCGCGGAACTGGACGGCCAGGCCAGGATCAAGTCGGTCTCGATCCAGAGCGTCAAGAAGCGGTGCACCTCGGTCAGCGGCACCGGCTTTGCCGTTGCGGGCTATGCGATCACCGGTGCTTTCGACGCGCGGAAATCCGGGATGGCCTTCACCAACTGAACGGGCCGTCCGCCAGACAGTCGAAGGGCCGGTCCCCGGACCGGCCCTTCTTGCATCGTGGCGGTCAGCCCGCCAGCGCCTTGTTCAGGTATTCGTCCACCTTTTCCAGATAGCCCATGGTGGTCAGCCATTTCTGGTCCGGCCCCACCAGCAGCGCCAGGTCCTTGGTCATCCAGCCATCCTCGACCGTCTGGACGCAGACGCGCTCCAGCGTGGTGGCGAAGTTCAGGAGCGCCTCGTTGCCGTCCAGCTTGGCGCGGTGCTTCAGCCCGCCGGTCCAGGCGTAGATCGAGGCGATGGAGTTGGTCGAGGTCTCCTTGCCCTTCTGATGCTCGCGGTAGTGGCGGGTCACGGTGCCATGCGCCGCCTCGGCCTCGACCACCTTGCCGTCGGGCGTCATCAGGACGCTGGTCATCAGGCCCAGCGAGCCGAAGCCCTGCGCCACGGTGTCGGACTGCACGTCGCCGTCATAGTTCTTGCAGGCCCAGATGTAGCCGCCCGACCATTTCAGCGCCGAGGCCACCATGTCGTCGATCAGCCGGTGTTCATAGTGGATGCCGGCCTTCTTGAAGGCCTCGGCGAATTCGGCGTCGTAGACCTGCTGGAACAGGTCCTTGAAGCGGCCGTCATAGGCCTTGAGGATGGTGTTCTTGGTGGACAGGTAGACCGGCCAGCCCTTGACCAGCCCGTAATTGAAGGACGACCGGGCGAAGTCGATGATCGACTGGTCCAGGTTGTACATGCCCATCGCCACACCGGCGGCGGGGGCGTCGAACACGTCCTTCTCGATCACCGTGCCGTCCTCGCCGACGAATTTCATCGTCAGCTTGCCCTTGCCGGGGAAGAGGAAATCGGTGGCGCGATACTGGTCGCCGAAGGCATGGCGGCCGACGACGATGGGCTTCGTCCAGCCCGGCACCAGGCGGGGGACGTTGCGGCAGATGATCGGCTCGCGGAAGATCACGCCGCCGAGGATGTTGCGGATGGTGCCGTTGGGCGATTTCCACATCTGCTTCAGCCCGAACTCTTCCACGCGGGCCTCGTCCGGGGTGATGGTGGCGCATTTCACCGCGACGCCGACTTCCCTGGTCTTCAGGGCCGAGTCGATGGTGATCTGGTCATCGGTCGCATCGCGGGATTCGATGCCGAGATCGTAGTAGAGCAGGTCCACGTCCAGATAGGGCAGGATGAGTTTCTTCTTGATGAAGTCCCAGATGATCCGGGTCATCTCGTCGCCGTCCATCTCGACGATGGGGTTGGCCACCTTGATCTTGGTCATGGGTCCGCCTTTCGGTTCTGGATTCGCTGGGGCCGCTATAGCGGAAAGGGCAGTGACGGGAAAGATGGTATGCGAAGGTATACCGAATTTGCCGCATCTTTTCCCGGCGGGCTTCGGCGGTGAAAGCGGAAGCCGCACCTGGGCAGGGATCAGCCGAACCAGGGCCGCGCCTTCTCCCGCACCCAGTCCCACAGACGTGGCGCCCCGCGGGCGATCTTGGTGCCCACGCGAGACTCAAGCTGGTCGAAGGTGACGTTGTAGGCCGCCCATGTCCCGCCGCCGCAGGCGAGGTTCTGCATCACCGGCTGCACCCGGTCGAGCGATTTGGCGAAGAGGGCATCGGGGGTTTCTGCCGCCTCGAACTCGTCCCATAGCGCACGGAAACCGTCGCGCAGGTCGGGCGGCAGCAGGCCGAAGATGCGGTCCGCCGCCTTCTGCTCGGCCGCCACCGTCTCGGCACTGGCATGGGCATGGCCGTTGGCGGAATGGATCGGCACGTCGCCCACGTCGATCTCGACCAGATCGTGCAGGATCAGCATCCTGATCACCCGGTCGATGGAGACATTCGCAGGCGCATGGTCGGCCAGCACCAGCGCGTAAAGCGCCAGATGCCAGGAATGCTCGCCCGAATTCTCGCGCCGCGAGCCGTCGCAGAGCGTGCTGGCGCGCAGCACGGATTTCAGCCGGTCGGCCTCGTTCAGGAAGGCGAATTGCGCGTCGAGCCGCGTCCCGTCCGGCATTTCAATGCCCGGCGCCCGTGTCCCGCGGCGCGTCGGGGGCCTTGGCGCCCTCGCGTTTCGCCTTCAGCGCCTTCATCAGGAAATCGCGGCCGCGCCGTTCCGCCAGACGGATGCGTATGGAGGTCATGTAGGCCTCCTGCAAGGTCGGCGAGGCGGCCAGCAGGACCTTGCCCACCTGTTCGTAGAACGTGTCGCTGCCCAGTTCTTCCTGGCTCTCCAGCACATCCTTCGCCAGCGCGTCGGCCAGTTCCTGGATGAAGGACATCAGCGGGTTCCTTCGCCCATACGGCGGCGCACGTAGTCCGAGACCGTCTGGATCATCGGTTGCATATGCGCCTCTTCGTCCTTGAAGAAATGGTCCGCGCCCTCGATCTCGGTATGGGTGATGGTGATGCCCTTCTGCTCGTGCAGCTTGCCGACCAGCGTGCGGGTGTCCTTCGGCGGGGCCACCTTGTCCGCCGTGCCGTTGATGATCAGGCCGGACGAAGGGCAGGGGGCGAGGAAGCTGAAGTCGTAGATGTTCGCCGGGGGGGCGACCGAGACGAAGCCGGTGATCTCGGGCCGGCGCATCAGGAGCTGCATCCCGATCCAGGCCCCGAAGGAGAAGCCCGCGACCCAGCAGTGCTTGGCGTTCTGGTTCATGCTTTGCAGGTAGTCCAGCGCCGAGGCGGCGTCGGAAAGCTCGCCGATGCCCTGATCGTATTCGCCCTGCGACCTTCCGACCCCGCGGAAGTTGAAGCGCAATACGGTAAACCCGAGATTGTAGAAGGCGTAGTGCAGGTTATACACGACCTTGTTGTTCATCGTGCCGCCATAGGCGGGATGCGGATGGAGCACGATGGCGATGGGGGCGTCGCGGTCCTTCTGCGGGTGGTAGCGGCCTTCGAGACGGCCGTCGGGTCCGGCAAAGATGACTTCGGGCATGGGACTCGCCTGTATGTTCGGGCCGGACGATTCTTGACGGTTTCGTCCGGCCAACTTAGAATGGTTCCAAAGTCCGCTCGCGGTCTTCGGGATCGGGTTTCGAGGTAATGGCCGGAGTGTCCGGCGTCAATCGGTTTGCGCCCATACGGGCGCGCAGGGTGAGGGCGGAGATGAAGCTATCCACGAAGGGCCGCTATGCCATGGTCGCGCTGGCCGACCTTGCCCTGGCGAAGGGCGACGACCTGGTTTCGCTGGCGGAGATCTCGAAACGGCAGGACATATCGCTGCCCTATCTGGAGCAATTGTTCGTCAAGCTGCGCCGGGCCGGGCTGGTCGAGGCGGTGCGCGGCCCGGGCGGCGGCTACAGGCTCGCGCGCAACGCCGAGAGCATCCGCGTGTCGGAGGTCATGGAGGCGGTGGAGGAGACGGTCGACGCGATGCATTCCGGGGCAGGGGCCACGGGCGGGGTGTCGGGGTCGCGGGCGCAGAGCCTGACCAACCGGCTGTGGGAAAGCCTGTCGGCCAATGTCTATGTCTTCCTGCATCAGGTGCGGCTGTCGGATGTGGTGAAGAACGACCTGACCCCTTGTCCGGCGGTGCCGAGCCTGTTCCGGGTGGTGGACGAGGACTGAGGCCTTGGCGCGGGTGGAGATCGCCGGGGGTTTTGCACCCCCGGACCCCCGCAGGATATTTGTGAACAGATGAAAGGGGGCCTTGTGTCGGAGCGGCTCTATCTCGACTGGAATGCCACCGCACCGCTGCGGCCCGAGGCCAAGGCGGCGATGCTGGCGGCGATGGATGTCGTCGGCAACCCGTCCTCGGTCCATGCCGAGGGGCGGGCGGCGAAGGCGCTGATGGAGAAGGCGCGGGCGCAGGTGGCGGCGGCGCTCGGGGCCGAGGGGGCGGATATCGTCTTCACCTCCGGCGCGACCGAGGCGGCGGCGCTGGCCTGTGCGGGGCGCGGGCTGGAATGTGCGGCGGTGGAGCATGAGGCGGTGGCCGCCTGGTGCGATCCGGTGCTGGAGGTCGGCCATACGGGGGCGGTCACCGGCACCATGCCGGGGCGTATGGCGCTGCAACTGGCCAATGCCGAGACCGGGGTGGTTCAGGACCTGCCGCAGGGGCTGGCGGTGTCGGACCTGACGCAGGGCTTCGGCAAGCTGCCGCTGGCCTTCAACTGGCTGGGCTGCGACATGGGGCTGGTCTCGGCGCACAAGCTGGGCGGGCCGAAGGGGATCGGCGCGCTGATCGTCCGGCAAGGCATTGACGTTTCGGCGCAATTGCGCGGCGGCGGGCAGGAGATGGGGCGGCGTGCCGGGACCGAGAACCTGATCGGCATCGCCGGTTTCGCCGCGGCGGCCGAGGCGGCGGCGCGCGATCTGGCGAACGGGGTCTGGGACGAAGTGTCCCAGATTAGAAATATTCTAGAATCAGCATTGTCGGCGCAGGCGAAGGGGACTATTTCGGTCGGGAAAGGTGCCCAGCGATTGCCCAACACCCTGTGCCTGATCGCGCCCGGCTGGCGCGGCGAGACGCAGGTGATGGCGATGGATCTGGCGGGTTTCGCGGTTTCCGCGGGCTCGGCCTGTTCCAGCGGCAAGGTCCGCGCCTCGAAAGTGCTGCGGGCGATGGGGTTCGACGAGGAGCAGGCGGCGCAGGCCATCCGCATCTCGATCGGGCCGGGTGTCCGGCAGGAAGATGTGCTGCGGTTCGCCGATCAGTGGTCCGGGGCCTATGCCCGGGCCCTGTCACGGGCGGCGTGAGACGGAGGAACGACGATGAAGGCTGCCGTGATCGAGGAAGTGGAAGTCCGCGAAGGCGTGGACCGCGAGACGATCGAAACCGTCCAGGCCATGGCCGGGAAGTACAAATACGGCTGGGAAACCACCATCGAGACGGAATATGCGCCGAAGGGGCTGTCCGAGGATATCGTCCGCCTGATCAGCCACAAGAACGGCGAGCCGGAATGGATGCTGGACTGGCGGCTGGCGGCCTATCGCCGCTGGGTGCAGATGGAAGAGCCGCGTTGGGCGATGCTGAACTATCCCGACATCGACTATCAGGACCAGTATTATTATGCCAAGCCCAAGAGCATGGCGGTCAAGCCCAAGTCGTTGGATGACGTCGATCCGAAGCTGCTGGCAACCTATGCCAAGCTGGGAATTCCGTTGAAGGAACAGGCTTTGCTGGCCGGAGTTGAAGCCCCCGAAGGCGAGCGGCGGGTGGCTGTGGATGCGGTGTTCGATTCCGTGTCGGTCGGGACCACGTTCAAGGCCGAGCTGATGAAGGCGGGCGTGATCTTCTGCCCGATCTCCGAGGCGATCCGCGACTATCCCGATCTGGTGAAGAAATACCTCGGCACCGTGGTGCCGCAGTCGGACAACTTCTTCGCCACGCTGAATTCGGCGGTCTTCTCGGACGGGAGCTTCGTCTATATCCCCGAGGGCGTGCGCTGCCCGATGGAGCTGAGCACCTATTTCCGCATCAACGCGGAAAACACCGGCCAGTTCGAGCGGACGCTGATCATCGCCGACAAGAAGTCTTACGTCAGCTATCTGGAAGGCTGCACCGCGCCGAAGCGCGACACCCACCAGCTTCATGCGGCCGTGGTGGAAATCGTGGTGCTGGAGGATGCCGAGGTCAAGTATTCCACCGTCCAGAACTGGTATCCGGGCGACGAGGAGGGCCGCGGCGGCATCTACAACTTCGTCACCAAGCGCGCCGATTGCCGGGGCGACCGGGCCAAGGTGATGTGGACGCAGGTGGAAACCGGCTCGGCGATCACCTGGAAATACCCCTCCTGCATCCTGCGCGGCGACGACAGCCAGGGCGAGTTCTACTCGATCGCCATCACCAACAACGCCCAGCAGGCCGATACCGGCACCAAGATGGTGCATCTGGGGAAGCGGACGAAATCGCGGATCGTGTCGAAGGGCATCTCGGCGGGCAGGGCGCAGAACACCTATCGCGGCCTTGTCTCGATGCACCCGAAGGCGAAGGACAGCCGCAACTATACCCAATGCGACAGCCTGCTGATCGGAGACAAATGCGGCGCCCATACGGTGCCGTATATCGAGGTGCGCAACAACTCCAGCCGCGTCGAGCATGAGGCGACCACCTCCAAGGTGGACGAGGATCAACTGTTCTACTGCCGCTCGCGCGGGATGGACGAGGAAGAAGCGGTGGCTCTGGTGGTGAACGGCTTCTGCAAGGAGGTCTTGCAGGCCCTGCCGATGGAATTCGCCATGGAGGCGCAAAGCCTGGTCGCCATCAGCCTGGAAGGCAGCGTGGGCTGAGGCAGATGGCGCGATCCGGCCGCATTCATCCCGCAAAGGCACCAATTCGACCATATTGGTGCCATACGGAGGCGTATGTCTGGTCCCCGGGGAACCATCAGGGGCCGGACCGTCATGTCTGCGCATCAAGCCGAATTCCAGGCGCGTCTCGCCCGCATCCAGGCCGGCAAGGGCTTTACCAAGACCACCGTCTATGTGGGCATGGACACCGCCTTCACCTATCTGCCGCAGAGCCGCCGCAAGGCCGGGATGGGGCAGGTGTTCGGCAATGCGGGCCTGGCGCTCGGCTTTCCGATGGCGATGGTGGTGGGCTTCCTGAGCTTCGGGCTGGAGCGCTATGCCGCCTTCATCCTTGGCGGAAAGCCGGACCCGCAGGCCAATGCCGACATCGGGATGCTGAAGATGGCCGCCATGGCCTTCGGCATCGCCGTGGTCGCCAGCCATCTGATGGGATTGCGCGACCGCGGCCTGCTGGTGGCCAAGGCGCTTGGCGTGGTTGCGGGGATGCTGTTCTTCCACAACCTCGTCCATATCTGGCCGCAGGTCTTCGAGCGGATGTTCTCGCCGCTCTGGGTGGCGAAGGTTCTCGCCGAGACCGAGTCGCATTCCCTGCTCTGGCGGGGTGTCTGTTTCCCGTTCTGACCCGTATGGTCGCTGACATACGCCCCCGCATGGGGAAGCGCAGTTTCTCCATACGCCAGCGTATGGAGGATGATCATGGCTGAAACCACCCTGAAACGCCCGGAATTGACCCTGCCCCCGGCCGAGGCCGCGGCCTATGCCGCTGCGCTGTCGGGGGTGGGTTCCGTGCTGGAGTTCGGCTCCGGCGGCTCCACCATTCTGGCGGCCGAGGCGGGTGCCGAGGTCTGGTCGGTCGAAAGCGACAAGGGCTGGGCGCAGATGATGCGCGACTGGTTTGCCGCCCATCCGGCGAAGGGCAGGGCGCATGTCCTGCATGCCGATATCGGACCCACCCGCGACTGGGGCAAGCCCGCCGATGAAAGCGCCGTCCGGCAATGGCCCGACTATGCGCTGAAGGTCTGGGAGATGCCCGGCTTCCGCCATCCCGATCTGGTGCTGGTCGACGGCCGCTTCCGGCTGGCCTGCTTCCTGACCGTGGCCTATCGCATCACCCGCCCGGTCACATTGTTCTTCGACGACTACGTGCCGCGCCCGGCCTATCACAAGGCGGCAGCGCTGGTCGCGCCCGCCGAGATCATCGGCCGCATGGCGCGCTTCGACCTGACACCGCAATCCCTGACCCCCGACCGCATTCGCGCCTATGTCAAGGCGCTGCATCAGCCGGTCTGACAATCCGAGGAAATCATGCTGGAAATCAACAACCTGCACGTCAAGCTTGAAGAAGAGGACAAGGTCATCCTGCGCGGTGTCGACCTCTCGGTGAAGGCGGGCGAGGTCCATGCGATCATGGGGCCGAACGGCTCGGGCAAGTCGACGCTGTCCTATGTGCTGGCCGGGCGCGAGGGCTATGAGGTGACCGAGGGCACCGCCACGCTGGACGGGCAGGACCTTCTGGAGATGGAGCCCGAGGAACGCGCCGCGTCGGGCCTGTTCCTGGCCTTCCAGTATCCGGTCGAGATCCCCGGCGTCGGCAACATGACCTTCCTGCGCACCGCGGTGAACGCGCAGCGCAAGGCCCGCGGCGAGGAGGAGGTCAGCGCCGGCGACTTCCTGAAACTGGTGCGCGAAAAGGCCAAGGCCCTGAAGATCGACGCGGAAATGCTGAAACGCCCGGTCAACGTCGGCTTCTCGGGCGGCGAGAAGAAGCGCAACGAGATCCTGCAGATGGCGATGCTGGAACCGAAGATGTGCATCCTGGACGAGACGGACTCGGGCCTTGACGTGGATGCGATGAAGCTGGTCTCCGAGGGTGTGAACGCGCTGCGCGATGCGGGGCGGGCCTTCCTGGTCATCACGCATTATCAACGGCTTCTGGACCATATCAAACCCGACGTGGTGCATATCATGGCAGCGGGCCGCATCGTGAAGACCGGCGGCCCGGAACTGGCGCTTGAGGTAGAGCACAACGGCTATGTCGACATCCTGGCCGAGGTGAAATGATGGCTGTGGCGCAGGCGAAACAGGATGTCCTGGCCGCGCGGATCGCGGGTCTGGCCTTTGCCGACAAGGGCTGGCTGGGGGCGGCGCGCAGGGCGGCATTGGACCGGCTGGCGGCCATGGGCCTGCCCGGGCGGCGCGACGAATACTGGCGCTATACCGATCCGGCCGGGCTGAACGCGCCCGAGGCGGCGCGGGCGGCGCTGTTCGATCCGGGGGCGGAGCCGCAGCTTTTCGACCACATGGACCGGGTGAAGCTGGTCTTCGTCGATGGCGTCTTCGACCCGCGCGCCTCGGACGATCCGCGGCTGGCGGGGGTGGAGATCGAGCGGCTGACCGAGACCGGGGGCCGCGACGCCCATTGGGCGCACAGCCTGTATGGCGTGCTTGAGGCGCGGGGGCAGCAACCGGTGGCGCGGCCCCATGCCGCGCTGAACTCGGCCTTCGCCACGGATGGCGTGCTGATCCGGGTGACGGGCAGGGCGAAGAAGCCGGTTTCCCTGATTTATCAACATGAATCAGAGACATCCGATGCGATCCTCCACCATTGCATCAAGCTGGAACCGGGGGCGGAGCTGACGCTGCTGGAGAACGGCCCGGCCGCCGCCCGTCTCAACAAGGTGATGGAGGTCGAGGTCGCCGACGGCGCCCGCTTCCACCATATCCGCGGGCAGGGGCGCGACCATCAGCGGCAGGCGGCGACGCATATCTTCGCCCGTCTCGGCACCGGCTCGCTGTTCAAGTCCTTCACGCTGACCGCGAATGGCAGGCTGACCCGCAATGAATGCGTGATCGAGCTGACCGGCGACGATGCCGTGGCCCATGTCGCGGGCGCGGCGGTGGGGGACGGCGATTTCCACCATGACGACACGGTCTTCGTCACCCATGGCGCCGAGCGCTGCGAAAGCCGCCAGGTGTTCAAGAAGGTGCTGATGAACGGCGCCACGGGAGTGTTCCAGGGCAAGATCCTCGTGAAGTCCGGCGCGCAGAAGACTGATGGATATCAGCTTTCCCAATCCCTGCTGCTGGACGACGACAGCCAGTTCCTCGCCAAGCCCGAGCTTGAGATCTACGCCGATGACGTGAAATGCAGCCACGGCTCGACCTCGGGCGCGATCGACGAGACGGCGCTGTTCTACCTGCAATCGCGCGGCGTGCCGAAGCGGGTGGCGCAATCGCTGCTGGTGCTGGCCTTCCTGGCCGAATCCATCGCCGAGATCGAGGACGAGGACATCGCCGAGGAAATCCGGCTGCGGCTGGAAAGCTGGCTGCACCGGCACGAGCACTAGGATGGCCGTCACCTCCGACATCCTCTCGGCCTGGCGCGCACCGCGCGCCTCGATCCGCCGCCACCTTGGCCGCGGGGTGTCGGAGCCCTTCGCATTTTCCCTGCTGGTGGTCTTCCTGATCCTGACGCTTGTCGGCCAATGGCCGGTTGCCGCGCGCGAGGCCTGGCTGGCGCAGGAACCTTCCGCGATGCCGCGGATGGTGGCGCGCGGACTGGCGGTGCTGGCGACGATCCCGCTCTGGTATGCGCTGGCCGCGATCAGCCGGCTGGTCGCACGCGGTTTGGGCGGGCAGGGCAGCTGGTATGGCGCGCGGCTGGCGCTGTTCTGGGCGCTGGCGGTGACCGGGCCGCTGATGCTGCTTCTGGGGCTGGTCGAGGCGATGATCGGCCCGGGGCTGCAGCTTCTGGGGACAAGAGCGGTGGTCGGGGTTGCATTTCTGCTGCTCTGGCTTCTGATGCTGCATGAGGAAGAGCGCGGATGAGCTTGCGTTTTCAGGATATTCTGGCGCTGATGCAATTCACGCTGAACAACCCGCGGCGCGGGCTGCGGGCGGTGCTGGATATCGGCCTGCCCATGGGTGCAGGCGTGGTGGCGCTGCTGCTGACGGCCGTGGTCTCGGCGCTGCTGACGCAAGCCTCGGCGGCGCTGGCGCCGGTCGAGGGCAATCCGATCTTCGACCTGCTGACCGGCTCGCCCTTCCGCACCGCATTGATCCAGGGCAGCGGAATGCTGCTGACGGCGGGGCTGGTGCATTTCCTCGGCCGCGCCTGGGGCGGCCGAGGACGGCTGGAGGATGCGGTCCTTGCCGTGGCCTGGTTGCAGCTTTTCATGCTGGCGCTGCAACTGGCCGAGATGGCCTCGATCCTGATCATGCTGCCGCAACTGGCAATGCTGGTCGCATTGGTCAGCGTGGTGGTTTTCCCTTGGCTTCTCACGATGTTCGTGGCCGAAGTTCACGGATTTCAATCACCCCTCAAGGTGTTCCTCGGCATCCTGCTCTGCACCGTCGGCCTGTCCTTCGTGCTGAGCTTCCTGCTGGTCGCCCTTCTGGGGCCGGAGACATTCATCCATGTATGACGTAGCCCGCATCCGCGAGGACTTCCCGATCCTGTCGCGGCAGGTGAACGGCAAGCCGCTGGTCTATCTGGACAACGGCGCCAGCGCGCAGAAGCCGCGCGCGGTGATCGAGGCGGTGACGCAGGCCTATTCGATGGAATATGCCAATGTTCACCGTGGTTTGCACTATCTTTCCAATCTGGCGACCGAGAAGTACGAAGCCGTCCGCGGTATCGTGAAACGCTTCCTGAACGCGCCGTCCGAGGAAGAGATCGTCTTCACCTCCGGCACGACCGAGGGGATCAACCTGATCTCCTACGCCTGGGCCGCGCCCCGCCTTCAGCCGGGGGACGAGATCGTCCTTTCGGTCATGGAACACCACGCCAATATCGTGCCCTGGCATTTCCTGCGCGAACGGCAGGGGGTGGTGCTGAAATGGGTCGAATGCGACACGAACGGCGACCTGGACCCGCAGGCGGTGATCGATGCCATCGGACCGCGCACGAAGCTGGTGGCGATCACCCAGATGTCGAATGTCCTCGGCACCGTGGTCGATGTGGCCGCCATCTGCCGCGCGGCGCGCGGGAAGGGGGTGCCGGTGCTGGTCGACGGCTCGCAAGGCGCCGTCCACATGCCGGTGGACGTGCAGGCGATCGGCTGCGACTTCTATGCCATCACCGGCCACAAGCTATACGGACCAAGCGGTTCCGGCGCGATCTTCATCCGGCGTGAGAGGATGGAGGAGATGCGCCCCTTCCTTGGCGGCGGCGACATGATCCGCGAGGTCTCGCGCGAGGTCGTCACCTACGCCGACCCGCCGATGCGTTTCGAGGCCGGTACGCCCTCCATCGTGGCGCAGATCGGCCTGGGCGTGGCGCTGGACTATCTGATGGGCTTGGGGATGGAGAATGTCGCGGCGCATGAGCGGTCCTTGCGCGATTATGCCCGCGACCGGCTGGCCGGGCTGAACTGGCTGAATGTGCAGGGAAATTCGGCGGGGAAGGGGGCGATCTTCTCCTTCACGCTGCAGGGCGCGGCCCATGCGCATGACATCTCGACCGTGCTGGACAAGCGCGGGGTGGCGGTGCGGGCCGGCACGCATTGCGCCATGCCGCTGCTGACTCACATGGGCGTGACGGCGACCTGCCGCGCCTCTTTCGGGCTTTACAACACGGTGGAAGAGGTCGACGCGCTGGTCTCGGCGCTGGACCTCTGCCACGAGCTGTTCGCCTGACATACGGGGGCGTATGGGGCAGGGGATACGCTTCCGTATGGACCCGCGCCTGCCGATTTGACATTGCGGCCCGCAGACCAAGCCGCTATAGACGCGCGAAGGCACCCGTAGCTCAGCTGGATAGAGTGCTGCCCTCCGAAGGCAGAGGTCACAGGT
>CAYLSD010000062.1:0-15059 GCA_964386345.1 uncultured Fuscovulum sp.
CGGCCAGCGCCCGCCCCGCCCTCGGCGGGCGCTTCTCGCCCGCCGGGTCGGGCGCCGGCCTCTCCGGGTCTCGGGCTGACAGGTCTACAGGGTGAACGATCCGCACGGGCGGGGCGAGGCAGTGCCTCGCCTTTTCCCGCCCGGCCCAGACGAGGGAGAGGGTGCAGACTGCCGCCCCCCGGTCAGGAAAGCCTGCCGTCCGCCCCGCGCCTTTCCTCTTGCGCCCGGGGGCTGCGGGCGACACGATGGTGCCGGTATTGAAAAACCTGGGGTCCGATATGTATTCCCGCCTTTCCGGCGCCACGGCGCTTGCTCTCGTCCTTTCCGCACAACTTTACGGCGGGGCCGCCGCCGCGCTGACGCCCGAAGAGGCCTGGGCGGGCTGGCAGTCCATGTCTGCCGCCGCGGGCCAGACGATCACCGCCGCAGGCACGGCGCGCAACGGCGATACGCTGGTGGTCAGCGGCATCGAGGTGGGCATGGTGGTGCCCGACGGCCCGGTGATCGCCTCGACCATCCCCGAGGTCAGCTTCCGCGACCTCGGCGACGGCTCGGTCGAGATCAGCTATCCGCCCGCCTATGACGTGAAGCTGACTGCGGCCGAAGACGGCGATGCCTCCTCTGCCACGCTGGTGGTGGGGCAGGAGGAGATGAAGGTGATCGCCTCGGGCACGGCGGAGACGCCGAAGTTCGACTTCACCGCCAAGGCCCTGTCGCTGACGGCGAAGGAGGTGACTGACCGCGAGGGCAAGCCGCAGGACGTGACCGGCGGGCTGACCTTCACCGATCTGGCCGGCAGCTATGCGGCCAGCCCGGCCGGCGGCGGGCAAAGCTACGATTCCGGCTTCTCGGCGGCCAGCATGGCGCTGGCGGTGAAGGGGAGCGAACCGGACAGGAACACCACCTTCGACGTCAGCCTGACGGTGGCGGAGCCGAAATTCGGCGGCACCTCGGTGATGGTCGCGCCCGAACTGCTGCAGGCGGGGAACATGTCGGCGGCGCTGGCGGCGGGCTTCATGGTGGACGGCAGCTACAGCACCGGGCCCATCGCGCTGACGGTGGATGCGATCGACAACGGCAAGCCGGGGCATGTCGAGGTGGCGCTGGCAGGCAGCAGCGCGCATGTGAAGCTGGACGCCCAGCGGATGGACTATGCCTTCGGCGTGACCGGGGGGAAGGTCAATGCCACCGGCTTCGACATTCCGATGCCGATGGTGGAAGGCGCTTTCGGCGAGATCGCCTATGGCGTGGCGATGCCTGTGGCCAAGGCGACCGAGCCTTCGGATTTCTCGGCGCTGTTCAAGATGGTCGACATCACCATGTCCGAGGACCTGTGGAACATGTTCGACCCGGGCGGGGCGCTGAAGCGCGATCCGGTCTCGGTGATCCTGGACCTTGACGGCACGGGGGCCTGGTCGGTCGATATCCTCGACCCCGCGGTGCAGATGGACGGGCCGGAACTGCCGGTGAAGCTGTTCTCGCTGGACCTGACGCAGGTGCTGGCCAAGGCGGCGGGCGCGCAGGTGGCGGCGACCGGGGCGCTGACCTTCGACAACGACAACCTTGCCTCCTACGGCGGCTTCCCGGCGCCCGAGGGCAAGATCACCGTCACGCTGGACGGGATCAACGCGCTGATGGATGCGCTGGTGGCGATCGGCGCGGTGTCGCAGGACGACGTGATGGGCGCGCGGATGGGGCTGGCGATGATGGCCAGGCCGGGGGCCGGGCCGGACCAGCTGGTCTCGGAGATCGAGTTCCGGGCGGGCGGCAGCCTGTTCGTCAACGGCGTGCAGATGCAGTAAGGGGCGGGGGATTCCCCGTTCCGGAGGAAAGGACCGCCGATGACCCTGCTTCGCCCCGCCATGCTGGCGCTGATCGCGCTGGCCCCGGTGCCCGCCCTTGCCGATACCACGCCCGAGGCGGTCTGGGCGCTGATGCAGGAGGGGGTGGACGGTCTGTCCGCCACCGCCAGCCGCCGCGGCGATGCGCTGGTGCTGACGCGCGGGCAGGTGGATCTGGATGCGGGGCCGATCCTGATCCTGCCGGACTTTACCCTGCGGCAGGCGCCGGACGGGGCGGTGGTGCTGGAACTGCCGCCGCGCTTTCCGCTGGTGCTGAACCTGCCGCCCAAGGCGGGCGACCCCGAGAACCTGACGCTTCAGGTCTCGGCCCCCGATCTTGCCGCCACCTTCCGCGATATCGGCCCCGAGGCGGTGGACGTGTCGCTGCGGGCGGGTTCCATCTCGGCCTCGCTCGACCCGATCAAGCCGACGCTGGGGGTGACGGCCCCGCCGGACCTGTTTGTGGCGCTGGCGGCGGCCGATCTGGCGCTGGACTGGAAAAGCAACCTGCCGGAGCGGGCCGAGGCCCTACTCAACGGGCAGATGAGCCTTGGCACCCTGCATTTCGAGCTGCGGGCCGATATCCCGGCCGAACGGGCGAAGGGCAGCTTCGTCATCGACCTTTCGGCGGTGAAGGCCGATCTGGATGCCTTCCTGCCCGCGGGCGGCGTGCAGGCGCTGGAGAGGATGGAGGGTCAGGACACGCCGCCGGTCCACGCGCTGCTGGACCTGCTGGACCGGGGGATGCGGCTGAAGGCGGGTGTCGCGCATGGGCCGCTGGCGCTGGTGGTGGATGTGCCGGATACGCCCGACGGGCCCGTGGCGATGGACGTGACCGCGGCTTCGGGCGACGGGATGGTGTCGCTGGACCGCACGGGGCTGGCCTATGACATAGGCTCGTCCATGCTGGCCATGGCGTTCAAGGGCCGCTCGCCCGAGATGCCTGTGGATCACTTCGCCCTGACCGCCGGGGAAATGCGCGAGACGCTGCGGCTGGATTTCCCGGCCGACGGGATGCCCTCGCCGGGCTGGCGGGTGCTGTATCGCTTTGCGGGGATCACGGTCTCGGACAACCTGTGGGACCTTGGCGACCCGGGCCGCAACCTGCCGCGCGATCCGATATCGCTGGTGCTGGACGCGGCGGGCACCTATACGCCCGACCCGCGCCTGCTGGCCCCGGGCGGCTGGACGCCGGGGCCGCAGGACCTGCCGGTGACCGACCTGACCCTGACCCTGACCGAGGCGCTGGTCGAAGGCGCGGGCCTGCGGATCGCCGGGACCGGCGGCCTGGTCTTCGATTTCGCCGACCGCAGCCGCTATGTCGAAGGCGCGCCGATGCCCGAGGGCAAGCTCTCGTTCCTGACCACCGGGGCGAACGCGTTGATCGACCGGCTGTCGAAGCTGGGCCTGATGTCGCAGGACGAGGTTTCGGGAATGCGCCTCGGGCTGATGTTCCTTGGCCGCGCGGTGCCGGGGCAGGAGGACCAGTTGGCGACCGACCTGGAGTTCCGCGGCGGGTCCTTCCTGCTGAACGGGCAGAAGATCCGCTGAGGGCCGGTCTTGCGCCCTGCCGCGCGGGGGACTACCTGAAACCGGCCCCCCGAGGCCAAAGGACCGGAGCCCGCCCATGACCGCATCCCTTTCCGCGCTGACCGAGGCGCTTCTTGCCGCCGCGAAGAAGGCCGGGGCCGAGACCGCCGACGCGCTGGCCGTCTCGGGCCAGTCGCTGACGGTGGACCTGCGGCAGGGGCGGCTTGAGCAGGCAGAACGGGCGGAGGGCACCGAGATCGGCCTGCGGGTGCTGATCGGGCGGCGGCAGGCCTGCGTTTCGGCCTCGGACACATCGGGGGCGACGATTGCGGCGCTGGCCGAACGCGCGGTGGCGATGGCGCGCGAGGCGCCCGAGGATCCGACGGCTGGGCTGGCCGATCCGTCGCAACTGACCGACAGGCGCGATGCCGGGGCGCTGGATCTCTGCGACCCTTCGCCGGAACCGGCCGCGTCCGCGCTGGAAGCGGCGACGCGCGAGGCAGAGGCCGCGGCGCTGGCGATGAAGGGGATCACGCAGGTCGAGACCTCGGCCACATGGGCGCGGCGCGAGATGCATCTGGCGGCGAGCAACGGCTTTTCCGGCGGCTATGCCCGCAGTTCGCATTCGCTGTCGGCCGTGGCCTTTTGCGGCGAGGGCACGGGGATGGAACGGGACTGGGCCGGGGAAGGCCGGGTCTACGGCGCGGACATGCCGGGGGCGGACGGGATCGGCGCGCTTGCGGCGGAACGGGCGCTGGCGCGGCTGGGGGCGGTGAAGCCGCCGACCGGGCATTTCCCGGTGCTTTACGATGAACGGGTGGCGGCTTCGCTGGTCGGGCACCTGCTGTCGGCGATCAACGGCACGGCCATCGCGCGGGGCGCAAGCTGGGCCGCGGGGCTGATGGGCGAGGCCGTGCTGCCGCCGGGCATATCGCTGCTGGAGAACCCGCACCGGCCGCGCATCGGCGCCTCGCGCCCCTTCGATGCCGAGGGGCTGGCGACCGTGCCGCGCGCTCTGGTGCAGGACGGGGTGCTGAAGTCCTGGGTGCTGGACCTGGCGACCGGGCGCAAGCTGGGGCTGCCCTCCACCGGCAACGCCGCGCGCGGGCCTTCGGCGCCGCCCTCGCCCGCCACGACCTGCCTGGACCTGACGCAAGGGGCGCAGAGCCGCGAGGACCTGCTGGCGGCGATGGGGACGGGGTTGCTGGTCACCTCGATGATCGGGTCCACCATCAACCCGACGACGGGGGATTATTCCCGCGGTGCCTCGGGCTGGTGGGTGGAAGGCGGGCGGCCGGTGCATCCGGTGCATGAATGCACCGTCGCGGGCAACCTGAAGGAGATGCTGCGGCGGATCATCCCGGCGAACGACGCGCGCGAGCATCTGTCGATCCGCGTGCCCTCGCTTCTGGTCGAGGGGCTGACGCTTGCGGGAAGCTGAGGATCTGGCGCTGCTGGAGGCGGCAGCGCGCGAGGCCGGGGAGGTCGCGCTGCGCTACTGGCGGAAGGAGCCGAAGTCCTGGGACAAGGGCGGCGATGCCGGACCGGTATCCGAGGCCGACCTGGCGGTGAACGAAGCGCTGGAGGCGCGGTTGCGCGGCGCGCGGCCGGATTATGGCTGGCTGTCGGAGGAATCGCCCGACGGCCCCGAGCGGCTGGTGGCGGAACGGCTGTTCATCCTCGACCCCATCGACGGGACTCGGGCCTTTCTGGCGGGCGAGGAGAATTTCGCGCTGTCGCTGGCGGTGGTGGCCGGGGGGCGGCCGGTGGCGGGGGTGGTCTACCTGCCCGCCAAGGGGCGGCTCTACGCGGCCCATGCGGGCGGCCCGGCGCTGCGGGACGGGGCGGAAATCGCCTGTAGCCCGCGCACGGCGCTGGAGGGCGCCGATGTGCTGACCAACCGCGCGGCGATGGCACCCGAGCATTGGCCGCGCGGGGTGCCCGACCTGAAGCGCAGCTTCCGGTCCTCGCTGGCCTATCGGCTTTGCCTTGCGGCCGAGGGGCGGCACGACGCGATGCTGACCCTGCGCCCGGCCTGGGAATGGGATATCGCGGCGGGGGCGCTGATCGCGGAACGGGCAGGCTGCGCGGTGACCGATCCGCAGGGGCGGGCGCTGGCGCTGAATGCCGGAATGCCGCGTGCCACCGGCATCGTGGCGGCCAACCCGGCGCTGCATGGCGCATTGCTGGCGGCGCTGCGTCCCTGAGGCCGCTGTCGCAAGGGGGCGCTGCCCCCGCCTTCGGCTCCCCCGGGATATTTTCATTCAGAAAGAGGCAGGGTTCCTTGTCTCTTCCTGAACCATGAATATCCCCGCCGGAGGCGCCCGGGCCGGATGCGCAAGGCAACAGCCCGTGACCAAGGGCCACGGGCTGCGCGTCTGCCCGACTGCCGCGGGGGCCTCCTCTCCCCATGATCGCGGCGCGGGGATGTTTGCGGAACGCCCGGTTTGCAGGCTTCCCCTGGGTCAAGGCTGCATACGGACCGGGCAGCCTGTCAAGGATTCCCTGTCAGCCGCCCGCGATGATTTCGGCCTGCCGGACGATCACCTCGGCCTGCCGCATCGAGGCGATGTCGACCAGACGGCCCTTGTAGACCGCCGCGCCCTGGCCCGCGGCCTTGGCCTCTTCCATCGCGGCAAGGATCTCGCGCGCCTCGGTCACCGCGGCTTCGGAGGGGGTGAAGACCTCGTTCGCCAGCGCCACCTGCTTGGGGTGGATCGCCCATTTGCCGACCATGCCCAAGGTGGCCGAGCGGCGGGCCTGCGCGCGGAAGCCCTCATCGTCGGAGAAGTCGCCAAAGGGGCCGTCCACCGGCAGCACGCCATGGGTGCGGCAGGCGGCGACGATGGCGGCCTGCGCCCAGTGCCAAGGGTCGGACCAGTATTTCTGGCCCTCGCGGTGCATGTAGTAGTTCTCCTGCGTGCCGCCGATGCCGGTGGTCTGCATCCCCATGCTGGCCGCGAAATCGGCGGCGCCGAGGCTCATGGCCTGGAGGCGCGGAGAGGACGCGGCGATCTCCTCGACATGGGCGATGCCTGCGGCGGTCTCGATGATCACCTCGAGGCTGATCGGCTTCGTGCGGCCCTTGGCGCGTTCGATGGCGGTGACGAGGGCGTCCACCGCATAGACATCCGCCGCGCAGCCGACCTTGGGGATCATGATCTGGTCGATGCGGTCGCCCGCGTTTTCCAGCACCTGCACCACGTCCTGATACCAGTAGGGGGTATCCAGCCCGTTGATCCGCACCGAAAGGGTCTTCTTGCCCCAGTCGATGGTGTTGATCGCCTCGATGATGTTCGCCCGCGCCTGCGGCTTGTCGGCGGGGGCGACGGAGTCCTCCAGATCGAGGTTGATCACATCCGCGGCACTCGCCGCCATCTTCTCGAACAGCGCCGGGCGCGAGCCGGGGCCGAACAACTGGCAGCGGTTGGGGCGGGCGGGGGCGGCGGGTTGCAGGCGGAAGCTCATCGGGGACCTCTGGGCAAGGATGTTTCGTGTTTCTGCCTTCACGGATTAGATTGTTGCGCGCCGCGGTGCAACATTCCTTTTGCTGGTGCAGCATGGGTGCCGGCTTCCGGTTGCCCGCCCGGCCCGCTACAGTCCGGCCATGATCACCGCCCGCGCCGAGACCTTCCCGCTTCGCAATCCCTTCACCATCAGCCGCGGCTCGAAGACCGAGGCGCGGGTGGTGACGGCCACGGTCATCCGCAACGGCCATCGCGGTTGGGGCGAGGGGCTGCCCTATCCGCGCTACGGCGAGACGGTGGAAGAGGCGATTGCCGTCATCGGGGCGCTGCCGGAGGGGATCACCCGCGCCGCGTTGCAGGAGGTGATGAACCCGGGGGCTGCGCGAAACGCGGTGGATTGCGCGCTGTGGGATCTTGAGGCCAAAGCCAGCGGACGGCCGGTCTGGCAACTGGCGGGGCTGGCTGAGCCGAAACCGGTGGAGATCGCCTTCACCCTGTCGCTGGACACGCCCGGGAAGATGCGTGAGGCGGCGGCGCGGAATGCCCATCGGGCGGTGCTGAAGGTGAAGCTGGGCACCCCCGCCGACATGCCGCGGATCGAGGCGGTGCGGCAAGGGGCGCCCAATGTCCGCCTGATCGTCGATGCCAACGAAGGCTGGACGCCCGAGGTCTATACCGACCTTGCGCCGCATCTGATCCGGCTGGGGGTGGAGATGGTGGAACAGCCGCTGCCGCAGGGGGCGGACGGGATGCTGGCCGAGATCGCCCGGCCCCTGCCGGTCTGCGCCGACGAAAGCGCGCATGATGCGGCCTCGTTGCCCGGCCTTATGGGCAAGTATGACGTGGTGAACCTGAAGCTGGACAAGACCGGCGGGTTGACCGAGGCGCTGCGGGCGCGGGACGAGGCCCGGCGTCTGGGGCTGCGGGTGATGGTGGGCTGCATGATCTCGACCAGCCTGTCGATGGCCCCGGCGATCCTTGTGGCGCAGGGCGCCGACTGGTCCGACCTTGACGGCCCCGCCGACATGGCGGAAGACCGGGCGCATCCGGTTCGTTACGACGACCGCAACATCCACCCGGCCGCGCCGGAGCTATGGGGATAACGCATGACCCGCACCGTCTATGTGAATGGCGACTACCTGCCCGAGACCGAGGCGAAGGTCTCGATCTTCGACCGCGGCTTCCTGATGGCGGACGGGGTCTACGAGGTGACCTCGGTGCTGGACGGCAAGCTGATCGACTTCGGCGGGCATCTGAAGCGGTTGCAGCGCAGTCTGGACGAGCTGGAGATCCGCAACCCGCTGACCGAGGCCGAGTGGCTGGAGGTGCATCGCCAGCTGGTCGCCCGCAACGGCATCGACGAGGGGATGGTCTATCTTCAGGTCACCCGCGGCAATCCGGGCGACCGGGATTTCACCTTCCCGCCGGAAGATACCCCGCCCACCGTGGTGCTGTTCACCCAGGCCAAGGCCGGGCTGGCCGACAATCCGGCGGCCAAGGCGGGGTGGCGGGTGATCTCGGTCCCCGACATCCGCTGGGGGCGGCGCGACATCAAGACGGTGCAGCTTCTCTATCCTTCGATGGGCAAGATGATGGCGAAGAAGGCGGGCGTGGACGACGCATGGTTCACCGAGGACGGCTTCGTCACCGAGGGCACCTCGAACAACGCCTATATCGTCAAGGGCAACCGGATCATCACCCGCGCGCTGAGCAATGACATCCTGCACGGCATCACCCGCGCCGCCGTGCTGCGCTTCGCCCGCGAGGCGCAGATGGAAGTGGAAGAGCGCAACTTCTCGGTCGATGAGGCGAAGGCGGCGGACGAGGCCTTCATCACCTCGGCCAGCGCCTTCGTGATGCCGGTGGTCGAGGTGGACGGCGTGGCGCTTGGCACCGGCAAGCCGGGGCATGTGGCTGCGCGGCTGCGCGAGATCTACATCGAGGAAATGCGGAAGGCTGCGGTCTGATCGGCACAGCGACTCTCTATCCCTGCGGCTTGTCTGGCGAAGGCCCCCGCCTTCGCCATGTGATGCGGGTTCAACCCAACCGGCCGGGACCATCAGTCCCGGCCAGCGCCCGCCCCGCCCATGGCGGGCGCTTGCACGCCCGCCGGGGCGGGCGCCGGCCTCCCGTGGTCTGTGGCTGACAGGACTACAGGGGAACCCTTCTGCACGGGCGAGGCAGTGCCTCGCCTGCTCCCACCTGCCCGGAGTCTCGGGATAGGCGAAGCTCTCCCAATCCGATCAGTCGCGCGGGCCGGCGTTCTTGCGGAAGGCTTCCTCGAAGGCGGCCTTCTTCGCATCGTCCGCCGGGGTCTGGTGCTGCGCCACCCAGTCGGCATAGGGCATGCCGTAGACGATCTCGCGCGCTTCGTCCTTGGACAGATTGATCCCGCGTTCGGCGGCGGCTTCCTGATACCAGCGCGACAGGCAGTTGCGGCAGAAGCCGCCCAGGTTCATCAGGTCGATGTTCTGCACGTCGGGCCGCTTCACCGTCAGGTGGTGCATCAGGGCGCGGAAGGCGGCGGCCTCAAGCTCGGTCCGGGTGCGGTCATCCATGGTCGATATCCTCCAGCGCCTGCACCAGGATCGGCGCCAGCCGGTCGGCCCATCGGGCCTGGTCCCCGGGCGTGGCGATCAGGTCGTTGCGCAACTCGATCAGCGTGTTGTGGCGGCCATGCGCCAGCGCGTGCCGGTCGATGGCATCCCCCGGAAGATGGCCCGAATAGGGTTCATTGTCACCCACGCAGAGGTCCGGCTCGGCCTGAAGCCGCGCGATCAGGGCCCGCGACAGGCGGCTGTCCAGATGCGAATGCAGCACGCCGACATGCCAGGGCCGCAGCGGACGGCCCTTCAGCGCGGGCGTGAAGCTGTGGATCGCCACGATCACCGTATCGGGCCGCCGGTCGGCCAGGCAGGCATAGGCGGCGTGATAGGGGCGGTAGAGGCGGGCGAGGCGTTCCTCGATGTCGTCCCCGGTCAGGTGGCGGTTGGCGGGGATGATGGTGCCATCGTAAAGCCGCATCACCAGCGTCGGGTCGAACTCGCCGCGGTTGGGGTCGATCACGAGGCGGCTGAAGTCCGACAGGATCGCCGGGCTGTCCAGCCGTTCGGCCAGAGCAGCCGTCAGCCCGGCGGCGCCCACGTCGAAGGCGATGTGGCGGGCCATGTCCTCGGGCGCGATGCCGAGATCGCCGCCCGCCACCCAGTCCGGCACCTTGTTGGTGGCGTGGTCGCAGGTCAGCAGCCAGCGGCCGGGACGATCCTCGCCTTCCAGATGAAACGGCACTCGATACTCTCCGATCCCTTTTGCGGCATTGGGGTAATCCATCGGTCCCCCTGCGTCCAGCCCGCTGCGGCGGCGAAGGATTGCGCCGGAGGGGCGAGGCAGGCGTTGCGGGATGCGGAGGATTGCGCCATAAGGCACGCGGCCCACGTTGAACCGAAGCAGAATGAGGAGGATGGCAGATGCGCCGTCACCGCAACGTGAAGATCGTGGCCACGCTCGGGCCGGCTTCCAGCGACTATGCAATGATCCGCGCCCTGTTCGAGGCGGGGGCCGACGTGTTCCGGCTGAACATGAGCCACGGGACGCATGACGACATCCGCGCCCGGCATGCCCATATCCGGCAGGTGGAAAAGGACCTCGGCCGCCCGATCGGCATCCTGGCCGACCTGCAGGGGCCGAAGCTGCGGGTGGGCACCTTTGCCGCCGGGGCGCACGACCTTGAGGACGGCGACAGCTTCCGGCTGGACCTTGACCCGACGCCCGGCGATTCGGCGCGGGTCCAGTTGCCGCATCCCGAGATCTTCGCCGCGCTGGAGCCCGGCGCCACGCTTCTGGTGAACGACGGCAAGATCCGGCTGAAGGTGGTGGCCTGCGGCGCCGATTTCGCGGATTGCACGGTGACGGTGGGCGGCACGATCTCCAACCGCAAGGGCGTGAACGTGCCGGATGTGGTGCTGCCGCTGGCGGCGCTGTCGGAAAAGGACCGCGCCGATCTGGAATTCGTCTGCAAGCTGGGCGTGGACTGGTTGGCGCTGTCCTTCGTGCAGCGCCCCGAGGACGTGGCCGAGGCCCGCGCGCTGGCGAAGGGCCGCGCCGCGATCCTGTCGAAGATCGAGAAGCCCGCGGCGGTGAAGGCCTATGACGAGATCCTCAAGGTCTCGGACGGGATCATGGTGGCGCGGGGCGACCTGGGGGTGGAGCTGCCGGTGCATTCGGTGCCGCCGATCCAGAAGCGGCTGGTGCGCGGTGCGCGGGCGGCGGGCAAGCCGGTGATCGTGGCGACCCAGATGCTGGAATCGATGATCGAGAACCCGATGCCGACCCGGGCCGAAGTGTCCGACGTGGCGACGGCGATCTACGAAGGCGCCGATGCGGTGATGCTGTCTGCGGAATCGGCGGCGGGCAAATTCCCCATCGAGGCGGTGACCACGATGGACAACGTGGCCAAGTCGGTCGAGAAGGACAGCACCTACCGCAGCATCATCGAGGCCAGCCGCCGGGTGAAGCGCGAGACGGTGGCCGACGGCATCGTGGCGGCGGCGCGTGAGATCGCCGAGGCGACCAACATCAAGGCCATCGCCTGCTTCAGCCAGTCCGGCACCACGGTCAGCCTCGTGGCGCGCGAACGGCCCTCGGTCCCGATCATCGCCCTGACGCCGCTGGTCGAAACCGCCCGCCGGATGGCGCTGACCTGGGGGGCGCATTGCGTGATCGTGCCCGAGCAGGAGCGGTTCAAGGGCGCGGTGATCAGCGCCGTCCGTGCCGCGCGGGCCGCCGGTTTCGCGCGCGAGGACGACCATATCGTCGTCACCGCGGGCGTGCCGTTCAATGTGGTCGGCACGACGAACATCCTGCGTGTCGCCCCCTGCGACGAAAGATTGATTTCCAAGGTGGACCCCGGCTAGGCTGCCGCAGCGACAACGGTTGCGAGGGGTTTCATGGACACCGATCTTTTCCTGACGATCGGCATCGTGCTTGCCGTCCTGACCATCCCCTCGCTGCTGTCGGCCTGGACCGAAAGCCGGGCCCCGCGCTTTGCCGCGATCATCCTGCTTTCATCGGCGGTGCTGATCGTCACCGCGCTGACGCAGAAGCCGGGGGGATATGCCTTCAGGGACATTCCGCAGGTGATGATGGGCGTCGTGGGGCGCTACGTGAACTGAGGACCGGGCGCCACGAATCCCCTTGCACCCCGTCCGCTCCGCCCCTATAGGAGCGGCTTCGGAAAGAACCGCGCGACCGGCGAATGTGGCATGCCGTGCCGCGCGCGAACACTGGAGAGTGAAATGCCCAAGATGAAGACCAAATCCGCTGCGAAGAAGCGGTTCTCCTTCACGGCCAACGGCCGGGTGAAGGCCGGTGTGGCCGGCAAGCGCCACGGCATGATCAAGCGCACGACGAAATTCATCCGCGATGCCTCGGGGACCATGATCCTCTGCGACGCGGACGAGAAGATCGTCAAGAAATACATGCCGTACAACCGCTAAGGAGAGCCCCAGATGTCCCGCGTCAAATCCGGCGTCGTTACCCACGCCCGCCACCGCAAGGTGATCAAGAAGGCGAAAGGCTATTACGCCGCCCGCTCGACCAATTTCCGCACCGCCACGCAGGCCGTCGACAAGGCCATGCAATACGCGACCCGCGACCGCAAGGCCAAGAAGGGCCAGTTCCGCGCCCTGTGGATCCAGCGCATCAACGCTGCGGCCCGCATCTTCGACCCGGCGCTGACCTATTCGCGGCTGATCAACGGCCTGGCCAAGGCCGGGATCGAGGTGGACCGCAAGGTGCTGGCCGACCTGGCCGTGCATGAGCCGGAGGCGTTCAACGCCATCGCCGACAAGGCCCGCGCCGCGCTGGCCTGAGACCGGATCTTCGGCGAAAATCCGAGACCCCGCCCCCGATCCGGGCGGGGTTTTGTTTTGCCGGCAGCGCGGTTCCCGGTTGACGCAGGCCCCGGCCGCGGCCGACCATGACCCGTCCAGAACGGAGTCTGCCGATGATCCGCCTTGCCGCCCTGCTTCTTCTGCTGCCCTCCGCCGCACTGGCCGAGGACCTGCCGCTGACCCGCGGCTTCTACGTCGACGCCGAGGTCGGCTGTGCCGGAGCCTCGAACGCTACGCTGGCGTTGTTGAAGAAGGACGGGCTGAACAGCGCGCGCACCGATTGCGTCTTTACCGGGATGACCGATCAGGGGGACGGCATCCTTGCCTATACCGAGCGCTGCACCGAGATCACCGCGAGCGAAACCTATGACAGCGAGGGCCGGATGGAAATCCTTGGTCCCGACCGCTTCCGCCTGTTCGGCGAGGGGTGGGACGTGACTTTTGCTCATTGCCCGCAGGCGGCCCTGCCCGATCCATGGCGCGACAATGACATCTCCGACCTGGTGAACTGAGGCGCCGCTGTCCAGACAATCCCGCGGAATCGCCGTATTTGCGCCCGGATCGCCGATGAAACCATCGGAAGTGGTGACTTTGCGATGGTGCTTCCGATGTCCGATCCGCTTCCCATGCCCTTGGGCCTGACCGAATTCCTTCTGGGCGAAGGCCCGGCGATGTGGCACGAGTTCGCGCTTGGACTGGACTTCGCAGATCCGCGCGGAACGATCGACCTGCTGCTGGCCGCCGATGCAATCACCAGCCGGGCCGAATGCGACCGTGCGACAGCCGCGCTGATCCTGGCCAAGGCCGTGGCTTGCGGCTTCCATCGCGGCGAATGCCCGCGGGGCTTTGTGGAGGGGGCCGCGCTGGCCTTCGCCACCCGTCTGGCCGGAAAGATGTCTGCCGAGGCTTTCCCGATCAGCTGCTTTGCCCTGCCGTTGCAGGAGAAGCAGTTCGTGGCCGGGCAACTTGGACCGCTTGGCCTGCCGCCGCTGCGCGCGGGCCGGGTGGCGCATCGTCCGCGGCTGGCTTTCGTCGGCTGGCGCCCTGTCGCGCGCGAGGCCGACGTCCGGGTCGCCTGACGCCCCGCCTCTTGCAATCGCGTCCCCGCCCCGCTAACCCCGGGGCCGCACAAGCCTGGGGGCCGAGATGGACCTGACCGACATCCGTGGGAAATACATCGCAGCCGTGGCCGGTGCCTCGGGCGAGGCCGCGCTGGAAGAGGTGCGTCTGGCGGCCCTTGGCAAGAAGGGCGAGATCTCCGCGCTGATGGCCACCCTCGGCAAGATGGACCCGGAAGAGCGCAAGGCCGCGGGCGCCCATCTGAACGCCCTGAAGGACGAGATCGACGCCGCCCTGCGCGCCCGCAAGGCCGCCCTGGCCGATGCCGCGCTGGACGAGCGGCTGAAGTCCGAATGGTTGGACGTCACGCTGCCGGGCCGTCCGCGGCGTCAGGGCACCATCCATCCGGTCAGCCAGGTGATGGACGAGTTGACGGCGATCTTCGCCGACATGGGGTTTTCCGTGGCCGAGGGGCCGCAGGTCGAAAGCGACTGGTACAACTTCGACGCGCTGAACATTCCGCCGGAACACCCGGCGCGGCAGGAGCACGACACCTTCTTCATGGCCCGCGCCGAGGGCGACAACCGCCCGCCGCATGTGCTGCGCACCCATACCAGCCCGGTGCAGGTGCGCGCCATGCTGGAGCAGGGCGCTCCGGTGCGGGTGATCGCCCCGGGCCGCGTCTACCGGATGGATATGGACCAGACCCATACGCCGATGTTCCATCAGGTCGAGGGCATGGCGATCGACCGTGACATCTCGATGGCCAACCTCAAGTGGACGCTTGAGGAATTCTGCCGCGCCTTCTTCGAGGTGGACAAGGTGGAGCTGCGGTTCCGTGCCTCGCATTTCCCCTTCACCGAGCCTTCGGCCGAGGTGGACATCCGTTATTCCAACGTCGGCGGCCAGTTGCGCATCGGCGAGGGCGACAAGTGGATGGAGATCCTCGGCTCGGGCATGATGCACCCCAAGGTGCTGGCGGCGGGCGGGATCGACCCCGATGAGTGGCAGGGCTTCGCCTTCGGCATGGGCATCGACCGCATCGCCATGCTGAAATACGGCATCCCCGACCTGCGGGCGTTCTTCGAAAGCGACCTGCGCTGGCTGCGCCATTACGGGTTCAGCGCGCTGGACATGCCCGACCTGCCGGGCGGGTTGAGCCGGTAGGCCTGGCGCTCGTATTGCCCGGCCTGTCTGGCGAAGGCCATCGCCTTCGCCATGTGCTGCGGGTTCCACTGAACCGGCCGGGACCATCAGTCCCGGCCAGCGCC
>CAYLSD010000063.1:0-1954 GCA_964386345.1 uncultured Fuscovulum sp.
CCGATACATCGGCCCGCGCGGGGGCTTGAACAATCCTGCCGCTGCCGGGTAGAGAAGGGGCACCCGCAACCGGCCTTACGGCCCGGTTCCTACCAGGCGGGCCTGACGTGCGGGTGTGGCGGAATGGTAGACGCGACAGACTCAAACTCTGTTTCCGCAAGGAGTGTCGGTTCGAGTCCGACCACCCGCACCATTCCCTGACAAACACCGTGTCCCGGCCCGAAGCCGCCATGATTCGGCCCTCGCCGGGCGGGATTGTCTGGCGTTGCGGGTCCATGCGGGAAATTCCGGCGGATTGGTTCCGGTTTCCAAACAGGCGACGGGAAATTCGTCACAATCTTGCCGCGATTGGCCGGGGCGGCCGGATGACAGGGGCAAGGCCGCCCGGGTTGCAGGATCGTGGACAGTTCCGCCCGGCCCCCCGGCGCGCGCAAGCCGAAACCGGCCGCTTCGCTGCACCTCCTTGCCGGCCCCGCTCCGGTTCCGTGCCGGACAGGAAACAATCCCGTCACAACCGGACGGCGAGCCTGCCGGAGGCGCCGCAACGGCGGTTCCCAAATGGCCAAAATTTGCCACTTTTCCCTTTGCGGCGGGGGTGAACGGCAGGTATCAGGAAGGCGTCTGCAGAAGACGCATGGGCCGTGGGGGCGGTCGTATGTTGGTGACGCGCCGCAAGGCGCGGATACGGTGACGAGAGTGCTGCCGCGGCCGGGCGACCGGCGAACGTCTGACGACGGCCGGTCTTCGATGGCCCGGGCATCTTCTCCTCACATCACCCTTCCGACCGGTCCGCATGGAACCCGCTGCAGGGCGGGCTTCGTGGCGTCTTCCGTTCCGGCCCGCCGGCCGGATCGGGACGCAACACGGTGTATGGCGGCAACGCCAGGAATGACGAGGACAAGACGATGCCGGTTTTCGCGCCTGACACTTTCAACGACAATGCCCGGGTCGTGGACGATGCGCCGGATTTCGCTGGCATCGGGAAGGTCACCCCCTGCTTCACCCCGGGCACGCTGATCGCCACCCCGCGCGGCGAGATACCGGTGGAGTCGCTGCGCCCCGGCGACAGGGTGGTGACGCGCGACAACGGCATCCAGGAAATCCGCTGGACGGGCGAGAACGCGGTGTCGGGGCAGGAGTTGCGGCTGAACAGCTACCTCCAGCCGGTCTTCATCAAGCGCGGCGCGCTCGGCAACGGCCTGCCCGAGCAGGACATGATGGTCTCGCCCAACCATCGGCTGCTGGTGGCGAACGACCGGACCCAGCTTTACTTCGACGAGCCCGAGGTGCTGGTCGCGGCGAAGCATCTGGTCGGCATACAGGGTGTCCATGCGGTCGAGGCGATCGGCGTGACCTATCTCCACTTCATGTTCGACCGCCACGAGGTGGTGCTGGCGAACGGCGCCTGGACCGAAAGCTTCCAGCCCGGAGACCAGACGCTGAAGGGGATGTGCAATGCCCAGAGAAGCGAGATCTTCGACCTCTTCCCCGAGCTGAAGACCGACAGGGGGCTTGAGGATTACAAATCCGCCCGCCGGACGCTGAAGCAGGACGAGAGCCGGCTTGTGACCAGGTAAAAGGTTATGCAGCGCTGACCGGAGTTGCCTGCAAGGCGTTGCGGTCGCACAGGGAAAGGGTCCCCGCTTCGGGGGCCCTTTTTCGTCTGTGGGCAGGGCGATTGGGTCGGGCCGGTATTCACGCGGACTTGCCCGGGCAGTCTGGCAGAGGCCATCGCCTCTGCCACGGTGCAACGGTTCCACCCAACCGGCCGGGACCATAAGTCCCGGCGAGCGCCCGGTCCGTCTGTCGGCCAGTCCCTACGGACGCGAACCCAGATCGGAGATGTCGGCACCAAGCGGGCCCGCCAGATCCTCGATCGCATCGTAAAGCAGTTCCAGGGCGTAATGCGGGTTGTGGGCATAGGCGCCGTGGTCCGCGGTGACCAGTTTCCAGT
>CAYLSD010000063.1:2054-14820 GCA_964386345.1 uncultured Fuscovulum sp.
GCGTAATGCGGGTTGTGGGCATAGGCGCCGTGGTCCGCGGTGACCAGTTTCCAGTTGAAGGCCGCGCGCAGCAGGCGCGGGGTGAAGGCGCTGTATCGCAGCGGCCCGCTGTCGCCCTGGTCGACCACGCCGTCGCCATTGGCATCGGCGAAGAAATAGGGGTGGCGGTGCGGGTCGTGGATCATCGGCACGCCAACCACCTCGCGCGCATAGGCCAGCATCGCCTCCATCAGCCGCGCCGACAGCCCGTCGATGTCGGAATGGATGCCGACCGAAAGCCTGCCGCTGCCGTCATGGCTGCGCCGCGAGATGCGGATGTCGCGGGGATTGCCGTTTTCGTGGCAGGTCAGGCAGGTGTCGGTCGAGACCTTCAGCGTATGCGGCTCGTGGCACGAGACGCAGGTCGCCACCGGGCGGGCGTGGAAGAAGCGGCCGGAATAATCCTTGCCCGGGTAGTGGTAGCCCGAGGCGCCGAACCCGCCGAGCCAGGTGGATGTGGCGGTGGCGTAATGCGGGTTGATGAAGGAAAGCTCCGGGTCGGGCGTGTCGGGGTCGCGGTCGCCCACCGCATTGGCGACGGTGACGCCTGCGGTGCGGCTCTGGTGGCAGGTGGTGCAGGCCGCCTCGACCCCGGCGACGGGATGCATCACGCCGCTGGCCAGCCGCACCTCGCGCACCTCGGACAGGCGGGGGCTGTGGCAGGTCTCGCAATCGACCACGCCGCCGACGGGCATCGGGTTTTCCGGCAGGCCCGGCGCGCTGCCGTCAAGCCCGTGGAAGGAGCGGAAGCCCGCGCCGGAATGGCAGGTGGAGCAGACGGGCGGGATCGCGCCCTCGGCATCCCAATGGGTGAAGGCGGGCGCCTTCGCGTCGGAATGGCCAGACCGCGCCCAGGCCATGATCGCGGCATTGTTGGCGATGGCGATTTCCTCGGAATGGAAGGGGCCGCCCTTGGGTATGACATATGGTCGCAGCGCCTCGTCTTCGGACGGCGCGGCGGGCGTTTCGGCCGTGTCGGCCTGGCCCTGCTGTGCAATGCCGTCTTCCGGCTGTCCAAGAAGGAAGACCCCGGCAAAAAGCAGCAGTGTCAGGGAGATTCCGATGGTTGGACGGCGCATGGCGGGTATCCGGTGGCTGGATTTTCTGGCTCGGGCTGTTAACCATGTTAGCTGCGCCACCCCCTCCGGGCAATCTTTAGCTCCCGGAACGGGCAGCAGGACCGGAGGCCAGATGCTGCACCGCCCCCTTTCCGCGGGCCTGACCCTGCCGATCAAGACCCCGCCTCTGGCAGGTGTTGCTCAGGTGGCTCCGACCGACGAGGCCGCCGTCGCCGCCCCGCCGGGGGCCGCGCTGCGGGTCGAGGTCGCGGTGGCCGAGGGGGATGAGGTGGCCGCGGGCGCAGTGGTCGCGCGGCTGCGCGCCGATCCCGCCATCGCCCTTGTCGCGCCGATGGCCGGGCGGGTCGCGGCGGTGCGGCTGCGCCCGGGACGGCAACTGGACGAGATCGTGCTGTTCCACGAGCCGGGCGGCGACCGGCGGCGCCACGACACCGCGGCGGCGGGTTCGGACGATGCCGCGCTGCGGGGGCTGATGCAGGAGGCCGGGGTCTGGCCCTTGCTTCGCCGCCGCCCCTTCGGCGGGATGCCCCCGGCGGGCGAGGTTCCGGCTGCGATCTTCGTCATGGCGGTGGATACCCGTCCGCTTGCCCCCGATCCGGCGCTGGCGCTGGCGGGGCGGGAAGAGGATTGCGCCCGGGGCCTCGATGCGCTGGCGCGGCTGACCTCGGGGCCGGTGGTCCTGTGCCAGCCTGCCAGGGCGGCGCTGGCCGGGGGCGATGCGGCGCGCGGGCGGCTGCGCGTCCTGCCCTGCGGGCCGCGCCATCCGCAGGGGCTGGCCGGTCTGCAGATGCACCGCCACCACCCGGCCTCGGCCGGACGCCCGGTCTGGGACATCCATGCCGAGGACGTGGCGGGCCTGGGCGAACTGCTTGCGACCGGCCATCTGGCCGGGGGGCGGCTGGTGATGGTTGCAGGCCCGGCGCTGACCGGGACGCGGCTGGTGCGCTGTCAGGCCGGGGCCGACCTGCGCGGGCTGACGCATGGCGTGGTCCGGCCCGGGGCGCACCGGCTGCTGAGCGGATCGGCGCTGGACGGGCATGAGGGGCGCTGGCTGGGCTGGCGCGACCGGCAGGTGACGGTGCTGCCCCGCGAGGACGGCGCGGCGCGGCCGCACTGGTTCCGCGCGGCGCTGGCCCGCGCGGCGCGGCCCCGGCCCCTGATCCCCACGGCGGCGCTGGACCAGGCGCTTGGCGGCGCGCTGCCCGCCGCCGTGCTGGCCCGCGCCCTGGGTGCCGGGGACGACGAGACGGCGGCGCGTCTTGGCGCGCTGTCGCTGCTGGAAGAGGACCTTGCGCTGGCCGATTACGTCACGGGGGCAGAGCCGCGTCTGGCCCTGCGCCTGCGCGAGATGCTGGCCCGCGTGGCCGCCGAGGAGGGCGCGGCATGACCCGGGGCATCTGGGACCGCGAGACGGTGGCGCTGATCCTGCTGGCGGCCATGATGCCGATGGCGCTGGCATGGCTGTGGTATGGCGGCGCGGCGGCGGCGGGGCGGCTGGTGCTGGCGCTGGCGGTCTCGGGCCTGTGGCATCTGGTGTTCATGCTGGCCCGGGCGCAGCCGCCTTCCTTCGCCGGGGCGCTGGCGGCGCTGGCGGTGGCGATGCTGGCGCCGGCCGATCTGGGCATCGTGGCGCTGGTGCTGGGCATCAGCTTCGGCTCGGTGATGGCGGAGCTGGTCTTCGGCGGCTGGGGGCGCAATGTGCTGAACCCGGCCACGGTGACGCTGGCCTTCCTGGGCTTCGGCTTTCCCGCCGCGCCCTGGCCCGAGCTTGCGCCGCCGGTGGCCTGGGCGGCGATCCCGGCGGCGCTGATCGGGGCGGTCGCGGGGGTGATGCCCGCCCGCATCATGCTGGGCGCCGGTGTGGCGATAGCCGGGGCGCTGGCGCTGGGGGCCGGGATCGGCGAGGTGCTGCCGATGGCGGGGATCGTGCTCGTGCTGCTGGTCTGCGATCCGGTGGCCAGCGCCGCCACCCGCCCGGGCCGCTGGTTGAACGGGCTGCTCTACGGCGGGCTGGTGGTGCTGTTCGCCACCGGCTGGACGGCTGCCGCCCCCGCGCAGGTGGCGGTGTCGGCGGCGCTTTTCGCCTCGTTGGCCGCACCCCTGCTGGACGAGATCGCCATCGCGCTCTGGGTCGCGGCAAGAAGGAGGCGTCATGGCTGACCTCAACCCCATCGCCGCATGGCGCCGCCTGCTGGCCCTGCCGAACGAAAGCCGGACCAAGACCATCGTGATGGCCTTCCTCGTCTCGGCCATCTGCGCGGTGCTGGTCAGCACGGCGACCGTGATGCTGCGCCCGATCCAGGCCGCCAACCGCGCCGCGCTGGAACAGGCCCGGCTTGAGGCGCTGGTCGCGGGCATTCCCGGCATGGCCGCGCTGCTGCAGGAAAGCGGCGGCGAACTGGCGACGGTGGTGATCGACCTGCCGCGGGGCGCCGCCGCGGGCGAGGTGACGCCCGCCACGCTGGCCGATGCGCTGGCCGACACCGCCAACTGGACGGTGCTGGCCCCGGCGCAGGACATCGCCGGCCTTGGCGCGCGGCCCGATTTCGCGCAGGTCTACCTGCTGCGGCAGGACGAGCGGATCGAGCTGGTCCTCCTGCCGGTCAGCGGGGCGGGCTATGGCGGGCGGATCGACGCGATCCTTGCCCTGCACGGCGACATGCGCACCATCGCCGGGCTGGCGGTGACCGGCCATTCCGAGACGCCGGGCCTTGGCGCGCGGATCACCGAACCGGCATGGCTGGCGCATTTCCCCGGCACCCGCGCCGTGGACGACACCGGCGCGACCCGCTTCACTGTAGCGCGCGGCGCCGCCTCGACCGAGTTCGAGGTCGATGGCATCACCGGCGCCACCCGCACCGGCAGCGGCATCTCGCAGATGGTGCGGTTCTGGCTGGGGCCGGACGGATACGGCCCCTTCCTTGCCGCCGTCCGCCGGGGAGAGTTCTGAGATGGCCGCGCCGACGCGCCTGTGGACCACGCTGACCGAGCCGCTGATCCGGCAGAACCCGGTGACGCTGCAGATCCTCGGCATCTGCTCGGCGCTGGCGGTGACCACCTCGGCGGTGACGGCGCTGACCATGGCGGCCTCGCTGACCGTGGTGGTGGTGCTGGCGGCGGGGATCATCAGCCTGATCCGCCGCCACATCCCCGATTCCATCCGGCTGATCGTGCAGATCGTCATCGTCGCAGCGCTGGTGATCGTGATCGACCAGATCCTTGAGGCCTGGTTCTACGAGATCAGCCAGCGCCTGTCGGTCTTCGTCAGCCTGATCGCCACCAACTGCCTTGTGCTCGGCAGGCTGGAATCCTTCTCGCGGCTGCATCCGCCGGTGCCCGCGATGGTGGATGCGCTTGGCAACGGGTTGGGCTATTCGCTGGTGCTGCTGGTGCTGGGGACGGTGCGCGAGTTCTTCGGCGCGGGCACGCTTCTGGGCGTGCAGGTGCTGCCGCTGGCGGCCGAGGGCGGCTGGTTCACGCCGCTGAACCTGATGCTGATGGCGCCAAGCGCCTTCTTCCTGCTGGGCGGGCTGGTCTGGGCGATCCGCTCGCTCTGGCCGGAACAGGCGGATGCGGCGGAATACCGGCTCGGGGCGGAAGGCGAGGGGGAGGCATGAGCGATTTCCTGGCCCTTCTCCTGCGTGCCGCCTTCGTCGAGAACATGCCTTTGACGCTGTTCCTTGGCCTCTGCACCTTCCTTGCGCTGTCGAGACGGCCCGAGACGGCGATCGGCCTTGGCCTTGCGGTGATGGCGGTGATGACGGTGACGGTGCCGCTGAACCAGATCGTCTACACCACCTTCCTCGCCCCCGGTGCCTGGGCTTGGGCGGGGCTGCCGGACATGGACCTGTCCTATCTGGCGCTGATCGCCTTCATCGGCGTGCTGGCCGCCTCGGTCCAGCTGGTCGAGATGGTGCTGGACCGCTTCTTCCCGGCGATCCATTCCGCCTTCGGGGTGTTCCTGCCGCTGCTGGCGGTGCATTGCGCCATCCTTGCCGGCAGCCTGTTCATGGTCGAGCGCAGCTATACCTTCACCGAGTCGCTGGCCTTCGGCATGGGCGGGGGCCTTGGTTTTGCCGTGGCGGTCGTCATGCTGGCGGCGGTGCGGGCGCGGCTGGCCTATGCCGACCTACCCGCGGGCCTGCGCGGCCTTGGCGCGGCCTTCGTCATTACCGGCATGATGTCGCTGGGCTTTTCCTCCTTCGCGCAGATGGCCGCGCCATGACCGAGATCCTGTTCGGCAGCGCGGTCGTCCTTGTCCTGATCCTCGGGCTGACCCTGGGCCTTCTGGCGGCGCGGCGGCGGCTGATCCCCGAGGGCGCGCTGGCGGTGACGGTGAACGAGGGCCGGGTGATCGAGGCGGCGCGTGGGGACCGGCTGCTCAAGGTGCTGCATGGCGCGGGGATCGGCATTCCCGCCGCCTGCGGCGGGGCGGGCACCTGCGGGCTGTGCCGCGTCACCGTGACGGGCGAGGGCGCGGGGCAGGCCGAGGCGACCGAGCGCGGCGTCCTGTCGCCCGCCGAGCGGCGCGCGCATGTGCGGCTGGCCTGCCAGACCACGCTGCGCGGGCCCTGCGCCGTGACCGTCCCGCAAGAGATCCTGTCGGCGGGCGGCGGCTTCGCCTGCAAGGTGCTGTCGAACCGGATGCTGGCGCCGCTGATCCGCGAGCTTGTGCTGGAACTGCCGCCCGGCCAGCCCTTCGCCTGGCGCGCGGGCGGGTTCCTGCAACTGACCGCGCCGCCCTACCGGCTGGATTTCGCCGGGATCGACATCGACCCGACCTTTGCCGGGGCATGGCGCATCGCGGGCTGGCCGGGGCTGGTCTCCACCTCGGACACGCCCGTCACCCGCGCCTATTCCATCGCCTGCCGCCCCGAGGACGCGGCGCAGGGCCATGCGGTCTTCAATATCCGCCTTGCCGTCCCCCCCGCGGGCCGCGAGGGCGAGGTGCCGCCGGGCGTGGTCTCGTCCTGGCTGTTCTCGCTGAAACCCGGGGATGTGGTCGAGGCCTCGGGGCCGTTCGGCGAATTCCACGTCCAGCCGACCGGCCGCGAGATGGTGTTCATCGGCGGCGGCGTCGGCATGGCGCCGCTGCGGGCGATGATCCACGAACAGATCGGGCAGGGGACCACGCGGCGGATGCGTTACTTCTACGGCGCGCGCTCGGTGGCCGACCTGTTCTATGTCGGGGAGTTCGAGGCCATCGCCGCCGCGCATCCGAACTTCACCTGGACCCCGGCGCTGTCCGACCCCGCGCCGGGCGACCGCTGGACCGGGGCGACGGGCTTCGTGCATGAAGCGGTGCGCAAGGCGATGGCCGCCCATCCCGCGCCCGAGGATTGCGAATACTACCTTTGCGGCCCGCCGGTGATGATCTCGGCCGTGCTGGCCACGCTGGACCGGCTGGGGGTCGAGCCCGGGTCCATTTTCAACGACGATTTCGGAGTCTGAGCCATGCCCGTTCCCGCGCCGAGCCGCCGCCTGTTCCTTGCCTCCGCCGCCGCCGCGCTGGCCGCCCCGCGCCTGTCGCTGGCCGAAGGGCGGGCCGTGGCGGTGCTGACCGGCGCGGCCTTCGGCACAGCCTGGCAGGTGGTGCTGCCCCATGGCGCCGACGCCGGGGGGTTGCGTGCGCCGCTGGAGGCGGTGCTGGCCGGGATCGACCGGCAGATGTCGCCCTGGCGGGTGGACAGCGACATCACCCGCTTCAACCGCGCGGGTGCGGGCGACTGCCCGGTGCCGCAGGAGACGGCCCGCGTCGCCGCCGCGGCTCTGGCGGTCGCGGCGGAAAGCGGCGGGCGTTTCGACCCCAGCGTCGGGCCGCTGGTGGCCCGCTGGGGCTTCGGCCCGATCGAGGGCGACGAAAGGCCCGACTGGCGGGGCCTTTCGGCCGGCGAGGGGCATCTGGCCAAGAGCCGCGCCGGGCTGACCTTCGACCTGTGCGGCATCGCCAAGGGCCATGCGCTGGACCGGATGGCGGCGCTGCTGCGCGACCGGGGGCATGGCGACTTCCTGATCGACCTCGGCGGAGAGTTGATCGCGGGCGGCCAGCACCCCGAGGGGCGCGGCTGGCGGGTCGCGGTCGAGGACCCGCGGCCGGATGCCGCCGGGCTGGCGGCGCTCTTGCAGCCGGGGGCGATGGCGGTGGCCACCTCGGGGCCGAGGGCGCAGGGCTATGAGCTGGACGGGCGGGTCTGGGGCCATATCATCGACCCCGCCACGGGTGCGCCGGTAGAGGACGGCCCGGCCTCGGTCACCGTCCTGGCGCCGACGGCGCTGGCGGCGGACGGCTGGGCCACCGCTTTGGCGGCGGCGGGCGGGCAGGGGCCTGCGCTGGCCGCGGAACGGGACATCGCCGCGCTGTTCCTGCTGCGCGACGGCACGGGGCTGCGGCAGGTCATGACGGGCGATCTGGCCCGCCATCTGGTCCAGGGGAGGGCGTGATGGAAGTGCTTTTCGGCATCGTGGTCTTCCTGCTGGCGGCGGCGGGGCTGGCGCTTGGCCTCGCGCTTGGCCGGCGGCCGGTCTCCACCTCCTGCGGGGGGCTGGACTGCGTGCCCGGCGCGGCCTGCGACGATTGCCCGAACCGGGTGAAGGAGGCGGGGCGATGACCACGGATACAAGCGTGGGCGCGATCATGCAGGCGGATTGCCCGGCCCTGCTGCCCGCGATGCCGATCCGCCGGGCGGTGGCGCTGCTGGTCGAGGGCGGGCATGACGCGGCGCCGGTGGTGGACGACAGCGGCGTGCTGGTCGGCATCCTGACCCAGAAGGACTGTTTCCGCCCCGCCCTGCATGCAAGCTATTATCAGGAGTGGAGCGGCACCGTCGCCGACCACATGACGAAAGGCGCGGTGTCGCTGGCCGCCGGGGACGACCTGATGCTGGCCGCCACCGCCTTCGCCGACCACCCCCACCGGGTCTTTCCGGTGCTGGACCAGGGCCGCCCGGTCGGGATGCTGCGGCGCTCGGACGTGCTGTCCGCATTGCTGCGGCTGGGATAGGCGGCTCAGGCCCCCGCCACGCCCGCGCGGCCGTCGAGGAAGCCCTGCGCAAGCTCAACCCCCGGCAGCAGGCGGCGCAGCGCCTCCTGCGCGTCCGGGTGGGGCCCGGCCAGCAGATCGGCATAGAAGCCGGTCAGCGCCGCGAAATCGCCGGTTTCCGGCGACAGGCGGATCGAGTCGACGCCCGCCGTTTCCAGCGCCGCGACCTGCCCGGCCACGGTGGTATGGGCATGGCTCAGCGTCTGCACCCCGTTCACCGTCAGGAAGCTGCGGCCGTCCAGCGTCTCGACCGTGCGGCCGTCGGGATCCTCGCCGCAGACGAACTGGCAACTGTCCTTGGCCCGGTCGTGCAGCCGCGCGTGATAGCAGCGCCCCGAGATCGCCAGCGGCGCGCGGCCATGGCCCCAGACCTCGACCGCCACGCCCGCCGCCCGCCCGGCCCCGGCCAGCCGCGCGACCGAGGCCAGCGGCAGTTCCGGCGGCAGGCAGATGCGGGTGGCGCCGCGGCGGGCCAGCCAGTCCAGCGTGCCCTCGTTGTAGACGTTGACGGTGGGGCCGACCCAGAAGGGCGTGCCCTCGGGCAGGTGGCGCAGGGCGGAAAGGTCGGCGATTTCCACTGGCAGACCGGCAGCGAACAGTTCCTCGGTCTGGCGGCGTTCCCGGCGCAGCGTGATCAGGGCGAGGGTGGACAGCGCCACCTCCTTGCCTGCCGCGCGCAGGCAATCGATCGCGGCGGGGATTTCCTGCTGCCAGAACGGCAGCCGCTTGGAGCAGACCCATTCCCCGATCACCACCCGCGACGCAGGGCCCTGCGCCACGGCCCGGTAGAATCCGGCCACCTGTCCGGCGGTCCAGAAAAACGCGATGGGGCCGATGGTCAGGTCCATGATCTTCTCCGTTTCAGCGCCAGGTCTTCGCATAGGCGCCGGTCGTGGCGGCCTGACCTTCGGTCAGTTTCGCCAGCAGCCCCCCGGGCATCGGCTCGCCGCGGTCGGCGGCCTCGACCGCGGCGCGGAAGGCGCGCACCACCTGCGCGACATAGGCGCGGCTTCGTTGCCGCCCCTCGATCTTCAGCGCCCGCACCCCGGCCTTTTGCAGCGACGGAATCAGCAGCGTGGCGTCGAGGCTGGCGGGATCCTCGAAGATATGGCCGGTCTGCCGGTTGCCCTTGCCGTCGTCCGAGGTGAAGCAGCCCTTGCACAAAGTCGGATAGGGCGCGGGCGCGCCTTTCGGCGTGCGGTGGATCAGGAAGCCGCCAAGCCGCGCCTCCTGCTGGCCTGCGGCTTCGGCATAGGCGACATGGCTGGCGGGGGAACAGACGCCGTTCATGTTGGGCGACAGGCCCGTGGCATAGGAGGACAGCGAACACCGCCCCTCGGCCATGACGCAAAGCCCGCCGAAGACGAAGACCTCGGTCTCCACGTCGATCTCGCGGTTGATGGCGATGATCTCCTCGACCGACAGCACGCGGGGCAGCACGACGCGGCGGATGCCGAAGGTTTCGGCGTAGAAATTGATCGCGTCCGGGTTGGCGGCGGCGGCCTGCACCGACAGATGCAGCCGCAGGCCCGGGTGCGTCTGCGCCGCATGGGCGATCAGGCCGAGGTCGGCAAGGATCACCGCATCCGCCCCCGCTGCATGGGCATCGGCCATCGCGCGATGCCACAGCGCCTGTTCCCCCGCGCGGGGGAAGGTGTTGATGGCGACCAGCACCTTCGTCCCGCGCGCATGGGCATAGGCCACGCCCCCGGCCAGTTCCTCGCGGCTGAAGTTCAGGCCGGGGAAGTTGCGGGCATTGGTCTCGTCGGCAAAGCCGCAATAGACCGCATGCGCCCCCGCATCCACCGCCGCGCGCAAGGATGCGGGCGTGCCTGCCGGGCAGACCAGTTCCATCATGGCAGGGCCTCCTCTCTGGACAGTGCATAGCCGCTGCGGCGCGCGGCCAGGTCCGAGGCCCGCCGCAGCCAGGGGCCGAACCGCCCGGCCAGCGAGGCCAGTTCTCCGGTCAGGTCCAGTTCGGCATCGTCCAGCGCATTGCGCAGCGCCAGCACGGCCGAGGTGTCCCCGGCGATTTCCAGCGCGCCGGAGAAGAACAGCGCATCGCCGTCCTCGACCCCGTGCAGCATGGCAAGGAAGGCCGCAAGCCGCCCGGTGATCGCGGCGTCATGGGCCGGGGCGGCGTTGCGGCGGTGGACGGCGATCCGGCGGGCCTTCGGCTCCATCAGCAGAAGCACCGGGCCGTCGGTCACGTCGATCAGGAAGCGCGCGCTTTCGTATGGGCCGAGGCGCGACAGGATCGAGGGCTTCCGCGCCGCGATCCGCCGCAGAAGGGCGGTCAGCGCAAGGCCCATCATCCGCGGCGCAAGCGGCGGCGGCGGCAGGCGGCGAAGAAGCGGGGGCAGGGGGCGCGGATCGGTCATGCCGCCGGTTCTAGGCCGGGGAATCCGCTGCCCGTTTGATCAATGTCAATCCGTGCCGCAAAACCGGCCCCTATGGTCTGCGGCAATCCGACCCATCATCCCCGCCGGAGCCCGCGATGCGCAGCCTGCCCCCGTTCCCCGACCTGCGCGCCTTTCTCGGCTGGCTCGGGGGACAGGGCGATCTTGCCACGGTGCGCGAGCCGGTCAGCCTGCGCCACGAGATGACGGCGGTGCAACTGGCGGCATTGCGCCGCGGCGGCCCCGCGCTGCGGTTCGAGAGCCATGACGGGCCGCAGATGCCGGTGGTCGCCAATCTTTTCGGCACGCCCGCGCGGGTGGCGGCGGGGCTGGGGCTCTTGCCCGATCAGGTGCCCGAGTTCGGCGCCTTCCTTGCCGCGCTGCGCAGCCCCGCCCCGGTGGAGGGGATGCGCGATGCGTTGTCGCGCTGGCCGATGCTGCGCGCGGCGCTGTCGGCGCGGCCGAAGGTGCTGCGGCATGGCCCGGTGCAGGAGGCTGGCCTGACGGGGCTGGACCGCCTGCCGGTGCAGACCCCCTGGCCCGGGGATGGCGGCCCGCTGGTCACCTGGCCGGTGGTGATCACCCGGCCGCAGGGGACCGGGGTGGCGGATGTCGCGCAGTACAACCTCGGTGTCTACCGCGCGCAGGTGCTGGCGCCCGACCGGCTGATCCTGCGCTGGCTGGCCCATCGCGGCGGCGCGGCGCATCACCGGACATGGGTGCGCGCGGCAGAGCCGATGCCGGTCGCCATCGCGCTTGGCGCCGATCCGGCGACCCTGCTGGCGGCGGCGCTGCCGCTGCCGGAAACCGTGTCGGAACTGGGCTTCTCGGGCGTCCTGCGCGGTGCGCGGACCGAGCTTGTCGCCGCCCGCACCGTCCCCCTGATGGTCCCCGCCCGGGCCGAGGCCGTGATCGAGGGCTGGGTCCACCCCGGCGAGACCGCGCCCGAGGGGCCCTTCGGCGACCATACCGGCTATTACAACGCGGTGGAGCCCTTCCCGGTCATGCGCGTCTCCGCCATCACCTGCCGCCGCGACCCGCTTTACCTGACCACCGTCACCGGCCGCCCGCCGGACGAGCCCTCGGTCATCGGCGAGGTGTTCAACACCCTTTCCCTGCCGGTGATCCGCGCCCAGATCCCCGAGGTGCTGGACCTCTGGCTGCCGCCCGCCGCCTGCTCCTACCGCATGGCGGTGGTCAGGATCGACAAACGCTATCCCGGGCAGGCGCGGCGGGTGATGATGGCGCTCTGGGGGATGCTGCCCCAGTTTTCCTACACCAAGCTGGTGGTCGTGGTGGACGGCGATCTGGACATCCGCAACTGGGACGACATCGCCTGGGCGCTGGCGACGCGGATGGACCCCGGGCGCGACGTGATGGTGCTGGACCGCACGCCGATGGATTACCTCGACTTCGCCTCGCCGCTGGAGGGGCTGGCGGGCAAGCTGGGGATCGACGCCACCACCAAGATCGGCAGCGAGACCGCCCGCGAATGGGGCCGCGAGATGCGCCTTGACCCGGCGCATGAGGCCCGGGCCGAGGCGCTGCTGGCGAAAGTGCTGGCATGAGGGTGGTTTTGGGCGTCTCCGGCGCTTCGGGCGCGGTGCTGGCGCTGGATTGCGCGCGAGCCTTGGCGCGCGTGGGGGCCGAGGTCGATCTGGTCCTGTCGGCGATGGCCGAACGCACATTGGCCGAGGAGGTCGGCCCGCAGGCGCAACGGGAACTGGAAGCTATGGCCGCGCGCGTGCATCCGCGCGGCGACATGGGGGCGGCCATCGCCTCGGGCTCCTGCCCGGTGGCGGGGATGATCGTCGCGCCCTGCTCGATGCGCAGCCTTGCCGCCATCGCGCATGGGCTGGACGACACGCTGCTGGTGCGGGCGGCTTCGGCGCAGTTGAAGGAGCGGCGGCCGCTGGTCCTGCTGGCGCGCGAGGCGCCGCTGACGCTGGCGCATCTGGACAACATGCGGGCGGCAACGGCGATGGGGGCTGTGATCCTGCCGCCGGTTCCGGCCTTCTACCTGCGCCCGGCCTCGCTGGCCGAGGTCACCGCCCAGATTGCCGCCCGCGCGGTGGACCTGCTGCGCCTCGCCCCGCCGCAGGCAAGGGCATGGGGAGCGTAGTCGGTCCTACCCCAGCCTTTTCCGCAGCGCTGCCCTTGCGCGGCTCATGCGGCTTTTGACGGTGCCGATGTCGCAGCCGAGGATATCG
>CAYLSD010000064.1:0-14478 GCA_964386345.1 uncultured Fuscovulum sp.
CCGATGCGCCCAAACCGCCCACATATCCCTTCTCTCATCATCAATGTCAAAGAGCGATCCTCAGACAAAAAAGATGTGATCCGCTGGTTTCCCAGCGCATCCACGCCTGCCTTGTCTTCGGAAGTTCCGGTCGTTTCCGCCCGGCCCCTCGGCGTCTCCGCTTCGGTGAGGGGCTATCTAGGGGGCCGCGCCGGGGGCCGCAAGAGGGAAAAGTGACGGAAATGCAAAAATCTGCCGGGCGGTCAAAAATTCCCGGGAAAATGGCCTACTTGCGCAACTCCCGGTCAGAACCGGCGCGGTTGGGGCAACTTTCTTGCCCGCTTGCAGCGGCTCTGCCCGTCAGATTCGCCGCCGTGCGGCCGGAAGGCCGGGAATCGGCGCCCGCAGGGCCAGCAGAATCGCCGCCAGAACGACATAGGCCACCAGTTCCACCGTCCAGACCCGGCTGAGAATCACGAAATGCAGCACCGCCAGCGCCAGAGCCGGATAGGCAAGACGATGCAGCCGCCGCCAGCCCGGCGCCCCCATCCACCGGATCGCCGCATTCGAAGAGGTCGCCGCCAGCGGCAGCAGGCACAGGAACGCCGCCACCCCCAGCAGGATATAGGGCCGCTTCACCACATCGGCCCAGATCTGCCCCCAGCGCAGCCCCATGTCGGGCCAGAGCCAGACCGTCAGGTGCAGCGCGGCATAGAAGAAGGCCAGCAGTCCCAGCGCCCGGCGGTGCTTCAGCAGGTTCAGCCCCACCCGCCGCAGCGGCGTGACCGCCAGCGAAACCAGCAGGAACCGCAGCGCCCATTCGCCCAGGGACCGCTCCATCACCTTGGCGGGGTCAGGGCCCAACCCGCCGGAGACGGTCAGCCAGACCAGCCACAGGAAGGGCAGTGTCCCGGCGGCATAGACCACCCAGGACGGCAGGCTTCGCGCCAGGGCGTTCAGCCGCTGCATCAGTAATCCGCCGCCAGATCCTGCCCGGCATACATCTGCGCGACATATTCGCCGTAGCCGTTGAACTTCACCGTATCGATGCGCGGCGCGAAGAAGCCGCCGCCGATCCGCCGCTCGGTCGCCTGGCTCCAGCGCGGATGGTCCACCTCGGGGTTCACATTGGCGTAGAAACCGTATTCCTGCGGTTGCAGCATCTGCCATGTGGTCTGCGGCTGCCTGTCCGTCAGGCTGATCCGCACCACCGACTTGATCGACTTGAAGCCGTATTTCCACGGCACCACCAGCCGGATCGGCGCGCCGTTCTGCTTCGGCAGCTCTTCGCCGTAAAGCCCGGTCGCAAGAATGGTCAGCGGGTTCATCGCCTCGTCCAGCCGCAGCCCCTCGCGGTAGGGCCAGTCGATGAACGGGCTGCGCTGGCCCGGCATCTCTTCCGGCCGCAGCACGGTCTCGAAGGCCACGTATTTCGCCCCGGGCTGCACCCCCACCCGGTTCAGCAGGCCGGAAAGCGGAAAGCCGATCCAGGGGATCACCATGCTCCAGGCCTCGACGCAGCGGAGACGGTAGATGCGTTCCTCCTGCGGCTGGCCCTTCAACACATCGGCAAGGTCATAGCTGCCGGGCCGGTCCACCATGCCGTCGATCTCCACCGCCCAGGGGTCGGGGGTGAAGCGGCGCGAATAGGCGGCCGGGTCCTCTTTCCCGGTGCCGAATTCGTAAAAGTTGTTGTAGCCGGAGATGTCTTCCAGCGTGTTCGGGGTCTCGTCCGTGGAATAGGCGCTCGGCTCTGCCGCGATCCGCCCCAGCGCAGGAGAGGCGGCAAGCGCCACCGCCCCGGCCAGCAGCGCCCGGCGCGACAGCCAGTCGGCATGCGGCGTCACGTCGGACCAGCGCAGGTCGTTGCGGAAGCGGAATGTCATGGCGACCTCCATTTTCGGCCAGTCTAGCCGAAGATGGGGTGCATCCGGAACCTATACGCCCGCCCTCACGCATCTGTGCGCGGTCAAGCCGCACCCTTGCCGCCGGGGGTTGCGCCTCAGGCCTGATGCCCGCGCTCGATCCGCAGGAACTGCACCAGCCGGGATTTCCCGGTCTCGCCGCGTGGCCGGTGCCAGGTTTCCCGCGCGGTCTTCGCCAGCCGCAGGAAGTGCTTCACCCGCCCGCCGGTCGATCCCTTCCGGTGATCCGCCAGATGCTTGCTCATGGTCCAGTCCTCCCCAAGGTGGAATGCTACCCTAGCACGGATTCGCCCCCGGCCCCACCCCGTCATCCTGCACCTGCGAAAGCCTGCCGAGCGCCCATGCCGCCGCCTCGGCCACCACCGGATCCTCGTCCGCCAGAAGCGCCCGCGCCACCGGCGCCAGCGCCGGCATCCCCGAGTTGCCGATGGCATAAAGCACGTTGCGCACCATCCGCCCCCGGCCGATCCGCTTGACCGGGCTGCCCGTGAACCGCGCGCGGAAGGCCGCATCGTCCAGCATCGCCAGTTCGGCCAGTTCCGGCGCACCCACCCGCGATTGATAGCCGATCTCGCGCGCCGCAACGGCGAACTTGTTCCAGGGGCAGGCGGCAAGGCAATCGTCGCAGCCATAGATCCGGTTGCCCATCAGCGCCCGCAACTCCGGCTCCACCGGCCCCTTGTGCTCGATGGTCAGGTAGGAAATGCAGCGGCGGGCATCCAGTTGGTAGGGCGCGGGGAAGGCCCCGGTCGGGCAGGCGTCCAGACAGGCCCGGCAATTGCCGCAATGGCTGACCTCCGCCGTGTCCGGCGGCAGGTCCAGCGTGGTGAAGATCGCGCCAAGGAAGAACCAGCTTCCCAGATCGCGGCTCAGCAGGTTGGTGTGCTTGCCCTGCCAGCCCAGCCCCGCCGCCTGCGCCAGCGGCTTCTCCATCACTGGCGCCGTATCGACGAAGACCTTGATCTCGCAGCCCCCGGCGGCGCCGATCAGCCAGCGTCCCAGCCGCTTCAGCCGCCGCTTGACCAGATCGTGGTAATCCTTGCCCTGCGCATAGCAACTGACCACGCCACGATCAGGCCAGCCCAGCGCCTCGGTCGGGTCGCCCTCGGGCGTATAGACCTCGGCCAGCATCACCACCGACCGCGCCTCGGGCCACAGCGCGGCGGCCGATCCGCGCCAGCCCTCGCGCTCCTCCATCCAGCCCATCTGGCCATGACGCCCCGCCGCAAGGAATTCGCGCAGCCGCTCCGCCGCCTCCGGCACCGCATCCGGGCGGCAGACACCCATGGCCGAGAACCCCTCGGCCAAGGCCTGCTGGCGCAAAAGCTCCTTCATCTTGGCCCAAATACTCCACGGGGGTCCGGGGGTGTGAAACCCCCGGCGCCGGGATCAGAAATCAAGATCGGCATAGTGGCGCGGCGGCGGAAAGCCCGGCACCTGATCGGCCAGCAAGGGCCGGAACGACGGGCGCGACTTGATCTTCGCATACCAGTCCTTGACCACCGCATGGCGGTTCCAGTCCACGTCGCTGATATAGTCCAGCGCCGACAGATGCGCCGCGGCGGTGAAATCGGCCAGCGTCATCTCGTTCCCCGCCAGCCAGCGCCGCTGATCCAGCAGCCACGCCATGTAGTCGAGGTGATACTTGATCCGCGCCGCCCCGGTCTTGACGTTCTTCGAATCCGGATAGCCCTGTCCGGTGATCTTCTTGTTCACCCGCTCATACAGCAGCTTCGAGGTCACTTCCGCGTGGAACTTGTCGTCGAACCAGGCGCAAAGCCGGCGCACCTCATAGCGTCCGTCGGCATCGCGCGGCATCAGCGCGGGCGACGGCACGATCTCTTCCAGATATTCGCAGATCGCCTGGCTTTCGCTGAAGGCGCGGCTTTCCAGCCGCAGCACCGGCACCTTGCCCGCGGGGTTCCGCCGCAGGAAATCGGGGCTGGGGTCCCAGTAGCGCTCCTCGACCAGTTCCACCTCGATCCGCTTCTCGGCAAGCGTCAGGCGCACCTTGCGGCAGAAGGGTGAAAGCGGAACGTGGTAAAGGCGGTTCATCGTCGGCATCCCAAAACTCATACCTTCCTAGCCCCCGTGCAGGGCCGCATGCAATCCCTGCCCCGGATCAGCGGTCGAAACAGGCGGAACGGCCGTCGGCGGCGATGGTCGCGGCGCCCGACAGGATCGCCCGAGTCCGCTTGCGCACGAAGTCCGAAGGCTTCGACGCACTGCGCCCCTTCGGATCGGGCAGCACTGCCGCCAGCCGGGCGGCCTGCACATCCGTCAGAGCGCGGGCATCGACGCCGAAGTAATGCTGCGCCGCCGCCTGTACGCCGAAGACGCCCTCGTCGAACTCGGCCACGTTCAGATAGACCTCAAGGATGCGGCGCTTGGACCAGACCAGTTCCACCGCCGGGGTCAGCACCGCCTCCATCGCCTTGCGCAGCCAGCTTCGGCCATGCCAGAGGAAGACATTCTTCGTCACCTGCTGCGACAGGGTCGAGGCGCCGCGATTGCCGCCCTGTGCCACCGCCGCACGGATGGCGGTCATGTCGAAGCCCCAGTGATTGCAGAAATTGGCATCCTCCGCCGCCACCACGGCGCGGGCCATGACGGGGACGATCTCTTCCATGTCCACCCAGTCCTTGTCGATCCCGCCCAGCCGGAAGGTCTCGGACAGCTGGTAAAGGTTGATCGGCGGGGGGAGGAAGCTGAACAGCAGGATCAGAGCCACGTAGAATGCCGCGATGCCGCCAAGGATGCGGCCGGTCCAGCGCAGCACCAGCCGCCGTCCCGGAAGGGACGGCTTGGCGGCTTTCGCCTTCCGGCTGCGCGGCTTCTTCGCTGGGGTCTCGGCCATGGGTCAGCATAGGCCCGATGCAGCGCGCCGGGTCAAGCCGGGCAGACCTGCCGCCCGTCAGCCCTGCGCCGGATCGGACAGGAAGGCATAGATCTTGCGGGTATGTTCCACGATCTCCCATGTCCCCTTCCAGCCGCGCGGCAGCATGATCGCATCGCCCGGCCCCAGTTCGGCCCTTGTGCCGTCCACATGGGTCATCACGATCCGGCCTTGCAGGAAATGGCAGAACTCCGCCGCCGCCGACCGGTCGGCGGTGAAGCGGCCGGGGGTGCATTCCCAAACCCCGATGTCCAGCGCCCCGTCCGGCGAGGTCCAGAGCGAAGCGGCGGCCTCCTGCTGCCCCGGGGTCAGCGTGGTCGGCTTGTCGGCAAAGGCGCCAAGGTCGATGCCGGCAAGGCCCTTGAACACGGAAAGGTCGATCATCTCGTCTCCTGCTTCTGTCAGCGCCCGGTCAGCCGGTTCGCCAATGTGGCCAGCCGCGAGGTCGTCCGGCCGCCGCTGGCCACCTCGTTCCGGTCGGCCTTGTGATACAGCCAATACATCCCGTGGACGCCCAGCCAGCGGAACGGCTCCACCTCCCATTTGCGCGGCTTGCGGTTGACCCATGGCAACCCGGTCCGCTCCGTCTGCCGGTCCAGCACCAGATCGGCCAGCGTCTGCCCCGAGAAGTTGGACGTCGAAACCCCCAGCCCGACATAGCCCCCCGCCCAACCGATGCCGGTCGCCGGGTCCAGCCCCGCGGTCGCGCACCAGTCGCGCGGCACGCCCAGCACGCCGCACCAGGCATGGTCCAGCTTCAGGTCCCGGGTCTGCGGCAGCATGCGGTAAAGGATGCCCTTCAGCTTCTCGATGGTCTCGGGCTGGGTCTGGCCGTTCACATCGGTCTTCGACCCGAAGCGATAGGGCACCCCGCGCCCGCCCATGGCGATCCGCCCGCCGCGCGTGCGCTGCGCATAGCAATAGGCATGCGAGGCATCGGCCAGAAGCTGACAGCCGTCCCAGCCGATCTGTTGCCAGATCTCGTCCGGCACAGGCTCGGTCACCACGATGGCGCTGTTCATCGGGATCCATTCGCGCTCATTGCCCGGGATGCCGTGGGTGAAGCCCTCGGTCGCCCGCACGATCCGCTTCGCACGCACCGTGCCGCGGCTGGTGGTCACCCGGCCCTTCTCGATCCCGGTGACAGTGGTCTGTTCGTAGATCGCCACGCCCTTGCGCTCCACCACCTCGGCCAGCCCACGCACCAGCTTTGCCGGCTGCACCCGCGCCACATCATGCCGCACCAGCGCGCCCTGCGCATTCGCCACCCGGATGCGCGACGCCGCCTCGGCCCCGTCGATCAGCTCCAGCCGCGTGGTCGGCACCTGCCACGACATCGCCTCGTCATAGCCTTCCCGCAGGCGTTCCATCTGCGCCGGGGTCTGGGCGAAGGTCAGGCAATCGGTCATCAGGAAGTCGCAGTCGATGCCTTCCTTCTCCGTCACCCGCCTCACCTCCTCCACCGTGGCGCGCAGCTGGCGTTCCCATTCCACGATCCCCTCGCGCGAACCGGAGGACAGGTATTTCTCGCGGCTCCAGCCGAACTCCCCCGAACACCAGCCGCCGTTGCGGCCCGAGGCGCCGAAGCCCGCGAATTCCTTTTCCACCACGGCGATGGAAAGGCCCGGCTCCGCCTCCTTCAGGTAATAGGCGGTCCAGAGGCCGGTGAAGCCCGCGCCGACGATGCAGACATCCACCTGGATGTCGCCCGGCAGCGGCGGCCGGTAGCCGGGGACACCGCCCATGTCGGCATACCAGAAGGAAACCTCGCCGTTCGTCTTCACGTCCATGATCCGTTCCTCACAGCGCCGCGGTCGATCCGTCGTCGGCCAGAAGCGTGCTGTCCTTGGGGTTCCACGCCACTTCCACCGGGCTGCCGATGGCGAAGGGCGATCCTTGCGTCGGGGTGCGGGCGGTGACATGCGCGCCATCGGCCAGCGCCACCTCGTATTTCATCGCCGAGCCGAGGTAGAGCATCTCGCGCACCGCGCCCGCCACCACATTCGTCCGCCCGTCCCGCGGCCCGGTGCCCGGCGCCTGCACCGTCACCGCCTCGGGGCGCAGCAGGATGACCTGCGGCCCGTCGCCCTTTGCCGCGCCGGGGGCGGCCAGCGTCACGCCGCCCACCTCCAGCGCCGTCTCCTGACCCGCGCTCCGATGCCGCCCGCGCAGGACCGAGCTTTCGCCGATGAACTGGCCGACGAACAGCGTCTGCGGCGCGGTGTAAAGCTCGTGCCCGGTGCCCACCTGCTCGATCCGGCCCTTGTTGAAGACGGCGATCCGGTCGGACAGGACCAGCGCCTCCTCCTGATCATGGGTGACATAGACGAAGGTGCTGCCCAACTCGCGGTGAATGCGCTTGATCTCAAGCTGCAACACCTCCCGCAGCTTCTTGTCCAGCGCGCCCAGCGGTTCGTCCATCAGCAGAAGCGAGGGGTTGAACACCATCGCCCGCGCCAGCGCCACCCGCTGCTGCTGGCCACCCGACAATTCGCTGGGATAGCGGTGGGCGAAGCTCTCAAGCTGCACCTTGCGCAGCGACGCCTCCACCGCCTGCGCCCGTTCGCCCTTGCCCATGCCGCGCTGCTTCAGCGGATAGGCCACGTTCGCCGCCACCGTCATATGCGGGAACAGCGCGTAATGCTGGAACACCACGCCGATGTTGCGCTTGTGCGCCGGGACATGGCCGATCGACCGCTCTCCCAGCCGGATCTCGCCGGTGCTGAGGTCGGTGAAGCCCGCGATCAGGTTCAGCGTCGTGGTCTTGCCCGACCCGGAAGGGCCAAGGAAGGACATGAACTCCCCCGGCTCCACCCGCAGGCTCACATCGTCCAGCGCGGTGAAATTGCCGTAGAACTTGCTGACGCCCCGGATGTCGATCGCCGCGCCTTTGCTTGCAAGGGTCATGCCCCGCGCCTCCGTGTTCCGAGGATGAGTCCCAGCCCGATGATCAGCGAGGTCGCCATGAAGATCAGCGACCCCACCGCGGCCACCGTCGGATCGGCGTCGCGGGTCATCGAGGAAAAGATCTGCACCGGCAGCGTCTTCAGCTGCGGGCTGGTGATGAACAGCGACACGATCACCTCGTCGAAACTGGTGACGAAGGCGAACAGCGCCCCGGACAGGATGCCCGGCAGGATCAGCGGCAGGGTGACGGTGAAGAAGGTCGTCAGCCGCGAGGCGCCAAGGCTGGCCGCCGCGGTTTCAAGCCGCGCGTCGAAGACGGCAAGGTTGGCGCCGACCGCGATGACGACGAAGGGAATCGCCAGAAGGGTATGGGCCAGCACATAGCCCGCCCATGTGCCCACCAGCCGCGTGTCCAGATAGACCGCATAGATACCCACCGCCAGCACCACGCCCGGCACGATCATCGGCGTGATCAGCACCGCGCGGATCAGGCCCCCGGTGCGGCTTTTCATCCGCTCGATCCCGATGGCCGCCATGGTGCCGATCACAGTCGCCACAACGGCCACCATCAGCGCGACCTTGGCCGAGACGACAAGGCTGCCGAACCACTGCGGGTTGGTGAAGAAATTCTCGTACCATTGCAGCGAAAAGCCGGTCGGCGGGAAGGCCAGGGACTTCTTGTCGGCGAAGGACATCGGGACGACGACCAGCGTCGGCGCCACCAGCCAGACCACGATCAAGAGGCAGGTCAGGCCCAGAAGCAGGCGGGGAAGATGCAGTTTCATCGGCCGCCCCCGCTCATCTTGTATTTCTGCCGCATGAACGGGCTGGCGATGGCAAGGAAGCCGAAGGTCGCCAGCAGCAGCACCACGCCCATCGCCCCGCCGCGGCCCCAGTTCAGAAGCGACAGCACCTGCTGCTGGATCAGCGTCGACAGCATGGTCGACTGCGGCCCGCCCAGAAGAAGCGGCGTGATGTAGAAGCCCAGCGCCAGGATGAAGACGATGGTCGCCCCGGCGAAGACGCCCGGCAAGGAAAGCGGCAGGTAGATCTGGAAGAAGGTCTTCACCGGATGCGCGCCAAGGCTGCGCGCCGCCTGCAAAAGCCGCAGGTCGATGCCGCGCATCACGGCGTAAAGCGGCATGATCATGAACGGCAGCAGCACCTGCGTCATGCCGATGGTCACGCCCAGCTGGGTGCGGATCAGCTTCACCTTCTCGAAGCCCAGCCCCATCAGGATGCGGTTGATCACCCCGGAATCCTGCAACAGGATCACCCAGGCCAGCGTCCGCACCACGCCCGAGACCCAGAACGGCACCAGCACGCACAGGATCAGCAGCAGCCGCAGCCGCGGCCCGGCGACCGACATGGCGAAGGCATAGGGATAGGCCACCACCACGCAGCACAGGGTCACCCAGAACGAGATCTTGAAGGTGCGCGCCAGCACGGTCAGGTTCACATTGGTGTCGAAAAACCAGATGTAGTTGCCGATCCCCGGCACCGGATCGGTGAAACTGCGCAGGACGATCACGCCCAGCGGCACCGCCATGACCAGAAGCAGCACGGCCAGCGCCGGCAGGGTCAGCAGGAACGGGCCGCGCCACGGCGGACGTGCGGTGTCTGAAGCCATCTTGCCCTCTCGCGGAGCCGGGGTTTCAACAGGTGTCCGGGGGCCGCAAGACCCCCGGAAAGTTCAGCTCAGCTCCCGGCGATGAACTCGGCCCATTTCTCGCTCAGGACCTCGTAGTTCTCGACCCAGTAGGCGACGTTGTGGTTGTAGGCCATCGCCTGCTTTTCCGGCGTGTTGGTCATGAAGGCGGCGGTCAACTCGTCCACGTCGGGCTGCGCCTCGGTGTGGATCGGCGAATAGGAAGTCTCTTCCGCCATGATCTCCTGCGCCCGCTTGCCCAGATAGGCGTTGATCATCGCATGGGCGGCATCGGTGTCCTGCACGCCGACCGGGATGGTCATCTGGTCCTTCACCACGATCCAGTCCTGCCAGACCGGCTCGTAATTGGCGCCGTTGGCCAGCGCGCCCTTGCCGCGGCCCGACCAGACCATGACCATGTCCACCTCGCCCGATTCCATCATCTGCGCGCTTTCGGCGCCGGTGGTCCAGGGCACCAGATGCTCGCGGATCGAACGCCACTTGTTCAGCCCGCGGTCGATGTCGGCGGGGAACATGTCCTCCCTCGCCACGCCATCGGCCATCAGGCCCAGTTCGATCATGTAGCCCTCGGCATCGGCATAGCCCGGGATGCCGCGGGTGCCGGGGAACTTCTCGACATCGAAGAAGTCGATCCAGTCCTTCGGCGGGTTATCGCCATACTTGTCCTTGTTGTAGAGATACATCACCGCATAGTTCATCGCCGGGACCGAGCATTCGCCGATCTGGCCCTCGGGGATGTGCGAAATGTCCAGCTTGCTGAAATCCAGCTTCTGGAACAGCGTGCCGCAATGGACGAAAGGCATGTAGTCGCCGGTATCCACCACGTCCCACATCACGTTGCCGGCCTCGACCTGCGCCTGGATCTTCGCCAGTTCGGTCGGCCCGTCCGACAGGATCGTCGCGCCCGACTTGGCCGCGAAATCCTCCAGCGCCTTCAACTGGCCATCCTGGTAGACGCCGCCATAGGACACGAAGGTCAGCGTCTTCCCGGCCAGCGAGCCCTCGGCCACCTCGCCCGCCACGGGCCCTTCGGCCGCCGCCTGCTGGACAAGGCCAAGGGCCGCAGCAAGGGCAACCCCGGTGAACAATCTGGTCTTCATTTTTTCATCTCCCTTTTGGTTTGCTTTTTGGTTTGCAGTCTTGTGTCGCGCGTGTTCCGGGCCTTGTCTCAGCCACCCTTGTTGCGGAAATCGTCCAGATAGCCCGCGGTCGAGGTCGGCGGTGAGATCATGAACAGCACCTCCGCCGGGCCGGTGCCGATGTTCACCACGCGATGCGGGGTCGAGGTCGCGTATTCCACGCAATCGCCCTCCTCCATCTCGTGGCTTTCATCGCCAAGCTCCAGCCGCACCCGGCCGCGCAGGACCAGGAACATCTCGTGCGAATCGCCGTGGGTGTATTGCTCGGGCCCGGTCGAACCGCCGACATCGAATTCCGAGACATAGGTCTCGAAATGCGTCAGCGGACGACGCGACAGCAGCATCTTCCGCTGGCCCTCTGTCACCGGCAGCATCGGCCGCTTCGCCTTGCGCAGCACCGGGTCGCGGCCGTTTTCCGTGCCGGAGAACAGTTCGGAAATGCTGGTGCCGAAACAGTTTGCGATGCGGATCAGGGTCGAGGCGCTGGCCCCCGTCAACCCGCGTTCCAGTTGGCTCAGGAAGCTGGCCGAGGTTCCCGTCGCCTCCGCCAACTGCCGCAAGGAAAGGCCATTGGCCTTGCGCAGCCGCCGCAGCCGTTCCGCGACCAGCCGCCAGGTTTCGGCCTCATCGGCCGCCGGGCGGGCTGGGTTCGTCTGCTGATCCATCGCGGGTCACCCGGGGGGAATCTCACTTAACAGATGTTAAGTCATGCCGAACACTGTTTCAATCGGCATTTCATATCCGCGCTGATCGCTTGCATGGATCGCCAGTTGCGTGGAACATGGCCCCCCGGAACCCCATGGCCGGGCATGGCTTTCGACCGAACGGAGACCGCAGCATGAACTTGCCAGCGAAAAGTGAAGCGAAAGCGCCGCAGCGTTCCTCCGAGGCGATCCGGGTCGAGGAACTGCACAAGAGCTTCGGCCTGCACGAGGTGCTGAAAGGCGTGTCGATCTCGGCCCGCGAAGGCGATGTGGTCACGCTGATCGGCGGTTCCGGCTCGGGCAAGTCCACGCTGCTGCGCTGCGTGAACTTCCTTGAGACGCCGACCTCGGGCAAGATCCTGATCGGCGGCGAAGAGGTGCGCTGCCGCCCCGACGGCACCCCCGCCGACCGCCGCCAGATCGAACGCATCCGGCAAAGCCTGGGCATGGTGTTCCAGTCCTTCAACCTCTGGACCCACAAGACGGTGCTGGAAAACCTGATCGAGATGCCGGTGCATGTCCTTGGCCAGTCGAAGGAAGAGGCCATCGCCCGCGCCCGCAAGCTCCTGGCCCGGGTCGGGCTGGCGGAGAAGGAGAACGCCTACCCCGCCTTTCTTTCCGGCGGCCAGCAGCAGCGCGCCGCCATTGCGCGCGCGCTGTGCATGGAACCCCGCGCCATGCTGTTCGACGAACCGACCTCGGCGCTCGACCCCGAACTGGTGGGCGAGGTGCTGGCGGTGATCCGGTCGCTGGCCGACGAGGGGCGGACCATGCTTCTGGTGACGCATGAGATGAAATTCGCGCGTGAGGTTTCGGACCATGTGGTCTACCTCTACAACGGGCTGATCGAGGAAGAGGGGCCGCCGGAACGGCTGTTCGGCGATCCGCAATCGGCCCGGCTGAAACAGTTCCTGAAATCGGTCTCGTAAGAAGACCGCGTAACGATCCAACAAGGGAGACTCCGATGACCAGACTGAAACTTGCCGCCGCAGCGCTTGCGCTTGGCCTGACCGCGGGCGCCGCCTCGGCCGAGAAGGTGCGCATCGGCATGGCGCCCGAACCCTACCCGCCCTTCGCCAGCGTCGATGCCTCGGGCAACTGGACCGGCTGGGAGATCGACCTGATGTGGGCGATGTGCAAGGCGGCCGAACTGGACTGCGAGATCGCCCCCGTGGCCTGGGACGGCCTGATCCCGGCGCTGAACGCCGGCCAGATCGACGCCATCATGAACTCGATGTCGATCAACGAGGAACGCCAGAAGGTGATCGACTTCTCGGACAAGTATTACAACACGCCGACCGTGATCGTCGCCGCCAAGGGTGCCGGGATCACCCCGGATGCCGAGGGGCTGGCAGGCAAGATTCTCGGCGTGCAGGTCTCGACCGTCCACCAGACCTATGCCGAAAAGCACTTCGGCGCCTCGGCGGGCGAGATCAAGGTCTATCAGACCCAGGACGAGGCCAACCAGGATCTGGTCGCAGGCCGGATCGACGCGACCCAGGCCGATTCCATCGCGCTTGACGCCTTCCTCGCCGCCGAGGGCGCAGCCTGCTGCGAGGTGATGGGCTCGGTCGCCGAAGACCTCGACGTGCTCGGCCCGGGCGTCGGCGTCGGCCTGCGCAAGGGCGACGAGGCACTGAAAGAGAAGTTCAACGCGGCCATCGCCGCCGTCCGCGCCGACGGCACCTACGATACGATCACCGCGAACTATTTCTCCTCGTCGATCTATGGCGAGTGATCGCCGCAGCGGCGGGCGCTGACCGATGGAAAGCACCCTCGGCCTTCTGGCCCTCAGCCCTCCCGGATGGGGGGGCACGCTGCTTGTCGGCCTCTGGGCCTCGATCCAGATCGCGGTCGGGGCCTTCGGGCTGGGGCTGCTGATCGGGCTGGGCGGCGCCTATGGCAAGATCTACGGCGGACCGGTTCTGCGCGACTGCCTTGGCGTCTACACCACCGTGGTGCGCGCCCTGCCGGAACTGATCCTCATCCTGCTCCTGTATTTCGGCCTCACCGATCTGGTGAACAAGCTGATGCTGGCGCTTGGCTATGGCCGCATCCAGATTTCCGGCGTGCTCGCCGGGATTCTCGTCCTCGGCGTGGTGCAGGGCGCCTATGCGACGGAAATCCTGCGCGGCGCCATCCTTGCCGTGCCCCCGGGCCAGATCGAGGCCGCCCGCGCCATGGGAATGCCCGCAAGCAAGATCGCCCGGCGCATCACCATTCCCACCATGCTGGGGCTTGCGCTGCCGGGCCTGTCGAACCTCTGGCTGATCGCCACCAAGGACACCGCGCTTCTGGCCATCGTCGGCTTCAACGAACTGACGCTGGCGACACGGCAGGCGGCAGGCACGACCAAGGCCTTCTTCACCTTCTTCATCGCCGCCGGGGTGATCTATCTGGCGATCTCGATGCTTTCCACATGGGGCTTCGCGCGTGTCGAACGCTGGGCGCGGCGCGGTGATCCGCCCCGGGTCTCGGGGGCCAGATGATGCGCGCGCTGATGCAACCCCACCGGATCGTCATGCTGGCCCTGGCCCTTGGCGTCGTCCTCTGGATCGCCGTCGCGGGCAACTGGTCATGGCTGCCGAAATACATGCCGATGATCGGGCAGGGGATCTGGCGCACCATCTGGCTTCTGGCACTGTCGATCCTGATCGGCTTCGCGCTGGCGGTGCCGCTCGGCCTCGCACAGGCGTCCGGCCCGCGCTATCTGGCGCTGCCCGCCCGCGCCTTCTGCACGGTGATCCGCGGCACGCCGCTGCTGCTGCAGATCTGGCTGCTGTATTACGGACTCGGCTCGCTGTTCCCCAGCATCCCATGGATCCGCGAAAGCGAGCTCTGGCCGATCCTGCGGCAGGCCTGGCCCTATGCGCTGCTGGCCCTGTCGCTGTCCTATGCCGGCTACGAGGGCGAGGTGATGCGCGGCGCCTTCGCATCGGTCCCGCGCGGCCAGATCGAGGCAGCGCGCGCCATGGGGATGCCGCGCCGCAAGATCTTCAGCCGCATCTCGCTGCCGCTGGCGCTGCAAAGCGTGCTGCCGACGCTGGGGGGCGAGGCGGTGCTGCAACTGAAGGCCACGCCGCTGGTCGCCACCATCACCGTGATCGAGATCTACGCCGTCGCCAGCCGCGTGCGGCAGGACACGCTGATCACCTATGAACCGCTGTTCCTCGTGGCGGCGATCTATCTGGCGCTGGCCGGGCTGATCGTGCTGGCCTTCCGCCGGATGGAAGGCCGCCAACCCCGCCGCACGGCCTGA
>CAYLSD010000065.1:0-14346 GCA_964386345.1 uncultured Fuscovulum sp.
CCGCCCCCACAGATCGTATTCCCCGGCCTCGTCCACCTCGACGGTGACGATATCGCCGGGCTTCAGCGCCTCGAAGCCTTCGTCGATGAACAGGTTGCCGTCGATCTCGGGCGCATCGGCCTTGGTGCGGCAGGTGGCGCCCTCTTCGTCCACCTCGTCGACGATCACCTGCAGGCGCGTCCCGACCTTTGCCGCCAGCTTCGCCTCGGAAATCGCCTGCGCCCGCTCCATGAAGCGGGCGTAGCGATCTTCCTTCACCTCTTCCGGCACATGGCCGGGCAGGTCGTTCGACCGCGCGCCCTTGACGTTCTCGTAGCGGAAGGCGCCCACGCGATCCAGTTGCGCCTCGTCCAGCCAGTCGAGCAGGGTCTGGAACTCGGCCTCCGTCTCGCCGGGATAGCCGACGATGAAGGTCGAGCGCAGCACGATTTCCGGGCAGTCGCGGCGCCAGGCGGCGATCTCGTCCAGCGTGCGGGCGGCGGCGGCGGGGCGGGCCATCCGGCGCAGCGTGTCGGGATGGGCGTGCTGGAACGGGATGTCCAGATAGGGCAGCACCAGCCCCTCGGCCATCGCCGGGATCAGGTCGCGCACATGCGGATAGGGGTAGACGTAGTGCAGCCGCACCCAGGCGCCGAGGCTGCCGAGGTCGCGGGCCAGCGGCAGGATCGGGAACTTCTCGTCCCGCCCCTTCCAGTCGGTGCCATAGGCCGAGGTGTCCTGGCTGATCACCAGCAGTTCCTTCACCCCGGCGGCGACCAGTTTTTCCGCCTCGCGCAGCACGGCCCTCGCCGGGCGGCTGGCCAGCCCGCCGCGCATGTCGGGGATGATGCAGAAGCGGCACTTGTGGTCGCAGCCTTCCGAGATCTTCAGATAGCTGTAGTGCCGCGGGGTCAGGCTGACGCCCGAGGCGGGCAAGAGGTCGATGAACGGGTTCGGCGCGGGCGGCACGGCGGAATGCACGGCGTCCAGCACGGATTCGTATTGATGCGGCCCGGTGACGGCCAGAACCTTGGGATGCGCGCCGGTGATGTATTCGGGTTCGGCCCCGAGGCAGCCGGTGACGATGACGCGGCCGTTCTCGCTCAGCGCCTCGCCGATGGCTTCCAGGCTTTCGGCGCGGGCGGAATCGAGGAAGCCGCAGGTGTTGACGATGACGGCATCGGCGCCCTTGTAGTCGGGGCTGATCGCATAGCCTTCCGCGCGCAATCGGGTCAGGATGCGTTCGCTGTCGACCAGCGCCTTGGGACAGCCGAGGCTGACCATGCCGATGGTCGGCTGGCCCTCGCGCCGCATGTCGGGGACATGGGCGCGGGCAAGGTCGGGGCGGAGGATCGGCGGGTTCTGCGACATGGAAGCGGCATATAGCGGAAGCCCGCGGCGGCGGGAAGGCTTCTGACCGCCGTGTTCGGGGCGTTTTCAGCCCCGCGCGGCCTCTTCGCGCATGGCCGCGGCCTTTGCGGTGGCCGCCTCCAGCGCGGCATGGACGGCGGCGGTGAAACCCGCGGCCTCGGCGGCCTCAAGCCCGGCGCAGGTGGTGCCGCGATAGGCGATGAAGGTCTGCACCAGCGCGGGCGCGGCGCCGACCTGCCCCTCCAGCAGCCGGGCCGAGGCGCAGACCGTCGCCTCCACCGCCCGCGCCGCCACGTCGGGGGCGACGCCGCGCGCGGTCAGGAAGCCCAGCATCGCCTGCGCCAGCAGCGCCGGATAGGCGGGGCCGGAGCCGGAAAGCGCGGTCATCAGCTCGATCTGGCCCTCGTCCGGCAGCTCCTCGCCGGTGCCGATGGCGCCCAGCACCAGCGCCACCGCCGCCCGGTCCGCCGCCGTCACCCCCGGCCCGGCGACCCAGGGGGAATAGCTGGCGCCGATCTCCGCCGCCGCATTGGGCATCGCCCGGACGATCCGCCCGCCGCTTTTCGCCAGCGTCTCCAGCCCGACCCCGGCCATGAAGGACAGGACCAGCCGCCCCTCGGCCCTCAGGCCGAGCCCCGGCCAGTCCGCGGGCCGGACAGAAACCACGATCACATCCGACAGCGCCACGAGGTCGGCCAGGTCCTGCGCCCAGCGGATGCGCCGCCCGCCATAGTCCTGCGGGCCGCTGCGGTTCAGCACCGCCACCTCGGCCAGCCCCTTGTCGGCCAGCGCCCGGCCGAGTGCGCCGCCCAGCCAGCCGGTTCCGCCGATGATGCCTACACGCATGATCCCCTCTCCTTCATATGTTCGACCAACCGCCGTCGATCACATGGGCATGGCCGGTGGTGAAGGCGGATTCGTCCGAGGCCAGATAGACCACCAGATGGGCGATCTCTTCCGCCGTGGCCATCCGTCCCATCGGCTGGCGCGCGATGAAGGCCTTGCGCGCGGCATCGTAGTCGCCGGTCGCGCGCAGGCGTTCCTCAAGGCTGGGACTGTCCACCGTGCCGGGGCAGATCGCGTTGCAGCGGATGCCCTTGGTCACGAAATCCGCCGCGATGGCCTTGGTCAGGCCGACCACGCCGGCCTTGGTCACGCCATAGACGAAACGGTCGGGCGCGGCGATGATCGAGCCGACAGCCGAGGCCATGTTGACGATGGAGCCACCCCCGCGGGCGATCATGCCGGGCAGGAACGCCTTGCACATACGGAACATCGCGGTGACGTTCAGGTCCAGCGAGAAGGCCCAGTCCTCGTCGGAACAATCCAGGATCGAACCATTGGCGACGAAACCGGCGCAGTTGAACAGCACATCGGTTTCCGGCAGGCCGGCGGCGATCTGCGCCACCGCCGCCGCGTCGCGCACGTTCAGCAGCCGGGTCTCGATGCCGCGTCCGGCCAGCTCCGCCAGGGTGCGCGAGTTGATGTCGGTGGCGATCACCCGCGCGCCTTCGGCCTGCATCGCCAGCGCCGAGGCCCGCCCGATCCCCTGCCCCGCCGCCGTGACCACGCAAACCTTGCCCTGCAAACGCCCCGCCATACCGTCCTCCGTTGAAACCCTGGTCCCACCCTAGCGCGGGGCGGGCGGGGCTGCCAGCGGATCGGGCGGGCGCCCGCCGCCCTTGCCCCGCCCCCGGCGCCATGCCACCCTTTCCCGCACCTGCCGGAGGCCGCCGATGTCCAGCCCGCTTGCCCTGTCCGCCAAGGGGATCGCCCTTGCCTTCTCGCCCCGCGGCGGAGTGGTCCATCCGCTGACCGTCACCGACGAGGGGGCCGAGGTCTCGCCCCTGCACGCTGCGCCGTGGGCGGCGGCGGAGGTGCCCGCCGATGCCCCGCCGCACCAGCGCTGGCTGCGGGGCGATTTCCTTGCAGCACCCATGGGGCCGGGGCCGGACGGGCTGCACGGGCTTGCGGCGAATGGCGACTGGCTGCCCCTGCCCTCGGCCCCCGGCACGTTGCGGGCGCTGTTGCAGGGGCAGGTCATGGGGGCGACGGTGGTGAAGGAGCTGTCGCTCACTGACGGCCATCCCTTCCTCTACCAGCGCCACCTTTTCATCGGCGGTTCCGGTGCGTTGCCCCTGGCCAACCATGCCATGGTCTCGGTGCCGTCGGGCGCGAAACTCTCGTTCTCGCGCAAGCGCTGGTTCGAGACGCTGGCCGAACCGCTGGAGCCCGATCCCTCCCGCGGCCGGTCCGCCCTTGCGTATCCCAGGCGGCACGAGGATCCGGCGGAGTTTCCCGGGGCCGAAGGCACGGTGAACCTGCACCGCTACCCCTGGGGCGAGGCGCATGAGGATTTCGTGGCTGCGGTGGAAGAACCGGCCTCGCCGCTTGGCTGGACCGCGGTGGTGCGGCCCGGGGAGGGGGACCTGTTCCTGTCGCTGAAGAACCCGAAGGCGCTGCCGATGACGATGCTGTGGCATTCGAACGGCGGGCGGGACTATGCGCCGTGGAACGGGCGGCACCGCGGCTGTCTGGGGGTCGAGGAAGGCGCGGCGCTGCCGGTGCTGGGGCTGTCGTCGCAGGAGACGCCCGACCCGCTGACCGCCGCCGCACAGCCGGGGCTGGTCGTGCTGGAACCCGAGGGGACGGTGGAGGTGCGCCATGTCATCGGCGCGATCCGCTGGCCCTCGGGGCAGGCGGTGGCGGGCGTGCGGCTGGAGGGGGACGAGTTGACCGTCACCGGCGACTGGGGGGCAGAGCGGAGGCTGCCGTTCCGCGGTGGCTGGCTGCGGCTGGAGGGCGAGGCGAAAGCCGTGCCGAAAAAGGCGGTGGACTGGGACTTCTAGCGATCGGGGATGGCGGGGGAGACCCCGCGCTACTCCATGGGCCAGACCTCGACCACGCCATGGGCCACGGCGCAGGGGCTTTGCGACACCAGCGCGATGGCCTCGTCAAGATCGGCGGCCTCGATGAGGGCGAAGCCCGCCACCGGCAGGGCGGCCGTCATGAACGGCCCCTGGGTGGTCTCTACCCCGGCGTGTTCGATGTTGCGCACCTGCACCGGGCTGCCCGCGATGCCCATCACCGCACCCGCCTTGCGCAGCCGGTCGTCATGGGCGTGGGCCGCATCGCGCAGCACCGCCGGGGTGCGGTCATATCCCGCCTGGTCGCCATATCCGATGGTGAGGAATTTCGGCATGATTGCCCTCCTTCACGGCCGGGGCCGGGTTTGCCCCGCAGGAGGCAACGCGCAACGGGGCATCCGATTTCATTCCACCGGGAGCAGCGGGTGAACCCGCCCTACCGTTCATACCCCGGCTTCTGCGCCCAGGACCAGGCGTCGCCGATCATCTGCCGCAGGGTGGAGTGCTGCGGATCCCAGCCCAGTTCCTGAACCGCGCGGCGTGAGCCGGAGACCAGCGCGGCGGCGTCGCCCGCGCGCCTTGCGCCCCGGATGATCGGCACCTCGCGGTTGGTGACGGCGCGGGAAGCCTCGATCACCTCCTTCACGGTGAAGCCGGTGCCGGAGCCGAGACAGAAGACCCCGTCCCCCTTGCCGTCCAGAAGCCAGCGCAGGCCGAGGACATGCGCCTCGGCCAGATCCGTCACATGGACGTAATCGCGCACGCAGGTGCCGTCGCGGGTGGGGTAGTCGTCGCCGAAGACGGTCAGCGCGGGGCGGCGCCCGGCCACGGCGTCCAGCATCAGCGGGATCAGATGGGTCTCGGGCCGGTGCTGTTCGCCCAGCTCGCCTTCAGGGTCCGCGCCCGCGACGTTGAAATAGCGGAAGATCACCCGGCGCAACCCGTGGCTGGCGCCGAAGTCCTTCAGCATGTCCTCGATCGCGCGCTTCGACCCGCCATAGGCGTTGATCGGGTATTGCGGGGTGTCTTCGTCCAGCACCACGCCGTCCTGATCGCCATAGGTGGCGCAGGTCGAGGAGAAAACGAAGTTCCCGACCCCTGCGGCCACCGCGGCCTCGATCAGGTTCAGCGCCCCGCCCACATTGACGCGCCAGTAAAGCCCGGGGTCCTGCATCGAGACGCCCACCAGCGACAGCGCGGCGAAATGCATCACGGCGACGGGCCGGTGCTCGGCCAGCGCCGCGTCGATGGCGGCGCGGTCCATCAGGTCGCCCTGCACCAGCGGACCGAACTTCACCGCCTCGGCCCAGCCGGTCGAGAGATTGTCGAAGGCCACCGGCAGGAACCCCGCCCGCGCCAGCGCCTTGCAGGCATGGCTGCCGATATAGCCCGCGCCGCCGGTGACAAGAACGCGATCCATTTCCTTACCCCTTACTGTCTGTGGCCCTTTCCTAATCCGTCACTGCCGCGCTGGCCAGTGCGGATGCCGCGGGGATGGTATGGCCCGGCAATCTTGCGGCCCCATGGCAAAGCTGCTACCCGATGGGCCGGTGCCCTGCCGGGTGTATTGCCGGCGGGATTTGACGAGTGGAGCGGACTTGTGACGGTATTGGTGCCCAGCCTCAGGCTTCTTGTGACGACATCGCCCAAATCCGCCTGCACCTCGATCAAAACCGCGCTTTTCCAGCTTGAGAACGGGTTCGAGTTCCGCAATTTCCTCATCTGCGGGCAATCGCGCAATATCCATGACCCGGCCCTCTACCCGGCGATGGATTATGCGACCGTCGAGCGTCTGATCGCCCGGAACGGCCTGCCGCCCGATACGCTGGCAAAATTCACCGTCGTGCGCCAGCCTGTCGACCGCCTGCTTTCCGCCTATTCGAACAGGGTCGTCCATTACGGGGATATCGGGGCCGACCTGTCCCGGAACGAAGAGGCACGGGCGGCGCTGGACGCGAAGGGCCTGCCGGACCTGCCGGACCTTTCCACCTTCATCCGGCATCTGGTAGACTATCGAGCGGCGTCGCGCCTGATCCGGCTGCATACCCAGCCGCAAAACTATTTCATCGGCAGCGATCCGGATTTCTACACGGGCATTTTCGGCATGAAGGCGCTGCGGGATTTCGAGCAGGCGGTGTCGGACCATGCGGGAATGGAATTCAGGCTGCCCCATTTGCAGACCGGAGGGGAAAAGATTTCCCCGTCGGTTCTTTCCGGCGATGAGGTCAGGATGGTGGAGAAGTTCTACCGGGAGGATTTCGATCTTTACGGCGCATATTTCTAGGCAAGATCGGCGATTGGCGTGATTTTACCCGCGGCATGGTCCGGGCGGGTTCCCTTGCAGACAGATCAGCCCGAGCCTGCATAGGCCCCCCTCAAACCCCCAGCGGCCATCGGACGGAGCCCGAGCGTTCCACCAGAGCCATCTGCGATACCGTGCGGCGGCGCTTGAAATGCATCGTCTCGGGCGCCGGTTTGTGCGGGATGCCCTCGGCGATGGTCCAGGCGTTCCAGTGCCAGTCCTCATGCCCGAAGCCAAGGCGCAGGTCGTTCCGGCGGAAGGGAAAGCGGCGGTAGATTTCGGTCCGCGCAAAGCTCATCGCGTCCCAGTAGTTGCCCCAGTCCAGCGCGCGCCGGTCGAACAGCGGGCCTTCGGAATCGACATGCCACCAGAGGTTGCGCTCCTTGCCGAAGGTCAGGTTGCAGGCGGAATGCGCCACGCAATCGGGTCGGGCCGCGATCAGGCGGACGGCCTCGGTCAGCCAGTTCCCGGACCAGAGATCGTCGCCGTCGAGGAAGGTCAGCATCTCGCCGCGCGCCGCCGTGACGGCATGGTTGCGGGCCTGCCCCGGGTCGCCCTCGTCGGTGCGCAGCACGGTCAGCGGCAGGTCGGGGAACGCATTTTCCAGCGTGGCCGAGGTGGCCTCGTCCGCCCGGTCGAGGACGAGGATCACCTCGCAACTGCGTCCGAGGTCGGCCTGCACCCGGGCAATGGCGCGCCGGGCGCTGGCGGCGGTGGCGCCGGCCAGGATGCCCTCGCAATGCGCGGTGAGGACGACCGAGATGTCCACGTTTCCCATGTCAGCCCCCTTTCGCCACATCGGCCAGCGCCGCGGCATAGGCGGCCCGGCTGTGCTGGCGGCGGACCCGGTCCTGCAAGGCCGCCCCGCGTTTGCGACGCTCGGCCGGGGCGGCGAGCATCCCGGTGATCGCCGCGGCATAATCGGAGGCGGCCGCCTCTGCGGCCAAAGGCCAGCCCGTGGTTTCGTCGATCAGTTCGGGCACGCCGCCCACCGCGCTGGCGACGATGGGCAGGCCATGGGCCCCCAGTTCGATCAGGATCGTCGGGATGCCGTCCCAGCCCGAGGTGTAGAGCCAGCCGTCCGAGGCGGCCAGCGGCAGGTCGCCGTAGCCGGTGAAAGCCCCGTGCACCCGCAGGTTGGCGGGCAGGCGCGACAGGTCGGGCGGGGCGTCCAGCACCGCCTTGCCCCAGCAGTCGAAATCCACCTCGGGCAGCAGCCGGGCGATCTCCTGCACCAGATCGAACCGCTTCTGCGCATCCAGCCGCCCGGCCCAGAGGATGCGCTTGCGCAGCCGCTGCGGCGCGGTCTCGACCTGCCGGTCGGCAAGCGGCGCGGCAGAGGGCGGCGTCATCGCGGGCGTATAGATCACGCGAACCTTGTCGCGCCAGCCGCCGGACAGGCCGAAGCGCCGGATCAACTGCCCGGCCAGCGCGGCATTGTCGATCAGGGCCGCAGACAGATGCCCCAGGATGTTCGAGAAATAATCGACCGGATAGCCGGTCTCGACCCCCTCGGGCGTGCGGTCGGCGCAGAAGTAATAGGCGTTCAGCCGCATCATCAGCGCCAGCCTTTCGCCGAACCGCTCGAAGGTCTCGAAGCCAAGGCGGCTGTTGACGTTGTAGACATCGGCCGGACGCAGCCGGACCAGCAGTTCATAAAGCATCCGCTGCGGCTGATGCGCCTTGCCCAGATGCTGCGACAGGTCGAGGCTGCGGCAATCCTGCGGGAACCAGTCGGGCCGCGCCCAGTCCGGGGCGTCGGTCCGCAGCACCAGCACCTTGCGCCCGGCCTCGGCCAGCGTCGCCGCCAATACACCCGCCACGAAATCCGCCCCGCCCAGCTTGCAGAACGGCATCAGCACGACGGCATCGAACCGGCCTTCGGGCAGCAGGTTCAGGACCTGTTCATAGGCCGCCCAGCCCTCGTCATGCCAGGGCGGGATCATCGCGTTGATCTGTCCGGGCGAACCGAGTTCGCCTGCTTCGGGTTCATATCGGGCGGCCTCGGCAATGGTCTGCGCCAGCCTGCCGGAACGGTGGAAATCCTGCATCGCCCGGAAGTCCGGCGCGCGGAACAGCCGTTCCAGAAAGGCGAGGGGGCGCGGCGGGGCGTCGGGGGGAAGGACCGCCTGACGCCCCGGCGCGACCGAGGCGATCGGGCTGAACCGCCGTCCCTCGGCTGCGCCGTGGCGGATGAAATGGCCCCAGAGCGGGCCGGGATAGCTGGCGAGGTCACCGTTCAGCGCCAGATAGTCGCCGGGCACGAAGGCCGGGACCGGCGAGGCGCCCGCGGCATGACCATGGCTGAGCCAGTGGTGGAAAGGGTGTTCCTGCGGCCGCAGCGGCGGCAGGCCGAGGCGAGCCACTTCGGTCAGGTAGTGGCCGGTCGAGAACAGCGGGCCGGGCGGGATGCCCGCGGGAAGGTCGAGCGCGAGGTAGCGCAGGAAGACCTCGGCATCCGAAAGCGCGGGCGCAAGGCCGTGGCGCTGGCGGCAATCGGCGGCCGAGAACATCGGCAGGATCACGTCTCGAAGCCGCCAGCGGTCGATCAGGTCCGACCGGCACCCCAACTGCCGCAGAAGATCGGCAAGCCGCTCGTCCGCAAGGGTTTCGGCGGCGCGCTCCTGCGCCAGGGCGGTCTCATGCCGCGATCCGCTTTGCCCGGTCATGCGGCCGATCACCGCGTAGTGCAGCAGCGGCAGGCCCGTGCCGGCAGGCGCGGCATAGGTTGCCGGATCGAACAGCGGACCGGGGCTGCGCCCTTCGCGCCAGCCGATGGCGATGTAATGCCAGAAGGGATCACCGCCCGACCGGGCGACATCGGGGTAGGCGGCCAGATAGTGGCTGCGGCTGAAGAAGGGCGCCAGAAGCGCCGCCCGGACTTCTCCCGAAAGGCCGGAAAGCCGCTCCAGCGCGGGATCGCCCTGTCCCGCCGCAAGGGCGCGGCCTCGCTCCATCGCCTCGCGGCGGGTGGGCGGCAGGGCAGCAGCGCGGCCATAGAGATGGTAATGCAGAAGCGGGCAGATGTCCGCGGCATCGCCGGACATGAAGCGTTCGCGGTAGAAGGCGGTGTCGAAACCGGCGGAAGGATTGCGGCCCTCTTGCCAGCCATGCGTCAGGTAGTGGGCCAGCGGATCGGGGCCGGACTGCCAAGCATCGGGATAGCGGGTCAGGTAGTGGTCGGCATCGAACAGGCCGGCAAGGCCGGGATGGGCGGCAAGGACCAGCGCCGGATCGGGCCGGAACGGCGCGCCCGCCAGCGCCTCGGCCCGCGAGCGGGGGGCATCGGCGGCCCTGCCCGCGCGGTTGTAATGGACCAGCGGGCAGAGGTCCGGCGCGGTGGGGGCCGAGACCGTCATCCGGTAGAACACCCCGTCGAAATCGGCGGAGGGGCTGCGGCCCTCGCGCCAGCCCGATTGCAGGTAATGCCGCAGCGGATCGACCCCGGCGGCACCCACGTCGGGATAGGCGCGCAGATACCAGTCCGCGTCGAAACCCGCGATCTCCTGCGGGTCCGCCTGCGGCTGCGCTGCCGCCGCCCTGCCCCGGCGCATGGAAATAACCGCCCCGATGTTCATTCCTGTCCCCTTCCGCAACCCCGGCCGCCTCAACCGGCACTGGCCTTCACCCAGTCCCAAGTCCCGGCGATGCCCGGCGTCAGACCGATGCGCGGCGACCAGCCGAAGGCTTCGCGCGCGCGGGCGATGTCCAGCACCACGCGCGGCACGTCGAAGGCGCGGCCGGGCTTGTAGACCGGCACCACCTCGCGCCCCGCCGCCTTGCCCACCGCGCCGACGATCCGGTTGATCGAAGATCCCTCGCCGCTGCCCGCGTTGAAGATGCCCGAGCGGCCCGAGCGCAGCGCGGCAACGCAAAGCTCGGCCAGGTCGCGGACATGGATGAAATCGCGCACCACGCTGCCGTCGCCCCAGACCTCCACCGGCTCATCCCGCAGGACGTTCCACAGATAGGTGCCGATCACGCCCTGCAAGCCGGTATGCCCCTGCCGCGGGCCATAGGGGTTCGAGGGCCGCAGGATGCAATAGCGCAGCCCGTGCAGGTGGCGTTCCATGTGCAGGTAGTTCTCGACCGCGACCTTGACCACGCCATAGCTGCTGACAGGACGCAGCGGATGGTCCTCGGCCACGAGGTCCGTTTGCGGGATGCCGTAGACCGTGCCGCCGGAGGACAGATAGACCAGATCGCGCACCCCGGCCAAGCGCATCACCTCAAGCAGCCGGACCGCGCCGATCAGGTTGCCGGTGATGTCGGCCACCGGGTCCATGTTCGAGGTCGCCGGAACCGTGGTGCTGGCCAGATGGACGACCGCCGCCATCCCGGTCAGGGCCTCGCCCAGCAGGGCGGTGTCGGACAGGTCGCCTGCCAGATATTCCACCCCCGGCACCGGCGGGCGGAACGCCTCGGGGCGGCGGTCCAGCACGCGGACCCGGCAGCGCTGGCCGACCAGCACATCCACCACATGCGAGCCTATGAAGCCGCAGCCACCGATGACAAGCACACGCATAGGCGGAAATCTCTACAAAAGCCAATCGTTACACGCGGGAACACACACCCCCATCCGCAATAGCGGGGGCCTGCCGATGCGTCAAGGCAGGCCGCCGGAGCCGGGTGTTGCGCCTGCCGCCGGGGTGGCGTCCGGCCGTTCAGGACCCCGTTTACCAACCCGCCCTAGCTTCCCCCGCCATCGCGCCACTGCGGAGAGCTTCATGGACGACGCCACCCCCAACCTTTCGCTGCCCCTGCTGCTGCCCTCGCAGGCGCAGAAGCATGTCACCCACAACGAGGCGCTGCGGCTGCTGGACATCGTGGTCCAGCTTTCGGTGCTGGACTGGGCGCTTGCCGCCCCGCCGGATTCGCCCGTCGAGGGCGACCGCTATATCGTCGGGCCGGATCCGACGGGCGCCTGGGAAGGGCAGGCCGGAAAGGTCGCGGTCTGGTCGTCGGGCGCCTGGACCTTCCTTGCCCCTGTGCAGGGCTGGACGGCCTGGGTGGCGGCGGCATCGCGCCCGGTGACATGGACCGGAACCGGCTGGTCCGACGCCTCGGACCGGGAAGGGCGCTTCGCCCGGCTGGGCATCGGCGCGGCGCCGGACGATACCAACCGGCTGGCGGTGTCCTCGCCCGCCGTCCTGTTCAACCACGCGGGCGCCGGGATGCAGGCGAAGCTGAACAAGGCCCTGCCCGGCGACACCGCCAGCCTGCTGTTCCAGACCGATTTCTCGGCCCGGGCCGAGATCGGGCTGGCGGGAAGCGACAACCTGTCGGTGAAGGTCTCGGCCAACGGATCGGCCTTCACCACCGCGCTGACCGCCAGCGCCGCGACGGGCGAGGTCGGGCTGCCGCAGGGGGCGGTGGTCGGCGGCCGCATCACCGGAACGGCGGTGACGCAGGGCAATGCCGACACCACGGCGGGGCGCCTTCTGAAGGTCGGCGATTTCGGGCTGGGCGGCATCGCCCCGGCCGCCCCGGCCTCGATCACCGCCACCCCGGCCGCGCTGGCCCCCGGGGTCTACAACTATTCCACCAGCTGGTCGGCAGGCGGCCCCGCCGCGGTGACGAACGGCACGCTCTTGCACCTGTCGCGGGCCGCCGGCATCCATGTCCAGTATATGGTCGGAGACTGGCCCGCGGTGGTCACCAACCAGCTTTTCACCCGGGTCCATGTCGGCGGAGGCTGGTCCGCCTGGCGGCGCTATTACAGCGAAACGAACATCCTCGGCACCGTCGGCCAGTCGGCGGGCATTCCCACCGGCGCGGTGGTAGAGCGCGGATCGAATGCCAACGGCGAATATGTCCGCTTCGCCGACGGCACCCAGATCTGCAGCCGGGTCAATCTTTCGGCCCCCAATGCCGGCACGGCCTCGGGCAGCCTGTTCCGGTCCCCGGCCAGCATCACCTGGGCCTTCCCCGCCGCCTTCGCCGCCACACCCGTGGTGACCGGCGACGTGGACGACGCCGATTGCTGGCTGGTGACGGCGGGGGGGCCCGCGACCACCTCGGCCGACCTGCGGGCCATGGCCTCGGCCAGCAAGACCGCGGCCCTGAACATGCGCGCCATCGCCACCGGCCGCTGGTTCTGAGCGCAATCGAAACATGACACCGGAGCATCCCATGCTGATCACCCTTGCCCCCATGCGATCCGATGAAACGCTTGAAGCCGCCCGCAGGGGCGACGTGCTGGTGCTGAACGGCGAGGCCGTGGACCTTGCCGCGGGCGGGACCAGCCGCTGGATCGTCGGCCAGCCGCGGAAGAAGGGCGGAAGCTGGTCGCTGACCCTGATCCTGCCCCACGGCCCCGGCGCGCCCGGCGAAACGCTTTTCCCCAAGCCGGTCGAGGTGCGCGGGGACGGCCCCATCGACCTGCCGCCCTGGTTGGCGCCGGAGCCTTCGGACGCGCCATAGGGCCGCTGCCCCCCGGGCAGGCCATCGACGGCGTTTGACAAACCCTTTCCCGGCATCCTACTGCACCCGTGTAGCAGGAAGGGGTGACGTAGATGAAGATCGCCATGATCGGCACGGGTTATGTGGGGCTTGTCTCGGGGGTATGTCTCTCGGATTTCGGGCACGATATCGTCTGCGTCGACCGCAACGCCGCCAAGATCGACCGGCTGAACGCGGGCGAGGTGCCGATCTACGAGCCGGGGCTTGAGGCGCTGATGGCGAAGAACGTCGCGGCGGGGCGGCTGAGCTTCACGACCGACCTGCCCTCGGCCGTGGCGGGGGCGGACGCCGTCTTCATCGCCGTCGGCACGCCCACCCGGCGGGGCGACGGCCATGCGGACCTGACCTATGTCCTCGACTCGGCGGCCGAGGTCGCGGCGGCGCTGACCGGCCATTGCGTCGTCGTCACCAAGTCGACCGTGCCCGTCGGCACCAACCGCAAGGTGGCCGAGGCGATCCGCGCCGCCAATCCCTCGGCGGAATTCTCGGTCGCCTCCAACCCCGAATTCCTGCGCGAGGGCGCCGCCATCGACGATTTCCAGCGCCCCGACCGGGTGGTCGTCGGGATCGAGGACGAACGGGCGCGCAAGGTGATGGCCGACATCTACCGCCCGCTTTTCCTGCGCGACTTCCCGATCGTCTTCACCGATCTGGAAAGCGCCGAGATGATCAAATACGCCGCCAACGCCTTCCTTGCGACGAAGATCACCTTCATCAACGAGATCGCCACCCTTTGCGAAAGGGTCGGCGCCGACATCAAGACCGTGGCCAAGGGCATCGGCCTCGACGGGCGCATCGGCAGCAAGTTCCTGCATGCCGGGCCGGGCTATGGCGGGTCCTGCTTCCCCAAGGACACCAAGGCGCTGGCCCGCATCGGACAGGAACACGGCGTGCCGATGCAGATCACCGAGACGGTGATCGCCGTCAACGAGCAGATCAAGCTGCGGATGATCGACAAGCTGGTCGATCTCTGCGGCGGCTCGGTCAACGGCAAGACCATCGCCGTGCTTGGCGTGACCTTCAAGCCGAACACCGACGACATGCGCGACGCCCCCTCGCTGACCATCGTGCCCTATCTGGTCGGCAACGGCGCCAAGGTGCGCGTCTGCGACCCGCAGGGCCGGACCGAGGGCGAGGTGCTGCTGCCGGGGGTGAAATGGTCGGAAACACCCTATGCCGCGGCGAACGGCGCGGACCTCGTGGTCGTCCTGACCGAGTGGAACGAGTTCAGGGCGCTGGATCTGGAAAAGCTGTGCCGCAAGATGCATGTTCCCCGGATGGCCGACCTGCGCAACATCTACGACGCGGAAATGGTCAAGGCCGCCGGGTTCGAGGCTTACGTCGGCGTCGGGCGGTAGGGGCGGG
>CAYLSD010000066.1:0-14143 GCA_964386345.1 uncultured Fuscovulum sp.
GGAAATCGTGACTCCCACAGCCTTGATTTGATCTGTCGCATTGTGGCCCCGGCGGCAGGTCCCTATCGTCGCCCCCGAGGAGAGGCTTCTGGAGGGGGCGGATGCGGCTGGCCATCGTGACCGACATTCACGGCAACCGCGAGGGATTCGAGGCCGTATTGGCCGACATCGCCGCCCATGGCATCGAACGGATCGTCCTTCTGGGCGATATCGTCGGCTATGGGCCTGACCCGGAATGGTGCGTGGAACGCTGCCTGCGGCTGGTGGAGGACGGCGCGATCTGCCTGCGCGGCAACCACGACAATGCGGCGGCGGGGGGCAAGGAAAGCATGTCGCCCCTGGCGCAAAGGGCGATGGACTGGACGATCGAGGCCCTTTCGCCCGGGGCGAGGCATTTCCTTGGGCAACTGCCCTACACCGGCCGGATCGGCGACATGCTGTTCGTCCATGCCAGCGCCAACGGGCCGGAGGACTGGAACTACGTCACCTCGGACACCAAGGCCACCGGATCGTTCCGGGCCTGCGACGCGCGGCTGATCTTCTGCGGCCATGTCCATGTGCCGCTGCTGGTCAGTTGCGACCGGCAGGGCATGGTGCGCGAACAGCCCTTCCGTGCGGGCCTGCCGATCCCGCTGATCCGCTCGCGCCGCTGGCTGGCGGTGGTGGGCTCGGCCGGGCAGCCGCGCGACGGGGTGGCGCAGGCGGGATGGGCGCTGCTGGATACGGGCACGAACGAACTGGCCTTCCGCCGCACGCCCTATGACTGCGGCGCGACGGCGGCGAAGACCCGCGCGGCGGGGCTGCCGGAAGAACTGGCGCAGCGGCTGATCATTGGACGATAGGGTGGTGACGGGGAAATGGTGACACGGCCGCACAAGGGGCTTGAGATCGACGGCTTCACGCTGGGCGAACAACTGCACAAGGGCGGTTTCGCCACCATCTGGGAGGTGACGAACGCCCGCTTCCGCACGCCGATGGTGATGAAGGTGCCGACCATCCTCGACGGCGACGACGGGCCGACCATCGTCGGCTTCGAGGTCGAGCAGATGATCATGCCGCGGCTTTCCGGGCCCCATGTGCCGCGGGTGATGGGGATCGGCGATTTCGACGTGATGCCCTATATCGTCACCGAGAAGATCGAGGGCGGCTCGCTGCTCGACACCTTCTTGAAGGCGCCGCTGCCGTTGTCGGACCTGATCGAGATCATGGCCCGGATGGTGCAGGCGGTGGCCGACATCCATCGCCAGCATGTCATCCATCTGGACCTGAAGCCGGAAAACTTCCTCCAACGCCCCAGCGGCGAGATGGTGCTGGTGGATTACGGCCTGTCGCGCCACGCGCAATTGCCGGACCTGCTGGCCGAGGAGTTCCGCATCCCGATGGGCACCTATCCCTATATCGCGCCGGAACAATACCTGCATTGCCGCGACGATCCGCGCTCGGACCTGTTCGCGCTTGGCGCGATGACCTATGCGCTGGCGACCGGCAAGCTGCCCTTCGGCAGCCCGGAAAAGCTGCGCGGGGTGCGGCGGCGGCTGTGGCGCGACCCGATCCCGCCGCGGGCGCACCGGCCCGAGATCCCGGAATGGTTGCAGGAGATCATCCTGCGCGCGCTGGAGGTGGATCCGATGCGCCGCTACCAGTCCGCCGCGCAGATGGCCTTCGACCTGGCGCATCCGGCGCAGGTGAAGCTGACGGCGCGGGCGCGCAAGCTGAAGCAGGACGGCTGGCTGCAGGTCTACGACCGCTGGAAGGTGGCGCGGCGGATCAAGCGCATCCATGCACCCGATTTCGTGGCCTCGCAGATGGCGGCGGTGCCGATCATCGTGGTGGCGGTGGACCTGTCGCCCGAGGGCGAGAAGCTGTCGAACACGCTGCGGCGGCAGATCAAGCGGATGCTGGTGACGGAACCGGATGCCCGCATCGCCTGCGTCAACGTGATCAAGACGGCGCGGCTGGGGATCGACCAGATGACCGACGGGCAGGGCAACCACCTGCATGTGGCGCGGCTGGTGCAGTTGAAGGCCTGGGCCGAGGAGATCGAACTGACCGAGGACCGGCTGACCTTTTCGGTGCTGGAAGGGCCGGACCCGGGGCAGGCGATCATCGACTACGCCACCCAGAACCACGCCGACCATATCCTGATGGGCGCCCGCGGCCATTCGACGGCCCGGCGCTATCTGGGGTCGGTCTCGGCGCAGGTGGTGGCGGAGGCGGCCTGTTCGGTCACCGTGGTGCGGCTGCGGGAAGGGCAGGCGGAGGCGCCGGTGGAAGAAGCCGCGGCGGCGATCTAGACGCGCGGCCCCGGCCGGATCAGCCCAGCCAGCCCTGCACGGTGCGCGCGCCGCCCGAGACGTCCTCGCCCACGCCCGCAACCGTGTTGCAGGCGGTCAGGGCGCAAAGGGCCGTTGCCAGAAGGATCATGCGTTTCATTGCTCTGCCTCTTGGTCTTGTTGCCGTTTCTACTGCTCTTGCCACCAGATGTCCGGCATGAAGCCCAGCCAGTCCCCATACAGCGGCACATGGTCGGAATACTTCAAATCCGCGCGATGGGCCAGCCGGGACACGTCGGAATACCAGATCGGAATGACATAGCGCCCCGCCGTCAGCACCCGGTCCAGCGCGCGGGTCGCGGCCTCGAATTCCGCGGTGTCCTTCGCCCCGACCATGGTGGCGATCAGCGCCTCGGCGGCGGCGGAATCGATGCCCGGCCAGTTGCGGCTACCCGGCTCGGCCACCCCCGACCGGCCCCAATACAGCAACTGCTCGTTGCCCGGCGACAGCGAGAGCGAGCGGATGTAATGGGTCATGTCGAAATTGTAGGCGTTGGTGCGCTCCTTGTATTGCGCATCGTCGACCATGGCGACGCGGGCGGTGATGCCAAGGGTCTTCAGCGCCTCGATCCAGATCGCCCCGGCGGCGGCAAGATCGTCCTGGCCGTTCGACAGCAGGATCTCGAAGGCGAAGGGCTCACCGGCGGCGTTCCTCAAAACTCCGTCATCGCCCACCGTCCAGCCCGCTTCCTCAAGCAGCTTCGCCGCGGCGCGGATGTTGCGGCGGTTGGCCGGGCTGCCGTCCGAGACGGGCAGGGCATAGCCCTCGATCGTGCCGGGGGGCAGGTCGGCGGCGAAGGGGGCCAGCAGTTCGGCCTCGCGCCCGGCGGCGGGCTGGTCCGGCTCCATCCCCAGCACCGAGTTGCCGTAGTAGGAGGGGATGCGCGGCAGGATGCCGGCGTTCAGCGTCTGGTTGATGAATTCGAAGTTGAAGGACAGGATCAGCGCCTCGCGCACCCGCCAGTCGGCGAAGAGGGGTTTGCGCGTGTTGAAGGCCAGCCCTTCGATGCCCGAGGGGCGGCGGTGCGGGATCTCGTCCTTGACCACCGCGCCGGACTGCACCGCCGGGAAGTCGTAATTCGTCAGCCATTTCGAGGAGTTGCCCTCGCGGTAGGCCGAAAGTTCGCCCGCCTTGAACGCCTCGAAGATCGCCTGCGCATTGGTGAAATAGTCGTAGCGGATCTCGTCCAGATTCCACTGGCCGCGGTTGAAGGGCAGGTCCTTGCCCCACCAGCCGGGGTTCTTGCGGAAGGAGATGAACACCCCCGGCTCCATCCGGTCCACCAGATAGGGGCCTGACCCGACCGGCGCCTCAAGCGTCGATTCGGTGAAATCCTTGCCCTCCCACTGCGCCTTCTTCAGCACCGGGCGCAGGCCGAGGATCAGCGGCAGTTCGCGGTCCGCGACGTTGAAGGTGAACCTCACGCTGCGCGGGCCGGTCTGCTCGGCCGAGGCGATCTTTGTCCAGGCGGCGGCATAGCGGGCGTTGCCGCGGGTGCCCAGCGTCTCGAAGGACCAGATCACGTCTTCCACGGTGACCGGGGAACCGTCGGAGAATCGCGCCTCTTCACGCAGGGTAAATTCCACGTAGCTGCGCGATTCGTCGGTATCGACCGATTCGGCCAGCAGGCCGTAAAGCGAGAAGGGCTCGTCGTAGTTGCGGCCCAGAAGCGTCTCGACCACCAGCGTCGAGATGCCGCTGGCGGGGCGGCCCTTGGTGATGAACGGGTTCAGGCTGTCGAAGCCGCCCGCCTCGCCCCAGCGGAAGCTGCCGCCCTGCGGCGCATCCGGGTTGGCCTGCGGCAGCGACACAAAATCCGGGGGGAGGGCGGGGTCGCCATACATAGCTATGCCGTGGCGCGGTTCGGCGCCCGCAAGGGTGGCCGCGGCAAGCCCCCCCAGAATCAGGGCGCCCAGCCGGGCGAGGCGGCGAGGGGCGGGCTTGGCTTGGCTCGGCATTTCGGAAACGGTTCTCCGGGGTTCTGTCGTTTGTTCCGAACCTACGCCCGAGGGTGAGAGTTTTCAAACTTTTAGCTTGGCCATCCCGGCGGAGAGGGCTATAAAGAGCCTACTGCTCGATAGGTTTCTTGCCTGTATGAAACCTGCCTCAACGACTGAACGCCGGCCTCGTGCCGGCGTTTTTTTTGGCCCTGGGTCCGGCGCCTCCGAAGGCGGCCGCTGAGGCCAGAACGGCCCTCGCGCATCCATGCTGCGCCGCCTATAGTTTGCGCGACAGTGCAGCATCAGGAGAGAGCCATGCGCCTTGAGGGGAAACGCGCCATCGTCACCGGGTCCAACTCGGGCATCGGGCTTGGCGTGGCCGAGGAACTGGCCCGCGCCGGGGCCGAGGTGGTGATCAACAGCTTCACCGACCGCGAGGAAGACCATGCGCTGGCCGCGAGAATCGGCGCCGAACACGGGGTGAAGGCCAGCTACATCGCCGCCGACATGTCGAAGGGCGAGGACTGCCGGGCGCTGGTCGAAAAGGCCGGCGGCTGCGACATCCTGGTGAACAACGCGGGCATCCAGTTCGTCAGCCCGGTCGAGGACTTCCCGGTCGAGAAGTGGAACGCGATTCTCGCCATCAACCTTTCTTCCGCCTTCCACACCGCCGCCGTGGCGCTGCCCGGGATGCGGGCGAAGGGCTGGGGTAGGATCGTCAACATCGCCTCGGCCCATGGCCTGACCGCCAGCCCGTTCAAATCGGCCTATGTCGCGGCCAAGCACGGCGTCGTCGGCCTGACAAAGACCGTGGCGCTGGAAACGGCGGGGCAGGGGATCACCGCCAATGCGATCTGCCCGGGCTATGTGCTGACCCCGCTGGTCGAGGCGCAGATCCCCGACCAGATGAAGGTCCACGACATGGACCGCGAGACGGTGATCCGCGAGGTCATGCTGGAACGCCAGCCGAGCCGCCAGTTCGCCACCACCGAACAGATCGGCGGCACCGTGGTCTGGCTGTGCAGCCCCTACGCCGACCAGGTGACGGGCACCACGATTTCCGTGGACGGCGGCTGGACGGCGCTTTGACCCGGATCAGCCTGGCCCTGCAGGGCGGCGGCGCGCATGGCGCCTTCACCTGGGGCGTGCTGGACCGGCTGCTGGAGGACGGCAGGTTTGAGATCGCCGCGATTTCCGGCACTTCCGCCGGGGCGCTGAACGGGGCCGCGCTGAAGGCGGGGCTGGCCGCGGGCGGGCCGGAGGCGGCGCGGAAATCTTTGCGCGCCCTGTGGGAGCAGATCGCCGATATCGGCGATTTCCGCATGGTGCCGTGGTTCCAGCCCTTCCTTCCCGGCCTGCGCTTCTGGCAGCAGGCCAGCGAGAGCTTCCTGCCCTTCAGTCCCGCGGGCGTGGCGACGCAACTCTGGTCGCCCTATACGCCGGGCATCCCCTATCGCAATCCGCTGGAGCCGGTGATCGAGGGGCTCGACTTCGCCCGCATCTGCGCGAAGGCGGGCCCGGCGCTGTTCATCGGCGCCACCAATGTCCGCACCGGCAAGGTCCGCATCTTCCATGGGGATGAGCTGACGCCGCAGGCGCTGATGGCCTCGGCCTGCCTGCCCACCGCCTTCCGCGCGGTCGAGATCGGCGGAGAGGCCTATTGGGACGGCGGCTATACCGGCAATCCCTCGCTCTGGCCGCTCTACGACCGGGCGCTGCCGGATGACATCGTGATCGTGCAGGTCAACCCGCTGCGGCGCGAGGCGGTGCCGGAATCCCCGATGGAGATCCAGAACCGGGTGAACGAGATCAGCTTCAACGCCTCGCTGATGGGCGAGTTGCGCGCCATCGCCTTCGTGCGGCGGCTGATCGACGAGGGGCGGATCGAGAGGGGGCAGATGAAGGATGTGCGGCCGCATATGATCGCCGACGACGTGCTGATGAACGACCTGTCGGCCAGTTCCAAGCTGGAACCCTCGGGCAGGCTGATCCACCGGCTGCACGAGGCGGGCCGGGTGGCGGCGGAAGGGTTCCTGAAGGATTGCGCGGGCCATGTCGGCCGGGCGGCCACGGTGGACCTGCCGGCGCTCTTCGGCTAGCGCGGCTCTTTCGGCAGGGGATAGACCAGCCCGCCCGAGACGATCAGCTTGGCCGCGTCATCGACGCCCATGTCCAGCTCGACCAGATCCTTCGTCGGCACGAAGAGCAGCATCCCGCTGGTGAAGGGGGTCAGGCCGACGAAGACCGCCGACATCTCGGACCCCATCGCCGCCAGCCGCTCGGCCAGTTCGCCCTTGGGACGGGTCGAGACGAAGCCGAGCGCCCAGGCCCCGGCGCGGGGAAATTCCACCAGCACCACCTTGTCGAAGCTTTGTTCCTTCTTGTTGAAGAAGGTCTCGGCCACCTGCTTGATCGCGCCGTAGATCGACCGCACGACCGGCATCCTGTCCACCAGTTGCTCGCCCTGGCGGATCAGCGAGCGTCCGATCAGCCCCTTGGCCACCCAGCCCATCAGGATGGTGAAGACCAGGAAGACCAGCACGCCGACGCCGCGCACCGGGAATTCGTATTCCGGGCCGAACCAGCGGCGGATGATGGCATCGGGCCGGTAGTAGGAGGGGATCAGCGGCAGGATCCAGCCGTCGATCCAGCCGATCACCGCCCAGACGACATAGATCGTCAGCCCGATCGGCAGCACGACCACAAGGCCGGTCAGGAAGCTGGCGCGCAGCCCCGCAAGGAAGCCGCGCCGGTGATGGGTTGGGTCGGTCATGAAAGGTCCCTGTTTGCCCCTATCTAGGGGTGCAGGTCTGCCTTCCGCAATGCCGCCCGGCCCATACGGGGGTGTATTTTTACCGGCCTGCCGCCAGTTCGCCCGCGATTGCCGCGCCAAGCCGGGCGTTGGACAGCACCAGCGCGACGTTCGCGGCCAGGGAGCGGCCTTCGGTCAGCTCGAAGATGCGTTGCAGCAGGAAGGGGGTGACCGCCTTGGCGGCGATGCCCTTCGCCTCGGCCTCGGCAAGCGCGGCCTCGACCACCGGCATGATCTCGTCGCGGGGGATCTCGGCCTCGGGCGGGATCGGGTTGGCGACCAGTTGCCCGCCGGGCAGGCCGAGCAGGCCGCGCATCCGGTGGGCGGCGGCGATCTGCGCGGCGCTGTCCATCCGCAGCGGCGAGGTGAGCCCGGAAGAGCGCGACCAGAAGGCGGGGAAGTCGTCCTGGCCGTAGGAAATCACCGGAACCCCTTGGGTTTCCAGCACTTCCAGCGTCTTCGGCAGGTCGAGGATGGCCTTGGCCCCGGCGGCGACCACGGTCACCGGGGTCTGCGCCAGTTCCGTCAGGTCGGCGGAAATGTCGAAGCTGGCCTCGGCCCCGCGATGCACGCCGCCGATGCCGCCGGTGGCGAAGACCTCGATCCCGGCGAGGCGGGCGCAGATCATCGTGGCGGCGACGGTGGTGGCCCCGGTGCCGCCGCTGGCGATACAGGCGGCAAGGTCGGCGCGCGACAGCTTCGCCACGCCCTGCGCCCGGCCAAGCGCCTCAAGCTGCGGGTCCGAAAGGCCGATGTGCAGCCTGCCCCCGATCACCGCGATGGTGGCGGGGGTGGCGCCATGGGCGCGCACCTCGGCCTCCACCCGCCGGGCGGTTTCCACGTTCTGCGGGAAGGGCATCCCATGGGTGATGATGGTCGATTCCAGCGCCACGACGGGGGCGCCATTCGCCCGCGCCTGCTGGACTTCGGCAGAGAATTCAAGGGGAAGCGTCACGATCCTGGATCTCCCGAGACATAGGCGGCGGCGGCTTGCAGGGCGGCGTCCAGCGCCGCCCGGCGGTCGGCCCCGCCGCGTTCGGCCACCAGATGGGCGGCCATGAAAGTGTCGCCCGCGCCGGTGACGCGGGTCACCAGAACCTGCGGCGGCGTGCCCTCGATCACGCCTTCGCCCGCCCGGCCCTCGGCGGCGGAGCGGCCGCCATCGGTGACCAGCACCTTCGCCGCGCCACGGGCCAGCAGCGCCCCGGCGGCCCCGGCGGCGGTGGGGGCAGGGGTCTTCGACAGCAGGTTGGCCTCTTCGAGGTTGACGTAAAGCGTGGCGTTCGGATGCGACAGCAGCGGGCGCAGGCGTTCGGCCTTGCCCGGGCTGGCCGGGGCCACCCGCAGGTCGGCGGCGGCGAAAAGCGGCGAGGCGGCGATATCGGCCAGCAGCGATTCCGTCAGGTTGCCGTCCAGCGCGATGGGGCCGGACCAGGGCGCATGGGCCGATCCCAGCCTTCCATCCGCCAGCGGACGGAGGATCTTGTCCCCCGCCGCCTCAAGCGAATGGGCATCGGCGATGGCGGCGATCAGCCCGTTCGCGCCTTCGATGGCCATGTAAACATCGGTCGGCAAGTCCTCGGACCGATAGGCGAATCCGGTTTCCAGCCCAAGGCGTCCGCAGGCGGCGACCAGTTCATCTCCCTCGGCATCGCGGCCGATGGAGGTCAGCACCGCGGGGCGCAGGCCGAAGCGGGCCAGCGTCATGGCGATGTTCATGGCGACCCCGCCGGGGGCCCGCGTGATCCGCCCGGGCACGTCCGAGCCAAGCCGCATCGCCGCGGGCGAGCGGCCGATGATGTCCCACAGGACCGAACCGATGCAGAGGATATCCGGCGTCATGCCATCTTCATCGCCCAAGGCCCGGTGTTGCGCAAGCGGCGGGCGCCGAAGCGAGTATTCGGGCCAGGATGAAGGAGCAGGGGTTGCGCATGGACGCGGGGGCGTCTATATGCGCGCCACTTCACAGGCGGATGCGGGCCTGCCGGGGGAGAAATCCCCGCTGGTCCACCGGTTGCGGCGAGAGCCGTGAGAACATCCGCCGAGGCGCAAACCGGAAAGGACATGGACATGGCGCTCCCCGAGTTTTCCATGCGTCAGCTGCTTGAAGCTGGCGTTCACTACGGCCACCAGACCCAGCGTTGGAACCCGCGCATGGGCCAGTATATCTATGGCGACCGCAACGGCATCCACATCGTCGACCTGACCCAGACCGTTCCGCTCCTGGACCAGGCGCTGAAGGTCGTGCGCGACACCGTCGCCAAGGGCGGCCGCATCCTCTTCGTCGGCACCAAGCGGCAGGCGCAGAAGCCGATCGCCGAGGCGGCGGAGAAATGCGCGCAATACTACATGAACCACCGCTGGCTGGGCGGCACGCTGACCAACTGGAAGACCGTCTCCCAGTCGATCCAGCGGCTGAAGCAGATCGACGAGGTTCTGGCGGCGGGCGGCGAAGGCCTGACCAAGAAGGAACGCCTGAACATGGAACGCGACCAGTCGAAGCTGCAGGCTTCGCTGGGCGGCATCCGCGAGATGGGCGGCACCCCGGACCTGCTGTTCATCATCGACGTGGGCAAGGAGGATCTGGCGATCCTCGAGGCGCAGAAGCTGGGCATCCCGGTGGTGGCGGTGGTCGACACCAACTGCAACCCCAAGGGCGTGACCCATGTCATCCCGGGCAACGATGACGCCGCCCGCGCCATCGCGCTTTACTGCGACCTGGTGGCCCGTGCTGCCCTGGACGGCATGTCGGCCCAGCTTGGCGCCGCCGGTGTCGACCTGGGCGCGCTGGAAGCCGCGCCCGAGGAAGAGGCCGCCGCAGAAGCTGCCGCCGAGGCCTGAGGTCCCCGAGGGGATCTTGTCACGGAACCGTTGCCCGGCGGCAGTAGCCCGCCGGAGCACGCCGACATTCAGGAGCATGAAGATGACGATCACCGCAGCGATGGTGAAGGAACTGCGCGATTCCACCGGCGCAGGCATGATGGACGCCAAGAAGGCGCTGACCGAGACCGATGGCGACATGGAAGCCGCCGTCGACTGGCTGCGCACCAAGGGCCTGGCCAAGGCCGCCAAGAAGGCCGACCGCGTGGCGGCCGAGGGCCTGATCGGCGTGGCCGTGACCGATGGCAAGGGCGTCGCCGTCGAGATCAACTCGGAAACCGATTTCGTCGCCAAGAACGCCGATTTCCAGGCGCTGGTGCGCGAAGTGGCGCGGGTCGCGCTGACCACCGGCGATTCGATCGAGGTGGTGAAGGCCGCCGACCTGAACGGCAAGAGTGTTGATACGGTGATCCAGGAGGCCATCGCCCGCATCGGCGAGAACATGACCTTCCGCCGGATGCATGTGCTGGAAGGCGACACCGTGGTCTCCTACGTCCACAATGCGGCGGCGGACGGCATGGGCAAGATCGGCGTGCTGGTCGCGCTGAAGGGCCCGGCCGACAAGGCGCAGGCGATCGGCAAGCAGTTCGCCATGCATATCGCCGCCACCTCGCCGCTGTCGCTGTCCGAGGCCACGATGGACCCGGCGGTGGTGGAGCGTGAGCTGGCGGTGCAGACCGCCAAGGCGCTGGAAGAGAACGCTTCCTCGACCAAGCCGAAGCCCGAGCAGGTGATCCACAACAACATCATCCCGGGCCGGATGAAGAAGTTCCTCTCCGAGAACACGCTTCTGGGCCAGGCCTTCGTGATCAACCCCGACCTGACCGTGGAAGCCGCGGCCAAGGAAGCCGGGGTCGAGATCACCGGCTATGCCCGCGTCATGGTGGGCGAGGGCGTCGAGAAGAAGGAAGAGGATTTCGCCGCCGAAGTGGCGAAGATCGCTCAGGGCTGAGGCCCATACGCCCGCGTATCCATACGGGGGCGTATCGCGGAAAAGGGGGGCCGGGGCAGGGGGCTGCACCGGCCCTTTCCTTTTCCCGGTCCCGGGCCAGGGCGATGGAAATGAAAAGGCCATGTCCTGTCGCCGGATAGACGGCAGGACATGGCCTTTCCGATCCGCCGCCCCCGCAAACCGCCTGGGGATGAGGACTACGGGGCTGCGGCGGGTGCAGGTGCAGGTTGCCCCGTAATCGCGGGATCCGCTCCTGCCTGTTCCAGGCCAATGCCACCACTCACGGAACGGTTGCAGAGTGACGCTTTCCCCAGCGTCAATCCAGTTGGGAATTCCCTACCTAACGCGCCGCCTGGGCCTGCTGCGCCACCGGTTCCTGGAAGATCATGTTCAGCAGCGCCGCCTTGGCCACCGCCTGGGCCGTCGTCTCCACCGCCAGCGCCTCGCGTGCCAGCCGCAGGTGTTTTTCCACCATCGCCGGGCTGACGCCCATGAGCAGAGCCACATCCTGCGTGGTCTTGCCGTCGGCCACCCATTCCAGCGCCTCGCGCTGCCGGGGCGACAGGGCGCGCGACCGGCTGAGCCGCGGCAACTGGATGATCTTCAGATGCATCATATGCGCCACGGCCATGATCTCGCTGCGCTTTTCGGCCCAAAGCTGCTCCACGTCCTCGATGCCGATCCCCGGGTCTGCGGTCAGTCCCAAAGCCCCACGGGCCCGGGCCGAGGCTTCGGGGAAGCTGAAGGACAGCCCCGCCACGATGCCCATCGCCGCATTGTGGCGCATCACCTCGGCCTCTTCGGGGCAAAGCTTGCCTGCCGCATAGGCCTCGGTCGCCCATTTCCAGGTGCAGGCGCCGGTGTTGCGTTCGGCCCAGCGGAACAGCGGCGACCTGGCATAGAAACCGCCGCGGAAATAGCGCTGCGCATAGGCCTCGTCGCCGGTGGTCAGGAACAGCGCGTCGTCCGGGTCGCCGATGGTCTTCATGTGCTTGAAGCGGGTGAAGCCGTAGTTGATCTGGGAAAACCCGAGCGAGGCGAAGTAATCCGTCGCCAATTGCCAGACGGCATCAATGCTCTGCGCCTCGGCAATCCGCGCCAGCAGAGCCAGGACAGGGGTTCCGGTCATGCCACACACTCCTGCAATTCCATGGCGAGGATGCGGTCTCGCCCATGGGTTGTCCTTGTCCCCGCATCTGTCATACGTAGACGCATTGGCGCTGTCGAGCCTTGGGAGAGCAGGAAATGAAGATGACGGCAGATGTCATCATCGTCGGGGGGGCGGTGATGGGGTCTTCGGTCGCCTGGTGGCTGACGAAGATGCAGCCCGGGCTGGACGTGCTGGTGCTTGAAAGGGACCCGTCCTACAGCCAGGCCTCGACCGCGCTTTCCGTCGCCTCGATCCGGCAGCAGTTCACCACCGCCGCCAACGTAAGGATTTCCCGGTTCGGGATTGATTTCATACGGAATTTCGATGAACGGCTTGGCGGTCTTGGCCAGGTGTCCTCGCTGGGATTGAAGGAAAACGGCTATCTTTTCCTGTCCTCCACGCCCGAGGGTGCGGCGGCGCTGGCCGAGGTGGCGGCCATGCAGCGAGGCGAGGGCGCCGCGACCGAACTCTGGTCTCCCGGGCAGGTGAAGGCCCGCTTTCCCTGGCTGGAAACCGGCGACCTGACCGCCGCCACTTTCGGCCCGCGCGACGAGGGCTGGTTCGACAACATGGGCCTGATGGCCGGATTCCGCAACGCGGCCAAGGCGCAAGGCGCCCGATTCCTGACCGCGCGGGCCTGCGGCCTGCAGCTCCGGTCCGGCCGCGTGACCGGCGTCGAGATCGAGCAGAAGGATGGGGGCAGGGCGCTTGTCGCCTGTTCCACAGTGGTCAATGCCGCCGGCACCCGCGCGGCCGAGGTGCTGGGATGGGCCGGCCTCGACCTGGCGGTGGAGCCACGCAAGCGCACCGTCTTCGTGATCGACGCGCCGAACGCCCGCCATCCCGACGCGCCCTTGCTGGTAGACGCCGGTTTCTACCTGCGGCCTGAACACGGCCACTGGATCACGGCCACCGTGCCCCAGGACGATGGACCCTGCGATTCCAACGACTTCGAGCCGGACCTTTACCTGTTCGAAGATGTGATCTGGGAGCAGCTCTACACCCGCGCGCCCGGTTTCGACGCGGTCAAGGTTGTGCGCCACTGGGTCGGTCACTACGCCTACAACCGGCTGGACCAGAACGCCATCCTCGGCCCGCATCCCGACCTGCCGAACCTTTACCTCTGCAACGGCTTTTCCGGCCATGGGCTGCAACAGGCCCCGGCCGTCGGCCGCGGCATCGCCGAGCATATCCTTACCGGCGGCTGGCAGAGCCTTGACCTGTCGGACCTGTCGGTCGAGCGGATGCTGAAACAGCAACCGTTCCGCGAAAGGGCGATTGTCTGATAATCGTTTAGGATCAGGGTATTGCGTGGATATCCACAAACTTCTCCATCTCAATATATTACATAATACCGATTATGCGAAAAAGAGATGCGGTCAAACCGCTATTGCCCCAGCGGCCATTCTCCCAGGATTTCCAGCCGCCCTTCTCCCCTGATACTTCTGACCAGAGCGAAGCTCTCGACATGCCAGGACAGCGGAACCGTAAGCCGCCGCCGCTCGATGGCGGGACCATAGGCCATGGTCACATGCGCCAGACTTTTCTTCGGCGGATCGACCGAGGCGCCCGCCAGCCGCAGCGCCTGGTAAATCCTTGCGGCCAAGGCATCCTGCGGCTGTGTCGTGGCGGCCAGCGCGATGGCAGGATGCCTTTTGGCTTTCTGCCCCAGCGGTTCGATCCGGTCGAATACCAGGTCCAGCGGCGGATGCTGAAGCCCCTCTACCGCCGCCCTCACCTGGTCAAGGTTTCGCGCCACCGGCCCACGGCCGTGGACAAGGCCAAGCAGGCTGAGGTGCAGCGCCGCGTGCCGGACGGAATAGCGGCCCGGAAGCTGCGCTGCCAGTTGCTGCCATTGCCGGAGAATGGTTTCCGCAATCTCTGGCGGAGGAATGGAGCAGAAGTAAAAATTGTCCGGCCCCGTCGGCGGCCAGCCCCGCGGTTCGATCTGCGGCACGTGATCGAAAAGATCGTCCATGCCGCCAGCATGGCACAGTTCGGATGAGAACAAAAGGGAAACTGGCGCACCCGACAGGATTCGAACCTGTGACCTCTGCCTTCGGAGGGCAGCACTC
>CAYLSD010000067.1:0-13904 GCA_964386345.1 uncultured Fuscovulum sp.
GCCCAAAGCACCCGGCCAGCGCCCGACCCGCCCTCGGCGGGCGCTTCTCGCCCACCGGGTCGGGCGCCGGCCTCTCGGGGTTTCTCGCTGATCTGTCTACAAGGTGAACCCTCCCCGCCCGGGCGGGGCGAGGCAGTGCTTCGCCTTTTCCCGCCCGATCCTGATGACATGCCCTCCCCCTCCGATGGCGGCAGCCGCCCTTCCCCCGCGCCGGGCGATCTGGCATAAGCGCGCGCGAAGACCAGCGACAAGAGGCCAAAATGCACGACATCCGCGCCATCCGGGAAAATCCCGCCGCCTTCGACGCGGCCCTTGCCCGCCGGGGCCTCGCGCCGATGTCGTCCGGTCTGCTGGCGCTGGACGAGGCGCGGCGGGCGAAGATCCTTGCCGCCGAGACCGCCACCGCCGACCAGAACCGCGCCTCGAAAGAGGTGGGCGCCGCCAAGGCCCGCGGCGACGAAGCGGAATTCGAACGCCTCCGCGCCCTTGTGGCCGAGAAGAAGGCCGAGGTCGCCCGCCTGACCGAAGAGGCCGCGGCCGAGGACGCGCGGCTGAAGGCGGCGCTGGAGGTGATCCCCAACCTGCCGCTGGACGGGGTGCCCTTCGGCCGCGACGAGGACGACAATGTCGAGATCCGCCGCTGGGGCAATCCACGCAACTTCGACTTCGCCCCGCGCGAGCATTTCGACATCCCCGGCGTCAAGCCCGGCATGGATTTCGAGACCGCCGCCAAGCTTTCCGGCAGCCGCTTCGTCGTGCTGAAGGGCGCCGTGATCCGCGTCCACCGGGCGCTGGCGCAGTTCATGCTGGACACCCATATCTCCGAACACGGGCTGCAGGAGACATGGACCCCGGTGCTGGTGAAGCCCGAGATGATGTATGGCACCGGCAACCTGCCCAAGTTCGCCGAGGACAGCTACCAGACCACCAACGGCTGGTGGCTTGTACCCACCTCCGAGGTGACGCTGACCAATGTCGTCGCGGGCGAGATCGTCGAGGCCGCCGCCCTGCCCCTGCGGATGACCGCGCATACCCAGTGCTTCCGGTCGGAGGCCGGGTCCGCGGGCAAGGACACCACCGGCATGCTGCGCCAGCACCAGTTCGAGAAGGTCGAGATGGTGACGGTCTGCACACCGGAAACCGCGCTGGACGAACACGACCGGATGACGCGCTGCGCCGAGGCGATCCTTGAGAAACTCGGCCTGCCCTACCGCACCATCGTGCTTTGCACCGGCGACATGGGCTTCGGGTCGCAGAAGACCCATGACCTTGAGGTCTGGCTGCCCGGCCAGAACCGCTATCGCGAGATATCGTCCTGCTCGACCTGCGGCCAGTTCCAGGCGCGGAGGATGAACGCCCGCTACCGCCCGGCGGGCGGCGGCAAGCCGGAATTCGTCGCCACGCTGAACGGATCCGGGCTGGCGGTCGGGCGTTGTCTCATCGCCGTGCTGGAAAACGGCCAGCAGGCGGACGGCTCGGTCGACCTTCCGGCGGTGCTGCACCCCTATCTCGGCGGCAAGACCCGCATTTCGGCCGGCGGAGAGCTGGCCTGACCCGAAGGCACCGGAATTCGCGCGAATTCCGGTGCGATTTCCGCGCGGAAACCGCTACCCCTTCGGCTTCATCTTGTCCTTGTGCTTGCGCAACCGGCTGGGGGTGTTGAACTTGCGCACCTTCCAGGGGTTCTCGTCCCCCTGCCCGCGGAAATACAGCCGGATCGGCGTGCCGGGCATGTCGAAATGCTCGCGCAAGCCGTTGACCAGATAGCGTTTGTAGCTTTCCGGCAATTCGTCGGGGCGCGAGCATTTCACCACGAAGCCCGGCGGGCGGGTCTTGGCCTGGGTGATGTAGCGCAGCTTGATCCGGTGGCCGCCGGGCGCGGGCGGCGGATGCGCCTCGGTCATGGCGCCAAGCCAGGTGTTCAGCTTGGCCGTCGGCACCCGGCGGTTCCAGGTGTCATGCGCGCGGATGATGGCATCGTGCAGCCGGTCCAGCCCCCGCCCGGTCTTGCCGGACACCGTGACCAGCGGCGCGCCGCGCAACTGCGGCAGCAGACGCTCGAACATCTCCTTCAGTTCGGCCAGCTTTTCCTGCTTGTCGTCCTCGAGATCCCATTTGTTGACCGCCACCACCACCGCGCGCCCCTCGGTCTCGGCATAGTCGGCGATGCGCAGGTCCTGGGTCTCGAAAGGGATCTCCACGTCGAGAAGCACCACCACCACCTCGGCGAAGCGCACCGCGCGCAGCCCGTCCGAAACCGACAGCTTCTCCAGCTTCTCGACGACCTTGGCCTTCTTGCGCATTCCGGCGGTGTCCCAGATGCGGATCGGCGTGCCCATCCAGTCCGCCTTGACCGAGATCGCATCGCGGGTGATCCCGGCCTCCGGCCCGGTCAGCAGGCGGTCCTGGCCGAGGATGCGGTTGATCAGCGTCGATTTCCCGGCGTTCGGCCGGCCGATCACGGCGATCTGAAGCGGTTTCTTCTCGGTCGGGCGGTGGGCGAATTCGTCGGCCTCAAGCTCGGCCTCTTCCTCGGTCAGCTCCACCTCGACCTCGGGCGCGATCTCGGCCTCGCGGGCGGCGAACTCCCCCTCCAGCGGGCGCAGGACGTGGTAGAGGTCGTCCAGCCCCTCGCCATGTTCGGCGGAAAGGCGCAAGGGTTCCCCCAGCCCCAGCGACCAGGCCTCGATCGCGCCGGATTCCCCGGCCCGCCCCTCGGCCTTGTTGACGCCAAGGATCACCCGCGCGCCCTTCTTGCGCAGGATATCGGCAAACACCTCGTCCGAGGGCGTCACCCCCGCCCGCCCGTCCAGCAGGAACAGGCAGATGTCGGCCATGTCCACCGCGCGCTCGGTCAGGCGGCGCATCCGGCCTTGCAGGGAATCGTCGGTGACTTCCTCAAGCCCCGCGGTGTCGATCACGGTAAAGCGCAGGTCGAAAAGCCGCGCCTCGCCCTCGCGCAGGTCGCGGGTCACGCCGGGGGTGTCGTCCACAAGCGCCAGCTTGCGGCCGACCAGCCGGTTGAACAGCGTCGACTTGCCCACATTGGGGCGGCCCACGATGGCAAGGGTAAAGCTCATCTCATGCGTCCGTCATCAAGAAGCGCCCCCCTTACACGGGGAAAGCCTCAGCGGAAAGCCACAACCTGCCCCTTGGTGGTGACGACATAGATCATGCCGCCCGCCACCGCCGGTTGCCCGGCCGCGCCGCCGGGGATGTCGGTCTGGTAGACCAGCCCGCCATCGGTGGGCGAAAAGGCCGACAGCTTGCCGTCGGACGACGCCACCCAGAGCCGCCCGCCCGCCAGCACCGGGCCGTAATGCGCCACGATGGCCTTGCGCTTCTTGATCTTCTGCGCCTCGAAATAGGGCATCTCGACCGACCAGACGACCGAGCCGTCACCGGCGTCCAGCCGCACCAGCCGCGCCTCGTCGTTGACCATGAAGACCGATCCGCCCGCGATGGCCAAGGGCCCCATCGCGCCTTCGTTCACGCCCCAGATCTGCTGGCCCGAACCCGCGTCGATGGCCACCGTGCGGCCTGCGCCGGTGCCCGCGTAAAGCGTGTTGCCGACCAGCGCGGCATCGCCGGTGATGTCGAAGCTGCCCGCATAGGCCCGGCCAAGCCGCTTGCCCGCCGCCGAGGAATGCCAGACCGGCGTGCCGCCGCCGGGCTTCAGCACCGCCATCAGGTCGCCCGCGTTGGACGGGAAATAGACCACCTGGTCGCCCACGGTGGGCGAGGCCGCGCCCAGCCAACCGGACTTGCCCGGCGCGCCGAAGACCTGCCAGACCACCTTGCCGTTGGCGGCATCCAGCGCCCAGGCCGATCCGTCGCGGCCCGAGACATAGACGCGGTTGCCCTCGATGGCGGGCGCGCCGATGGCGGGGGCGTCGATGCGCTGCCGCCAGATCACGCCGCCGGATTTCGCATCCAGCGCCACCACCTCGCCATAGCCGGTCGAGGCGAAGACCTGCGTCCCGCTGGCCGCCAGCCCGCCTCCCGAGACGCCGCCGCCCTTGTCGAAACCCGCCGTCAGGTCGGCCTGCCACAGAAGGCCGCCGCCGGTGGACAAGGCGGTGACCACCGCACCCGCGTCCATGGCGAAGACCCGGCCCCCGGCCACGACCGGAGCGGCGGAGATGCGGTTCTTGCGGCTGTTGCCCGCGCCCACATTGCTGGCCCAGACCGCCACCGGCGCCTTCGACACCGCCGCATGGGGCGCGGCATGGCGGGCGTTGCCGCCGCGCTGGCCCCAATCGGCATTGGCCTGCGCCGCGGGAAGGCTGATCGGACGGCTGGCCGAGGCCGCGGCTTCGGCAGGCGCTTTCGGCTGCGGGTTGCCCTCGGTCGGGATGCTGTCTTCCAGCGGCGCCCGGATCGGGAAACGCTCGCCCGGCAGGATCACCTCCCGCTCGCCGCAGGCGGCCAGCAGCGCAAGCGCGGCCACCCCCGCCAGAAGACCGCCTTTATGCGCGAATGCCACCTTGCCTGCCCTCATCCTGTTCCCCGTTCCGGTTCCCGGCCCTGCCCTGCGGGCCTAGCCGTCCAGATCGGCCTCCATGTCCTCGTCCAGGTCCAGCACATCCGCCGCCGCGGGCATGTCGGGCTTGCCGCCCAGAACCATGACCATCTGCCCGGCCCGGTCCTGCAAGGACCGCGACACGCCCTGCTCCTGGATCAGCCCCTGAAGGGCCGTGATCGCCTCGGCCGCCTTGCCTTCCTCGATCATCAGATAGGCCAGTTGCTCCTGCGCCAGCAGGCGATAGGGCCGCCCCGGCACCGCCAGCGGCTCCAGCGCGGCGCGGCGGTCGGCCAAGGGCACCTCGGTCCCGCCGGCCAGCACCCGGCGCAGCACGGCCAGGTCGCGGTAGACCGGCGCCAGCGTCGTGTCGGCCACCAGCCTGTCCAGCGCGGCCAGCGTCGCCGCGCGGTCCTCTGCCGGGTCCGAGGCCTCGATCAGCGCCAGAAGATGCTTCTGGTCGCCATCGGCGGCAATGCCCGCCAGCGCCGCGCGCCGTTCCTCGGCGCTGCCCAGATCGTAGGCTTCGAGCACCGCGTCGCCGAAGGCCTCGGCCCGCGCCTCGGCCTGCGCCTTGCGCCATTCCACCACCGCCGTGCCGATGACGATGGCAAGGATCAGCACGATGCCGATCCAGCCGTATTTGCGGAACAGCCGGAAAAGCCGGTCGCGGCGGACTTCCTCGGTCACTTCCTCGATGAAACTGTCAGGAGTGCTCACCCGTCCGCCCTTCCTTCCGCCCCGCCGTTCCTTCGGCGGGGGTCCATGCTTTGGCCCGTCTTACAGGCAAAGCGCCGGGGTTGCCAAGCCCCGCACCCCGGAGGCAGGGGCGCGGCGCCAGTCAATTGCCGTCCAGCTTGGCGTGATAATTGTCGATCCAGCCCTGATAGCCGTCAGGCAGCGCGCCCTGCGCCTGCAAACCCTCCAGCAGCGCCAGCGATTCCCGCATATAGGGCGCGGGGTCGTCGTAATAGCTGGCCGTCCGGTCCAGCGCGGTCGCAAGGTCGACGATGTTCCAGACATCTCCCGGCTCCTGCCCGTCCACCCAGCGGAAGATGGCAAGCGCCTCTTCCTCCAGCGGGCGGCCCGCATCGTAGTTCTCTTCATAGAAGTAGCTGTCGGCCAGCTTCTGCATCGCCCAGCCGAGTTCCCGCCGGGGGTGCAGCGCCTGTGCGTCCTGACCCGCCAGCCACTGCCGCATCGACACCGCGACCTCAAGGTCCGCCCGCGCGCCCGGATAGTCCTTCAGGGCCAGCTTCTGCTCGCCCGTCCGCAGCATGGCCAGCGCATAGTCCCATGCCGCGCCCCTGTCGTAGGGGTCTTCGGAGGCAAGCTGATAGGCGATCCCGGCCATCTCCCGATAGCCTTCCAGCGCCCCGGCCGGATCCTGCAGCCGCGCCTTCGCATCGCCCAGCCGGTTCGCCGCCACCAGCTTGCCGTGGCGATAGTCCCAAAGCCGCGGATCGGCGGCCAGAAGCACATCGGCCGCCTGCATCGACAACAGCGCATAGGAAGCCGAGACCTCGGCATCCCCGCGCTGCAACAGCACATCGGCCATGTCGGTGCTGTAGATCATCAGATCATACCGGCTGGGCAGGTCGCCCGGATCGCGCGCCACGATGGCCTGCAACAGGCGCACCGTCTCGTCATAGGCCGCCATCGCGGCGTCGAGGTTGCCCAGCGTCCAGTGCAGCTTGCCCATCGCCGACAGCGAGAAGGTCAGGTCAAGCTGGAATATCTTGTTCTCCGGGTCCGCCGCCGCATTGCCCCGCCGGATGTCCAGCGCCGTCTGGTGCGAGACCAGCGCCCCCTGCGGATCGCCCGCGCCATCTTCGGCCTGGGCCCATTTGTGGACGCAGATCGCCAGATCGCGCTGCGCCTGCAGGTTGCCGGGATCCACCGCGGCAATCGCCAGCCGCAGGTCGCGGCAGGCGGCGAAAGCCTCCAGCGCGCCGCCGAATTCGCGCTCCTGCTGGTAGATCATGCCGACCTTCTCATGGCTGACCGACAGGTCGCGCGCCCAGAGCATGTTGGCCGGATCCAGCGCCACCAGCTCGGCCCGCATCCCCCGCGCCGCCTCCTGGTTCATCAGGGCCGATCCCGCATCGCCCATGCGGTTGTAGACCTCGCCCACCCGTTCATAGATCAGCGCCGCGTCGCGCTTGCGTATGGCGTTGCCGGGGTCCAGCGCCAGAAGTTCGTCGCGGATCTTCTGCGCTTCGAGGAAGGCCGCCAGCGCCGCGTCCAGATCGCCCTCGGCCTGCATCATATCGCCCAGCCGTTCGTAGGAGACCGAGAGGTTGCGGCGGATCTCCATGTCCTCGGGATAGATGTCGGCCAGCCGCTTCGAGATATCCAGCGACACGTCGAAGGCGTCGCGGGCGGCGGCGCGGTCGCCCATCGCCACCAGCACATCGCCGATCCGCTCGTGGCTGATCGATACGTCCTGATTGTAAAGGATGCTTTCCGGCTCGATGTCCAGCAGCGACTGGCTGATCCCCAGCCCCTCCTGATAGGCCATCAGCGCGCCGTTCAGGTCGTTCAGGGCGAAACGCACGTCGCCCAGCTTGTTCAGGGCCACCTCGAGGTCGCGCATCAGCAGCAGGTCGTTCGGCGTGTCGGCGTTCTGCTTCGCCGTCACCTCATAGGCGCGGCGGTAGGCCTGTTCGGCCTCGCGCAGGTAGCCCTGCTGCTGAAGGACGATGCCGACGGAGTTCATTGCCCACATCAGTTCGCGCGACCAGCCGAAATCCATGGGCGCCATCGCCACCTGCGCCTCGGCGAATTCCGAGCGGGTCAGGTAGATGCCAAGCGCTGCATTGGTGTTCCCGGCCAGCACCTGCAGGTCGCCCAGATCGCGCAGCACATCGTTATAGGCGAATTTCGTGTCGCGGTCGGGCAGGTTGTCCCTGACGCCCGCGTAAAGCTCGGCGGCCTTGGTCAGGTCCGCGATGGCCAGATCGTAGCGCAGGTCCGTCCGGGCGGCGTTGGCGTTCAGCACATGCGAGGTGGCCTCGGACACCGTCCGTTCCACAAGGTTCACGGTCAGTTCGGCGATGTTCTGCTGCAGGGATTCCCGCGCCTGCGCGTCGATCGCCGCCGCCTCGGTGATCAGGTCGCGCGCGGCAGAGGTGGCGCCGAGGGCAAGCTGCTCCTCGGCCTGCGCCCGCAGTTCCGCCACCCGCGGGTCGCTGCTGGCGTATTTGACCAGCCCCTGCTGGAACTGCGCGTAAGATGCGGCGGCTTCCTGCAACAGGCGCTGGCGATCCTCGGCGGTCTGGCTGCCGAGATCGGCCGAGATCAGCGCGGCGTAAAGCGGGGCCAGCGGCATGTTGTGGGCAGCGGCGACCGTCTCCACCTCCTGCCGAAGGTCGGGGGTCAACCCGGCCATCGCCATCAGAAGCTGGTCGCGTTCGGGCAATTCGCCCTCGCCGGAAATGAAGACAAGCTGGGCAAGGCCGCTTTCGATATAGGGCAGTTGCTTGCCGCGCGAGCGGTCGTAGACATCCTGCTGCACCAGCGTCAGCGCCGATTTCAGCTCTACCCCCTTCGTGCCGAAATGGCGCAGGAGGGCCGAGGTGAAGGGCGAATTGCCGTCCTTGCCGTCCGAGGCCGTCTCGCCCGGCGCGGCGGCAAAGGCGAAGAGAACGCCGTCGGCCCGGCCGATCCGCCCCAGCCCCGGCACCGGCGGCTTCTTCTCCGGCGGGTCGCCGGACAAGGGCACCGCGCCACGCCCGTCGCCATCGCCGCCGCCCATTGCGAAAGGATCGTCGCGGCAGGCATCCAGCAGCATGATGGCCATCGGTGCCACCTCGTCCAGCACCTGCCGGACCTCTTCCAGCGGCAGGCCGGTCTCGGCCAGCCGCGCCGAAGAGGTGGCATCGGCATCGGTCGGAAGCAGGTAGTTCACCCCCTCCAGCGCCACCCCATGCCCCGCGTAGAAGACCAGCGCCACATCGGCGCCCGCGCCGTCCTGCCGGAAGTCCTCAAGCGCGCGGCGCATCCGCTTCAGGTCGCGGTCGGTCTCCAGCCAGACCTCGAAGCCAAGCGATTGCAGCAGGGCCTCCATCGCCCTTGCATCGTTGACCGGATTGTCCAGCTTGCGGATGGTCCTGTAGTTCTCGGAGGCCAGCACCAGCGCCACACGCCTTTCGGCCAGCGCCGCCGAGACGGTCGCAAGCAGCAGGCAAAGGGCGAATAAAACACGGCGCAGCATCGCCTTGGTCCAGAAAATTCAGCCCGATCTTGGCCCGACAAGCCGCCGGGGTCAAAGGGAAAGCGCCGGTTTCGGGCATTCCCGACCATCCGGGCCAACTGGCGGAGAGAACCGTTCCGAGCTCATCGGGCGGGAAAAGGCGAGGCACTGCCTCGCCCCCGCCCGTGCGTGACGGGTTCCACTGTAGACCTGTCACCCCAAGCCCCCGTGAGGCCGGCGCCCGACCCGGCGGGCGTGATAGCGCCCGCCATGGGCGGGGCGGGCGCTGGCCGGGACTGATGGTCCCGGCCGGTCCGGCGGAACCCGCATCGCATGGCGAAGGCGGCGGCCTTCGCCAGTCTCATCGCTCAGGGCATCTCCCCACGGTGCGGCAGCCCCTACTCCGCCGCGACCGCCTCGTCCTCTTCCTCCTCGGCGATCTGCTGGGCCCACATCGCGGCATAGCGGCCGCCCGCCTCCAGCAGTTCGTCGTGGGTGCCCGCCTCGATCACCCTGCCCGTCTCCATCACCAGGATACGGTCGGCATCGGCGATGGTGGACAGCCGGTGGGCGATGACGATGACGCTGCGGCCCTGCCCCATCTCGGCCAGGCTGTCCTGGATGCTGCGCTCGGTCTGGGTGTCCAGCGCCGAGGTCGCCTCGTCCAGGATCAGGATCGGCGGGTTCTTCAACAGCGTCCGGGCGATGCCGACCCGCTGCTTCTCGCCGCCCGACAGCTTCAGCCCGCGCTCGCCCACGGTTGTATCATAGCCATCGGGCAGGGAGAGGATGAAGTCATGGATCCGCGCCGCCTTCGCCGCCTCCACCACCTCGGCCTCGGTCGCCTCGTCGCGGCCATAGGCGATGTTGTAGCGGATGGTGTCGTTGAACAGCACCGTGTCCTGCGGCACCACGCCGATCTGCGCATGCAGCGAGGATTGCGTCACCTCGCGGATGTCCTGCCCGTCGATGCGGATCGCCCCGCCGGTCACGTCGTAGAAGCGGAACAAAAGCCGCCCCACCGTGGACTTGCCGCTGCCGGAATGGCCGACCAGCGCCAGCTTCTGCCCCGGGCCGACGCGGAACGACAGGCCCTTCAGGATCTCACGCCCCGGCTCATAGGAGAAATGCACCCCGTCGAAGGTGATCTCGCCGCCCGTCACCTCCAGCGGCGGCGCATCCGGCGCGTCCACCACCTCGGCGGGCTGGCCCAGAAGGCCGAACATCTGCCCCATGTCGACCAGCGCCTGCCGGATCTCGCGGTAGACGGTGCCGAGGAAGTTCAGCGGCATCATGATCTGGATCATGTAGGCGTTGACCATGACGAAATCGCCCACGGTCAGCCCCCCCGCCAGCACGCCCCGCGCCGCCAGCACCATCACCAGCACCAGCCCGGTGGTGATCAGGAAGGTCTGGCCCACGTTGAGGAAGGCCAGCGTCACCCCGGTCTTCACCGCCGCCGTCTCGTAGCCGCGCATCGCCGCGTCATAGCGGTCTGCCTCGCGCGTCTCGGCATTGAAATACTTGACGGTCTCGTAGTTCAGCAGGCTGTCGATGGCCTTCTGGTTGGCGTCGGTGTCCTTGTCGTTCATCTCCTGCCGGATCTTCACCCGCCATTCCGTCACCTGCAGCGTGAAAAGCACATAAAGCGCGATCGTCACCACCACGACCACGGCATATTGCCAGCCGAAGTAAAGCGCGAAGATCACCGAGACCAGCGTCAGCTCGATCACCAGCGGCCCGATGGAGAACAGCATGAAGCGCAACAGGAAATCGACGCCCTTCACCCCGCGCTCTATGATGCGGGACAGGCCGCCGGTCTTGCGGGTGATGTGGTAGCGCAGGCTGAGCTGGTGGATATGGGTGAAGGTCTCCAGCGCCAGTTGCCGCAGCGCCCGCTGGCCGACGCGGACGAAGACCGCATCGCGCAATTCGCCGAAGGCCACCGCCCCCAGCCGCGCCAGCCCATAGGCCACCGTCAGCCCCACGGCGCCAAGCGCCATCATGGTGGCCGGGTCGTCACGGGTTTCCGCCGACAGGCTGTCCACCGCCAGCTTGTAGATGAAGGGCGTGACGATCGACACCGCCTTGGCCGCCACCAGCATCAAGAGCGCCGCCGCCACCCGCCGCTTGACCCAGGCCTTGCCCGGCCCCTTCGGCCACAGATAGGGCAGCATCCGTGCCATGGTCTGCCAGCCGGTGGCCTGCGGAGCGGTATCGCTGTTCGGTGCGGATGCGGTTCTGCGGCGCATGGCGGCCCTTCGTCTCGGTCACGGCTTTGAGGATTGATCGGCCCCGCCTGCTGGTCTAGGGTCATTTCAACGCTGCATGAGTAATTGAACCATGGACCGGAGTAAAGCCCTCGCCGCCTTCTCGGCACTCGCGCATGAGGCGCGGCTGGACCTGATCCGCCTGCTGGTGGCGGAGGGCGCCGAGGGCCTGCCCGCGGGCGAGATCGCGCGGCGGCTGGGGCTGTCGTCCTCGCGCCTGTCGTTCCACCTGTCGGCGATGGAGCAGGCGGGGCTGCTGACCTCGCGCCGGGTGGCGCGCAACGTGTTCTATGCCGTCGATGCGGCGGGGCTTGGCGGGGTGATCGGCTGGCTCCTGAACGACTGCTGCATGGAGCATCCCGAGGTGGTGGCCTGCTGCCGGCATGGCAGGACCGGGGCCGAAGCGGCGGAGTGCCTGCCCGAGGTGGCGGGGCAGCCGTAGGGGGCTGCGATCGGCTTGGCCGGGCGGGAAAAGGCGAGGCACTGCCTCGCCCCGCCCGTGCGGACGGGTTCACCCTGTAGGCTCTTCAGCCCAAGACCACGGCAGGCCAGCGCCTGACCCGGCGGGCGAGTAGCGCCCGCCGAGGGCGGGGCGGGCGCTGGCCGGGACTGATGGTCCCGGCCGGTCCAGCGGAAACCACACCGCGTGGCGAAGGCGGGGGCCTTCGCCAATAAGGGCTCACCCGCCCGAAGGAATGGTGAACACCTGCCCCGGATAGATCAGGTCCGGGTCGCGGATCGCCTCGCGGTTGGCCTCGTAGACCTGGATATAAAGGATGCCCGAACCCAACTCGCCCCTGGCGATGGCCCAAAGGGTGTGACCCGGCTGCACCGTCACCGTGACGGGGGCGGGAGGGGCCGGCCCGGCCTCCGGTTCCGGCGCAACGTCCGGTTCCGCAGCCGCCACGACCTCCGGTGCGGGTCCGGCTTCGGGCGGGACCTCCGCCTCTGCCACCGCCACGGATGCGGGTTCCGGCTCAACAGGTTCCGCCGCGGCCTCCGGCGCCTCCGGCGTGCTTTCGGCAGGCGTCGCCTCCTGCTCCGGCCGCGCGCCCGCCTCAGCCGCATCGGCCACCGCCACCGCTCCTTCGGGCGCAGCCGGCTCTTCCGCAACCGGAGTCTCCCCCGGCGCGGCCTCCGTCAGCCGCGGGCTTTCGGTTACGGCGGCCAGCGTCTCCAGCGTCTCGCGCTTGAAGGGGGTCTCGAAACGGCTCGTCACCTTGCCCGCCGCATCCAGCTGGTCGGCCCGCAGCACATAGACACCCGGCGGCACTTCCTTCAGCGTGGTGAACCACTGGCCGCTGTCCGGCACCAGCACGGTCTGCAAGGCCGCGTTGTCGAGGTAGAAGCGCACGAAGCCCCCCGGCTGCCCCCGCCCGCCAAGCTGCACGGCGCCCGAGGCGGTATAGCTGATGGTGTCGATGCTGACCGCGGCCACCGCGGCGGGCCCGGGCTCCGGCGCGGCCTCGACCTCGGCCACGGGCACAGGTTCCGCCTCCGGCGCCTGCACCACCGCCGCGCCCTCTTCCGTCAGCATCACCGCCACCGGTTCCTCTGCCGGTTCCGCCTCCGCCACCTGCGGCCCGGCGATCGGGCCAAGGGCGATGGCCGCCTTGCCCGCCACCTCGGCCCCGTCCGCCAGCACGGCGACCAGCGTCATCAGCGAGGGCGCCGGATTGGGCGCGAGCGTGAACAGCGCCGCGAACTCGCCGCTGGCCGCGGCCTTCGCCTCGGCCACCACCGCGCCGTCGACCATGATCTTCACCAGCGCATCGGGCGCCGTGCGTCCGGCCACCGTCGCCGTGCCATCCGCCGCCACCCGCCAGGTGTCCACCGTCACCTCCGGCGCGGGGGCCTCGACCGGCGTTTCCGCCACGGCTTCAGGTTCCGCCATGACCTCCGGCTCGACCGCAACCTCCGGCTCGACCGCAACCTCCGGTTCGACCGCAGCTTCCGGTTCGACCGCAACCTGCGCGGGGGCCTCGGCCTCCGCCACCGGCGGCGCCTCGGACACCACCGCCGCGGGCACCGCCACCGGCGCGGGCTGCGACAACCGCCACAGCCCGTAGCCGCCGCCCGCCACCGCCACACCGCCGACCGCCATCACCGCCGCGCGCCCGCCCGCGCCCAAGCCCGCCCAGAACCCCATCCGTCCGCCTTTCCCCGTCCTGCCCGGAACCGTCCCCTCCCGGCCTTTCCCTTGCATGGGAACCCGGTTACAGCAGGCTTGGCAACAGATTTCAGGATCCGACCATGCCCGCCCCCTCGATCTGCGTCTTCTGCGGCGCGCGTTCCGGCCGCAACCCCGCCCATGCCGAGGCCGCCCGCGCCATGGGCGAGACCATCGCCCGCCGCGGCTGGCGGCTGGTCTATGGCGCAGGCGACGTGGGCCTGATGGGCGAGGTCGCCCGCGCGGCGCAAGCGGCGGGCGCCCGCTGCATGGGGGTGATCCCGACCCACCTTCTGGGGCTGGAGAAGGGCAAGCGCGACCTGACCACCTTCGTCGTCACCGAGGACATGCACGAGCGCAAGAAGGTGATGTTCATGAACTCCGACGCCATCGTGGTGCTGCCCGGCGGCGCGGGGTCCCTGGACGAATTCTTCGAGGTGCTGACCTGGGCGCAGATCGGCCTGCACCGGAAACCGATCCTGCTGGTGGACATCCAGGGCTACTGGCAGCCGCTGGTCGCCCTGCTGGACCATATCGTGACGCAGGGCTTCGCCAGCGCCACGACGCTGGACCTGTTCCATACCGTGCCGGACGTGGCCGCGGCAGAGGCCGAACTGGTGGCGGCGTTCCGGTAGCCACATCGCGGGTCCGGGCGGGCACTGCCTCGCCCCCGCCCATGCGCGGCGGTTCACCCTGTAGACGTGTCAGCGAAAGACCACGAGAGGCCAGCGCCCGACCCGGCGGGCG
>CAYLSD010000068.1:0-13620 GCA_964386345.1 uncultured Fuscovulum sp.
CTCCGCCCGAGGGTATCGGGCTGCATATGGCGTTCAAGGGCAAGCGACTGGCGGGGCGAGTGGCATCAATCGAAGGGGACACCCTTTCCTTGCCAAGCATTTCCACAATGGCAGGTATGAGATCAAAATCCAATATTATCCTTTATTATAAATAATATATGGCGGGCCGAAGCCGATGAGACGAAGAACTACGTCTACGCGATAGCCCTCTGAAATCGACGATATGAGAAATGGTCGATGAGGCGAAGCCGAAGATACACGGAAAGAGCCAGTTCAAGCAGGTATGAGCCGGGATGTGAGCATAGACGTAAGGCTCAGGTTCAGCCGTTGCGGGTCTTGGCCGCCATCTCGCTCAGCGTGGCTAGCGTTTTGTCGAAGCGACCTTCCGCCTCGGCGAAGCGCTGGAAGCCGACGCGCTGCACCAGAATTTCAGAGGGGGTGGGTTGCTGCGAGAACAGTTCCATCACCTCGTCGATGAATTCGGCCAGCGGCTGATAACCGGTTCGGGTCTCCTGTCCCGGCGTAAGGCCGGTCTGGACCGCTGGCGGGACGAGTTCGATGACCTCGACCTTGCCCTTCAGCGCCTCGCGCATCGCTACCGTGTAGGAATGAATGGCGGCCTTGGTCGCGTTGTAGGTGGGACTTGTGAACAGAGGCACGAAGGCGAGGCCCGAGCTGACGTTCACGATGGTGGCGTCCGGCTGGGCGACGAGGTGATTGATCAGAGCGTTGGTCATGCGGATCGGGCCAAGAAGATTGGTGGTGATCGTGGCTTCGGCGTCGACAAGGTCACGGTGCGTGTCCAGCACCTCCGAGCGCATGATGCCGGCATTGTTGATCAGCACGTTCAGGGCGGGATGCCGCGCGATCAACTGCTGCGCGAATTCGACGATGCTTGACGCAGTTTCGACGTCGACAGTCATGGCATGCATGTTCTCTCGCCCGGCGCAGGCGCGTTCGAGAGCTTCCTGACGGCGCCCGGCGATGATGACGGTGTTGCCCAGGTCATGAAAGCGATGTGCCAGCGCCTCGCCGATACCGGAACCACCACCGGTGATGAGGATCGTATTGCCCTTGGGTTTCATGGGAAGGTTCCATCAATGTTGCTGGGTCTTAACTGGGCCATGCGGTGTGTGATAGGAAGAAGGCACCCGAAAGATTTATACTTACCCAAAAGAGAGTATTGGGCATGTCCGGCCTTCCCATCGACCAGCAGACGCTCCGCAATGCACGGCGCATTGGCGAACATGCGCTTCCCGATGACAACAATCCGAAGATCGAGGCGCTGGTCAATGAGTTGATCGGGCGTGTGGCCGACAAGTGGACGATGATTGTTCTCGAAGTCCTGAACGAGCACGGCGAGCTGCGCTTCACCCAGCTTGCCCGCAAGGTGCCTGGCATCAGCCAGAAGATGCTGACGCAAACCTTGCGGCAGATGGAGCGAGACGGGATGGTGAGACGCACGGTCCATGCCGTCGTGCCGCCGCGCGTCGACTATCGCCTGACAGACCTCGGAACGAGTCTGGGGGCAGCGTTCTGCGGTGTCTGGATCTGGGCCGCACAAAATCTCGACAAGGTGGAAGCCGCGAGAGAGGAGTTCGACCACAGGAGTCGATAGGCTCTCTAATGGAAGGTGTCACACTGCTGGCAGCTGGTTACCCTTAGTCTATCACGCAAAGGTATATCGGGCTGTAGCGTGGAATCGGCGGGAAGTGGCGGAGAGGGTGGGATTCGAACCCACGGTGGGCGCAAACCCACAACGGTTTTCGAGACCGCCCCGATCGACCACTCCGGCACCTCTCCGCACTTTGGGGGTCGTCTATGGCGGGGCATTTAGCCGGGCCGACGGCGAAGCGCAACCCCCATGACCCCGGCGGCGCGGGCATTTTTTGACGTGGGTGTGACGGCGGCGTGAAGAGGCCTGCCTTGGCAAGGCGCCTGCAAGGGCATAGCCTTGAAGGGCCCCGTTCCGGTGAAGGTATCCGATGGTCCGTCCCGTTCTTCTTGCCGCTGCCCTTTCCGTCCTTGCTGCGCTTGGCCCTCAGGCGCAGGTCCGGGCCGAAACCGTGGCGCCTGTCCTTCCGGCGGAGGTGGCGCCCGACCGGCTGGCGGCGCTGTCGGAGACGCTGCTGATGGAGGATGTCTTCGCCGTCATGGCCGAGGAGGGCAAGTCCTACGGCACCTCGATCGAAGGGCAGATGTTCCCGGGCCGCGGCGGGGCGGCTTGGGCGGCGCGGGCGGATGCGATCTACGATCCGGCGGCCCTGTTGCCGGTCTTCACCAAGGCTTTCGAGGCGGCGTTGGCGCAGGACCCCGAGGTCGTGGCCGCGGCCGCGGCCTTCTTCGGCACCCCACGGGGGCAGGATATCCTGAAGCTTGAGGTCGAGGCGCGGCGGGCGATGCTCGACATCGCAGTGGAAGAGGCTGCCCGGGTCGAGGCCGAACGGATGAAGGCCGAGCGCGACCCCAAGCTGCGGCTGGTGCGTGACCTGATCGAGGCCGGCGACCTGATCGAGATGAACGTGGCCGGGGCGATGTCGGCCAACCTGGCCTTCTTTCAGGGCATGGCCGCGACCGGCGTCCCCGGAATGCCCGCCGACCGAGAATCTATGATGGCCGAGGTCTGGGGGCAGGAGGAAGGTATCCGGGCCGAGACCGCGAACTGGCTGGTGCCCTTCCTGGCACTGGCCTACCAGCCGCTGCCGGAGGCGGACCTGAAGGATTATGTCGCCTTCTCCGCCTCGCCCGAAGGCAAGCGGCTGAATGCGGCGCTTTTCGCCGGTTTCGACGCGGTGTCGCGGCAGGTCTCCTACGACCTCGGCCGCGCCGCGGCGCAGGCGATGACGGGGAACGATATCTGAGCGCCTTGCGCCGCAATCGGCTCGGGTATGCCTTCCTCGGGGATATTTGAAGACAGGTGAAAGCAAAGGATTCTGCTTCCATTCACCTGTTCATAAATATCCTCCGGGGGTTTGGGGGGCGAAGCGCCCCCAATGTGCAACCGTAGCCGCAAGCCCCCAGCCAGCCGCTTGACATCCCCGGCAGCGCAGACCATAAGCCCGCATCCGGCCCGGGGTGCGAATCCCGGGCAGGTTTCGTTTTGACAGCGCAGTCCGAAGGCGGGGCATCGTGCCCCTCGAACACCGGCGACGGGGCCGCAGGACGCGGACAATGGAAGGGAAAGACCCATGTTTGCGGTCCTCAAGACCGGCGGCAAGCAATACAAGGTGCAGGCGGGTGACGTTCTGCGCGTTGAAAAGCTTGATGCCGCTGCTGGCGACAAGATCCAGTTCAACGACATCCTGGTGCTGGGCACCACCGTCGGCGCGCCGCTCGTGGCCGGTGCCGCGGTGCAGGCCGAGGTCATCGACCAGATCAAGGGCGAGAAGACCATCTCCTACCACAAGCGCCGCCGGAAGCATTCCAGCCAGCGCACCCGTGGTCACCGCCAGCACCTGACGCTGGTGCGGATCACCGAGGTTCTGGAGAAGGGCGCCGACAAGTCGGGTGTCAAGGCCGCCATCGGCACCGCTGCCGCCCGCGTGACCGCGCATGAGGCCCCCGGCGCCGCCAAGGCGAAGCCCGCCAAGGCCGAGGCCGCCGCCCCCGCCGAGGAAGCCGCCGAGAAACCGAAGCGCGCCCGCAAGGCCGCGGAAGCGAAGGAGTAACACCCCATGGCACACAAGAAGGCAGGCGGTTCGTCCCGCAACGGCCGCGATTCGGCCGGTCGCCGTCTGGGCGTGAAGCTTTATGGCGGCCAGACCGCCATCCCGGGCAACATCATCGTGCGCCAGCGCGGCACCACCTTCTTCCCCGGTCTGGGCGTTGGCATGGGCACCGACCATACCATCTTCGCCACCGCCGAGGGCAAGGTGACCTTCAGGAAGGGCCTCAAGGGCCGCACCTTCATTTCGGTGCTGCCGACCGTGGAGGCTGCCGAGTAAGCCGGAAAACCGTTACAGATCGAATGTATCGGGGGGACCGGCTGGAAAAGCCGGTCCCCTTCCTCATTTCCGCCCCGATTTTGCCGGGCGGGGATGACAACCCGGGGGCTTGCCCCCACATGAGCTTCAGGGAGGAGGAAGCCATGGTTCTGGATATGTTGCCCGCTGCCGAAGGCCAGATTGCCGCCGGCCGGTTTGTGTTGCGTCCGGTGCGTGCCTCGGATGTCGGTCTGATCGCCCATCACGCTGGTGATCGCCGGGTGGCGGAGGCGACGCAGAACATTCCGCACCCGTTCCCCCCCGGCGCGGCCGAGGCCTATGTCGCGCGCGCGATGAAGCATGAACGCCCCGGCTCGGTCTGGGTGCTGGACGGGGCGCTGACGGGCCTGTCGGAATTGCTGGGCGTGATCTCGTTGAAGCCGATGGAGGTGAAGGCGGGGCAGGGCGGCCAGTCCGAGGTGGCCTATTGGGTCGCCCCGGCCTTCTGGAACACCGGCATCGCCTCCGAGGCCGTGCGCGCCCTGATCGCCGCCAATCCCCTGGGCGACCGAACCTATTTCGCCGAAGTGTTCCAGGACAATCCCGGCTCGGCCCGGGTGCTGGTCAACAATGGCTTCCAGTATCTCGGCGATGCCGAGGCCTACTCTGTGGCGCGCGATGCCGTGGTGCCGACCTGGACCTATATCAGGAAGCTTGGCTGATGCAGGACCTGCCGCTCCGTACCGGACGGCTGGTCCTGCGCCCCATGACGGCGGCGGATGTGCCGCGCTTTCATGCGTTGGTCACGCGGCCCGAGGTGGCGCGGATGCTCTACATGTTCCACCCCGGCTGGACGCTGGCCGAGGCCGGACCCTTCCTTGAAGACTGGACCTGGCGCGGCGGGCTGAAGTTCCGGCTGGCGATCGAGGAGAACGGGCTCTGGCGCGGCTGGATCGGCGTCGATGATGCGGAAGAGCCGGAAATCTTCTACGCGCTGGAGGCCGAGGCGGCCGGGCGCGGATTGGCGCGCGAGGCGGTGGCGGCCTTCACCGATTTCCTCTTCGAGCGTTTCGACATGCCCGCGCTGACGGCCGGGGTATTCCATGACAATCCCGCCTCGATGAAGGTACTGCGGGCCTGCGGGTTCGCGGAAACCGGCGTTGCGCCGCATGTCTCGCGCGGGCGCCCCGCGCCGGCGCCATGCCACATGTTCCGGCTTCCACGCCCGGCCGCGGCCTGACGCCCCAAGCCTTGCTTGAGACTGCCGCCGCGATCCTGTATCGCCGCTTCATCCTGTTGAAAGCCCTGATCCGATGAAATTCCTCGACCTTGCCAAAGTCTATATCCGCTCGGGCGGCGGCGGGGCGGGCTGCGTCTCGTTCCGGCGCGAGAAGTTCATCGAGTTCGGCGGCCCGGACGGCGGTGACGGCGGCCGGGGCGGGTCTGTCTGGGCCGAGGCGGTGGAGGGGCTGAACACCCTGATCGACTACCGCTACCAGCAGCATTTCTTCGCCAAATCCGGCCAGCCCGGCATGGGCAGCCAGAAGACCGGCCGCTCGGGCGAGGATATCGTGATGAAGGTGCCGCTGGGGACGGAGATCCTGGACGAGGACGAGGTGACCGTGCTGGCCGACCTGACCGAGCCGGGGCAGCGCGTCTGTTTGGCCGAGGGCGGCAATGGCGGCTGGGGCAACCTGCGCTTCAAGTCCTCGACCAACCGCGCGCCCGCCCGTGCCAATCCGGGGCAGGAGGGGGTGGAGCGGACGATCTGGCTGCGGCTGAAGCTGATCGCCGACGCAGGGCTGGTGGGCCTGCCCAATGCCGGGAAGAGCACCTTCCTGGCCGCGGTGTCGAATGCCCGTCCGAAGATCGCCGACTATCCCTTCACCACGCTGATCCCGAACCTCGGGGTCGTCGGCGTCGACGGGCATGAATTCGTCATGGCCGATATCCCGGGCCTGATCGAGGGCGCGTCGGAGGGCAGGGGCCTTGGCACCCAGTTCCTCGCCCATGTCGAACGCTGCAAGGTGCTGCTGCATCTGGTGGACGGCACCTCTTCCACCATCACCAGGGACTACAAGACCATCGTGACCGAGCTTGAGGCCTATTCCGATGTCCTGGGCGACAAGCCCCGCATCGTGGCCCTGAACAAGGTGGATGCGATGGATGCGAAGCAGATTTCCGACCGCCGCCGGGCGCTGGAAAAGGCCAGCGGCGGGCCGGTGCATGTGATCTCGGGCGTGGCGGGCAGGGGCATTCCCGAGGTGCTGCGCGCTCTTTACGCCTGCATCCATGGTGAGGAGCCCGAGGAGGAGCGCGGCGCATGGCAACCGTAGACACGGTGTCCGTCGCTGCGCCCGATGTGCGGGCGGCGAAGCGGCTGGTGATCAAGATCGGCTCGGCCCTGCTGGTGGACCGCAACGCCGGGTTGAGGCAGGGCTGGCTGTCGGCGCTGGCGCTGGACGTGGCCGAGGCGAAGCACCGGGGCGCGGGCGTGGTGCTGGTGTCGTCGGGTTCCATCGCTCTTGGCCGCAAGGTGCTGGGGCTGGGCGAGGGTGTGCTGACGCTGGAACAGTCGCAGGCCGCCGCCGCCGTGGGGCAGATCCGGCTGGCGCGGGCCTATGAGGAGGTGCTGGCCCCCCATGGCATCACCACCGCGCAGGTGCTGGTGACGCTGGAGGATACCGAGGACCGGCGGCGCTATCTGAACTCGCGCGCGACGATGGAGACGCTGCTGGGGCTGGGCGTCGTGCCGATCGTCAACGAGAACGACACCGTGGCGACGGACGAGATCCGCTTCGGCGACAACGACCGGCTGGCGGCGCAGATCGCGGTGACGGTGGGGGCGGACCAGCTGATCCTGCTTAGCGACGTGGACGGGTTCTACACGGCCAATCCCAAGGAGGATGCGACCGCGACCCGCTTCGACGTGGTCGAGACGATCACGCCCGCGATCGAGGCCATGGCGGGCGACCCGATCTCCGGCCTGTCGAAGGGCGGGATGAAGACCAAGCTGCTGGCGGCCAAGACCGCCGTTTCGGGCGGCTGTGCCATGGCGATCATGGAAGGATCGACCCTGCGGCCGCTGAAGGCGCTGGCCGAGGGCGCGGCGCGGACATGGTTCGTGCCCGCGGCCGATCCGCAATTGGCCCGCAAGCGCTGGATCAACGCGATGAAGGAAAAGGGCAGGATCCGGGTCGATGCCGGGGCGGTTTCCGCGCTAAGGGGCGGAAAGAGCCTGCTGCCCGCCGGGGTGGTCGCGGTCGAGGGCCGCTTCGGCCGGGGCGAGCCGGTGGCGATCCTGGGGCCGGACGGCGCGGTGTTGGGCAAGGGGCTGATCCGCTATACTTCGGACGAGGCGAGGAAGATCGCCGGGCACCGATCAAGCGAGATCGAGGCGATCCTGGGGTATCAGGGCCGGGCGGCACTGGTGCATCGGGATGACATGGTGGTCTAGACGGCGGGCCGCCGGGGGTTTCACACCCCCGGTCCCCCGTGGGATATTTGTGAACAGATGAAGGGGTGAAGGGTATGGATGGGCAATTCACCGATCTGATGGCCGATATCGGCGCCAAGGCCCGCGCGGCGGCGGCGGAACTGGCCTGTGCGGGTTCCGAACGCAAGGCGGCGGCGCTGGTCTCGGCGGCGGAAGCGATCTGGCGGCGGCGGCAGGAAATCCTCGACGCCAATGTGCTGGACCTTGACGCGGGCCAGGCGAAGGGCCTGACCCCGGCGATGCTGGACCGGCTGCGGCTGGACGATCACCGGCTGCGCGGCATCGTCGACAGCTTGCGCATGGTGGCCGAGGCGCGCGATCCGGTTGGCCGGGTGCTGGCCGAATGGGACCGGCCGAACGGGCTGCATATCCAGCGGGTCGCCACGCCCATCGGCGTGATCGGCGTGATCTACGAATCCCGCCCCAATGTCACCGCCGATGCGGGGGCTTTGTGCCTGAAGTCCGGCAATGCGGTGATCCTGCGCGGCGGCTCCGAGAGTTTCGAGACCTCCGAGGCGATCCATGCCTGCATGGTCGAGGGGCTGAAATCCGCCGGCTTGCCTGAGGCCGCGATCCAGTTGGTTCCGACCCGCGACCGCGAGATGGTGACGGCCATGCTGCGGGCAACCGAATATATCGACGTGATCGTTCCCCGCGGCGGCAAGGGGCTGGTCGGGCTGGTGCAGCAGGAGGCGCGCGTGCCGGTCTTCGCCCATCTCGAAGGCATCTGCCATGTCTATGCCGACCGCGATGCGGATCTGGAGAAGGCCCGGGCCGTGGTGCTGAACGCCAAGACCCGCCGCACCGGCATCTGCGGCGCAGCGGAATGCCTGCTGATCGACTGGCAATTCTATACGAAGCACGGCGCGGTCTTGATCGAGGACCTGCTGAGGGCGGGTGTCGAGGTGCGGACCGAGGGCGAGTTGCTGAAGGTGCCCGGCACGGTGAAGGCCACGCCCGAGGATTTCGGGCGCGAGTTCCTGGACAGCATCATCGCGGCGAAGCTGGTGGACGGGGTGGACGAGGCCATCGCCCATATCCGCCGGTATGGCAGCCAGCACACCGAGGCGATCCTGACCGGGAACGACGACACGGCCGAGCGGTTCTTCACCCGGCTCGACTCGGCGATCCTGATCCGCAACGCCTCGACCCAGTTCGCCGATGGCGGTGAGTTCGGCATGGGGGCAGAGATCGGCATCGCCACCGGCAAGCTGCACGCGCGCGGGCCGGTGGGGGCGGAACAGCTGTGCAGCTTCAAGTATCTGGTGACGGGAGACGGCACGATCCGCAGTTGAGGATCGTGCCGCAAGAGGACGATTCTTCGACGAAAAATCGTAATGCCGTTACTTCAGACGGAAGTCGAAGTGCTTGCGCACGTTCTCCTCGATCTTCCAGGTGCCCTTGAAGGTCGGCTCCACCACGAAGGCATCGCCCGCCTTCACGGTGACCGGCGTCCCGCCGTCCGGGGTGATGGTGATGCGGCCCTCGATCAGCACGACATATTCGTAAGCCGTGTAGGTGGCGTGGTAGCTGCCCACGGTGCATTCCCAGATGCCCGAGGCCATGTCCCCCGCCGCCGAGGTATGCAGCACCCAGGTTTTCATCTTCGGACTGCCCTCGGTCACTACCCAGCCGTCGAGGTCGGCGGTGGAGGGTTCAAGGCCGGTGGTGGGCGGCAGCTTGATCACGGTTTGCATGGCGATATCCTTGTCCTGTGGTTCCCGAGGCAGTCTCCGGTCCCGGTCGAAGGGTGTCGCCGCTGTCCGCGACCTGCAGGGGTCTTCCGCGACATCGGGCCGGCAGTCCCGATCTTGCGACGATAACTCTGATCCCTGCCCGCCCTCAAAAACTCAACCGCACCGCGTTTTCCTTCACCTCCGCCACCAGCCGCCGCCCCTGTGCCCGCAACTCCTCGGGCACCAGCGCGAAATGCACTTGCCCCGCGCCGATGCCGGGAGGCGCGTGGCGCTCGGTCAGCACCTCCCACAACGCCGGGTCGATCCTCAGCCTCGGTGCCTCGGCCTGGATGGCCCAAGACCCATCGCCCTTCTCGATCCGCACCTTGCCGCCATAGGCCATCGCCGTTTCCAGGCATTGCAGCAGCAGGAAGGCCAGCTTCACCTCGCGCCGCGGCAGTTCCATCGGGCTGATCCATTCCACCTGCAGCCGCCCGCCCCGCGTCATGTCGGCGATGATCCCCGCCACCTCGCCGCGTGCGATGCGCTGGTCGCTGCCCGCCGCGCCATAGGCGACGCGGAAGAACCTGATGCGGGCATTGGCGCTGGCCACGCTTTCGGCGATCAGCGCCAGTTCCGGCGTCTGCGCCGCACCGTCCATCATCAGAAGCTCCACCCCGTTGCCGATGGCGCCGATCGGGCTGATAAGGTCGTGGCAGATCCGCGATCCGATGAGGGCGGCGAGATCGGGCTTGTCTTGCATGTTGTTGGGCCTTGTGCCGAAGGGGGTAGGGTGAATTCGCTTCTGGAGCCGGGCATGATGGTGCGACACCCCGAGCGGCCGGACTGGGGCCTCGGGCAGGTGCAGTCGGTCGTGGGCGCGCGCGTCACGGTGAATTTCGAACATGCCGGAAAGGTGGTGATCGACCTGCGCCATGCGACCCTTCTGCCCGATTTCCAAAGCTGACACGCATAGTGGGTAAAGTTTCCCGAAATGCAACCAAAGGGAGAGCGGTGGATGCAACAGCACCGGCCGCTTCGGTTGCATTGCGCCGGGGGCATGGCTAAGTCACACTGCGGGCAGGCGGGCGGAAGGATGGAATGCGGGCGGAAGACACACCCTACACGTTGCGGCTGGCCTCGGATGCCCGCGATCTGCGCGCAGCGCAGCGCCTGCGCTACCGCGTCTTCGTGCAGGAGCTGGGGGCCGACGGGCCGATGGTCGACCATGAGGCCGGAATCGAAAGCGACGCATTCGACGCGCTGACCGATCACCTGATCCTGGTCGACAACCGGGTTGATCCGGCGTCAGGCGACCATGTCGTCGGTGCCTACCGCCTGCTGCCCGGCGACCGCCTCGGCCCGGACGACCGGTTCTATTCCGAGACCGAATACGACCTGACGCCGCTGCGCCGCTCGGGCCGCCGCCTGCTGGAGCTTGGCCGCTCCTGCGTCGATGCCGGCCACCGCGGCGGCACCTCGATGTTCCACCTGTGGAACGGGCTGGCCGAATATGTGCTGGACCGCGGGATCGAGGTGCTGTTCGGCGTCGCCTCCTTCCACGGCACCGATGTCGATGCGCTGGCCGAGCCGCTGTCCTGGCTGGGCCATCATCACCTTGCGCCCCCCGACATGCGGGTCCGCGCCCTGCCGCCGGGCCGGGCGGAGTTGATCCGCATCCCTGCCGAAAGGCTGGATCGCGCCGCCGCGATGGCCGCCATGCCAGCGCTGATCAAGGCCTACCTCCGGCTGGGCGGCTTCGTCGGCGACGGCGCCTGGATCGACCATGAGTTCAACACCACCGATGTCTGCCTGGTCATGGACACCGGCCGCATGTCGGCCCGGCATCGCGACTTCTACATCCGCAAGCAGGGGCAAGCGTGAGCTGGCAGGACGCGCCCCTGCCGGTCTTCCGTACCGGTCCCATGGGCTGGCTGCGCGTTCTGTGGCGCGGCACGGCGATGAGCCTTGTCACCTATGGCGGCCTTGTCCTCCTGCTGCTGGCCCGGCTGGTGGAAAAGCCGCTTTTCGGTCCCGCGCGCCCCTTCACCCCGCATATCACCCAGTTCGTCTGCCGCGCCAATTGTGCCATCCTCGGGCTGAGGCGGGTGGTGCGCGGGCGGCCGATGGCGCAGAAGGGGGCGGTGGTGGCGAACCATTCCTCCTGGCTGGACATCTTCACCCTGAACGCCTGCGACCGGGTCTATTTCGTCGCCAAGGCCGAGGTTTCGGGCTGGCCGGGCATCGGTTGGCTGGCCCGCGCCACCGGCACGGTCTTCATCCGCCGTCGCGGGGTGGAGGCGAAGGTGCAGCAGGACATTTTCGAGGCGCGGCTGCGGCAGGGTCACAGGCTGCTGTTCTTCCCCGAGGGCACCAGCACCGATGCCATCCGGGTTCTTCCGTTCAAATCATCGCTTTTCCAGGCGTTCTTCACCCACGGCCTTGACCGGGTGCTGTTCATCCAGCCGGTGACGGTGGTCTACCACGCGCCCGAGGGCCAGGACCCGCGGTTCTACGGCTGGTGGGGCGACATGGATTTCGCCGGGCACCTGTGGAAGATGCTGGCCGCGCCACGGCATGGATCGGTGGAAATCGTCTTCCACCCCGAAGTGCCGGTGGACGGGTTCGAGGACCGCAAGTCGCTGGCCCAGCATTGCGAGCGGGTGATCCGCACCAGCCACCCGCTGGCGGTGGAATAGGGAGGGGCTTATCCTGCGAGCGGTGCGGCCAGCCGCTTCAGGGCCGCCGCCGGATCGTCCTCGCGCCAGATTTCGGCGCCGATGCCGAAGAAATCTGTCACCGGGGCAAGGCGTTCGACCAGATCGACCGTCAGCCCGCCCTCGGCGATCACCGGCACCTCGATCATCTCGGACCACCAGGCGAAGAGGTCATGATCCGCAAGCTCGCCCCCCAGACCGGTCGCCCCGACCGGCCCGAAGGCGACGTAATCCGCCCCGGCCTCGCCCGCCGAAAGGCCCTCGTGCCGGGTGACGCCGCAGAAGGCGCCGACGATGGCATCCGCCCCGAGTTCCTTGCGCGCCTTGCGCACCGAGCGCGAACCATCCGTCAGATGCACCCCGTCCAGCCCCAGCCGCTGCGCCAGCGCCACATGCGTTTCGATCACCACCGCCACGTCGCGGGCATGGCCGACCTGCCGCGCCGCATCGGCCATCCGCGCCAGTTCGAACTCGTCCTGTCCCGCCAGAGGCAGGCGCAGGCAGGCCACCTCGACCGCATCCAGCACACGCGCCAGAATGTCGGGAAAGGTCTCCCAATCATAGGCGGGCGGCGTGATCAGCGTGATCTGCGGGCGGTCTTTGTCGGCCATGGCGTTCCTCGGGCGTGCGCTCGGCCCCGATTACCAGCCTTTGCCGGGCTTGGCTACATGGGGCGGAGTTTGCCTCGCGCCACGGTTGCCACCCTCCGCCCCCTGTCGTATTGCCGCGCCAACCCGCCGCAGCCGAGGCCGCCCGTGATCCAGCCCGCCTTCATCCTCGTCCGCCCGCAGATGGGCGAGAATATCGGGGCCGCCGCCCGCGCCATGCTGAACTTCTCGCTCGACCGGATGCGGGTGGTCGACCCGCGCGACGGCTGGCCGAATCCGAAGGCCGTCGCCATGGCTTCCGGTGCCGGGCGTGTCCTCGACCAGGCCGGGCGCTTCCCCGATGTCGCCTCGGCCGTCGCCGATTGCGACTTCGTCTTCGCCACCACAGCGCGCGGGCGTGAACTGGTGAAGGAGATCGTCACCCCGGAACGCGCCATGGCGATGGCCCGGGCGATGGCGGCAGAGGGCAAGCGGGTCGGCATCCTTTTCGGTCCTGAACGGGCGGGGCTGGAGAATGGCGACATCATCCATGCCAATGCCATCGTCACCGTGCCGGTGAACCCGGATTTCTTCTCGCTGAATCTGGCGCAGGCGGTGCTGCTTCTGTCCTACGAATGGGGGCGGCAAGGGGCCGAGATGCCGCAATCGGTGCTGGAACTGGCGGGCAAGGACATGGCCTCCCGCGCCGAGGTGCAGGCGCTTGGCGACCATTACGAGGAAAGGCTGGGCGCGGCGGGCTTCTTCCACCCGCCCGAGAAGGCCCCGGCGATGAAGGCTAACCTGCGCAACATGTGGGGCCGGCTGGGGCTGACCCGATCCGAAGTGCAGACCTTCCACGGGATGCTGCGCCAGATCGCCTTCAGGTTGAGGATGCAGGGCGAAGACGAAGGGAAATCCTGAGAGCCCTCTCTCAAGCCCTTGAAATCGCTTGGGCGGATTTCCCGCCCGCCACGACCGGCCCTCTTTGCGGCCCGTTCCCGATCGGCTACCCTGCGGCCAACCAGAACCATAAGAGGCAGGCCCCATGATCACCCGTCGCTCCGTTACCCTTCTGTCGCTTGCGGCCCTGACCTCGGCCTGCGTTCCCTCCGGCGGTGGAGGCGGCGCGGCGCGCGGCCCCTCGGGCGAGACGCCGCCGCCCCGCCCGGTGCCGAACGCGGGCTGGGATGCCTGGGTGCAGGGCTACAAGGCCCGCGCCGC
>CAYLSD010000069.1:0-12663 GCA_964386345.1 uncultured Fuscovulum sp.
GTGGCGCGGTGGACGGGGCTCGAACCCGCGACCCCCGGCGTGACAGGCCGGTACTCTAACCGACTGAGCTACCACCGCGCTGACCGTGGGCGCCTGATATAGCCCCCCCGCGCCGCCGTCAATGGGGCCATGGGGGAAAAATCAGCGCTCCGGGGCCGGGATATGTTCCTTGTCATCCCCCGGCGGCAGGCTGAACCGGCCATGCGCCCAGTCCCCCGCCCGCCAGGCCTCTTTCGCCGCGTCGATCTTCTCGCGGCTCGACGCGACGAAGTTCCACCAGATGAAGCGCGGGCCGCCCATCGTGGCCCCGCCGAGCGCCATCACCCGTGCGCCCTTGTCCCCGGCCCGGACCGAGACCCGGTCGCCCGGCCGGAACACCAGCATCCGCCCCGCCTCGAACAGCTGACCGGCGCAGGAGACCTCGCCCTCCAGCACATAGATGCCGCGGTCCTCGTGGTCGTCCGGCAGGGGCAGCGCCGCGCCGGGGGCAAGGACGGCATCGGCGTAGAACACCTCGAACGGCATCTCCAGCGGCACCGTCTCGCCCCAGGCATGGCCGAGGATCAGCCTCACCTGCTTGCCCTCGCCCTCCAGTTCCGGCAGCGCCGTCCGCGGCACATGGATGAAACCGGCGGCATCCTCTTCCCGGTCCTCGGGCAGCGCCAGCCAGGTCTGCAGGCCGAACATCGACAGCGGCGCCTTGCGCGCCTCGCCATCCGTCCGTTCGGAATGGGTGATCCCCTGCCCCGCCAGCATCCAGTTCACCGCCCCCGGCTCGATCCACTGGTCGGTGCCAAGGCTGTCCCGGTGATGCAGCCGCCCCTTCATCAGATAGGTCACGGTGCCAAGGCCGATATGCGGATGCGGCCGCACGTCGATTCCCTCTCCGGTCAGGAACTCCGCCGGGCCCATCTGGTCGAAGAAGATGAACGGCCCCACCATCTGCCTTTGCGCCGAGGGCAACGCGCGCCGCACCTCGAACCCGCCAAGGTCGCGGGCGCGGGGGATGATCACGGTCTCGATGGCGTCCACCTGGTCGCCGATGGGGATATTGTGGTCGAGGATGGGGTTCCAGCTCATCGGTGCCTCCTGTTCGCGGGTGCCGCCTGCCCCAATCTAGGCCAAACCGCGCATCGTGGAAGGCCGATCCGCGGCCAGCCCCTGTGCGCCTGCGCACAAATGCGGAAACGGGCTTGCCCCGGCGGCAAGGTCATGGCCTGATCTGCCCGAACGGGCGGAGGGACGGATGTCGCGCGAAACGATCCTGCGGGCGGTCTGGGGAACGGTGGTGGCCGTACCGCTCGGGCTAGCGCTCTGGCATGGGGCCCCCGCGCCCGGCGCGCCCGATCTGGCGCCGGGGACGGCCCTGGCCCAGCTTGGCGCCTATGCCACGGCGGCAGAGGCCGAGACGGCATGGCAGGAACTGTTCCTGCTGGCGGGGGACCTGCTGGCCCCGCTGCAGAAGGCGGTGGTCCCGGCTGCCTCCGGCGGTGAGCCCTTCGTCCGGCTGCGCGTGCATGGTTTCGGCGGGATCGAGGAGGTCCGGGATTTCTGCGCCGGGATGATCGCCGTGGAGCTTCCCTGCATCCCGCTGGTCCACCGCGGCTGAGGCATGGGAATGGTGGGTGGTGAGGGACTCGAACCCCCGACATTCTCGGTGTAAGCGAGACGCTCTACCAACTGAGCTAACCACCCCAAGCCCGCCCCGATTAGCGGGCCGGGCGTGGCGATGCAAGCGGGATGGGTCAGCCCGGCGGCGGGTCTTCGCGCCCGGCGGCAGCGCCGAGGCCCATCCCCATGCCCATCCCCATTCCGCCGCCGCCTCCCGCTCCACCGCCGCCGCCGCCACGGCCGGAACCACTGCCCCCGTCCCTGCCCCTGCCGCCTCCGCTGCCGGGGCGGGTGGGGCCTTGCGACGGCAGGGTGACATCGGCGGGCACCGGGTCCAGGTCCAGCGCCTGCCGGATGAAGTCGCGCAAGCTGGCGACCAGCGCCGCGGTCTCCACCGGGCGACCCGCGGCCAGGTCGCGGGCGGCGGCGGCGGCAAGGCGGACCTGATCCTCGGTCCCCAGCAGGATGATGTCGGACAGGGCTGCCTCCACCGCATCGCGGATCTGGCGGGCGCGCTCGAAATGGGACGGCACCTCGGCAGGCTCCTCCGCCCGGCCGAAATCGCGCTTGTGGCGGGGATCCACCGACAGCGTGCCGGTGAAGGATCCGCCAAGCACCTTGTAGGCGGCGATCAGGAGCTTCAGCCTTTCATTGATCTGCCGGTTCAGCCGCTCGCGCCGCTGTTGCAGCGTCAGCATAAGCACCAGCCGGAGGCCGATCCCCACCAGCGCGAAAAGCGCCAGGCCGATCAGCGTGGTCAGAACGGACTGCCAGCTGGAAAAGTCGAAATTGCGCATGGGCCGGCCTTTGCGGAAAGGGCTGTCGCGCCTCAGGATAGCGGGCGCGCGGCGGATGGAAAGCCCTGCCGCCGATCCGGCCCGGAAATGACGAAAGCGCCCCGTTTCGGGGGCGCTTCGCGGAAGAATGGTGGGCGATAACGGATTTGAACCGCTGACATCTTCGATGTGAACGAAGCGCTCTACCGCTGAGCTAATCGCCCGATGGCGCGGCTTTTAGCCATCATCCTCATCCTCCGCAAGGGGCTCTTTCGCCTCTTTCTTCTTGTGCGCGCCGCGGCGGACCTTCAGCGTCATCAGCGAGCCGCCGTCCTTTTCCGCCGTGCGGGCGATGCGGGTGCGGCCGAAGCCGGGAAGGTTCAGGTCCTCGCCCTTCGCCAGCGCATCGCCAAGGGCGGCAAGCGCGGCCTCGACGATCTCCTTGACATCCTTCCTCTTGCCGCCGGTGACATCGGAGACCCGGGTGACGAGGTCCTTGATCTTCAATGTCGGCCCCTTGACCCGGGTCACGGGAGGGGCCGCGGGCGCGGCGGGCGCGGGTTCCGTTGCAGGAACTGCGGGCGCCGCTGCGGCGGCCTTGGCGGGCGGGCGCTTCCTCGTGGTGGTCCCGGAGGCTGTCTTCTTCGTCGTGGCCATGGTTAATCCTTCAAACCCTGTATTGCCGCGACACTAGCCACGGTATGGAAACAATTCCACTGGATTCATGGGGAAAGAAGCGAATCCGACAGCGCCGGGAGAACACCGGCTTGCCCGGGCGGGCGCTGGCCGGGACTTATGGTCCCGGCCATTCAGGCGGAAAGGCGGGACCGGAAGCCCGGTCCCGCTGCGATCAGTGCGCGACCTGTGCCGGGGCCTCGCCTTCCGCCTTGCGGGCGGCGGCGGCGGCTTCCTCGGCGGCCTCGTCCCAGTCCACCGGCTCGGGCTGCCGGGTCAGCGCCTGGGCCAGCACCTCGCGGACATGGGTGACGGGGATGATCTTCAGCCCCTCCTTCACATTCGCCGGGATCTCGGCCAGGTCCTTCTCGTTCTCTTCCGGGATGAACACCGTCTTGATCCCGCCGCGCAGCGCGGCCAGCAGCTTCTCCTTCAGCCCGCCGATCGCCATGGCATTGCCCCGCAAGGAGACCTCGCCGGTCATGGCGATATCCTTGCGCACCGGGATGCCGGTCAGCACCGAGACGATGGCGGTCACCATCGCCAGACCGGCGGAAGGCCCGTCCTTCGGCGTCGCCCCGTCGGGAACGTGGACGTGGATGTCCATCGTCTCGAACTTGGGCGGCTTCACCCCGATCTGCGGACTGACAGAGCGGACATAGCTGGAGGCCGCGTCGATGCTTTCCTTCATCACGTCGCCCAGCTTGCCGGTGGTCTTCATCCGCCCCTTGCCGGGCAGTTTCAGCGCCTCGATCTGCAAGAGATCGCCGCCGACGCTGGTCCAGGCCAGACCCGTCACCACGCCGACCTGATCCTCCTTCTCGGCCAGGCCATAGCGGTAGCGCTGGACGCCGAGATATTCCTCGGCCTTACCCTCGTCCACCTCCACCGCCTTGGTGGTCTTCTTGAGGATGTCGGTCACCGCCTTGCGGGCCAGCTTGGCGATTTCGCGTTCAAGGTTCCGCACCCCGGCTTCGCGGGTGTAGTAGCGGATCACATGGGTCAGCGCCGCGTCGGTGACGGTGAACTCGCCCTTCTTCAGCCCGTTCGCCTCCACCTGCTTCGGCAGCAGGTGCTGGCGGGCGATCTCGCGCTTCTCGTCCTCGGTGTAGCCGGCCAGCGGGATGATCTCCATCCGGTCCATCAGCGGGCCGGGCATGTTGTAGGAGTTCGCCGTGGTGATGAACATCACGTTCGACAGGTCGTATTCCACCTCGAGATAGTGGTCGACGAAGGTCGAGTTCTGTTCGGGATCCAGCACCTCCAGCAGGGCCGAGGCCGGGTCGCCGCGAAAGTCCTGCCCCATCTTGTCGATCTCATCCAGAAGGATCAGCGGGTTGGTGGTCTTGGCCTTCTTCAGGCTCTGGATGATCTTGCCGGGCATCGAGCCGATATAGGTCCTGCGGTGGCCGCGGATCTCGGATTCGTCGCGCACCCCGCCCAGCGAGATGCGGATGAACTCGCGTCCCGTGGCCTTGGCGACGCTGCGCCCAAGCGAGGTCTTGCCCACGCCGGGCGGACCGACGAGGCAGAGGATCGGCCCCTTCAGCTTGGCCGACCGGGCCTGAACCGCCAGATATTCGACGATCCGCTCCTTCACCTTCTCCAGCCCGAAGTGATCGGCATCCAGCACCTTCTGCGCCGCGCCGAGGTCCTTCTTCACCCGGGATTTCGTGCCCCAGGGCACGCCCAGAAGCCAGTCGAGATAGTTCCTGACCACCGTCGCCTCCGCCGACATCGGCGACATGGTCTTCAGCTTCTTCAGCTCGCCCTCGGCCTTTTCGCGGGCCTCCTTGGAAAGCTGGGTCTTCTTGATCCGCTCTTCCAGTTCGGCGATCTCGCCCTGGCCGTCCTCGCCGTCGCCAAGCTCCTTCTGAATGGCCTTCATCTGCTCATTCAGGTAATACTCGCGCTGCGTCTTCTCCATCTGCGACTTGACGCGGGTCTTGATCTTCTTCTCGACCTGCAGGACCGACAATTCGCCCTGCATCTGGCCGTAGACCTTCTCCAGCCGCTCGGCCACCGTCAGGGTTTCCAGCAGGTCCTGCTTCTGGCCGACTTCCACCCCCAGATGCCCGGCCACAAGGTCGGCCAGCCGCGCCGGTTCGCGCGTCTCGGAAACCGAGGCGACGGCTTCTTCGGGGATGTTCTTCTTGATCTTGGCGTAGCGTTCGAATTCCTCGCCCACGGCGCGGACAAGGGCATCGGCCGAGGCCTGGTCGCCCATCGTCTCGGACAGAAGCTCGGCCCGGGCCTCGAAGAAGGCCGGGTTTTCGATGAATTCGGTGATCTTCACCCGCGCCTTGCCCTCGACCAGCACCTTCACCGTGCCGTCGGGCAGTTTCAGCAGTTGCAGCACATTGGCCAGCACGCCCACGCGGTAGATGCCCTCGGTCGTCGGGTCGTCCACCGTCGGGTCGATCTGGCTGGAGAGCAGGATCTGCTTGTCGTCCTGCATCACCTCTTCCAGCGCGCGCACCGATTTCTCGCGGCCCACGAAAAGCGGCACGATCATGTGCGGAAAGACCACGATGTCGCGCAGCGGCAGCACCGGGTAGCTGGGGGAAAGGAGTTCGGTCATGCGTTCGTCCTTGTCTTGCGGCAGCGAAGGGGGTCCCGCCCATCGGCAACCCCGGCCGCTCCGCGTCTCGGAAATGTTAATTGTGTGTCCCGGACCCGGGATTCAAGCGCCGCTCGGGCGAGCCTTCGCGGCGCCCCTCTTGGGGCGGCAATGTGAACCTGTGCGAAAGGGCGCGCAAGTGCGGAATGGCAAGAATGCAGGAGGTCCCGGTCCCTCGTTGGCCGGTCAGGGCAGTTCTGCCGCGCCAAGCCCGAAACGGGTCAGCAGCGCCGCGTGCGCCTCGCTTCCCGCAAGGCCCGCCAGCACATCATCCAGGTCCCGGCAGATTTCGGGCGTGCGGCAGGCGAAACCGCCGGGGCTGCGGGGCCGCTCCGCATCAGGCACCGTAACGCAGGCCAGCTCCGGGTGCCGCGCCACCGCCACGGCATGGGCAAGGGCGACGCTGGCATAGGCATCGGCCGCGCCGGACAGCACGGCCGCCTCCGCCGCGCCATAGCTGGCGCAGACCTCGATCCGCCGCAGATCGAGCGGCTGGCCCAGCCGGGCGCAGGCCCATCGCATCACCTCGACGTCGAGCCCGCCGGTTCCCTCGGCCGTGGCACAGTTGAACGGCGGTTCCTCGATCCAGGCATAGCGCATCACAGCACCTCGATATCCCCTTCCGCCCGGCGCGCATGGAACCCGGCCACGAATTCCGCCAGCCTCCCCTCCGCGATGGCCTCGCGCAACCCCTGCATCAGGCTCTGGTAGTAATGCAGGTTGTGCCAGGTCAGCAGCATCGAGGCGATGATCTCCTGCGCGCGGAAGACATGGTGCAGGTAGGCGCGGGAATAGCTGCGGCAGGCCGGGCAGCTGCAGGTCTCGTCCAGCGGGCGCGGGTCGTCCTGGTGGCGGGCGTTCTTGATGTTGACCTGCCCGCGCGGGGTCCATGCCTGCCCCGTCCGCCCCGAGCGCGAGGGCAGCACGCAGTCCATCATGTCGATGCCGCGCTCCACCGCGCCGACGATGTCGTCGGGCTTGCCCACGCCCATCAGGTAGCGCGGCCTGTCGTCCGGCAACTGCCCCGGCGCATAGTCCAGCACGCCGAACATCGCCTCCTGCCCCTCGCCCACCGCCAGCCCGCCAACGGCATAGCCGTCGAAGCCGATGGCCTTCAGCGCCTCGGCGGATTCCCCGCGCAACTCTTCCGTCACGCCGCCCTGCTGGATGCCGAACAGCGCATGCCCCGGCCGGTCGCCGAAAGCATCGCGCGAGCGTTGCGCCCACCGCATCGACAGCCGCATGGATTTCGCCACCGCCGCCTCGTCGGCAGGCAGCGCCGGGCATTCGTCGAAGCACATCACGATGTCCGATCCCAGAAGCCGCTGGATCTCCATGCTGGTCTCGGGCGACAGGAAATGGCGCGAGCCGTCGACATGGCTGCGGAAGGTCACCCCCTCCTCGGTCATCTTGCGCAGGTCGGAAAGGCTCATCACCTGGAAACCGCCCGAGTCGGTCAGGATCGGCCTGTCCCAGTTCATGAAGCGGTGCAGCCCGCCCATCCGCGCCACCCGTTCCGCCCCCGGGCGCAGCATCAGGTGGTAGGTGTTGCCCAGCAGGATATCGGCCCCGGTCGCCCGCACGCTTTCGGGCAGCATCGCCTTCACCGTGCCTGCGGTGCCCACCGGCATGAAGGCGGGCGTGCGGATCTCGCCGCGGGTCGTGGTGATCGCCCCCGTCCGCGCCTTGCCGTCCCGTGCCGTGATCTGGAAGCCGAAACCCTGTGCCATCTTGCCCGTATCCGCTGATTTCCGCCGCCCGTTTGCGCGAAAACGCGCGGAAAGCCAAGGGACCCGGCCCCCGCCGCTGAAACCCGCAAATCCGCTTGACCTTTGCGGATGTTCGGCCAAACTGTGAATGAACGTTCATTCTGCGACCTCCCATGAACATGCCCGAACCGCTGGCCCAGCCCGCAACCCCCGACCGCAGCGCGGAAATCCTTGTCCTGATCCGCTCGGCCTTCGCCGAGAAGGGATTCGATGGCGCCTCGATGCAGGACCTTGCCCGCGCGGCGGGGATGAGCGTCGGCAATTTCTACCGCTACTTCCCGTCCAAGGACGCGATCATCGCCGCCATGGCCGCCTATGACATGGCCGAGATGGAGGCGGATTTCGCCGCGATCCGGCTGTCGGACGACCCGCTGCCGCTGATCCGCGAGAAGATCCGCTTCAAGATCGAGGGCTGCGCCGAACACGGGCGGCTCTGGGCCGAGATCACCGCAGCCGCGCAAAGGAAGCCCGAGATCGCGCAGATCTCCTGCGGGGTCGAGGATATGGTGGCCCGCAATCTGGTGCAGGTCTTCGCCCGCCTTGCCGGGCTGACACCCGACGAGGCGCAGGAACGGTTCGGCGCGCAGGTGCGTTTCGTCATCCTGCTGGTGAAATCCGCCGCCATCCGCCACGCCTCGCAGCCCGACCCCGAGGTCGAGGCGCTGGTGATGCGGACCATCGACGACACGCTGAACGCCCTGACCTCTGCCGCGAGAGAGTGACCATGCGCGCCCTGTTCCTTGTTTCCGCCCTCGCCCTGGCCCTGGCCCCCCTGCCGCTGCCGGCCGAGGATACCGCCGCCGGCGAGGTGCTGCCCGCGATCTCGGTCGCCCCCGCCACGGTGCATCCGCTGGCCGACCGCATCCTTGCCTCGGGCCTGATCGGGCCGGTCGAGGAGGTGCAGGTCGCGCCGCTGATCGAGGGCCAGCCGATCGAGGCGCTGCTGGCCGATGTGGGCGACGCGGTGGCCGAGGGGCAGGTTCTGGCGGTGCTGTCGAAATCGACGCTGGAGCTGCAACGCGCGCAGGTGAACGCCGCCCATGCCGCGGCGGCGGCCACGGTGGCGCAGGCCGAGGCGCAACTGGTAGAGGCGGAATCGGCTGCTGCCGAAGCCGCGCGGGTGGCCGAACGCACCGCGAAGCTGCGCGAGCAGGGATCGGCCAGCCAGGCGGCCTCGGACACCGCCAGCGCCAATGCCGTGGCCACGACGGCGCGGGTGACGGTGGCGCGGCAATCGCTGGAGGCGGCGAAGGCGCAACTCGCCTTGCAGGATGCGCAACTGGCCAATGTCGAACTGCAACTGACGAGGACCGAGGTGAAGGCCCCGGTCGCGGGCCTGATCACCGCGCGCAATGCCACGCTGGGGGCGATTGCGACGGCAGCGGGCAAGCCGATGTTCGTGATGGAACGCGACGGCGCGCTGGAACTGCGCGCCGATCTGGCCGAGGCCGATCTGCCCCGCCTGAAGAAGGGCGATCCGGCGCGGCTGACCGCCGTCGGGCTGGCCGAGCCGCTGGAGGGCACCGTCCGGCTGATCGAACCCGCCATCGACCCGGTGACGAGGCTGGGCCGCGCCCGCATCTCGGTGGACCGGCCGGGGGTGCTCTTGACCGGCATGTTCGTCGAGGCCGAGATCACCCTTGCCGCGCGCGAGGGGCTGGCGGTTCCCGTCACCGCCGTCGGCATGGAGGCCGGGAAAAGCACGGTGATGCGGGTCAGGGACGGCGTGGTCGAACGGGTGGCCGTCGTCACCGGCATCCGCGACGGCGGGCTGGTCGAGATCACCTCGGGGCTGGAGCCGGGCGACATGGTGGTGGTCAAGGCCGCCTCCTTCGTGCGCCCCGGCGACCGGATCAACCCGGTTCCGCTGGCGACGAACTGAGGGGGCGGCGATGAACTTCTCCGCCTGGTCGATCCGCAACCCCGTCGCGCCGCTGCTGGCGTTCTTCCTGCTGATGATCATGGGCTGGCAAAGCTTCAACAGCCTGCCGATCACCCGCTTCCCCAACATCGACTTCCCGCTGGTCGCGGTGACCGTGGCGCAATCCGGCGCGGCGCCTGCGGAACTGGAAAGCCAGGTGACGAAGGAGGTCGAGGATGCGGTGGCCGGCCTGACGGGGGTGAAGAACGTCACCTCCACGGTCACCGACGGGCTGTCCACCACCATGGTGGAATTCCGCATGGAGGTGACCACCGAACAGGCGGTGCAGGATGTGAAGGACGCCGTTGACGGCATCCGCGGCGACCTGCCCGGCGATGTGGAGACGCCCATCGTCTCGAAGATCGACGTCGAGGGCCAGGCGATCATGACCTTCGCCGTCAACGCCCCCGGCATGACCATCGAGGAACTGTCGTGGTTCGTCGACGACACCGTGACCCGCGCCCTTCAGGGCCGCCCCGGCGTCGGCCGCATCACCCGCATCGGCGGGGCCGACCGCGAGATCCGGGTGGAACTGGACCCGGTGAAGCTGGCCTCATGGGGCGTCACGGCGCAGCAGGTCTCGGCCCAGATCGCGCAGACCAACGTCAACCTCGGCTCGGGCCAGATGGAGCTGGGATCTGGCAAGCAGGTGATCCGCACCCTTGGCGACAAGGGCTCGGTCGAGGAACTGGCGGCCACGACCATCGCCCTGCCCTCGGGCCGGCAGGTGCGGCTTTCCGACCTCGGCCAGGTGGTGGACAGCTATCAGGAGCTGAAAAGCTTCACCATGGTCGACGGGCGGCAGGCGGTTTCGTTCCAGGTCTTCCGGGCCAAGGGCGCGTCGGAGGTCTCGGTGGCCGAGATCACCCATGAACAACTGGACAAGGTTCGCGCCGATCATCCCGAAGTGCAGATCGAGATGATCGACGATCAGGTCTACTACACCCACGGCAACTACGAATCCGCCATCCATACGCTTGTGGAAGGGGCCATCCTTGCGGTGCTGGTGGTGCTGGCCTTCCTGCGCAACTGGCGCGCCACGCTGATCGCCGCCGTCGCCCTGCCGCTTTCCGCCGTGCCGACCTTCTGGCTGATGGAGATGCTGGGCTTCTCCTTGAACCTCGTCAGCTTCCTTGCCCTGACGCTGGCCACCGGCATCCTGGTCGATGATGCCATCGTGGAAATCGAGAACATCGCCCGCCATATCCGCATGGGCAAGACCCCCTACCGCGCCGCCATCGAGGCGGCGGACGAGATCGGCCTTGCCGTCATCGCCACCACCTCGACCATCGTCGCGGTCTTCGTGCCGGTCAGCTTCATGCCCGGCATCCCGGGCCAGTATTTCCGCCAGTTCGGCCTGACCGTCGCCATCGCCGTCCTGTTCTCGCTTCTGGTCGCGCGGCTGATCACGCCGATGATGGCGGCCTATCTGATGCGGGCGAAGGATGCGGCGGGCCATGGCGAGGGCCATAAGGACAGCCGCTTCATGCGCGGCTATCTCTGGACGGTGAAGAAGACCACAAGGGTCTGGCGGGTGCCGGGGATGCGCTGGCTGCGGATTCCGAACTATTACTTCACCGTCGTCGCGGCCATCGTGGTGGTGATCTTCTCGGTCATCCTGATGCTTCAGGTCCCGGGCGGCCTGTTCCCGCCCGAGGACGAAAGCCGGATCGCCATCTCGGTGGAACTGCCCGCGGGTGCCTCGCTGGACGACACCGCCGCCACGACCGAGGCGATGCGGCAGGCCTTCCGGGATGTCGACGGGATCGACCGGGTGATCGTGGTCGGCGGCTCCTCGCCGCTGGGCGACCGCGACATCCGCCGCGCCTCGGTCACCGTGGTGCTGGACAAGCTGGACAACGGGCTGGCGCGGAAGCTGTCGGACATCGGCCAGATGCTGCCGCTTGTCGGGCGCATCCTGCCCGAGGCCCCCGTCACCGGCCGCCTGCGCCCGCAGGTGGAGATCGAGGACGAGATATTCGCCCGCCTCGCCTCTGTCCCCGACATCCGCTCCTTCAAGCTGGGCGGCCCCGGTCCGGGCGGGCGGGAATTCTCCTACAACATCCTGTCAAACGACGATGAAGCCCTCGGCCGCGCCGTGCAGATGATCGAGACCGCCATCCGCGACGAGCCGATGCTGCGGAACGTCTCGACCGAAAGCGCGCTGCCCCGGCCGGAAATCCACATCACGCCCTTGATGGAAGAGGCGGCGCGGATGGGCGTCACCTCCGCCGCCATCGCCGCCACCGTGCGGGTGGCGACCATCGGCGACGTGGATGCGCTTCTCGGCAAGCTTTCCATCGACAACCGGCTGGTGCCGATCCGGGTGCAACTGGACAAGGCCGCCCGCGGCGACATCGCCCGCATCTCGGCGCTGAAAGTGCCGACAGCGACGGGCGCCTCGGTGCCGCTTGCTGCCGTCGCCCGGGTGGAACTGGCCGAGGGCCCCTCGGTGGTGAAGCGGCTGAACCGCCAGCGCGTCGCCACGCTGGGCGCCGACCTCGCCCCCGGGATCGTGGTCGGCCAGGCGGCGGACCGTTTCGCCCTGATCGTGGCCGGGCTGGACATGCCGCCCTCGGTTCAGGTGGCGCTTGCGGGCGATGCCGAGATCGAGGCCGAACTGAACCAGAGCTTCGGCAATGCCATGTTGCTGGGCGTCCTGCTGATGATGTTCGTGCTGATCCTGCTGTTCCATTCGGTCCTGCAGCCGATCACCATCATCTTCTCGCTTCTCCTGTCGGTCGGCGGCGTGGCGGCGGCGCTGATCCTGTCGCGCAACTCGTTGTCGATGCCGGTGATGATCGGCATGCTGATGCTGATGGGGATCGTGGCCAAGAACGCTATCCTCCTGATCGACTTCGCCATCGAGATGCGGGCCCGCGGGATGAACCGCTTCGCCGCCGTGGTCGAGGCCGGGCACAAGCGCGCCCAGCCGATCGTGATGACCTCGATCGCCATGTCGGCGGGGATGCTGCCCTCGGCCCTTGGCGTGGGCGAGGGCGGCGCCTTCCGCGCGCCGATGGCGACGGCGGTGATCGGCGGCATCATCGTCTCGACCGTGCTCAGCCTCGTGGTGGTGCCGTCCTTCTACCTGATCATGGACGATCTTTCCCGGCTGATGGGCTGGATTTTCGGCCGGATCATCGGCCCGAAGGAGACGGAGCCCGAGGAGCCCGCCGCCCATGTGCTGGCCGAAAGGATCGACCGCGGGCAGGAGGATCTGGCGCAGGTGGCGGCAAGGGTCACGGCGCTGGAGACAGGCGGCAAGTCGCGGCCGGTGCTGGTGGCGGA
>CAYLSD010000070.1:0-11960 GCA_964386345.1 uncultured Fuscovulum sp.
GCCCCAGTTGTTGCCCGAGCCGCCGACGATCACCATCACCCAGATCAGGAAGGTGAAGCGCAGGGGCAGGTAGCTGCCCGGCGTCAGCTGCCCGTCCATCGAGGTCATCATCGCCCCCGCCAGCCCCACCACGGCCGAGCCGATGATGAAGATCTGCAGATGCCGGAACTTCACGTCCTTGCCCATCGCGGCGGCCGAGACCTCGTTGTCGCGGATGGCGCGGATGGTGCGGCCCCAGGGGCTGTTCAGCGCCCGCTCGGTCAGCCAGATCAGCAGGATCAGCACGGCGCCGAACAGGCCCGCATAAAGCAGCTTGACGAAGATCGTCGAGGTGGTGACCGGGTCCCAGCCCATCGCCAGCACCGGATCGAGGAAGGCCGAATCCCGTTGCAGGTCCACCTCCTTCGGCACCGGCCAGGGGCGGGGCAGGTCGATCAGGTTCTTGACGCCGCGGTCCAGCCAGTCCTCGTTGCGCATCACCGCGATGATGATCTCGGCGATGCCGAGGGTGGCGATGGCCAGATAGTCCTCGCGCAGGCCAAGGGCGATCTTGCCGATCAGCCAGGCCGCGGCGGCGGCGAGCAGCGCCCCCACCGGCCAGGCCAGGATCGAGTTCAGCCCCAGCCCGCCGATGTTGCCGGCCTGGGCGGGGTTGTTCGCCTCGACCGCGAGCACCGCGGGGTCGAGGATGCCGCGGTAGATGAAGAAGGCCACCACCAGGAACAGCGCCAGCGCCAGCGCGCGGGCCGCGCCCGGTTGCAGCTTGCGGTAAAGCCAGACCGCCAGCGCGATGGCGAGACCGGCGAAGAGCAGCGCCGCCACGATGCGCGGTCCGCCCGCCGCCCAGCCCTCGGGCACCGGCTTGCCCGAGACCAGCACCACCGCCAGCCCGCCAAGCGCCACCGAGCCGACGATGCCGGTCGAGAACAGGCCCGCATAGCCCCACTGGATGTTGACGCCCACGGCCATGATGGCCGACAGCAGCGCCAGGTTCAGGATGTTCAGGCTGAGGTTCCAGCTCTGCATCATGCCGGTCAGGATGAAGAGAAGGGCCACCCCGGCGAAAAGAAGGACGTTGCGGTGCAGGGTCATGTCACTTCGCTCCGTAGATGCCGGTGGGCTTGAACAAGAGGACGATGATCAGGATGACGAAGCTGACCGCCACCTTGTAGTCGGTCGACAGCGCCTGGTAGAGCCCGTCGCCCAGCCAGCTTTCGGGCAGGACGTAACCGGCGATCTTGCGCCAGGCATAGGTCACGATCAGTTCCGAGAAGGCGATGATATAGCCGCCGACGATGGCGCCCAGCGGGCTGCCCAGGCCGCCGACGATGGCCGCGGCGAAGATCGGCAGCAAGAGACCGAAGTAGACGAAGACCCGGAAGCTCTTGTCCAGGCCGTAAAGCGTGCCCGCTATGGTCGCCAGCGCCGCGGTGATCACCCAGGTCACCGCCACCACCTTGTCGGGGTTGATGCCGGACAGCAGCGCCAGGTCCTCGTTGTCGGAAAAGGCGCGCATCGACTTGCCGGTGCGGGTCTTCTGCAGGAACCAGAAGAGGGCCGCGACGCAGATCACCGCCATCGCCACGGAGACAAGCGCCGTGGTCTTGATCGCCAGCGGCTCGGCCAGCCCGGTCCAGGCCCTGAAGTCCTGCGGGTTCAGCGCCATCCGCGCGCCGTCGGTGAAGTTCTTCTCCGAAGTGCCGATGATCATCCGCACCAGCCCGTTCATCACGAACATCACCCCGGCCGAGACGATGACAAGGATGATCGGCTTGGCCTTCTGCCTGCGGTAGAAGCGATAGACCACCCGGTCGGTGAGCAGCAGGAAACCGGCGGTGACGGCGATGGCGAAGGGCAGCGCCAGCAGCGCGGTGGGCAGCGGCCCGAAGCCGATTCCCATCGACTGGAACCACCAGGTAATCAGGATCGCGAAGGCGGTGCCGAAGGCCATGGTGTCGCCATGGGCGAAGTTCGAAAACCGCAGCACGCCGAAGACCAGCGTGACCCCGAGCGCGCCAAGCGCCAGCTGGCTGCCGTAGGCGAGGCCCGGGACGAGGATGAAATTGGCGAAGGCGGTAAGGGCGTTGAGGAAATCCATGGCTCAACCCCCAAGGAAGGACTTGCGGACCTCGGGGTCGGCGAGCAGCGCCTTGCCGGTGTCGGTGTAGCGGTTGGCGCCCTGCACCAGGACATAGCCCTTGTGGGCGATCTCCAGTGCCTGCCGGGCGTTCTGTTCCACCATCAGGATGGAAATCCCGGTGCGGGCGATCTCGATGATGCGGTCGAAAAGCTCGTCCATCACGATGGGCGAGACGCCCGCGGTGGGTTCGTCCAGCATCAGCACCTTCGGCTGCGTCATCAGCGCGCGCCCCACGGCGACCTGCTGGCGCTGGCCGCCGGAGAGTTGCCCGGCGGGCTGGTTGCGCTTTTCGCGCAGGATCGGGAAAAGGCCGTAGACCTGTTCCATCGTCTCGGCGATCCTGTCGTCGTCGCGGATGAAGGCGCCCATCTCAAGGTTCTCCTCGACCGTCATCGAGGTGAAGATGTTCGAGGTCTGCGGCACGAAGCCCATGCCCTTGCGGACGCGGGCTTGCGGCGACAGGTGGGTGATGTCCTCGCCCGCCAGCCGCACCGTGCCCTGCCGCAGGTTCAGCATGCCGAAGACCGCCTTCATCGCGGTGGACTTGCCCGCGCCGTTGGGGCCGACGATCACCGCGATCTCGCCCGGCTCCACCGCGATGGTGCAGGAATGCAGGATGTCGACCGGGCCGTAGCCGCCGGTCATGTTCTCGCCGATCAGGAAGGGCTCAGCCATGACGCGCCTCCGCTGCGGCCCGGATTTCCGCCGAGAATCCGAAAGGCGAGTTTTCGGCGAAAACTCGGGTTGCGCGACGCTCAGCCATGGGCGTGCTCCTCCATGACCTTGTTCTTCAGCCCGGTGCCGAGATAGGCCTCGATCACCCTTTCGTCGTTCTTCACCTCGTCCACCGTGCCCTGCGCCAGCACCTTGCCCTCGGCCATGCAGATGACCGGGTTGCACAGGCGCGCGATGAAATCCATGTCGTGCTCGATCACGCAGAAGGTATAGCCGCGCTCCTTGTTCAGCCGGACGATGGCGTCGCCGATGGTGTTCAGCAGCGTGCGGTTCACCCCTGCGCCCACCTCGTCCAGGAAGACGATCTTGGCATCCACCATCATCGTCCGGCCAAGCTCGACCAGCTTCTTCTGACCGCCCGAGATATTGCCGGCCTTCTCGTCGGCGATATGGGAGATGGTCAGGAACTCCAGCACCTCGTCGGCCTTGGCGCGGATGCGTTCCTCTTCCGTGGCGATCGGGCCGCGCGAGAAAAGCGCGTTCCACAGCTTCTCGCCCGATTGCCGCGGCGGAACCATCATCAGGTTCTCGCGCACGGTCATCGAGCTGAATTCATGCGCGATCTGGAAGGTGCGCAAGAGGCCCTTGTCGAACAGCACATGCGGCGGCAGGCCGGTGATGTCCTCGCCGTCCATGATGACGCGGCCCGCGGTCGGCGGCAGCCGCCCGGCGATGACGTTGAACAATGTGGTCTTGCCGGCGCCGTTCGGCCCGATCAGCCCGGTGATCGACCCCGTCGCGATTTCGAGCGAGGCGCCATCGACGGCGTGGAAGCCGCCGAAATGCTTGTGCAGCCCTTCGACCCTGATCATGTTTCCCCCTGTCCGGCCTGCCCTTGCGCCGGGTTGACCCGGTCGGACGGCCTTTTTCCTTAGGCAACGGCCCGGGGCAATGCCCGGGCCGCGCCGATCTGTCAAGCGGTGGTCAAGGGCTCAATGGTATTTGACGGTTTCGTAGACGCCGCCCCTCACCTCGAATTCGCGGTAGCGGCCCGCGGATTCGCCCGGCCCGATCAGTTCGACCCCGGTGGCGCCATCATAGTCGATCTCGGTGCCCGCCGCGATCAGTTCCAGCGCCTTGCCCAGTTCGCCGGCATAGATCTTCTCGCCGGGGGCATTGGCGATATCCATGATCTTTTCCTTGTAGACATTGGAATCGGTCGAGCCCGCCGCCGCCATGGCCAGTATGACCAGCGCCGCCGCGTCATAGCTTTCCGAGGCATAGGCCGAGGAGCCGTCGAAGGGCGAGGCCGCGGCCTTGCCGGTCTCGATCAGATATTCCATGCCCGGTGCGTCGGACGAGGCGTGCTGGCCGTAGGAGCCGTCCAGCCCCGGGCCGATGGCCTTCGGCAGGTTGTCCCCCACCATGCCGCCCGGCAGGCCGAAGACCGAGAAGGCGCCGGTGTCGAGCGAGGACTGGATGATGCCCTTGCCGCCTTGGTCCAGGTAGCCCGCGACGACGAGGATGTCGCCGCCCGCCGCCGCCAGCGCCGCGACTTCGGCCGAATAGTCGGCCTTGCCGTCGTCATGGGCGGCGTTGATGGTGACGGTGCCGCCCTTGGCGATGAAGGCGGCCGAGATCGCCTCGGCCAGGCCCTTGCCGTAGTCGCTGTTGGAATAGGTCAGCGCGATCGACTTGACGCCTTTCTCGACCAGGATGTCGGCCATGACCTCGCCTTCGCGCGCATCCGAGGGCGCGGTGCGGAAGAACAGGCCGTCGTCCGGGTCGTCGGTCAGCGCCGGCGAGGTGGCCGAGGGCGAGATCAGCACGATGCCGTTCGGCATGGCGACGTTGGTCAGCACGGCGCGGGTCACGCCCGAGCAGTCGGCGCCGATGATGGCCTTCACGCCTTCGGCGGTGATCATCCGCTCGGCGGCGGCGGTGGCGGCGGCGGCGTCGACGCAGGTCGAGTCGCCGCGGACCGAGGTGAAGGTATGTTCCGATTTGCCGGATTCGTTGACTTCCCTCATCGCCTCTTCGGCGGCGGCGGCCATGTGGCTGGTCAGCGATTCGATCGGGCCGGTGAAGCCGATCAGGATGCCCAGCTTGACATCATCGGCAGCGGCGGCGCCCGCGGTCAGCGCGAAGGCCGAAGCGGCCAGCAGCAGTTTTTTCATTGGTGTTCTCCCTGGTTTGGATCGAGATCCTGAAGCGACCCTAAAGGCAGTATGATCAAAAGAAAAGCATCTTGAAGCGGCTCCGTGGTGCGGGCCGTGGCATCAGTTCGCCGGGAAATCCTGCGGTTCGGCGCCGGGCAGCGGCAGGCGGAAGTGCCACCATTCGGCGGCGTAGGGGAGGAAGCCCTCGGCCTGCATCGCGCGGGACAGCAGGCGGCGGTTGCGCCAGGCCTCTTCCGGCACCTTCGCATCCACGGCGGAAAGGGGCGAGAAGCAGTCGAAGGCGGTGCCCATGTCCAGCGCGGTTTCCGCCGGGCGGGCGGGGAAGGGGGCGTCGCAAGCGGCATCGGCGCTGTCAGGGCGCAGCACCGGGTCGCCCGCGCGGATCAGACCGAGGTCGACCGTGCCGCCGGAGGAATGTGAGGAATGCCGGGCGATATAGCCCTGCGGGATCAGTTCGGCGCGGGAGAGGCCGGGGAAGAAGAAGGCCCCTTCGTCGGGGCCGGTGCCTTCCGCCCAGCCGGCGAAATATGCGCTGGCGCGGGCGGGGCGGTAGCAGTCCCAGACGATCAGCGTCAGGCCCTCGGCCTCCAGCGCGGCCTGCACGCGGGCCAGCGCCTCGGCGGCCTCGGCCCGCAGGATGCATTCGGGGGCGTCGTAGCCGGGAACGGGGGCGCCGGTGAAGTTGAAGGCGCGGGCGTAGCGGATGTCCTGCGCGATCTCCGGCACGGTGTCGGACAGGCGGACCCAGCCGGGCGGCAGGTCCCCGGCCATGGCGGGCGAGGCGATGAGCGCCGCGACAGCCGCCCGGCAGAGGCGCCGGGTTTTCGGCAAAAACCCGTCACGGTACGGATTTTCGGCGAAAATCCGGGGCAGTAGCGCCGCGAGCGCGGTCATTCTTTCTCGATCCCGTTCGAGGACAGCCAGCCCTCGCGCCCGGAATGGCGGATCAGGCACCAGTCGAACGCGCCGCCGCCGGGGTCGGGCGGGCGGCAGGAGAGCACTTCGATCCCACCCGCGCCCGCGCCGATGGTGAAAAGGACCGGATGCATCGTGCCCGCCCCGGCGCGGACGTTGACATAGCCCTCGGACACGCCGCTGCGGACGCGCCATGCCGGGGCCGCCGGTTCACGGGCGAGACCGACGTCCCCCGAGGGAGCCGCCTCTGCGCTGGCCACTTGGGAGGGAGACGGGATCGCGGCCATCACGCCGCCCCATGGCTCATCCTGCTCGGGTTCCTCGGGCAGGCCGGGGTCGGCGGCGCGGGCGCCTTCCAGCCGTCCGGCCTCGGCCAGCGCCGCATGTTGCAGGGGTGCGCAGCCGGCATGGGACTGGGCGAAAGCGCGCAGCGTGACGGGATCGCTCAGCGCCACCACGGCGGGCCAGTCGGCCGCCGCCGCGGCGCAGGCGGCCGGGTCGGCCGGCGGCGCACGTGTCTCCGCCGACGCGCTGTCGGCCAGCGGCACCGCGCCGCGCGCCCCGGCCGTGGCGATGCGGTAGTCGCCCGTCAATTCGTCGTAATAGGCAGGGCGCTGCTTGTGGCCGATGGTCGCCGCCGTGGCCTCCACCTCGCCGCGCAGGAGCCGCGCGAGTTCCGGCAGCGTCAGGTCGCCGCGCGACAGCAGCGGCAGCAGCGCCCGGGTGAAGACCGAGTTCGGGTCGCGGTCCGAGCCGCTCAGCCGGTCCAGCGCGGTCTGGCCCGCCCCGGCGGAGAACAGGATGAACGACCCTTCCGGTGGGGCGATGGGGGCAAGGCCGCGGGCGGATCCGGCGGAGCGGGTGCCCTCGCGCGGGAAGGGATTGTCGCGGCAGGCGTCGAGGATCAGGATGGTGATCGCCGCGCCGCGCGCCTGCAGGGTGAAGACCACGTCGTCGGCGGCAAGGCTTTCGGCGGTGAGGAACGCCTCTTCCGAGGGCTTCACCGCCGGGGCGTCGGCGGGCAGCAGGTAGTTGCGGCCCGCGATCTCCACCCCATGGCCGGCGAAGTAGAACAGCGCCTCGTCCCCCGGCGACAGGCGGGCGGCAAGGTCGGACAGCGCCCGCGTCATGGCGCGGCGGCCGGGGTCTTCCAGCAGGGTGACGGTGAAACCCTGTGCTTCCAGCGTGGCGGCAACGGCCCCGGCATCGTTGCGGGCCTTCTGCAGGCGCGGCAGTTCGGCATAGCCGTCGATGCCGATCACAAGGGCGAAGCGCCCGGCCAGCGCCGGGGTCAGGGTGGATAGGGTGAAAAGAACGGCAAGGAAAATGCGATACATGGCAAGGCTCCCGCCGGAGAGCCTAGCATGGGCGGCCTGCCGGGCAAGTCAGATCGACAGCCGCACCGGCACCGCGCCCGGCATCCCCTGCGTGCCGCGCTCGCGGTAGGGGGTGGTGTTGTAATGGCTGCGGTAGCATTTCGAGAAATGCGACGGGCTGGCGAAGCCGCAGGCCAGCGCGACGTTGATCACCGACATGTCGGTCTGCATCAGCAGGTTGCGCGCCTTCTGCAGCCGCAGTTCCATGTAGTAGCGCTTCGGCGAGCGGTTCAGGTAGCGGCGGAACAGCCGCTCCAGCTGGCGGGTGGACATGCCCACCTCCTCGGCCAGGTCGGCGGGGGACATCGGGTCCTCGATGTTGCCCTCCATCATCTGGATGACCTGGCTCAGCTTCGGGTGGCGCACGCCGATCCGCGTCGGGATCGACAGGCGCTGGGTGTCCTGGTCGGTGCGGATGGTGGAATAGATCAGCTGGTCGGCGACGGTATTGGCCAGGTCCTCGCCATGGTCGGCGGCGATCACCTTCAGCATCAGGTCCAGCGACGAGGTGCCCCCGGCGGTGGTCCAGCGGTTGCCGTCCATCACGAAGACCGACTTGGTCAGCTTGACCTCCTCGAATTCCTCCAGGAATCCGTCCTGGTTCTCCCAGTGGATGGTCGCCTTCCGGTTGTCCAGAAGCCCGGCCCTGGCCAATGCATGCGCCCCGGTGCAGAGGCCCCCCATGGTGACGCCGCGCCGCGCCTCGCGCCGCAGCCAGTTCAGCACGCCGCGGGTGGTGGCGCGGGCCACGTCGATGCCGCCGCAGACCAGCACGATATCCTCGCGGTCGACCTCCTCCAGCCCCATGTCCAGATGGAACGAGGTGCCGTTCGAGCAGACCGCGTTCTGCCCGTTCTCGCCCGCCAGCGCCCAGCTGTAGACCGGGCGGCCCGCGACGCGGTTGGCGATGCGCAGGGGCTCGATCGCCGAGGCGAAGGCCAGCATGGTGAAACGGTCCAGAAGCAGGAAGACGAAGCGCCGCGAGGGCGCTGCCTTTTCCGTCTGGGTGGCCTTGCGGGGCGGGCTGGGCATGTCTGCGACCTGTTCGCGTCGTTTGCGGATCATGGATACCTGAATCCAATGCTTCCGCAAGAGGCGCTTCCCGCCATTTTTCCGGCCTTTTCGCCTTTGCTTCCGGGGCGGGTCGGCGTATAGCCGTGCCGTTACCGCAAACGACCCCGGAGGAAGCCATGACCAAGGGCTGGATGAAATCGGACTGGCGCGCGAAGCCGCGGATCCAGATGCCGGATTATCCCGACGCCGCCGCTCTGGACGCGGCCGAGGCGCAGCTGGCGAAATACCCTCCGCTGGTCTTCGCGGGCGAGGCGCGGCGGCTGAAGAAGCAACTGGCCGAGGCGGCGGAGGGCAGGGCCTTCCTGCTGCAGGGCGGCGACTGCGCCGAGAGCTTCGCCGAGTTCAGCGCCGACAATATCCGCGACACCTTCCGGGTGATGCTGCAGATGGCGGTGGTGCTGACCTATGGCGCCAAGGTGCCGGTGATCAAGGTCGGCCGGATGGCCGGGCAATTCGCCAAGCCGCGCAGCGCGCCGACCGAGGTGGTGAACGGCGTGGAACTGCCCAGCTACAAGGGCGACATCATCAACGGCTTCGACGCCACCCCCGCCGCCCGCATCCCCGACCCGAACCGGATGCTGCAGGCCTATACCCAGGCGGCGGCCAGCCTGAACCTGCTGCGCGCCTTCTCGACCGGCGGTTTCGCCGACATCCACCGCGTCCACGCCTGGACGCTGGGCTTCGCCGAGCATGACAAGGCCGAGCGCTACCGGGAACTGTCGAACCACATCTCGGACGCGCTGGACTTCATGAAGGCCGCCGGGATCACCAGCGAGACCGCACCCTCGCTGGCGGCGGTGGATTTCTACACCAGCCACGAGGCGCTGCTGCTGGAATACGAAGAGGCGCTGTGCCGGATCGACTCGATCACCGGGCAGCCGGTGGCGGGCTCCGGCCACATGATCTGGATCGGCGACCGCACCCGCCAGCCGGACGGCGCGCATGTGGAATTCTGCCGCGGCGTGCTGAACCCGGTCGGGCTGAAATGCGGACCCTCCACCACCGCCGAGGATCTGAAGGTGCTGATGGCCAAGCTGAACCCGTCGAACGAGCCCGGGCGGCTGACGCTGATCGCGCGCTTCGGTGCGGGCAAGGTGGGCGATCATCTGCCGCGGCTGATCCGCACCGTGCAGGAAGAGGGCGCCAAGGTGCTGTGGTCCTGCGACCCGATGCATGGCAACACCATCAAGTCCTCGACCGGCTACAAGACGCGGCCCTTCGATTCCGTGCTGCGCGAGGTGCGCGAGTTCTTCCAGATCCACAAGGCCGAGGGCACCGTCCCCGGCGGCGTGCATTTCGAGATGACCGGCAAGGACGTGACCGAATGCACCGGCGGGTTGCGTGCGGTGACGGACGAGGACCTGTCGGACCGCTACCACACCGCCTGCGACCCGCGGCTGAACGCCAGCCAGTCGCTGGAACTGGCCTTCCTGGTGGCCGAGGAACTGTCGGCGCAGCGCGAAGCCGGGCGGCGTGTGGCGCTGTAGTCAGGATTTTCGGCGAAAATCCGTGGGTTCCGAGTTTTCGACGAAAACTCGGGGCCTGCGCTTCAGTCGGCGGAATGGACCAGCCGCAGATGGGTGCGGCGTTGCGCCGGCCCGGGTTCCGGCGGCGCAAGCCGTTCTTCCGCTGCCCGCGTGATGGCGAAGCGGCGGGGTGCGCGGCCGGTTTCCCCGGCGGTGGCAAGGCATCCCAGCACCAGGTCCCGCGCGCCGCCGTTGGAATGCAGCGGCAACAGCAGCAACCGGCCGTGCAGCGCCGGACGGCCGATGCCGCGCTCGGCCTCCAGATGCAGCTCCGCCGCCTGCGGCAGGGTCAGCACCCGCTCCAGCACCTCGGCCAATGCGGCCCGCGCCTCGGGCAGGAACAGCACCGACAGCGGCAGGCCCTTCATCTCCAGCCCGCCGATATCCGTCAGCGCCGTCCCGGCGATGCGCAGCCGGATCAGCCCGGCGCCGATCCTTTCTCCGACGAAGACCCGGTCCAGCACACCGGCCATGCCGCGCGGGTCGAGGTCGGCGCGGCAGGGGATGGAGCCGCCGCGGCGCAGCCCTTCCCAATAGGCGCGGACCTCTGCCGGGCCGCGCGGGGGCGGTGCGGCCTGTTCCGGCCCGCCGGGAAACGAAATGACCATCGCTTTCCTCTTCCAAAGGCCGGTGCCGGGCCCCGGGTGGCCTCGGCGGCAGGCTTCGGTTAATGCTGCGGCAAGAGATGTTGCCGATGGGTGAACATAGCGCCGTTGCGGCGGATTCGGTCGAAATTCTCGACAAATGGTAAACATCGCCCGGCGGCGGCGGGCGCAGGAAGGGGATGCGATGACGGTTTCGATGACGGGCTTCGCCGCGCGGCGCGGGGCAGGGGCGGGCTGCACCTGGGCCTGGGATATCCGGTCGGTCAACGGCAAGGGGCTGGAACTGCGGCTGCGGGTGCCGGACTGGGTGGACGGGCTGGAGGTCGCGCTGCGGGCGGAACTGCAGAAGGCCATGGGCCGCGGCAATGTCAGCTTGTCGCTGAAGCTGGCGCGCGAGGCGGGCGAAGGCCCGGCGCTGCGGGTGAACGAAGAGGTGCTGGCGGGCGTGCTGGCCGCGCTTGGCCGGGCCGAGCAGGCGGCGATGGCGGCGGGCGTCACGCTGGCGCAGGCGACGGCGGCGGATGTGCTGGCGATGCGCGGCGTCCTTGAAACCGGCGCGGCCGACGAGGACACGGCTCCCATCCGTGCGGCGATCCTTGCCGATCTGCCCGCGCTTCTGGCCGGGTTCCACGCCATGCGCGAGGCCGAGGGCGCGGCGCTGGCCGCGGTGATCTCCGGCCAGCTCGACCGGATCGGGGCGCTGGTGGCGGAGGCCCGCACCTTGGCCGAGGCGCGGAAGGAGAAGGCGGGCGAGGCCCTGCGCACGGCGCTGGCGCGGCTGCTGGAAAACGCCGATGGCGTTGACGAGGCCCGGGTGGCGCAGGAACTGGCGCTGCTGGCGGTGAAGCAGGACGTGACCGAGGAGACCGACCGCCTGACCGCCCATGTCGCGGCGGCGCGGGCGCTTCTGGCCGACACGGCGCCCGTGGGCCGCAAGTTCGACTTCCTGATGCAGGAATTCCTGCGCGAGGCCAACACGCTTCTGTCGAAATCCCAGGACCTTGCGCTGACCCGCACGGGCCTTGACCTCAAGACCGTGATCGACCAGATGCGGGAGCAGGTCCAGAACGTGGAGTGATGATGCCCGCCGACCAGCCCCGCCGCGGCCTTCTGCTGATCCTGTCCTCGCCCTCGGGCGCGGGGAAATCCACGCTGGCGCGGCGGCTGATGGAATGGGACCCGACCATGCGCTTTTCCGTCTCGGCCACCACCCGCGCCCCGCGCCCGGGCGAGGTGGAGGGGCGCGAATACTACTTCAAGCCGCGCGCCGAGTTCGAGGCGATGGTCGCCGCCGGCGAGATGCTGGAGCATGCCGAGGTCTTCGGCAATTTCTACGGCTCGCCCCGCGCCCCGGTGGAACGCGCCATGGCCGAGGGCCGCGACACGCTTTTCGACATCGACTGGCAGGGCGGCCAGCAGATCCGCAACTCGGCGCTTGGCCGCGACGTGGTGTCGGTCTTCATCCTGCC
>CAYLSD010000071.1:0-11934 GCA_964386345.1 uncultured Fuscovulum sp.
CCGCCGAGGGCGGGTCGGGCGCTGGCCGGGTGCTTTGGGCACCCGGCCGGGAAAGGGGAACCCGCAGGAAGTGCCGAAGGCGATGGCCTTTGGCAGGGAAACCGCTGTCGGCCCGCTATAGCGGCCCCGCCACCCCTACACGCGCCCTTGACCTCTGCCCTCTGGCATCGCCGCCGAAAACCCCTTACATGGGCCGCAACGCGCCGGATCCGGCGCCCGTCACCATCAGGAAAGGATGCCCATGTTCGCAACCCCCGCCTTCGCGCAATCCGCAGGCGACGCCGCCGGCGCCGGTGGCGTCCTCGGCTCGATGCTGGTCCCGATGGTCCTGGTCTTCGGGATCATGTACCTGCTGATCATCCGCCCGCAGCAGAAGCAGGCCAAGACCCACAAGGCGATGATCGAGGCCCTGCGCCGCGGCGACCAGGTGGTGACCCAGGGCGGCATCGTCGGCAAGGTCTCGAAGGTGCAGGAAGACGGCATGGTCGAGGTGGAGATCGCCGAGGGCGTGAAGGTGAAGGTGCTGCGCCACACCATCACCACGGTGCTGAACAAGACCGAACCCGCGGCCGGCTGAGGCCGGAGGCCGCCCCCGCCGGTGCCTTCGGGCCCCGGCCCAAGAACGCCCGTGAAACACTGAGGCCCCGCGATGACCCCTACGGCGCTGTGGAAGCGTGTCCTGATCCTGATCTTCTGCCTCTGGGGGCTGCTGGCGGCGATGCCGAACGCCCTTTATCCAAGGGTGGAGGCGCATAACGATGCCGTCGCGGCGATCGAGAAGGCCGATGGCGTGGCGACGCCCGAGCAGGAGACGGCACGGGCTGGCTGGCCCTCGTTCCTGCCCTCGTCGCTGATGAACCTGGGCCTCGACCTGCGGGGCGGGGCGCATCTTCTGGCGCGGGTGGAACTGTCCGATGTCTACAAGAGCCGGATGGACGGGCTTTGGCCCGAGGTGCGCGACAGCCTGCGCGGCATCCGCGACCAGGTCGGCGCCGTGCGCCGCGCGCCCTCGCCCGAGGGCGTGCTGCGGGTGACGATCTCCAACCCCGAGGCGATGCCCGCGGCGCTGGCCGTCGTGCGGGCGCTGGCGACGCCGGTCACCTCGCTGACCGGGGTGGGCCATACCGACATCGAGGTTTCCTCGGACGGCGCCGATATCGTGGTGCAGCTTTCGGATGCGGAAAAGCGCGCCACCGACGACCGCACCATGCAGCAAAGCCTTGAAATCATCCGCAACCGGGTGGACCAGGCGGGCACGCGCGAACCGACGATCCAGCGGCAGGGCTCTGACCGGATCCTGATCCAGGTGCCGGGGATCGGCTCGGCGGCGGAACTGAAATCGCTGATCGGCACCACGGCCAAGCTGACCTTCCATCCGGTGATCGGCCGCACCGACAATGCGGGCGCCAGCCCCGGCGCGCGCAACCTGCTGCTGCCCTCGCTGGACGAGAGGGGCATCTACTACATCCTCGAGGAAAGCCCTGTCGTCACCGGCGAGGAATTGCGCGACGCGCAGCCCGCCTTCGACCAGAACTCGAACCCCGCGGTCAGCTTCCGCTTCGACGGCGTCGGCGCGCGCAAGTTCGGCGACTACACGACGAACAACGTCGGCAAGCTTTTCGCCATCGTGCTGGACGACACGGTGATTTCCGCCCCGCGGATCAACCAGCCGATCCCCGGCGGTTCCGGAATCATCACCGGCAGCTTCACCGTCGAAGAGGCGACGCAACTGGCCGTCCTGCTGCGCGCGGGCGCGCTGCCCGCCAAGATGGAATTCCTTGAGGAACGCACCATCGGGCCGGAACTGGGGGCCGATTCCATCGAGGCGGGCAAGAAGGCCGCCATCATCGGCGCCATCGCCGTCATCGCCTATATGGTCCTCAGCTACGGCATGTTCGGCTGGTTCGCCAATATCGCGCTGATCCTGAACGTCATCATCATGATCGCGCTGATGTCCACCATCGGCGCCACGCTGACCTTGCCGGGCATCGCCGGGATCGTGCTGACCATGGGCATGGCGGTGGATGCCAACGTGCTGATCTTCGAGCGAATACGCGAGGAATTGCGCGCAGGCCTCTCGCCAGTCAGGGCCTGCGAGGCGGGCTTCGACCGCGCCTTTTCGGCCATCATGGACGCCAACATCACCGGCTTCCTGACCGGGGTCATCATGTATTGGGTCGGCTCCGGCCCGGTGCGCGGCTTCGCGGTGACCTTCACGCTGGGGATCATCACCTCGATGTTCACCGCGGTCTATGTCACCCGGCTGGTGATCGAGCTTTACCTGAACTGGAAACGTCCGAAGGCCATCGTGGTCTGAAGGAGGAGCGGCAATGGCATTCCGTCTGAAACTGGTCCCCGATGTGACCAACATCGACTTCTTCCGCGTCCAGTGGCTGACCTTCGGTCTGTCGATCTTCCTGATGGTGGCCTCGGTCGGCATCGTGGCGGTGAAGGGGCTGAACTTCGGCGTCGACTTCCTGGGCGGCACGACGATCCGCACCGAATCCACCACGCCGGTGGATGTGGGCGCCTACCGCGAGGCGCTGGCGGGGCTGGACCTGGGCGACGTGACCATCACCGAGGTCAACGACCCTGGCTTCCGCGCCGACCAGCATGTGGCGCAGGTCCGCCTCGGCGCGCGCGAGGGCGAGGAGGCGGTGACGTCCGAGGTGATCACCGAGGTCGAGGAGGCGCTGCAGGCGGTGGACCCGGCGATCATCTTTGCCGCGGTCGAATCGGTCGGCCCCAAGGTCTCGGGCGAGCTGATCTGGTGGGCGATCATGGCCGTCGCCATGGGATCGGTGGGCATCCTGATCTATATCTGGATGCGCTTCGAATGGCAGATGGCGGTCGGCACGGTCGCGGCGATGCTGCATGACGTGATCGTGACGCTGGGCATCTGGTCGCTGTTCCAGCTGAAGTTCGACCTGTCCATCGTGGCGGCGCTGCTGACCATCCTCGGCTATTCGGTCAACGACACGGTGGTGATCTTCGACCGGCTGCGCGAGAACCTGGCGAAATACAAGCAGATGCCGCTGCGCGAGATGATGAACCTGACCGCGAACGAAACGCTGTCCCGCACGGTGATGACGGCGACCACCACGCTGATCTCGCTGATCGTGCTGATCGTCTGGGGCGGCGACGTGATCCGCGGCTTCGTCTTCGCGATGATCCTGGGGGTCCTGCTGGGCACCTATTCCACCCTCTACATGGCCAAGAACATCGTGCTGTTCCTGGGCGTGGACCGCGGCGACAAGCCGAAGAAAAACGCCAGCGAATTCGCCGATGTCGAGGCGTGACGCTTGCGCCTGACCGAGATCAGCTATGGCACGGCCCGGCCCGTCGAGGGTTACGGGCCGGGCTTCTTCCGCATCGGCGGCCATGTGCTGCGCGGCGCGGCGCTGATCACGCCCTGGGACGCCGGGCCTTGGGGCGGGCTTGAGGACATGGCGGCGCCCCTGTCGCTGGAGGGGCGGATCGACGTTCTCCTGCTGGGCATGGGGGCCGAGATCGCCCATCCGCCCGCCGCTTTCCGCGCGGCGCTGGAAGGGGCGGGGATCGGGGTCGAGGTGATGAATTCCCCCGCCGCCTGCCGCACCTACAACGTGTTGCTCAGCGAGGGCCGCCGCATCGCCGCAGCCTTGCTGCCGGTGGGGTGAACGGGTTTTCGGCGAAAACCCGTATTCACGATTTTTCGCCGAAAAATCTGACTCCTGCGCTGCCTGCGGCAGAACGGCGCTTTTGCGCTGCCGTCCGATGCGATAGGGCTGGCCCATGGAAATGCGCGTCTCCGGTCTGGCGGTGCAGCGCGGCGGCATCGTCGTGCTGGAGGGCCTCTCGTTCACCCTGCCGCCCGGCCGGGCGCTGGTGCTGCGCGGGCCGAACGGGGTGGGCAAGACCACCCTCCTGCGCACCTTGGCCGGGTTGCAGCCCGCGGTGGCCGGTCAGGTGTCGATCCCGCCGGAAAGCCTTGCCTATGCCAGCCATGCCGACGGGTTGAAGGCCACGCTGTCGGTGGAGGAGAACCTGTCCTTCTGGGCCGCCGTCTACGGCACCACGCTGGTCGAGACGGCGCTGGAGGGGATGAACCTGATCGCCTTGCGCAACCGCTGGGCGGCCAGCCTGTCGGCCGGACAGAAGCGGCGGCTGGGGCTGGCGCGGCTTCTGGTCTCGGGCCGGCCGATCTGGGTGCTGGACGAGCCCACGGTCAGCCTCGACGCCGCCTCGGTCGCGCTGTTCGCGGGCGCGGTGCGGGCGCATCTGGCGGCGGGCGGATCGGCCCTGATGGCGACGCATATCGAGCTTGGGCTGGACGAGGCCGAGGTGCTGGACCTGACCCCGTTCCGCGCCACATCGCGTTCCGCGCGGCAGGATGCCGGGTTCCAGGAGGCCTTCCTGTGACCGCGCTGCTGATCCGCGACCTGCGGCTTGCCTTCCGGGCAGGTGGCGGTTTCGGCCTCGGCCTTGCCTTCTTCCTGCTGGTCGCCGTGCTGGTGCCGCTCGGCGTCGGGCCCGAGGGCGGGACGCTGGGCAAGATCGCCCCCGGCATCCTCTGGGTCGGCGCGCTGCTTTCCTGCCTGCTGTCGCTGGACCGCATCTTCGCGCTGGATTTCGAGGACGGCTCGCTGGACCTGCTGGCGACCTCGCCCCTGCCGATGGAGGGGGCGGTGGCGGTGAAGGCCTTCGCGCATTGGCTGGTGACCGGCCTGCCGCTGACGCTGGCCGCGCCGGTGCTGGGGGTGCTGCTTTACCTGCCGCCCACCGGCTATGGCTGGCTGGTGCTGTCGCTGCTGCTCGGCACCCCCGCGCTGTCGGTGATCGGCGCCTTCGGCGCGGCGCTGACCGTGGGGGTCAAGCGGGGCGGGCTGCTGCTGTCGCTGCTGGTGCTGCCGCTTTACGTGCCCACGCTGATCTTCGGGGCCGAGGTGGTGAAGCGCGGCGCGGCGGGGATGGAGGTGGCGACGCCGCTTGCCCTTCTGGCGGCGATCACCGCCGGGGCGGCGGGGCTCTTGCCTTTCGCCTCGGCTGCGGCAATCCGCGTCAACCTGCGTTGACGGCGAACGTGATAGTGACTTGAGCCGACGCGCCCGGGGATTTAACCAAGCACCATGTCGATCTGGGAATATGCCAATCCGAAGAAGTTCATGGCCCTGTCGGGCCGCGTCCTGCCCTGGGTGACGGGGCTGGCGGTGTTGTCGCTTGGCGCGGGCCTCGTCTGGGGGTTCTTCCTGACGCCCGACGATTACAAGCAGGGCTCGACCGTCAAGATCATCTACCTCCACGTTCCCGCGGCCTCCGCCGCGATCAACGCCTGGGCGGTGATGCTGATCGCCTCGCTGGTCTGGATCATCCGGCGGCACCATGTCTCGGCGCTGGTCGCCAAGGCGGCGGCGCCCGTGGGCCTGACCTTCACGCTGATCGCGCTGGTGACCGGGGCGCTCTGGGGGCAGCCGATGTGGGGAACCTGGTGGGCCTGGGACCCGCGGCTGACCAATTTCCTGATCTTCGCCCTTTTCTACCTCGGCTATATCGCGCTGTGGGAGGCGGTGGAGAATCCCGACACCGCCGCCGACCTGACCGGGGTGCTGTGCATCGTCGGCTCGGTCTTCGCGCTGCTTTCCCGCTATGCGGTGCTGTTCTGGAACCAGGGATTGCACCAGGGGGCGAGCCTGTCGATGGACGCGCAGGAGAACGTCTCGGACGTCTACTGGATTCCCTTGGTGATCTGCATCGCGGGGTTCGAGCTGTTGTTCCTTGCGCTGGTCCTTGTGCGGGCGCGGACGGAAATCCGGCGCCGCCGGGCGCAGGCGCTGATGGCGCGGGAGAGGCTGGCATGATGCCCGATCTGGGAAAATACGCCTTCGCGGTGCTGGGGTCCTATGCGGTGACCTTCCTGCTGCTGGGGGGCCTTCTGGCGCTGACGCTGGTGCAGCGGGCGCGGGCCAAGCGGCAACTGGCCGAGGTCGAGGCGCGGATGGAGAAATCCGATGGCTAGATGGGTGCTGGCCGTCCCCCCGGTGATCTTCGCCGGGCTGGCGGCGATGTTCTGGCTGGGCATGGACGGGCGCAATCCGCAGGACCTGCCCTCGGCCTTCATCGGCAAGCCCGCGCCCGCGGTGCCGCAGACCGGCCTGCCGGGCACGGCGCAACTGACCGACGCCGACCTGCGGACGGGCGAGGTGACGGTGGTCAACTTCTGGGCCAGCTGGTGCCCGCCCTGCCGGGCCGAGCATCCGGTGCTGACCGCGATGAACGAGCGGGGCATCCGGGTGGCGGGCATCGACATGATGGATGCCGAGAAGGATGCGCTGGCCTATCTGGAGCGCGAGGGCAACCCGTTCTTCGCGCTGGCCACCGATCCGCAGGGCCGCAACCGGGTGGAATGGGGCGTGACCAACCCGCCCGAGACCTTCATCATCGGCGGCGACGGCACGGTGCTGTTCAAGTTCGTGGGTCCCCTGGTCGGCACCGATTACGAGACCCGCTTCGTTCCCGCGCTGGAAGAGGCGCTGAAGTGAGGCGGGCGCTGCCGCTGCTGGTCCTTGCGGCCACGGCGGCGGGGGCGGAAGACCGCTATCCCGATACCTCTTTCTTCACCGGCGTCTATGAGCGGGTGGGCCGGGATGCGCAAAGCCCGCCGGGCCTGGTCGACGATCTGCTGCGCATCGAACCGGCGGCCGGGGGCTGGGGCCTGAGGGTCAGCCGTTGCACCGGCGTGGACGAACCCGGCTGGCCGCTGGAGTTGCGCCACAGCGAATATGACGAGGTGCCGAATATCCTTGAGGGCGGGGACGGAGCCTTCGGCCTCTGGTGCCAGTATTTCACCGACCACGGCAATTACCCGATCCTGACCTGCGGCTCGGAGAGGGGCGCGCGCTTCACCCTCTGGGCGGTGACGGACGAACGGGCGGCCGCCTGCGGTGTCGCGCCCTGAGGGGCGGCCCGTGGAAGGCATCCGTCCCGGATGCGATCCGCCGCCTTACATCCCCGCCGGCGCCGCCATCCCCGCAGCGTGCCGTGGCGGCAGCATCGCGATGCCGTCGAACTGTGCATAGTCGCTCAGCTTCAGCCAGCGGTGCATCGTCCGCGACAGCACCGGATCGCCGCTGAGGAACAGCCCGTCCGCGGCCAGCTCTCGCGCGATGGTGGTTCGGCCCAGCAGGATGCCATGCAGCGAGACCCGGTTGGTCTCGACATAGAGGTCCACGTCGTAGCCGGGGATCGATGAGCAGGTCTCGACCGGGAAGCCGGGCCGGATGATGGCCCAGTAGGTGTCGTATTCCAGCCCCTTATCGGCAAAATGGAACTGGATCACCAGCCGCCGTTCGGGCAGGGCATCGGCGATGAAATGGTTGCGGATCTTCCACATCAGGTTGGACACCGTGGCGGTGCAAAGCGCCGTTTCGGCGTCGATGTGGCATTGCGCCCATCGCGCCAGTTCGTTCAGCGCGGGCTCCAGCGCGACGGCGGCTTCGGTGCGGATGTAATCGACCGACCCCTTGGCCGGATCGCAGACCCGCTCGACAAAGCCCTTCGCTTCGAGATCCTTCAGCCGCTTGGACAGGAGCGCGGGCGAGATGTTGCCGACTTCGCGCCGCAGGTCGTTGAACTTGGTGCAGCCCGCCCAAAGCCCGACCAGGATCGGGATGGTCCAGCGCGGCTCGAGAATCTCGCAGGCGCGGGTGATGGGGCAGATCATGCCATAGGGTTTGCCGGACATCGCGGCCTCCTCAGCGTCGGATGTCTGCAGCTTGCGCCCTTGCCGCCGCGCAATCCAGTTCAGACTCTGTAGCGGCGGCGCTTCAGTTCCTGCACTCAACCCGCGGGCCGTCATGGCGCCATGCTGCCTCCACCGGATGTCCCGGCCCAGAAAGGGGAGGCTGACATGGCCCGTCTTCACACCGACACCCACCCGGCCCATGACGTGATGAGCGCCGGATTCCTGTCCTTCGGCGACCGGATGCGCGCCTGTTTCGGTGCGGCGCACCCGCGGCTGCTGCGGCGCTGGCTGGCCGGGCTCTTGCGGCCGCCGCTGCGGCACGGTGATGCGGCTGGGCTGTCGGATCACCAGCGCAAGGACATAGGCCTGCCGAAGCGGGTGCTGCCGCTTTCCACCGATGCCGCGACGCGGCTGGAAATCCGCAGCCTGCGCTGACGCAATGGAAAAGGGCGCCCGGGGGGGCGCCCTTTCCGGGATCCTGGGCGCAGGGCTTACGACGCCGCGAGGTTGCGCAGCACGTAATGCAGCACGCCGCCGTTCTCGACATATTCGATCTCGATGGCGGTATCGATCCGGCACTTGATCTGGATGGTCTTCACCGTGCCGTCGGCATATTGGATGGTGCAGGGCACCAGGCTCAGCGGCTTCAGGTCGCCCTCCAGCCCCTCGATGCTGACCACTTCGTCGCCGGTCAGGCCAAGGGTCTTGCGGTTCTCGCCCGGCAGGAACTCGAACGGGATCACCCCCATGCCGACGAGGTTCGACCGGTGGATGCGCTCGAAGCTCTCGGCGATCACCGCCTTCACCCCCAGAAGCGCGGTGCCCTTCGCCGCCCAGTCCCGCGACGAACCGGCGCCGTATTCCACGCCGCCGAAGATCACCAGCGGCGTGCCATCGGCCTGATAGGCCATCGAGGCGTCGAAGATCGAGGTCTGCTGCCCGTCCGGCCCCTTGGTGTAGCCGCCTTCCACGCCGTCCAGCATCTCGTTCTTGATGCGGATGTTGGCGAAGGTGCCGCGCATCATCACCTCATGGTTGCCGCGCCGGGCACCGTAGGAGTTGAACTCGCTGACCGGCACCTGACGTTCGACCAGATATTTCCCGGCAGGCGTGGTCGGCTTGAACGAACCCGCGGGGCTGATGTGGTCGGTGGTGATCATGTCGCCCAGAAGCGCCAGAACGCGGGCGCCGGTGATGTTGCTGATCACGCCCGGCGTCTTCGACATGCCGCGGAAATAGGGCGGGTTCTGGATATAGGTCGAGGTCGGCGGCCAGTCGTAGGTCTCGCTGTCGGAAACCTCCACCGCCTGCCATTTCTCGTCGCCCTTGAACACGTCGGCGTATTTGGACTGGAACGCCTCGCGCGTGACGGTGGCGTGGACCAGATCGGCGATTTCCTTGTTGGTCGGCCAGATGTCCTTGAGGAACACTTCCTTGCCGTCCTTCGAGATCCCGATCGGGTCCCTGGTCAGGTTGATGTTCAGATCGCCCGCGATGGCATAGGCCACGACCAGCGGCGGCGAGGCGAGGAAGTTCGCCCGCACGTCGGGGGAAATCCGGCCCTCGAAGTTGCGGTTGCCGGACAGGACCGCGGTCGCCACCAGATCGTTGTCGTTGATCGCCTTGGAAATCGCCGGATCGCCCAGGGGACCGGAGTTGCCGATGCAGGTGGTGCAGCCGTAGCCGACAAGGTTGAAGCCGATGGCGTCCAGATCCTCTTGCAGGCCCGCGGCCTGAAGGTATTCGCCCACCACCTGCGACCCCGGCGCCAGCGAGGTCTTGACCCAGGGCTTGCGGGTCAGGCCGAGGGCGCGGGCCTTGCGAGCCACCAGACCGGCGCCGATCATCACATAGGGGTTCGAGGTGTTGGTGCAGGAGGTGATCGCCGCGATCACCACCGAGCCGTCGGTGATGGTATAGTCCTTGCCCTCGACCGCCACGGTCTTGCGCGCGTCCTTCGGAGGCGCCAGCACCGCGCCGCCTTCGTCCACCATCTCCTGCGCGTCGGCCCCCACGTCGATGCCGCGATAGCCGGCGACGACCTTGTAGAAGCTGCGGGCGGCGTCGGTCAGCGGCAGGTAGTCCTGCGGGCGCTTGGGCCCCGAGATGGCGGGGACGATCTCGGACATGTCGAGATGCAGGGTCGAGGTGTAGATCGGATCGTAGTCCGGGCCGCGCCAGAAGCCGTTCTCCTTGGCATAGGCCTCGACCAGCGCGATGCGGCTTTCCTCGCGCCCGGTGTTGCGCAGGTAGCGCAGGGTTTCGTCGTCGATGGGGAAGAAGCCGCAGGTGGCGCCGTATTCCGGGGCCATGTTGGCGATGGTGGCGCGGTCGGCCAGTGGCAGGTGGTCCAGCCCCTCGCCATAGAATTCGACGAACTTGTTCACCACGCCATGCTTGCGCAGCATGGCCACGACCTTCAGCACGAGGTCGGTGGCCGTGGTGCCCTCGACCATGCGGCCGGTCAGCTTGAAGCCCACGACTTCCGGGATCAGCATGGAAACCGGCTGGCCCAGCATCGCCGCCTCGGCCTCGATCCCGCCGACACCCCAGCCGAGGACGGCAAGGCCGTTGACCATGGTGGTGTGGCTGTCGGTGCCGACCAGCGTGTCGGGATAGGCGACAAGGTTGCCGTCCTGGTCGGTGTCGGTCCAGATCGTCTGCGCCAGGTATTCCAGGTTGACCTGGTGGCAGATGCCGGTGCCGGGCGGCACCACGCGGAAGTTGTTGAAGGCGTTCTGGCCCCATTTCAGGAAGACGTAACGCTCCATGTTCCGCTCGTATTCGCGGTCCACGTTCATCTGGAAGGCGCGGGGGGTGCCGAATTCGTCGATCATCACCGAATGGTCGATGACCAGATCCACCGGGTTCAGCGGGTTGATCTTCTGCGCGTCGCCGCCAAGCCCCTTGATCCCGTCGCGCATCGCCGCAAGGTCCACCACCGCGGGCACGCCGGTGAAGTCCTGCATCAGGACGCGGGCCGGGCGGTAGGCGATCTCGATCGGGTTCTTGCCGCCCAGCTTGCCCCAGTCGGAAAAGGCGCGGATGTCGTCGACGGAAACCGTCTTGCCGTCCTCGAAGCGCAGCATGTTCTCAAGCACCACCTTCAGGCTGGCGGGAAGGCGCGAGAACTCGCCCAGACCCGCGGCCTCGGCGGCGGGGATCGAGTAGTAGGATACGGTCTGACCGCCGGCGGTAAGGGTCTTGCGGGTCTTCTGGCTGTCGTGTCCGACGGTGACGGTCATGCTGCGGGCCTCCTTCACTGGCTGGCGTGCCTTGCGCCTCCAATGCCCTCTGGGGACGTTGGACGCAAGGGAATCATCGGGTATTGTGCGCATTGTATGCAATTGTATGCTGAAGCGCCAGAGCCATCGCGCAGGCTTCTCCGGCGCCTTCCGCCTGCGCCGTCCCGGGCAGAAGGTGGAGGCGGCGGCAAGGGTTATGTGACGGACAATCGCAATTCCTTGATTGGCACCTGCCCGGCGGCTTGCCTATAACCGGGCAGGGGATCACAGGACCGGAACGACAGGATGCGACAATTGGTCGGCGCCGCTTGCGGCCTCTGGGCGGCACTTGCCCCGCCCGTTCTGGCCGAACCCGTGGTGGTGGTGGAGCTTTTCACCTCGCAGGGCTGTTCGTCCTGCCCGCCCGCGGACGAGTTCCTCGAGGCGCTGGTGAAGGACCCGCGGGTGATCCCGCTGTCGCTGCATGTCGACTACTGGGACTACATCGGCTGGGAGGACAGCTTCGCCGACCCGAAGTTCACCGAGCGGCAGAAGGCCTATGCCCGTGCCATCGGTTCCCGCATGATCTACACGCCGCAGATGATCGTCGGCGGCGAGGAGCGGGTCGAGGGCTATGCGCCCGAGGAACTGGCCGCCCATCTGGGCGACCATCTGGCGCAGCCCACGCAGGTGGTGCTGAGTGTGCAGCGCAAGGGCGACATGCTGGTGATCCGCGCCGAGGCCGATCCGCCGCTGACCACGCCGGTGCGGGTGCAACTGGTGCGTTACCGGCCCGAGGAAACGGTGGAGATCCAGCGCGGCGAGAATGCCGGCAAGGTCATCACCTACCGCAACATCGTCACCAGTTGGGATTCGCTGGGCGACTGGCCCGGCACGGCGCCGCTGGAACTGTCGGCCCCGGTGAAGGGGGGCGATCCGGCGGTGGTGATCGTGCAGGAGGAAGGCCCGGCGGCGATCCTGGCGGCGGCA
>CAYLSD010000072.1:0-11761 GCA_964386345.1 uncultured Fuscovulum sp.
AGCAGATCCGCAACTCGGCGCTTGGCCGCGACGTGGTGTCGGTCTTCATCCTGCCGCCCTCCATCGCCGAACTGGACCGGCGGCTGCGCTCGCGCGGGCAGGACAGCGACGAGGTGATCCGGGGCCGCATGGCGAAAAGCCAGGCCGAGATCAGCCATTGGGCGGAATACGACTATGTGCTGGTCAACGACGATCTTGAGGAAACCTTCGCCCGCCTGCTGACGGTGCTGCAGGCGGAACGGATGCGGCGCGACCGGCAGCCGGGGATGGCCGATTTCGTGCGCGGGCTGAACAGGGAGTTCGAGGCCAGATGATCCATACGCTTGACGGGATTGCGCCGGAGATCGACGCCGACGCCTGGGTGGCGCCGGGGGCGCAGGTGATGGGCCGGGTGCGGCTTGGCCCCGGGGTCGGCATCTGGTTCGGTGCGGTGCTGCGCGGCGACAATGAATGGATCGAGGTGGGCGAGGCCACCAACATCCAGGAGAACTCGGTCCTGCATACCGACATGGGCTATCCGCTGACCATCGGCGCCAATTGCACCATCGGCCACAAGGCGATGCTGCATGGCTGCACCATAGGCGAAGGCACGCTGATCGGCATGGGGGCGACGGTGCTGAACGGCGCGAGGATCGGCAAGGGCTGCCTGATCGGCGCCTGCGCGCTGATCACCGAGGGGAAGGAGATCCCCGACGGGTCGCTGGTTATGGGCAGCCCCGGCAAGGTGGTGCGGCAACTGGATGCCGAGGCGCAGGCGCGGCTGCTGAAATCGGCCGCGGGCTACCGCGCCAATGCGGCGCGGTTCCGGGCGGGCCTGCGCGAGGTCTGAGGTCCGCAAGACCTTCGAGGGGCTTGCCTCAGGGCGAAACCCGTTTCCCGCCCGCCCTTGCGCTGTCGGCGATCGCATGGATCACCTGCTCGATCCGCAGCGCATCGGCGAAGGACGGCGCCGCCGTCTCCAGCCCGGCGATCCCGCGCAGGAGCGCGGCGCATTCGATCACCTTCAACTCGTTGAAGCCCAGTTGATGCCCCGGCGCCGGGCAGAATTCGCCATAGGGCGGATGGGCGGGTCCGGTCAGGATGGTGCGGAAGCCCTGCGTGGCCCGGTCGCCCTCGTTCAGGTAAAGCTGCAACTCGTTCATCCGCTCCTGGTCGAAGATGATCATCCCCTTCGTCCCGTGCACCTCGAACCCCAGCCGCGACTTCCGCCCCCAGGCCGCGCGCGAGATCACCAGCGAGCCCTGCGCCCCCGACTTGAACCGCAAAAGAACCCCGGCGGTATCCTCGTTCTCCACCTCGCCGACGCCCGAGCCGTCGGGCAGGGGGCGGGTGGCATAGACCGTCTGCATGTCGGCCACCAGGCTGTCGATCCGGCCCATGATGCCATGCGCCATGCTGACCAGATGGCTGCCGATGTCGCCAAGCGCCCCCAGCCCGGCATCCGCCAGCTTCGCCCGCCAGGTCCAGGGCAGGTCGGGGTCGGCCTGGTAATCCTCGTCCACCCAGCCGCGGAACTGGAAGACCCGGCCGAGGACGCCCTCGGCCACCAGCTTCTGCGCATGGGCGAAGGCGGGGTTCTTCAGGTAGTTGTAGCCGACCATCGTCACCACGCCCGCGGCCTCGGCCGCGGCCGCCATCTCTTCCGCCTGCGCCAGCGTCAGCGCCATCGGCTTTTCGCACCAGACATGCTTGCCGTTCCTGATCGCCTCCTGCGCCATCGGGTGATGCAGCCCGTTCGGCGTGGTGATCGAGACCACATCCACCGCCGGATCGGCGCAAAGCGCCTGCCAGTTTTCGGTGGCGCGGGCAAAGCCGAACTGGCCGGCCATGGTTCCGGCCCGGTCGGGCGTGTCGCACAGAAGTTCCAGCCGCGGGGCGGGGACCGTGCCCATGACGCCGCCCAGCACCGCCTTGACATTCCGCCACGCCAGCGCATGGGTCTTGCCCATGAAGCCCGTGCCGATCAGACCCACGCCCAGTTCCGCCATGGCCATGCCTTTCTGCTTGGAATATTTGTTCCATGCGTGCTAGCCTGACTCCCACGTCCCCTGTCAAGGAAAATCCGATGGACCTGCCCGAGTCCGTGGCCGCGCCCGAGGTTGCAACCGCCGCCCCTCCCGCTTCGGTCGAGGAGTTCCGCGAAAGGCTGTCGGCGCAACTGGACGACCTGCCCAAGCGGCTGCGCCAATGTGCCGAGCATATCGCCGCCAATATCGACCGGATCGCCGTTTCGACCGTGGCCGAACTGGCGGCGGGCGCCGATGTGCCGCCAAGCGCGCTGATGCGATTCTGCCAGATCATGGGCTTCTCCGGCTTTTCCGAGATGCAGAAGCTGTTCCGCGAGGCTTTCGCCCCCGGCTGGCCCGACTATTCCACAAGGCTGAAGAACCTGAAGGAGGGCGGGCAGGGCAGTCCCTCGGCCCTTCTGGCGGAATTCGTCGAGGCCGGGCGGCTGTCGCTGGAAGCCTTGGCGAAATCGGTGGACGAGGCGGCGCTGAACCAGGCGGTGCAGGTGCTGGCCCGGGCCGAGACCGTGCATCTGGTGGGCCTGCGCCGGGCCTTCCCGGTGTCCAGCTACCTGGCCTATGTGTTCGAGAAGATGCAGGTTCCCGCCATGCTGCACGATGGCGTCGGCAAGCTGGACCACCGTTTCGCGTTGCGGGCGGGCGATGCGCTGCTGGCGATCACCTTCGCGCCCTATTCCGAGGAAACCATCGCGCTGGCGCAGGATGCGCGCGACCGCGGCCTGCCGGTGGTGGCGCTGACCGACCGGATGACCAGCCCGCTGGCCCGCACCTCGGATGCGGTTCTCACCGTGCCCGAGGTGGATTTCGGCGCCTTCCGTTCGCTTTCCGCCACCATCGCCATGGCGATCTCATTGGCGGTGGCGGTAGGTTCTGCGCGCAACGGATAAATATCGCTTCCCCCGGCGATAAAAATGGAATAAAAATTCCAAAACATGCCTGCGCCTGAGTCTCGCGGCCGGGTGGCGAAGGGGGGAGACGACGCATGAAGACGCTCGATGTCATCACCATCGGCCGGTCCTCGGTGGACCTTTACGGCGCCCAGGTCGGCGGACGGCTGGAGGACATGGGGTCTTTCCAGAAATATATCGGCGGCAGCCCGTGCAACATTGCCGCAGGCACCGCGCGGCTGGGACTGAAATCGGCGCTGATCACCCGGGTCGGCGACGAGCACATGGGCCGATTCATCCGCGAGGAACTGGCGCGCGAGGGCGTCGACGTGCGGGGCGTGAAGACCGACCCGGAACGGCTGACGGCACTGGTCCTGCTGGGCATCCGCGACGACAAGCAATTCCCGCTGATCTTCTACCGCGAGAACTGCGCCGACATGGCGCTGTGCGAGGATGACATCGACGCGGGCTTGATTGCCGAGGCCCGCGCCGTGGTGGCGACCGGCACCCATCTTTCCCATCCGCGGACCGAAGCCGCCGTCCTCAAGGCGCTGCATCTGGCGCGCAAGCACGGCGCGCAGACCGCGCTGGACATCGACTACCGGCCGAATCTCTGGGGCCTGTCCGGCCATGGCGACGGCGAGAACCGCTTCATCGAAAGCGCCGCGGTCACCGCCAAGCTGCAATCGACGCTGAACCTCTTCGACCTGATCGTCGGCACCGAGGAAGAGTTCCACATCGCCGGTGGCTCCACCGACACCATCGCCGCGCTGCGGGCGGTGCGGGCGGTCTCGAAGGCCACGCTGGTCTGCAAGCGCGGGCCGATGGGCGCGGTGGCCTTTACCGGCGCCATCCCCGACAGCCTGGACGAAGGCGAATCCGGCCCGGGCTTTCCGATCGAGGTGTTCAACGTCCTAGGTGCGGGCGACGGCTTCTTCTCGGGCCTGCTGAAGGGCTGGCTGGACGATGAGGCCTGGCCGGTGGCGCTGAAATACGCCAATGCCTGCGGGGCTTTCGCGGTTTCCCGCCACGGCTGCACCCCGAGTTACCCAAGCTGGGCGGAACTGCAATTCTTCCTGTCGCGCGGCGTGAAGGAACCGGCGCTGCGCAAGGATGCGGCGCTGGAGCAGGTGCATTGGTCCACCAACCGGCGCAACAGCGGCGACTGGTCCACCATGCGCGTCTTCGCCTTCGACCACCGGATGCAGCTTGAGGCGATGGAGGGCGCGACCCCCGAGAAGATCGGCGCCTTCAAGAAGCTCTGCCTGCAAGCCGCCCTTCAGGTGGCCGGCGGCAAGCCCGGCCACGGCATCCTTTGCGACAGCCGTCTGGGGCGCGAGGCGCTGTATCAGGCGGCGGGAACCGGCCTCTGGATCGGCCATCCGGTCGAATGGCCCGGCTCGCGCCCGCTGACGCTGGAGCCGGAGATCGGCCCCGATTTCGGCGGCCTGTCCGAATGGCCGCTGGAACATGTGGTCAAGGTACTGTGCTTCTACCATCCGGACGACGACGAGGCGATGCGGGCAGAGCAGGAGGCGGTGGTGACCCGTCTGTTCCACGCCTGCCGCCGCAACCGTCTGGAGATGCTGCTGGAGATCATCCCCTCCAAGGTGGCCCCGGTGGATGACGAGACCTCGGCCCGGGCGATCCGGCGGTTCTACGAGATCGGCGTCTATCCCGACTGGTGGAAGCTGGAGCCCTTCGCCACCGACGCCGCCTATCGCATCGCCTGCGCCGCCATCGAGGAGAACGACCCGCATGTCCGCGGCGTCGTCGTCCTCGGCCTCGACGCCAGCGAGGCGGAGCTGGCCACCAGTCTGGAACTGGCCGCCGGTCATCCCATGGTCAAGGGCTTCGCCATCGGCCGCACCATCTTCGGCGAGGCCGCCCGCGGCTGGCTGAAGGGCGAGATCGGCGACGATGCGGCAGTGGCGATGATGGCGGAAAAATATGCGCGCCTCTGCGCGATCTGGGACGAGGCCCGCAAAAGACAGGAGCTTGCGGCATGACGGTGATCCGGCTTACGGCGGCGCAGGCCATGGTGAAATGGCTGTCGGTGCAGATGACGCCCGAGGGCGGGCGCTTCATCGAAGGTGTCTGGGCGATCTTCGGCCACGGCAATGTGGCGGGTATCGGCGAGGCGCTGCACGGCATCGGCGGGGCGCTGCCCACCTGGCGCGGCCAGAACGAACAGACCATGGCCCATGCCGCCATCGCCTATGCCAAGGCGAAGGGGCGCAGGAAGGCGATGGCGGTCACTTCCTCCATCGGGCCGGGGGCGACAAACATGGTCACCGCCGCCGCGCTGGCGCATGTGAACCGGCTGCCGGTGCTGTTCGTGCCGGGCGACGTGTTTGCCAACCGCGCGCCCGATCCGGTCTTGCAGCAGATCGAGGATTTCGACGACGCCACCGTCAGCGCGAACGATTGCTTCCGCCCGGTGGTGCGCTATTTCGACCGGATCAGCCGTCCCGAGCATCTGCTGACCGCGCTGCCCCGCGCGCTTCGGGTGATGACCGACCCGGCCAATTGCGGCCCGGTCTGCCTGGCCTTCTGCCAGGACACCCAGGCGGAGGCCTATGATTACCCCGTGGAGTTCTTCGAGCCGCGGGTCTGGCACATCCGCCGCCCGGAACCCGACGCCCGCGAGTTGTCCGAGGCCGTAGCGGCGATCCGCGCCGCCAAGCGCCCGCTGATCGTGGCCGGGGGCGGGGTGATCTACTCCGGCGCCGAGCAGACGCTTCTGGACTTCGCTCGCACCCACAATATCCCGCTGGTGGAAACCCAGGCCGGCAAGGGCGCGGTGGACTGGGAGGAGAAGCTGCATTTCGGCTCTCCCGGCGTCACCGGCACCGGCTGCGGCAACCGGCTGGCGGCAGAGGCCGATCTGGTGATCGGCGTCGGCACCCGCTTCCAGGACTTCACCACCGGGTCGTGGACGGTGTTCAGCGCGCCGGGCCGCAAGCTCCTGTCGATCAACATCCACGGCTACGACGCCGGGAAGCGTGGCGCGCAGCCGCTGGTTTCCGATGCGAAGATCGCGCTTGAGAAGATCTCTGCCGCGCTCGGCGCCCACCGCTTCGCCGACCCGGACTTCAAGGCGCGCGAGGAGTGGTTCCGCACCACCGATGCGCTTTTCGCGGCACCGAAGGGCAACGACCTGCCGACCGACGCGCAGGTGATCGGCGCGGTGGACCGCAACACCGGCAAGCAGAGCGTGGTGATGTGCGCCGCAGGCACCATGCCCGGCGCGCTGCATGTGCTGTGGCGGGCGGCGCAGGGCGGCTATCACATGGAATACGGCTTCTCCTGCATGGGGTATGAGGTCGCGGGCGCCATGGGGATCAAGATGGCCCGGCCGGAACGCGACGTGATCTGCATGGTCGGCGACGGCAGCTACATGATGGCCAATTCTGAACTGGCGACGGCGGTGATGATGGGCATCCCCTTCACCGTGGTGCTGACCGACAACCGCGGTTATGGCTGCATCAACCGGCTGCAGATCGGCTGCGGCGGCGCGCCGTTCAACAACATGCTGGACGACAGCCATCACGTGAATGCGCTGAATCTGGATTTCGTCAGCCATGCCAAGGGGATGGGGGCCAATGCAGTCAAGGTCTCCGGCATCGCCGGGCTTGAGGCCGAGATGCAGAAAGCGAAGACCGCGACCATCCCGACGGTGATCGTGATCGACACCGATCCCGGCCCCGGCACCGGCGCGGGCGGGCATTGGTGGGACGTGGCGGTGCCCGAGGTTTCGGTGCGGGCCGAGGTGAGAGAGGCCCGCAAGGGCTATGAGGCGGGCGTCAAGTCCCAATGGCTTGTGAACTGAGGGAAGACATGGTCCTTTTCGGCACCAACCCCATCGCCTGGGCGAACGACGATGACCGCTCCATCGGCGCGGATATACCGACCGCGCGCATCCTGGACGAGGCCGGCCGTCAGATCGGCTTCGACGGGATCGAGAACGGCCACCGCTGGCCCGGAAACCCCGAGGAATTGCGTGCTCTTCTGGCCGGTTACGGGCTGAAGTTCATCTCCGGCTGGTATTCCTGCGAATTGCTGGTGCGCTCGGTCGAGGACGAGATCGCCGCCTGTCAGGCCGACCTGGCACGGCTGAAGCACAACGGCTGCAAGGTGATGATCGTCTGCGAGACCTCGAACGCCATCCATGGCGATCCGGCCCGGGCGGTGAACGACCGGCCGAGGCTGACTTCGGATCAGATGGCGGCCTTCGGCGCGAAGCTTGAGGCTTTCGCGGCATATCTGGCCTCGCAAGGGATCGCTCTGGTCTACCATCACCACATGGGCACCGTGGTCGAGACGCCGGAAGAGATCGACGCGCTGATGGCGGCGACCGGGCCGCATGTCCACCTGCTGTTCGATGCGGGCCATTGCGCCTTCGGCGGCGGCGATCCCGAGGCCGTGCTGAAGCGCCATGCCGCCCGCGTGGGGCATTTCCACGCCAAGAACATCCGCCCCGACGTGGTGGCGCGGGTGTGCGAGGAGGGGCTTTCGTTCCTGCAGGGCGTGGTCGCGGGGGCCTTCACCGTGCCCGGCGATCAGGAGGGAGCGCTGGATTTCGGCCCGCTGCTGAAGGTTCTGGCGGGCGCGGGCTATGACGGCTGGATCGTGATCGAGGCCGAGCAGGATCCGAAGATCCGCAATCCGCTGCTGTATCAGACGCTGGGTCTGGCAACGCTGAAGCGTCTTGCCGGTGAGGCCGGTCTGGTTTGATGCCGTCGCCGGGGGGCCAGCCCCCCGGACCCCCCGAAGTATTTGCGCCAAGGTGAAGACATGGATGGTTTATTGAGGAAACCCAACGGGGTGCGGGGCAAGGTTCATGCGATTTCGGCTGCGGATGCGGACTGGGGACATGTGGGCTTCGCCCTTTACCGGCTGGAGCCGGGAGATGTTGCCGGGGAAGCGACGGGCGGTAACGAGGTCATTCTGGTGCTGGTCGAGGGCAAGGCGCGGATCACCGGCGCCGGGCAGGACTGGGGCGAGATGGGCGACAGGATGAACGTCTTCGAAAAGACGCCGCCGCATTGCCTCTACCTGCCGAACGGGACCGAATGGCAGGCCACCGCGACCACGCCCTGCACCTTGGCGGTCTGTCTGGCGCCCGGAAAGGGCAACCACCCGGCGCGGCGGCTGGGGCCGGAGGGGATCGTGCTGACCCCGCGCGGGGTCGGGGCGAACACCCGCCATGTCAACAACATCGCCATGGAGGCGCGGGATGTGGCCGACAGCCTTCTGGTGACCGAGGTGTTCACGCCCGCGGGCAACTGGTCCAGCTATCCCAGCCACCGGCATGACGAGGATGACTTCCCCCGCATGACCTATCTGGAAGAGACCTACTATCACCGGCTGAATCCGCCGCAGGGCTTCGGCTTCCAGCGGGTCTATACCGAGGACGGCACGCTGGACGAGACCATGACGGTGAAGGACCATGACGTGGTGCTGGTGCCGAGGGGGCACCACCCCTGCGGGGCGCCCTATGGCTACGAGATGTATTACCTGAACGTCATGGCCGGGCCGCTGCGCAAATGGCGCTTCGGCAACGACCCCGACCACGACTGGATCTACCGGCGCGACAACCCCGGTGCCTGACGGCCTCTGGCCGGGGCGGCGGATCGGCGCTAGAAGGACGCCATGCTTCAGGATGTTCTCGACGCCATCCCGCTGCCCGCGCTGGTCATCGGCGCCGACGAGCGGGTGCTCCACGCCAACGCCCGCGCCCGCGAGGCGCTGCCCGGCCTGACCGAAGGCCGCAACGTCGCGCTGGCCCTGCGCGCGCCCGCCTATCTGGCGGCGGTTGCCGAGGCGCTGCGGGGCCGCGTGCCTGCCGAAGAGCCGCGCTTCGCCCTGACCCGCGACGGGACGGAACGGCAATGGCAGGTCTCGGTCGGGCCGGTGGCGGGGGCGGAGGGGCCGCTGGCGCTTTGCGTTTTCCGCGACCTGTCCGAGGAGGTGCTGGCCAGCCAGATGCGCCGCGATTTCGTCGCCAATGTCAGCCATGAACTGCGCACGCCGCTGACCGCGCTGATCGGCTTCATCGAGACGCTGAGGGGGGCCGCGAAGGACGATCCCGCCGCCCGCGAACGCTTCCTGACCATCATGGAGCGCGAGGCGGGCCGCATGGTCCGGCTGGTGCAGGACCTGCTGCAACTGAGCCGGGTCGAGGCCGAGGAGCGGATGCGTCCCGCCGCCCCCGTCGATCTGGCGGCGCTGCTGCGCCAGGTCACCGGCGGCTTGAAGCCGGTGGCCGAGGCTGCCGGGTCGCGCATGGTGCTGGAGGGGCTGGAGGCGCCGCTGGTGGTGCCGGGCGATGCCGACCAGCTGGTGCAGGTCTTCACCAACCTGGTGGAGAACGGGCTGAAATACGGCGCTGCCGGACAGGAACTGCGGGTGCGGGCCACGCGCGAGGACAGCATCCGGGGCCCGGCGGTCAGGATATCGGTCATCGACCGGGGCGAGGGGATCGAGCCCGTGCATATCGCCCGCCTGACCGAGCGGTTCTACCGCGTCGACAGCCACCGGAGCCGCGAAAAGGGCGGCACCGGGCTGGGGCTGGCGATCGTCAAGCACATCGTCCAGCGCCATCGCGGCTGGCTGAAGATCGACAGCGTGCAGGGCGAGGGATCGACATTCAGCGTGATCCTGCCTCTCGGCTGAAGCGGGTTTTCAGCGAAAATCCGGGGCTACAGGCGGGCGAGGCGTTCGCTCAGCAGCGCATAGAATCCGTCGCGGTCGACATCGCCGATGAAAAGCGCATTCACCGGGCGGCCGGTCACCCGCCACCAGTCGGCGACGGTCATGCCCAGGGTCAGCTCCGACTGCGTTTCGATCTCCACGTTGATGTGGCGGCCCGAGAACAGGCCCGGGCGGATCAGATAGGCGATCACCGTCGGGTCGTGCAGGGGGGCGCCGGCGCTGCCGTATTTCTCGGTGTCGAAGCGTTCGAAGAAATCGGTCCAGCTTGCGACGGCCCGGCCGACCTCGGTTCCAAGGCCGCGCATCTCTTCCACCCAAGGCCGCGAGGTCAGCGCCTTGTGCGTGACGTCCAGCGGCATGACGACCAGCGGCACGCCGGATTTGAACACGATTTCGGCGGCTTCCGGGTCGACGTAGATGTTGAACTCGGCCGCCGGGGTGATGTTGCCGACCTCGAAATAGGCGCCGCCCATCAGCACGATCTCGGCCACCCGGCCCACCACGTCGGGCGCGCGCCGGAAGGCGGCGGCGATGTTGGTCAGCGGGCCGAGGGGGCAGAGCGTGACGGTTCCCGGCGCCTCGCGCCGCAGGGTTTCCACGATGAAATCGACGCCGTGCTGCGGGTGCAGCGGCAAGGTGGGCTCGGGCAGGGGGATGCCGTCGAGGCCGGTCTTGCCGTGGACATGTTCGGCCGTCACCAGCTTGCGCCGCAGCGGCGCGTCGCAACCGGCGAAGACGGGAACCGGGCGGCCCGACAGTTCCACGATGACGCGGGCGTTCTTCTGGGTCAGCGGCAGGGGGACGTTTCCGGCGACGGCAGTCACGCCGAGGACCTCGATTTCCTCGGGCGAGGCCAAGGCCAGCAGGATCGCCACGGCATCGTCCTGGCCGGGGTCGGTGTCGATGATGATCTTGCGGGGTCTGGTCATGTGGCGCTCCTTGTCGGGGCGGGAGCTAAGACCATGCCGCGGGACTTGTCCAGACGGGGGGAGGCGGCGGGGCAGGATGGTGATCCACCCCGCCGCCCCGGTTGATCAGCCGTCGAAATCCACCGTTTCCATGATCTTCAGCGCCGCCGCGCGCTGGCTTGCCACCTCGGCCAGCGGCAGGGAGTCCGGCGTGAACTCGCCCCAGCTTGCGACCAGCTCCGACCGCGGCACGTCCGCCTTCACCGGGAATTCGTTGTTGGTCTCGGCATAGATCTGCTGGGCGTGGTCCGAGGACAGCCATTCCATGAACTTCAGCGCCGCATCGTGGTTCGGCGCGGCCTTGGTCATCGCCACGCCCGAGATGTTCACATGCGTGCCGCCGCCCTCGAACACCGGGAAGACGATGTTCACCGATTCCGCCCACGGCACCTGTTCCGGGTCGGCCAGCATCTGGCCCATGTAATAGGTATTGCCGAGCGCGATGTCGCATTCGCCCGCCGCGATGGCCTTCACCTGCTCGCGGTCGCCGCCGTCGGGCTTCCTGCCCAGGTTGGCCTTCAGCCCGGCGGCCCATTCCGTCGCCGCCTCCTCGCCGTGATGGGCGAGATAGGCGCCAAGCAGCGCGACGTTGTAGTCATGCAGGCCCGAGCGGGCGCAGAGTCGGCCCTTCCACTTGTCCGAGGCGAGGTCCTCGTAGGTGGTCACCTCGCCTGCCGCCACGCGCTCTTTCGAGGCATAGATGATGCGGGCGCGGGTGGTCAGGCCGAACCAGTGGCCGGCCGGGTCGCGCAGGGCTTCGGGGACGTTCGCCGCCAGCACGTCGGATTGCACCGGCTGCGTCACGCCCGCGTCGACGATCTGCTGCAGGCGCGCGATATCCACCGTCATCACGATGTCGGCGGGAGAGCGGTCGCCCTCGGCCTGCAGCCGCTCGGCCATGCCCTTGTCGACGAAGGCGACGTTCACCGCGATGCCGGTATCGGCGGTGAAGGCGTCGACCAGCGGCTGCAGCAGCTCGGGCTGGCGGTGGGAGTAGACGTTCACCTCATCGGCAAGGGCGGGCAGGGCGGTGGTCACGGCCAGCGCGGCCAGGGTCATGCTGAACACGGGGCGATACATTTCTGACTCCTTTTCTAGGGCTTCCAGTCCCCGCGTAAACGGGAACCTGCCCGCGGGTCAACCGCCGATTGCCGGGATGGCG
>CAYLSD010000073.1:0-11626 GCA_964386345.1 uncultured Fuscovulum sp.
CCACGACAGGGGCCTTCCGCCCGCTGCCGGGGCGGAGGAGGCTTTTCCTTGCGGGTCGGCGGCTGGCGTCCTGTTGCCCGTCGACAATGCCCGGTGGCCGGGATCGTTCCCCCCGCCCGCACCGCCCCCCGGCCCCGGCGGCGGATTGCCGCCGGATGGGGGGCCTCAGTCTCACCCCGCCGGTGAAAGCTGCATCGGCTGCACCTGCGCGATCCGCCGGTTGATCCCCCCTGGGCCCATTGCGCATCGGGATGCGAGCGGATGTTGCGCTTGATCACCACGCCCGTGGGGCTGATCTGGTCCACCCCCCGGAGTGAGAACGGCCCGGTGACCAGCGCCTGCCATTCCGGCCCCGGCGATGAGGGCAAGGGCCAGCAGCAGGCCGGAGAACAGCCCGGAGCGCCGCTCGGGGCCGAAGAGGCCGAGGCGCCCCGCAAGCCCGGTCAGGATCAGCGCGATGGCAAGGATGTGCCAGCGGTCGGCGATCCGGCCGGTCACCCGTTCGGGCAGGGTCGGCGGGTCCTCGTCGGGCGTGGCGCTTTCGCCCTTCAGCAATTGCCGCAGTTGACCGCCGCCAGCGCCGCCCGCCAGCGGTCAAGCGCAATCCGGTTTGCCGCCACCGCAAGACCGGCTGGAAGCCAGCCGGGCAGGATGGCGGCCTCCTTCTGCGATTGCCTTGCCGGAAATCCCGACAGCGGCGGATATGTTCCCGGACCTGCCCGCTTCGATGGAACACTTCCGGGCCGGAGGGGTTCCGGCCGAAGGGCGATTGGCCTGCCAGCCGGGGGAGCTTGTGATGGAAGACGGGATCGAAGACACGAATGCCGGGAGAATCCGCGAACGCGCCTATGCGCTGTGGGAGCGGGAAGGCCGCTCATGGGGCCGGGCGGAACAGCACTGGCATCAGGCCGTTGCCGAGATCGCCGCCCATGACGCCTATGGCCTCGATGCCGGCACCGTCCGCAAGATGCGCAAATCCGCCAAGGGCAGGCCGAAGGCCGGTCAGGCGTGAACCGGCTCGGCCGACCCCGGCCCGACCAGCCGCCCCGCATCCTGCAGCTTGCGCAGCAGGATGCGGTCATGGGCGGGAATGCCGTTGACCTTTGCCCAGTGGACCATCTCGCCCAGACCGTTCGACAGGCGGGTTTCGGCGGTGAAGCCGATCCTCTCGGTCGCGGCGCCCGGGCAGCCGACCAGATGGCGGCTGGTGCCGGGGCAGGTCAGTTGCATCTCTTTCGGAGGCAGGCCGTAGTCGAAGGCGGCCATCCCGGCCAGTTGCGCCGCCTCGTGGGCGGTATGGCCCTCGCCGGTCGAGATGTTCAGCGGCGGCATCCGCCTGTCGCAATTCACCAGCGCCAGCCCGATGGCCCGGGCGGCGTCGCGGACATGCAGCCAGTCCTCGGTCTGCCCGCCATCCTCCATCAGCAGCGGCGGTTTGCCTGCCAGGATGCTGGCCACCATCATTCCGATCCCGCCGCAGAAGCCATCGCCGCCGTCCACCGGCGGACCGAACAGGCGGCCCATCCGCAGGACGGCGATCTCGGCCCCGGCAACCCTTGCCCACCGCCGCGCCAGCCTTTCGCGCAGAAGGCACAGCCGTGCGGCAGGCGACAGGGGGGCGGGCGGGGCATCCTCGGGCGTGGGCAGCGGGGCGAGCGGCTGGTTGCGCAGTCCGCGCGCCTCCCATTCGCCCGCCTTCAGGTCGGCCTGCGTCCGCCAGACCGGATGGGGGTAGCCGTCCTCGTCGATGTAACGCCCCTCGCCATAGACGCTTAGGCTGGATTGAAGGACAAGGCGTCCAACCCCGGCCGCGCACATCGCGCGGAAGAGGGCGTGCAGCGGGTCCAGACCTTCCGGCGGGCGCTCCTCGTCCCGGTCCAGCGGATGGATGGGGTCGGCCAGATGGACGACCGCCTGCACATGGCGCAACGCCTCCTCCAGATCGTCCCGCCCGGCGGGGGCTTGAGGCAGGGCGCCGCGGGCGATCACCTCATGCCCCTGCAGGTGCAATTCGTTCACGACATGGCGGCCCAGATAGCCATGCGCGTTGGTGACGAGAACGGGAATCATTCCTGCGCCTCCCTCTGATCGGTGTCCGACGCGGGATCCCGATGGCCCGGCTCCACGGCGGCCGGTCCCGCGGGCCTTTCGCCGGAAGCGTCGCCGGGGCCGGAGCCGCGCGGGGGGAAGCCTTGTCCGACGCCGTAGACGCTGCGGTCCAGCTTGCCGGGGCGTCCGGGCGGGGGGCGCTTGCGATCCGGCGATGGGGTTTTTGTATTCCGCATCCGGTCTGAACACCGGAGGGGGCGGATTGTTCCCGTGCAAGAAGCTGTGGCGAAGACCTTCGCCTTCGCCATGGGGGCGCTGGCCTCTCGGGGTCTTGGGCTGACAGGACGACAGCAGAACCCGCCGGGGCGACCGGTTGCGCCGGTTCGGCGTCTTCGGCAGTGTAGCGCCGGATGCCATGACAGCTTTCATTCCCCCCTTCGACCCCGGCCTCGACGCCTGCGGCCTTGCCCGCGCCCTGCTGGGCGCGGAACTTCTGGTCCGCGGCACCGGCGGCATCGTCGTCGAGACCGAGGCCTATGCCCGCGACGATCCCGCCTCGCACAGTTTCCGCGGCCCCACGGCGCGGAATGCCGCCATGTTCGGCCCGGCGGGGCATGCCTATGTCTACCGCTCCTACGGGCTGCACCTTTGCCTGAACGTGGTGGGACGGCCCGGAGAGGCCGTGCTGATCCGCGCCTTGGCCCCGGGGACGGGGGTGGAGCTGATGCGGCAAAGGCGCCCCTCCGGCCCGCTCTGCTCCGGGCCGGGACGGCTTGGGCAGGCGCTTGGCATCAGCCTGTCGGACAACGGCCTTCCCTTCGACGGAACGGAGCTTGTCCTGCGTCCCGCGCCGGTGCCGTCCGGGGCAATCCTCAGTGGCCCGCGCATCGGCATCTCCCGCGGGACGGAGCTGCCATGGCGCTTCGGCCTCGCCGGCTCGCCGCATCTGAGCCGGGCCTTCGGCGCAGGGCCGCAGACCGGCAGGCCCTGACCGGCAAGGGCCTGCCGTCCGGACAAGGCCGCAAGGAACAAATCCCCCGCGAAAGGATTGACCCCGGCAGTTGCAACCGGAGGTCCGTCATGCCGAACTGCCTTCCCCCTTCCACGAAAACCTTCTGCGTCCTGCTGGCCGGGGGGAAGGGAACACGCCTCCATGAACTGACCGCCGCGGACTCCAAGCCTGCCTTGCCCTTTGCGGGCGGCAGGCTGGTCGATTTCGCCATGGAGAACGCGGCACGCTCGGGCCTGCGTCAGGTGCTGGCCGCCACCCAGTACAGGGCGGCGGGGCTGAACGCCCATCTGCACCGGCACTGGTCCGCCCGGTTTCCTGCCGGGGTGCAGTTGCGCGATGGCCATGCCGTCTCGCCGTCGGGATACCGTGGAACCGCCGATGCGCTGCGGGCCAATCTTGCGGAAATATCCGGCAGCGGGTCAGAGATGGTGCTGGTCCTGTCGGCGGATCATGTCTACCGCATGGACTATCGCGCCATGATCGCCCGGCATCTGGCCTCGGGTTGCAAGGTGACGGTCGCCGCCGATACCGCGCCGCTGGACCGGGCCTCGTCCTTCGGGGTGCTTTCGGCCAGCCCGCAGGGCGCCGTCACCGGCTTCGCCGAAAAGCCCGCGCGGCCTGTGCCGATCCCGGGCGATCCCGGCCGCGCGCTGGTCAGCATGGGGATCTATGTCTTCGACCGCCGCTGGCTGGAGTCCGTGCTGGCGGACCCTGCCCTGAACGACTTCGGCCACGACATCCTGCCGCTGGCGGTGGCCGGGGGCTTCGTGCAGGTCCATCGGCCCGAAGCCGGGGCGGCGGGCTTCTACTGGCGCGACGTGGGCACGTTGGACGGCTACCGGCTGGCGCAACTGGATTTCCTGCGGGACGAGGCGGCGATGCCCTTCCCCCCGCTGCGCGACTGGCTCTGCCCGCCGCAGACGCGCCGCGCGGCAGCCAGCGGGACCGTGCTTCTTCCCGGGGCCAGCCTTGGCGAAGGGGTGCGGCTTGCCCGCAGCATCGTCGCGCCGGGGGTGCATCTGCCGGATGGCCTTGTCACCGGGCGAGACCCCGCCGAGGACGCCAGATGGTTCCGCACCACCGCCGGAGGCACCGTGCTGATCACCGCCGCCATGGCCGGACGCTGGCGCGAGGCCCATGCGCGGCGGCGCGCGGCGGCGGTCTGGCGCCCCTGTTCCGGCCTGCAGGAGGCGTGACATGCAGATGCCCGTCACGACCCCGGCGCTGTCCTTCGACCGCGCCGTCGCCAGCCCCGCGCGCCTTGGCGCCGACGTGCGGGACGGCGGCACCGGCTTCGCGCTTTTCTCCGGCCATGCCGAACGGGTGGAACTGGTGCTCTACGACGACAGCGGCGCGCAGGAGACCGGCCGCGCCGACCTGCCCGGGATGGAGGGCGGCATCTGGCACGGCTTCCTGCCCGGAGTGGGGCCGGGCCAGCGCTACGGCTACCGCGTCCACGGCCCCATCGGCCCGGATGCCGTGCATCTCTGCGTCGACATGCGGCGGCTGTTCGCGGCGGGCTCGGCTTGGGAAGTGCCATGGATGGAGCGGATCCTGCCCGCGGTCGAGGCGATCTGTGCCCATCGACCGGAACGCACGGTGTTCACCCGCTTCATTCCCCCCGAACGGCCCGAAGAGGCGCGCGGCAGCTGGCGGCGCTATTACCGGAAATGGGAGGAAATGACGCGGCGGCACATCGGGGCGGAGATGGTCGAAGACGATCAGAACCTTCATGGGGCTTCGCTCTGACTTGATGGCCTTGATATCCGACAGGGCGGAAGGGGCATATACCCTGGCCCGTTGGCACGGCCGGGCGTCTTCGGACAGCATGTGGATGGCGTGCCGGATTTCCCTTCCCACAGGTGGTATATTCCGATCCCTTCCCGCACTGCTGGCCCGTGGGATCTGACCACCCGGCTTGACTTTTGCCGTTGTGCCGTTGCTATAGCCCCGGTGCAGGTGAAAAGTTGTTTCGTGTCCAGATCGTCCGAGTCCGCAATGACAACCAGAAATCCGGGCCTGTCGAGCACTGTCCCGGCCGGGGTGAAGCGGACCAGCCGCCACGGCCGGATCACGGCTGTCTCGATGATGAAGGACGAAGGCCCTTTCGTCCTCGAATGGATCGCCCATCACCTGGCGATCGGTTTCACCGATATCGTGGTCTATACCAACGACTGTTCGGACGGCACGGACGACATGCTGATCCGGCTTGAGGAACTGGGGCTGGCGCATCACCGGCGCAATGTCATTCCCGAGGGGCTGAGACCCCAGCCCTCGGCCCTGAACCATGCCCAGGTGGAGCCGCTGGTCGGCGAAAGCGACTGGGTGCTGGTGTTCGACGCGGATGAGTTTCTCTGCATCAGATACGGCGACGGCACGCTGGACACCCTGCTGGATGCGGTCAAGGCGCAGGGTGCCAACGGGATCGTGATCACCTGGCGCATCTTCGGTTCGGGCGGCGTGCAGGACTGGTCGCGCGATCCGGTGACCGAGCAATATCTGATGGCGGCGCCCCCTGACTGGAACAAGGGCTGGGGGGTGAAGACGCTGTTCCGGTTCGATCCCGATCACTGGAAGCTGGGCATCCATCGCCCGAAGATGAAGTCGAAATGGCTCGAGACCGACTATCCCGACAGCATCAGGTGGCTGAACGGCTCGGGCCGGCCGATGGAGGACTACTTCAAGTTCCGCGGCTGGCGGTCGATCACCCGGACCGTCGGCTACGACTGGCTTCAGATGAACCACTATGCGGTGAAGTCGATCGACAGCTACGCGATCCGCAAGTTCCGCGGCAACGTGAACTTCAAGAAGGACAAATACAACGCCGACTACTGGTCCTTGCAGGATCGCAACGAAGTGCGCGACGACACGATGCTGCGCTATTCGGCGGCGCGGAAGCGGATCTTCGACGATCTCCTGACCGATCCGGTGCTGAACCGCCTGCATTTCGCCGCGCTGGAGCGGGCCGAGGCACGGCTGGCCGAGTTCAAGGGCAGCGAGGCCTATGCCGAACTGGTCGCCGGGCTGAAGGCAGCGTCGCAGGTGCCGATCACCGAGGTGGTGGCCAAGCCGCCGCAGGCGCGCGACCCCGAAAAGATCGCCGCGCTGATGAGCCGGGTGGAACGGGTTTCGGGCGAAAAGCAGCGGGCCGAGCGGAAGGAACGCCTTGCCGATGCGCCGCCCGCCCGGCCGGTGGTTTTGCGGGCCAACCCTTCAGACAATGAGGCGGTTGCGGTGGCATGGCATGAGAACCACGGTATCCGGCTGCCCGCCGATCCGCGGTTCTTCACCGCGACCGGGCTGGACCAGATCACCGCCGGCAAGTTCGAGCGTGCGCTGGCCCGCAACCTGCCGCGGCTTGTCGCCGGACTGTCGTCGCACCTGGAGCTGGGGGCGGGATGCGGGTTTCGCGCGGCCCTGTTGACCCGGCACGCCCCGTCGCTGCGCCAGACCGTGGTGGAGCCCGATCCGGCCCGCGCCCGGCTGATTGGTGCCGTCTGGCAGGAGAACGGTCTGGAGGCGGGCGATTTGTTGCGTCTGGAGACCCGCCCGCTGGATGCGCAGGCGCTTGCGGAACTTCTGGCCGAGATCCGTCCCGACAGCCTGCTTCTGGCCGACGGGGCGCCCGATGCCGAAACGCTGGCCCGCGCCCTCGCCGCGGCCTCGCATCGCCCACAATTGCTGATCCTCGCCGGGGCGGAGCTGGACCGGATTTCCGGCCATCTGGCCTCATTGGGCGAGCCTGTCGCCGACACCGTCGCTTCGGCGGCCCGGGCTGCGGGGTATCTTGCCCTGCGGCTGACCCCTTCCGATCTCACCACCACCGAATTCCCGGCGCACAGGACCCCTTCCTTGCCGGATGATGAAAGGACTTCGACATGACCTCTGCCGTCCGCCGCCCCGTCGCCTCGCTCTGGATCGGGCCGAAGCTGCATTACATCAACCAGCTTTGCCTGCTCAGCCATGTGCGGCAGGGCCATCCGACGACGCTTTACTGCACGGACGAGGTGGACAACGCGCCCGAGGGCGTGACCGTGCGCCCGGCTTCCGAGATCATGGACATCGACATGAACATCGTCAGCCAGACCTCGGAATCGTTCCTGTCAAACGTCTTCCGCTACAAGATGATCCAGGCGACCGATGCGATCTGGATCGACTGCGACGCCTATTGCCACCGGCCGTTCCCGGACGAGATGGACCATATCTACGCCGGTCACGGCTTTCGCGGCGCTCTGAACTGCGGCGTGGTCTATATCCCGCCGCAGGGCGAGCTGATCGGCCGCTTGCTGGACTACTACGAAAACCTGCCCGCCGCCCCGGCCTGGTTCAACAAGCAGCAGCGCAAGCGGCTGGACAAGCAGGACCCGGCGCTGCCGCAGGCGGTGCGGATCTACAATGCCGAGCGCACCTCCTTCGGTCCGCAGGCCTTCACCTGGTTCGCCCAGCAGACCGGGGACTACGAGAAGGCGCTGAGCCATGATTACCTTTACCCGGTGCCCTTCCAGTTGAACGACGTGTTCTTCGACCCCCATGGCCGGGTCGAGGGCCATTTCACCGACAACACGCTGTCGGTCCACCTTTACACCAACGGCACCAAGCCCTGGTGGCGCAAGAACCCGCCGCTGCCCAATTCCTATGTGGCGCGGATGTGCGAACAGATCGGCGTGGACCCGGCGAAGGCGCTGGAGGAATGAGGATGGGGTCAAAGTCCGGCAGGCTGCCCGGATGAAACCGGTGCGATAGATGGCGAAGGAGCAGGAAACCCGCGAGGAGCGCAAGGCCCGCCGCCGGGAACGGCGCAGGGCGGCGTTGCCGGTGGCGCCGGTGCGGCTGGACCCGGCTGCCGTGCTGGGCGACATTGACGCCTGGAACCTGCGCGAGGAAGGCGGCTGGCTGCGGTTCGATGCGCGGCTTGAAGACGGCGCGCGCGCCTATCTGCGGCCCCTGGCCGGGGGCGACGTGATCGCCGATGCGCCGGGGCCGCTGCTGGCGATCCTGGGGCTGGGCGGTCCGCGGCGCGCGGGGTTCAACGCCGGGCCGGCGCGGTTCCGCTTCAACGTGCTTGCCCCGGCCGACCATATCGGCGCCGTGGGGCTGGAGGGCACGGCGCGGGCCGAGCCGGTGTCGGCCCTGCAACATCTGCGCCACCGCAGCCGCGAGGCGCTGCTGGCCGATACGCTGCTGGCATGGCGCCATGCGGCGCGGCGGGGGCTGCCGCTCTTCTTCGTGCGGGCCGAGACGGATGCGTCGGCCAGCGTCGAGGCTTTGGGCAAGGGTCTCGCCTTCGGCAACCTGATCACCGCGCTGGACAATCTTTGCGCCATTGCCGAAACGCTGGGCCGCCCCGCGCAGGTGCTGGCGGTGGGGCTGGACTTCGGGCTGGAGGATGTGGTCACCGCGGATGCGGGCGCTCTGGCCGCGGGCATCCGGGCGCTGATGGCGCGGATCACGCAGGAGATGCGGCAACGCGATCTGCCGCCGCCGGTCTTCCTTGCCGTGGCCGAGACGGGCACGGCGCGGATTTCCGACCATCCCGCGATCCGCGCGATGCAGGACCTGGCCCGGTGCGCCGGGCCGCATCGGCTGATCCTGACCGCGCCGTCCTATGTGGCCGCGCAGGACCGCCATGGCCGCCCGACCGAGGCAGGCCGCCAGCTTCTGGCCGAGATGGACGCCCATGCACTTGCCGCCTGCGCCGCGGGTCAGGGATGGCGCTGCCCGCTGCCGGTTCTGGCCGAATACAGCGGGCGGCAGATCCGCGTCCTGTTCGATGCGCAAGAGGATCTGGTGGTCGACGCCCGCGATCCGTTCCGCGCCGGGGCCGCAGCCGGGTTCCGCATCGCCGGAACCGCGCGCGAGACCCGAATCCGTTCGGCCGAGGTCGCCCCGGACGATCCGCGCAGCCTGATCCTGACCTGCGACCGGGTGCCCGAGGGGACCGCGCCGCGCCTTCTGCACGCCTGCGGGCTGGAGGCGGGCGCGGACAAGACCGGCCCGATCAACCGCAGTGCCATACGCGACACATGGCAGGCCCTCGGCAGCGACGGGGCGGACCTGCGCCGCTGGGCCCTGCCCGCCGACCTGCCGCTGCATCCCGGCCCCGCCGGGCAGGCCGCCATGCCGGAAGGACCAGAGAGATGAGCTTTACCCGCGACACGATCCGGCAGGACAACATCTGCCTGATCTGGATCGACGACATGATCGACATCTTCACCTGGCGCGATGCGTTCGGCGTCACCATCCAGACGCGCAACATCGACCGTCTGATGGCCGAGGGCGTCCGCTTCTCCAACGCCTATGCGACCATCCCGCTGTGCGCGCCCTGCCGGGCCGAGGTGGCGACCGGGCTTTCGCCCTTCGTCACCGGGCTTGTCGACCTGAACCGCTTCTGGCGCGACGTGCTTCCGCCCACGGCCTCATGGGGCCACGACCTGCGCCGCGCGGGGTTCCACACCTTCACCACCGGCAAGACCGACGCGAACTACAAGCCGATGCCCGAGGAGTATCGGCGCCTGCTGTTCCACGAGGACGTTCCGGCGGTGGAGACCGGCAAGCGCCGCGGAGTCCATGCCTATCTGGACAAGGGGCCGGGCATCGCCGGGGTGAACCACCCGGATGACGACGGCGCCTGCGACCATACCTTCTACGACCATTCGGTGGCGCAGAATGCCATCGACTTCCTCGGCCGCGCCGATCCGGCCCGCCGCCACCTGATCCAGCTTGGCTTCAAGCATCCGCACTACAACCTGACCTGCCCGGACAGGTTCTACCGGATGTATGATCCGGCGCGGATCACCTGGCCCCGTTCGGCCCATCCCGACGATTACCACGGCCCCCAGCCGGGGATGGCCGTCTATGAGATGGCCTATATCGTCAACGGTGCCTGGACCCCGGAAAAGGCGGGGGACGAGGCCTGGCGGCAGGTGGTGCGCGGCTATTTCGCGGCCTGTTCGCATGTGGACCACGAGATCGGCCGCTTCCTCGATGCGCTGCGCGGATCGCCCCTTGGCCGGAACACCACGGTCATCCTGGTCTCGGACAACGGCTTCAACCTCGGCACCCACGACAGCTTTCACAAGATGAGCCAGTGGGACAGCGCCGCGCATATCCCGCTTGGCCTCTGGCATGCCGCCATGCCCGGCGGGCAGGTGGTCGATTGCCCGGTCTCGCTGCACAACCTGCCGAAGACGATCATGGACCTGGCCGGGCTGCCGCCGCGGCCCGACTGGACCTCGGGCCAAAGCCTGCTGCCGCTGATCGACCCCGGCTTCGGCAGCTACGACCGCGATCAGTCGCCGCTGACGGCGGTGTTCGGCACGCTCTCGCTGCGTCCCTCGGTCCCGGGGTATGAGCATCTGCGCTATATCCGCTATCCCAACGGGGAAGAGCATGTCTACGACGTGGTTCGCGATCCGGGCGAGACCACCAATCTGGCCGGCTGCCCCGAGATGGACTTCCTGCGCGCCGAACTGGTCCGCGCGGCGGCCCGGCTGGGGCTGGATCTTTCCGGGATGGAACGGCCCGACAGCGGGCTGAACGCGCTGATGGCAATGGATGGCACGGTGGCCCTGAAAGGACCGCCCGCCGACAGCCATTTCTGGGCCTATGGCACGGCTGCCGACAATGTTTCGCCCGGCCGGGGCGAACGGAACGCGCTGTGGTATCTGGGCGGCCCGGATGGCCATGTGCTGCGCGTGCCGCCGGGAATCGGCACCGTCCGCATCGGCACGGTGCGGGCGCGTGGCGAGGCCGAGGGCCATGCGCCGCGCGCCTACGAGGTGGTCGCCCATCCCGAAAGCCGCATCACCTTCGAGGCGTCGGAGCGCGTCGCGGTCCATGTCCGGGGCAGCGACCGGGGCGACCGGATGTTCGGGCCGGTCTATGCCGGTGCCGTTTTCGAGGGCGGTTCCGGCGACGACCTGCTGGTCGCGGTCTCGACGCGGCGCAACGACGAGCATCGCTTCTACGGCGGCGCGGGCAACGATACGCTGATCGGCAACGCCGGCCGCGCCACGCTGGACGGTGGCGCGGGCGATGACGTGATCATCGGCGGGACGGGGTTCAACCGGATCTACGGCGGGCCGGGGAACGACAGCATCACCGATGGCGACCGCAGCTCGATCATCCACACCGGTCCGGGCCGCAACACGGTGACCGCGGGCGAAGGTTCGCATGTCTTCCATGTCGGACCCGGAGAGAACCGGATCACCGGCGGCCCGGGCCGGGTGACCTATCACATCGCCTGGGGCGGCGTCTGCCACATCACCGACTGGCGCGCAGGCGACAGGATCATCCTGCAGGACTGGCCCGGCGTGCCCGCGATCTCGGTTGAGGGAGGAGACACGCTGATCACGCTGGGCCTGTCCGCCGTCGTTCTTGAAGGGGTCGCGGAAGCAGACCTGTCCCCTGACACGCTGGTCACAGGATCCGCCGCCGAGGCAGGCCGAAAACCGCAGCGCGCGACGAAGGCGGGCGCATCCGCGCCGACGGAGCGCGATCTCGCGGGACTTGCCGCCAGCGACGAGCCGGAAGAGGATTGACCATGCCGCAGACGGATATTGCATC
>CAYLSD010000074.1:0-11610 GCA_964386345.1 uncultured Fuscovulum sp.
CCCCTTGCAATTTGATCAAATCCCGCTGCATTATGCGCGGCGTCCAGAGGTGCCGCCATGCCCGCAGAATCCATCGCCGGGGTCCGCAAGGACCGTCTCGAAGCCTTCGCCGCGCGCGAGGCCGCCGCCTATGCCAAGGCCCGGCCCAAGGCCGCGGCGGCGTTGGCGAAGGGGGCGGGGAACTTCCTCTCCGGCGTGCCGATGCACTGGATGGCCGACTGGCCGATGCCGCATCTGCCGCTGGTCGCCCGCGCGCATGGCGCGAGGATCACCGACATCGACGGCAACCGGCTGGACGACTTCTGCCTTGGCGACACCGGCAGCATGTTCGGCCATTCCCCCGCCCCGGTGGCCAGGGCGATCCGCCATCAGGCCCGCCACGGCCTGACCTACATGCTGCCGACCGAAACCGCCCTGCAGGCGGGACAACTCCTGACCGACCGTTTCGGGCGCTTCCGTTGGCAGATCGCCACCACCGCCACCGACGCCAACCGTTTCGCCCTGCGCGTCGCCCGCGCCGTGACGGGCCGCCCCAAGGTGCTGGTCTTCAACGGCTGCTACCACGGCACCGTGGACGAGACGATGGTGACGCTGGAGAACGGCCGCACCGTCACCCGCCCCGGCCTTCTGGGCCAGTTCGCCGACCTGACCGGCAGCGCCGCCTGCGTCGAGTTCAACGACCTCGCCGGGGTCGAGGCCGCGCTGGCCACCGGAGAGATCGCCGCCATCCTGACCGAGCCGGTGATGACCAACTCCTGCATGGTCCTGCCCGAGGCGGGCTTCCACGACGGGCTGCGCCAGCTTTCCCGCCATTTCGGCGCGCTGCTGATCATCGACGAGACGCATACCATCTCCTCCGGCCTCGGCGGCTATACAAGCGTCCATTCGCTGTCGCCCGACATGTTCGTCGTCGGCAAATGCGTGGCGGGCGGGATGCCCACCGCCGTCTGGGGCATGACCGACGAGATCGCCACGCGCTACGAGACGGTGAACGCCGGCCGGCCCTCGGGCCATTCCGGCATGGGCACCACGCTTTCGGCCAATCCGATGCAATTCGCCTGCCTCGCCGCCACCCTCTCCGAGGTGATGACCGCGGAGAACTACGCCCATATGGAAAAGGGCGCCGAACGCCTCAGCCGCGGCCTCGCCAAGGCGATCAAGGCCCATGGCGCGCCCTGGCATGTCGTCCGCGTCGGCGCGCGGGTAGAGTTCATCTGCGCCCCCGGCCCCCTGAAGAACGGCACCGAGGCAGGCTTCGCCCATCAGCCGCAGCTTGAGGCCGCTATCCACACCGGGCTGCTCAACCGCGGCAGCCTGATCGCGCCCTTCCACAACATGATGCTGGTCAGCCCCGCCACGAAGAAGGGCCAGATCGACCGCCTCGTCGTCAGCTTCGACGCCATCCTCACCGACCTTTTCGCCTGAGATATACATGACACAAGACAGCCCTTCCGGCTCCACCCCCGCCGAGGCCGAGGCCTTCCTTGCCGCGCACCCGGACATCGAGGCCTTCGACATCGTGCTGCACGACGCCAACGGCATCGGCCGCGGCAAGATCATCCGGCGGCATGAACTGCTGTCCTTCTACAGGAACGGGCGGCACCTGCCAATCTCGATCCTCGGCCTGGATATCTGCGGCGAGGACGTGCACGAGACCGGGCTGATCTGGGACCAGGGCGACGGCGACCTGCGGGCCTGGCCGATCCCCGGCACGCTGGTGCCGCTGCACGGCACCAACCCGCCCCGGGGCGAGGTCTTCATGTCGATGTATACGCTGGACGGCCAGCGGATGACCTCGGACCCCCGCCACGCGCTGCAACGGCAGGTGGACGCGCTGGCGGCGGAAGGGCTGCACCCGGCAGGCGCCTTCGAACTGGAATTCTTCCTGCTGGACAACGAACGCGGCCCGGACGGCAAGATGCAGCCCGCCCGCGACGTGCTGGACGGGCGGAAGTCGAACAAGACCGAGGTCTATTCAGTGGACCACCTGCACGGGATGCTGCCGCTGTTCAGCGACATCTACGCAGGCGCGAAGAAGGCCGGGATCACGGCGGAAACCATGATCAGCGAATACGCCCCCGGCCAGTATGAGCTGACCCTGCACTACCGGACGGATGTGATGCAGGCCGCCGACGACCTGATGCGGCTGAAGCGGATCGTCCGCGCGCAGGCGCGGGCACATGGGGTGACGGCCTGTTTCATGGCCAAGCCGAACGAGAATTACGCCGGATCGGGGATGCATTTCCATGTGTCGATGCTGGACGATGCGGGGCAGAACGTCTTCGTCGAGGCGGAAGAGGGCAAGTGGAACCCGGCCATCCTGCACGCCCTTGGCGGGCTGAAGGAGACGATGGCCGAATCCATGCTGGTCTTCGCGCCGCACGCCAATTCCTGGCGGCGCTTCGCCTCGCAAAGCTATGCCCCGGTCTCGCCGTCCTGGGGGGTGAACAACCGCTCGGTGGCGCTGCGCATTCCGGCAGGCGACATCAAGGCCCGGCGGATCGAGCACCGGCCCGCGGGCGTGGACGCCAACCCCTATCTGGTGGCCGCCACCGTCCTGGCCGGCATCCGCCGCGGCATGGCGCAGCAGACCGACCCTGGGCCGGAGGTGACGGGCAACGCCTATGCCGAGACGGCCGAAGGTGCGGCGATGCCGACCGACTGGAAATCGGCGATCGAGGCGGCGAAGCGCTCGGACTTCCTTAAGGACGCGCTTGGCGAGGACATGCACCGCACCTTCACCGCGATCAAGGCGGCGGAATATGCCCGCGTCATGCGGACGGTCAGCGAGGTCGACTTCGACCTCTACCTGCACACCGTCTGACCCGAGTTTTCGACGAAAACTCGGGCGTTCACGCCCGCCGCAGCGCCTCCGCGATCAGCCCCGGCACCCGGTCGTCCAGCCCCACCGGCGGCAGGATGCGCCCCCGGAACCCGGCGCGGGCCAGCGCCTCGGGCAGGTCCTTCTCGACATGCCCGCCCGACATGGCGAAGAACGGCAGGCAGGCGCTGTCGGCCCCATGGCCGGTTGCGGTTTCCAGCCGCGGGCTCTGTTCGATGAAGGCGGCGTCGGCGGGGATGCCGGTTTCCGCCGTGATCCGGGCGGCCATCTGGCCGGCAATGGCCGCAGGCGCCCGCGACTTGAACGAGCCATGCGCCGCCAGCAATATCCGCCGCGCCCCGCTTTCGCGCGCCAGAGTCACGGTCAGATCCTGCAATCCCGGCAGGCTGCCCAGCGGGGGCAGCAGCCGCCACTCCCCCGCCCCCGCCGCGCGCAGCCGCGCGGGGATCTGCGCCCCGGTGAACCAGCCCCCGGCCATGAACAGCGGAAAGACCAGCCCCGGCTCGCCCGCCGCCTCGGCCTCCAGCCGCCCCGGCTCGGCCAGCGTGGCAGCACGGACCTCCCGGCCCGGCAGCAGCCCGGCCACCCGCGCCGCCAGCCGGTCCAGCGCCCGGGCGGCGGGCATCGGGTCCGACGGCTGGCCATGCGCGACGATCAGCACCCGGTTCACGGCGCGGCCGCCCCGGACAGAAGCGGCGCCGTCACCACCTCGCGGCAATGGTCGATGAAGGCGCGGATGGTCAGCGCGGCCGTCGCGCCCTCGGCCAGCACGAGGCCGAGGCTCAGCGGCTCCGCCCCCCGCAGCGGCACATGGCGCAACTGCTGGCCATCGGGTGCAAGGCCGGACTGCGGGCTGATGTTGGCGATGGAATAGCCGAAGCCGTTCGCCACCATCGCCCGCATCACCCCCATGTCCCGCGTCCGCTCCACCACCCGCGGGCGCAAGGAATGGGGACGGAAAATCTCAAGGAAATAGTCGGTGGAGAACGGCAGGTCCAGAAGCACCATCGGATGCGGCGCAAGGTCCTGCGGCGTGACATGAGGGCAATCGGCCAGCGGATGGCCGGGCGGCAGAAGCGCATAGGGCGGCAGCTTCAGCAGCGGCACGAACTCCAGATCGGCGGGAATGTCCAGGTCGTAGGTCAGCGCCACGTCCAGCCGGGCCTGCCGGATGCCGTCGAGGATCTCGGCCTGGTGGCGCTCATACTGGCGGAAGTCCACCTCCGGGTAGCGGGTGACGAAGCTGCGGCGCAGGCGCGGCAGCAGCACCTGCGCGAAGGTCACCAGACAGCCGACCGACAGCGGCCCGCGCACCTGCCCGGTGATCCCGTTGGCCAGATCGTTCAGCCGCCCCGCCGCCGCCAGCACCGCCCGCGCCTCGTCGACGAACTGCCTGCCGCCCTGCGTCAGCGACAGGCCCTGCGCATGGCGCCGGACGAAAAGCTGCAGGCCGAACTCCTGCTCAAGCTGCGCGATGGCGGCCGAGATCGAGGGCGAGGAGACGTTCACCCGCTCCGACGCCGCGGCGATGGAGCCGGTCTCGCCCACGGCGACCAGATATTCCAGTTGTCGAAGGGTGAAGCGCAGCGGCATCCCCCAGACTTAGCCGCGCGCGCGCCGGCGCGAAAGCCTGTTCGTCGCGCTATTCGTCCCCCGGCACGCCATAGGAGGGCGCCCATTCCGGGTCCCTCGCGCGCTGGATATAGGCGGCCATCTGCGGCTGGTAGACCTGCCATGCCCGCACGACCTCCTCGATCGGCGTCGCCCCTTCCGACCAGTCGGCACGCAGCCATGCGACGGGCCAGCTTTCGCGGTCCACCACCAGCAACCCCGCCGAATGCACCGGCCCCGCCTCGCCCCCCGCCGCGGCTGCGGCCTGAAGCGCCGCCACCAGCCGGTCGCCGAAACTGCCCGCCGCGGCAGAGAACCCTGCCACCATCGCCGCAGGCACGCCGGTATTCGCCAGCAGGTTCCCCCCGGCGATCACGCCTTCCCCCTCGGCCAGCGCCCAGACCCCCAGCGTCTTCGCGCCGGAATGGCTGGCCACCCTTCCCTGCGCATCGACGCACATCAGCTGGCGATACTCCGCATGCGCCGCCCCGGCCACCGCCTGCGCCATCGCCTCGGACGCGGAAGCCCCCGCCTCCATCAGGTCCAGAAGCCGCGGGCCCAGCGCCGGGTCGGTGATGTTCTGCGTCGCCGCCACGCCGACGCCCGCCCGCGCATGGGCGCAGCGCGCGGCCACCGCCGGCGAAGAGGAAGAGATCACCATGCCGAAGGCGCCGGTCTTCGGGCAGCGGGCGAGAAGGGAAAAGGTCATGCGTGGCCCCTTGTGGCAGGCGCCGGGGGCGCTTCGCCCCCCGGACCCCCAGAGAGTATTTCCGCCAAGATGAAGCGGCTTTCCTTCATCTCGGTCCAAATACTCCACGGGGGTCCGGGGGTGTGAAACCCCCGGCTTCGGAACGGTTCAGTCCGGGATGACGGCGGTCGCGTCGATCTCGACCAGCCAGTTCGGCCGGGCCAGCGCGGTGACGACCACCCCGGTCGAGACCGGATGCACGCCCTTGATGTATTCGCCCATGGTCCGGTAGACCGCCTCGCGGTGGCGCACGTCGGTCAGGTAGACCACGACCTTGCAGACATGCTCCATCCTGCCGCCGCATTCCTCGACCAGCTGCCTGATGTTCTGCATCACCTTGTGGGTCTGCTCCACCGGATCGTGGCTGCCGATGTCCTTGGCGTCGTCAAGGTTCTGCGGGCACTGGCCGCGCAGGAAGATCGTGGTGCCGCGCGCGACCACGGCCTGGCACAGGTCGTTGTCCAGATTCTGCTCGGGATAGGTGTCCTTGGTGTTGAACTTGCGATGGCGCGTATGGGCCATGGTCATCCTTTCAGGTCTTCGGAAATCCGGTTCAGGGCAGGCGAGAGGCGATCCAGCGGGCGAAATCGTAGTTCGGGCGCTCCAGATGCGACAGCGCGCCGGGGGCGGACAGGCCGGCGCAAAGGCCGCGGTAGACCCGCTCGACGCAGCCCTTGTCCTCGACGTTCACGTCGTCGAGCAGCGCCTTCACACCCTTCAGATGCTCGGCCGCCTGCGGGTCGGCCATCCATTCCGCGCTCATCCCGCCGCCGAACAGGACATGCACCTTGCCCGCCCCCTTCGGCGTCAGCGAGAGATACCAGAAATAGCCCGGGGTCAGGGTGATCAGCAGGCTGGGATAGATCGCCAGCAGCCAGGTGATCCGCCGGTCGTCACCCTGCAGGACGGTGTTGGACGGATGCGCCAGCGCCAGCGGAACAAGGTCGTTCTTGACGATCCAGTGATAGTTGAACGCCTCTTCCCCCTCGGGGCATTCCATCTTGTTCAGGTCGCTGGCGCCGCCGATGGTGCCCGCGTGGCAGACCGGCAGGTGGTAGCTTTCCATGAAGTTCTCGGCCAGCACCTTCCAGTTGGTGGCCCATTCGAATTCCTCGCGGAAGACTTCCGTATAGGTCTCCATCGGCAGGTGGCCGACCAGCCGGTCCACCCCGGCCAATGTTTCCGAGGGCGGCGGCGCGTCGGGGTTCAGCGTCACCATGATCCAGCCGCGCCAGTCCTCCACCCGGATCGCGGGCAGCCGCACGTCTTCCTTGCAGAAGCTCTCGTTCCGCGCCATCGCGGGGGCGCCGCGCAGGGTGCCGTCCAGGTTGTAGGTCCAGGCGTGATAGGGGCAGACGATCGAACGGCGGTTGCCGCGTCCCTCCAGCAGCGTGCTCATCCGGTGGCGGCAGACGTTCGACATGCCGCGCAGCACTCCTTCGCGGTCGCGCAGGATGATCACCGGCTCGCCCGAGATCTCCATCGTCATGTAGTCGCCCGGGTTCGGCAGCGCCTCGGCCCGCCCGGCGCACAGCCATTCGCGGCCGAAGATGTGCTGCTGCTCCAGTTCGGCGAAACTGGCCGAGGTGTAGACCGATTTCGGCATCGCCTGCGCGCGTCCGAAAGGCTGGGCGACATTGGCGCGCAGTTCCGTCAGGGCGGGATCGTGCAGGGTCATGGCGGCCTCCGGGGATCGGATGGGTGGCGGGTCGGAAAAGACAGTGCCGGGATTCATCTTTGGAAAAAAGGATGGAATGGCACAGCGCGGATTAGGATGGGCCTAATCAGGGGAAATGACGGCGGATCGCCGCGGCGAAGGCTTCAGCCAGCACCGGGTTCGCCTCGGGGCCGTAATGGATGCCGTCCAGCGGGCTGACCCGGACCAGTTCGCCCGCATCGAGGAAGGGCAGCCCGTTCCGTTCCGCCATGGCCCCGATCCGCGCGGCAAGCTGGCGGGACTTCGCCGCGCCCCCGGCGAAGATCCCGGCCAGGCAACCCGCCTCCTCGACCGGCGGCGGGGCGACCATCAGGATGCCGGGGGCCGCTCCGCCCGGCCCCGCCTCGCTGGTGCGGATCTCCTTCACCAGCCGCTCCAGCGACAGGGCGATGTCGCCCGCATTGACGCTGAAACGTTCCTTCAGGTCGTTGGTGCCCAGCATGACCAGCACCACATCCACCGGCCGGTGCGTCTCCAGAAGCGCGGGCAGCACGGTCAGCCCGTTGCGGTGCGGCCCTTCCACCGGATCGTCATGCAGCGTCGTGCGGCCGGGATGGCCCTCGTTGATCACCTCCCACTCCGGCAGCAGCGCCTGCAACCGGCCCGCCCACCGTTCCCCGCGCCCGAAGCGCCCGGTGTCGGACAGCCCGGCCATCGGCATGGTGCCATGGGTGTTGCTGTCGCCGAACAGAAGCAGCGTGCGGGTCGCGGTCATGGCGTCACCTCATAGGGCCAGTTGGCCTGTGAAAAGGCACCGCCATCCACCCAGAGCGTCTGGCCGGTGACGAAGGCGGCGGCATCGGAGATCAGGAACAGCATCGGGCCGCAGATATCCTGCGGCGTGCCGACCCGGCGCAACGGCGTCACCTTCGCCCAGGTGGCGGCATAGTCCCCCGCCTCCGCGGCCGTGCGTTCGGTGGCGATGGCGCCGGGGGCGATGCAGTTGACGCGGATGCCGAGGGGACCAAGCTCCACCGCCGCAACCTTGGTGAACTGCTCGATCCCGCCCTTCGAGGCGGTGTAGTCCACCAGCCGCGGGAAGGCGAGCTTGTTGCAGCCCGAGCCGAGGTTGACGATGGAACCGCCCTTCCCCGCCGCGGCCAGCGCCCGGGCGAAGGCCTGGGTGTTCAGGAAACACCCCCGCAGGTTGGTGCGCATCACCGCATCCCATTGCTCGGCCCGCAGGTCCAGCAACGAGGCCCAGGTCTGGATGCCGGCATTGTTGACCAGCACCTCCGGCACAGCCCCGGCCCAGTCCGTCACCGCCCCGTGCAGCGCGGCAACCGCCGCCTCGTCCCCCGCGTCGCTGTCCCAGCCCTTCGCCCGGCGCCCCATGGCGGCCACCTCGGCCTCCAGCCGCGCCGCCGCCTCCGGCGCGCCGACATGGGTGAAGCCCACGTCATGCCCGGCCCCGGCCAGCGCCAGAACCAGAGGCCGCCCGATGGCCGAAACACCCGCAGTCACGATGGCAACCATTGCACCCTCCGCTTCACCGCCAGCTTACCCGCCCGACGGCAAAGGAAAACCCCCGGCGGCGGATGGTCTTCACGTTGACAAAAATGCTCTCCGGGGGACGAAACGCCCCAACGGCGGCAGCCGCTCAATCCAGCAATTCGGCCAGCCGCTCCGGCGGGCGGCAAAGCGCCGTGCCCTTCGCCGTCCGCACGAAGGGCCGCTCCACCAGAACCGGATGGGCAACCATGGCGGCGATCAGCGCCGCCTCCGTCACGCCCGGATCGGTCAGGCCCAGCTCTTTCGCCAAGGGCTCCTTCGCCCGCAGCGCCTGCCGCGCGGTCATTCCGGCCCCGGCCAGAAGCGCCCGCAGCCCCTCCGCCGTCCAGCCGGTTTGCAGATAGTCCACCACCTCCGGCTCCACCCCCGCCGCGCGCAGGTCCTGAAGCACCCGGCGAGAGGTGGAACAACGCGGGTTGTGCCAGATCGTGGCCTTCATGGCAGCACCTCGAAACGGTCGACATCGACCATGCCGTGATCGGTGATCTTCAGATGCGGGATCACCGGCAGGGCAAGGAAAGCCAGTTGCAGGAAGGGTTCCTCCAGCGTGACGCCCACGGACCGGGCGGCGGCGCGCAAGAGAACCAGCGCCTCGCGCACCTCCTCGAAGGGCCGCAGGCTCATCAGCCCGGCCACCGGCAGCGCCAGTTCCGCCAGCACCTCGCCGCCCCGGGCGACGACGAAGCCCCCCTCGATCTCGCCCAGCCGGTTCGCCGCCAGCGCCATGTCGGCGTAATCCGCCCCCACCACGGCGATGTTGTGATGGTCGTGGCAGACGGTGGAGGCGATGGCGCCCTCCTTCATCCCGAAGCCCTGCACGAAGCCGGTGGCGCGGTTGCCGTTCTTGCCATGCCGTTCGATCACCGCGATCTTCATCAGGTCGCGCGCAATGTCGGGGCGCTTGTCGCCGTCCACCGGCGGAATGTCGAAGGTCAGGTGCGGGGTGATGATCTTGCCCGGCAGGATGCCGATCACCGGCGTCTCGGCCCGGTTCCCGGCGGTGCGGAAATCCTGCGGACCCACCCTCGGCGCCTTCACCGAGGCGCGGGCCACCGGCTCCGTCGACGCCCTTCCGGCGAAGGCCGCAGCATCGGCCAGCACGCCCCCCGCGAAGACCATCGCCGCATGGCAGCCTTCCAGACTGTCGATCACCGCGATATCCGCCCGCTTGCCCGGCGCGATCAGCCCGCGGTCCTTCAGCCCGAAGGCCTCGGCCGCGGACAGGCTGGCCGCCCGGTAGACCGCCAGCGGCGGGCACCCCAGCCCGATGGCCGTGCGGATCATGTGGTCCAGATGGCCATGCTCGGCGATGTCCAGCGGGTTCCTGTCGTCGGTGCAAAAACACAGATAGGGCGAATGCCGCTCGGTCAGCACCGGCGCCAAGGCGTGCAGGTCCTTCGAGACCGAGCCCTCGCGGATCAGCACCCGCATTCCCTTGCGCAGCTTCTCCAGCGCCTCTTCCGCCGTTGTCGCCTCATGTTCCGTGCGGATGCCAGCCGAGATATAGCCGTTCAGGTCCATCCCCCGCAGCAGGGGCGCGTGGCCGTCGACATGCCGGCCCCGGAAGGCCTCCAGCTTCGCCATGCAGCCCGGGTCCTTCATCAGCACGCCGGGGAAATTCATGAACTCGGCCAGCCCGATCACCTTCGGGTGGTCCATCAGCGGGATCAGGTCCCCGGCCTCAAGCCGCGCGCCCGCGGTCTCCATATGGGTCGAGGGCACGCAGGACGACAGTTGCACGCGGATATCCATCAGCGTCTGCGCCGCGCTTGCAAGGAAGTAGCGGATGCCCGCCAGCCCGCAGACATTGGCGATCTCATGCGGGTCGCAGATCGCCGTCGTCACCCCGCGCGGCGTCACGCAGCGGTCGAATTCATGCGGGGTCACGAGGCTCGACTCGATATGCAGATGCGTGTCGATGAAACCCGGCACCACCACCTTGCCCGTCACGTCGATCTCGCGCCTGCCCCGATAGCTGCCGAACGTCCCCACGATCGTATCGCCGCAGATCGCCACGTCGGTCTCGACCAGTTCCCCGGTGATCAGGTCGAAGACCCGCCCTCCCTTCAGCACGAGGTCGGCGGGAACCGCCCCGCGGCCCTGGTCGATCAGGTCGGTCAGCGGCCTTTCGGTGGAAGAAGTCATCGCGCACTCCATTTCCGCCCATGGAACCCGCGAAGGCCGGGAAGGTCCAGAGGGATTGCGCCCGCCGCCCCGCCATGCTTCACCGGCGGCAGCGGAAAAGGAGGCCCCATGCGCCCGCTGCGCGGCATATCCTACAAGCTGGCCTCGGTGCTGGTCTTCATCGTCATGTCGGCGATGATCAAGGCCACCGCCGACCATGTGCCAGCCGGGCAGACGGTGTTCTTCCGGTCGTTCTTCGCCATCCCGGTGATCGTCGTCTGGCTTGCCTTCCGGCGGGAACTGGCAACCGGCCTGCGCACGAAAAACCCCTTCGGCCATTTCTGGCGCGGGCTGATGGGGACCTGCGCCATGGGGCTGGGCTTCGCCGGGCTGGCCTACCTGCCGCTGCCGGAAGTCACGGCGATCAGCTATGCCTCGCCGATCCTGACGGTGATCTTCGCCGCGATGTTCCTGGGCGAGGAGGTGCGGTTCTTCCGCATGGCCTGCGTCGCGCTCGGCCTTTTCGGCGTGCTGATCGTGGTCTATCCGCGGCTGACGGTGCTGGACCCCGGCCAGGCGGGCTATGCCCAGGCCTTCGGGGCGATGGTCGTCCTTGGCGGGGCGCTGTTCTCCGCGCTGGCGCAGGTCTTCGTGCGCAAGCTGGTGCTGGCCGAGAAGACCGCGGCCATCGTCTTCTGGTTCTCTGTCACCGCCTCGGTCCTGTCGCTGGCGACCATTCCCTTCGGCTGGGTCTGGCCCACTCCGGGCGAGGCCGCGCTGCTGGTCGGGGCGGGGCTGCTGGGGGGCATCGGGCAGATCCTGCTGACCTCCAGCTACCGCGAGGCCGATGCCTCGCTGGTGGCGCCCTTCGACTATGCCTCGATGATCTTCGCGCTGGCGATCGGCTGGTTCGTCTTCGCCGAGGCGCCGACCTGGACCATGCTCTCGGGCGCCGCGCTGGTGGTGACGGCGGGGATCCTGATCATCTGGCGCGAACGGCAACTGGGGCTGGAGCGGGCGCGGCAGCGGAAGGCGATGACGCCGCAGGGGTGATCC
>CAYLSD010000075.1:0-11402 GCA_964386345.1 uncultured Fuscovulum sp.
GCACCAAGATGAACTGGCTGGTGAAGGACACCGCGAAACTGTCCGAGACCATCCATCAGGCCTTCCATGTCGCCACCCACGGCCGCCCCGGCCCGGTGCTGGTCGACATTCCGAAGGACGTGCAATTCGCCAATGCCGAATACACCCCGCCGCAGAAGGCGAAGGTCGATCACTACCAGCCGCGGGTGAAGGGCGACATCGACGCCATCACCCGGCTGGTCGAGATGCTTGAGGTGGCCGAGCGGCCGATCTTCTACACCGGCGGCGGCGTGGTGAACTCGGGCAAGGCGGCAAGCCAGCTTCTGCGGGAACTGGCCGATGCGACCGGCATTCCCGTCACCTCCACCCTGATGGGTCTGGGCGCCTATCCGGCCAGCGGCAAGGGCTGGATCGGGATGCTGGGGATGCACGGCCTTTACGAGGCCAACCTCGCGATGCACGGCTGCGACCTGATGGTGAACATCGGCGCCCGGTTCGACGACCGGATCACCGGGCGGATCACCGATTTCTCGCCGAAGTCGAAGAAGGTGCATATCGACATCGACCCCTCGTCGATCAACAAGGTCATCCGCGTGGATGTGCCGATCATCGGCGATGTCGGCCATGTGCTGGAGGACGTGCTGAAGGTCTGGAAGGCCCGCGGCCGCAAGGTCAACAAGGCCGGGCTGGCGAAGTGGTGGGCGCAGATCGAGGAGTGGAAGAAGGTCAACTGCCTTGCCTATGCGCCCGGCGACAAGACCATCAAGCCGCAATACGCGCTGCAACGGCTGGAGGCGCTGACCCGCGGCCGCGACCGCTACATCACCACCGAGGTCGGCCAGCACCAGATGTGGGCCGCCCAGTTCCTGGGCTTCGACGAGCCGAACCGCTGGATGACGAGCGGAGGGTTGGGGACCATGGGCTACGGCCTGCCCGCCAGCATCGGCGTGCAGATCGCCCATCCGGAGGCGCTGGTCATCAATGTGGCGGGTGAGGCGTCCTGGCTGATGAACATGCAGGAAATGGGCACGGCGATGCAGTTCCGCGCCCCGGTCAAGCAGTTCATCCTGAACAACGAACGGCTGGGAATGGTGCGCCAGTGGCAGGAGCTGCTGCACGGCGAGCGCTATTCGTCGTCGTGGAGCGAGAGCCTGCCGGACTTCGTGAAACTGGCCGAGGCTTTCGGCTGCAAGGGGATCAAGGTGTCCGATCCGAAGGATCTGGACGATGCGATCAACGAGATGCTGGCCTATGACGGCCCGGTGATCTTCGACTGCCTGGTCGAGAAGCACGAGAACTGCTTCCCGATGATCCCCTCCGGCAAGCCGCACAACGAGATGCTGCTGTCGGCGGATGCCGAGGCCTTCAAGTCGGGCGCGGTGCTGGTGTGAGATGTCGAGCCGGGGGTTTCACACCCCCGGACCCCCGTGGGATATTTATGAACAGATGAAGGGGCAGAGATGTCTGCGCTGAATATCAAGAAAGGCTCGACCAGCCATTCCGCCTATGACCTTCGGGACAGCCATTCCCAGGTCGAGGAAAGCCATACGCTGGCCATCGTGGTCGAGAACGAGCCCGGCGTGCTGGCGCGCGTGATCGGCCTGTTTTCCGGGCGCGGCTACAACATCGACAGCCTGACCGTGGCCGAGGTGGACCATACCGGCCACCGCTCGCGCATCACCATCGTCACCCGCGGCACGCCCTCGGTGATCGACCAGATCGAGGCGCAGCTTTCGCGCATGGTGCCGGTCCATGCCGTCCACGACCTGACCGCCGAGGGGCCCTCGGTGCAGCGCGAACTGGCGCTGATCAAGGTGGCCGGCAAGGGCGACGCGCGGATCGAGGCGCTGCGGCTGTGCGAGATCTTCCGCGCCAAGGTGGTGGATTCGACGCTGGAAAGCTTCGTCTTCGAGATGACCGGCCCGCCGGAGAAGATCGACGCCTTCGCCGACCTGATGCGCCCGCTGGGGTTGAAGGAGATCGCCCGGACCGGCGTGGCGGCCCTTTCCCGGGGCGCCTGATCACCTCGGCCGGGTCAGGCGTTCCTCGACCCGGCCCTTGACCAGCCAGGCCAGCGCGAAGGCCCAGATGGCGATGGCCTCGAACCACAGCACCAGCATCCAGTCGTTGACGATCTTCTGCGGGCCTGCCGGGCCGCGGATCTTGAACCAGCTTGCCACGATCACCAGCACCGTCATCACAAGGATGGTCCAGCCGCAGGCGCGGTAGATGCGCCGCCGCATGGGCTTGGCCGTCCGGGCGAATTTCCGCAGGCACAGCGCGGCCAGCGCGCCGAGGAAGACCACGGCGCTGAAGTAATGCGCCGCCGCCGCCACCTTGTAGCCGAGCGCCTGCTGGGTGATCGAGCCGAGGAGGTTCGCCTGCATCCGCGTCTCGTTCGGGAAATAGGCCACGCCGAAGGCCGCGATCCCGGCGACGGTGGTGATCAGGTCGTCCGAGACATGCTCGCCCTGCTCGGGGTCGTGACCCGGATAGGCGATCAGGAAAAGGCCGATCGCCGTCAGCGTGCCGACAAAGGCGTCGCGCATCAGCGTGTGGTAATAGTCGCTGATCGAGGGTTCCACCGTGCGCTGGCTGAGCCAGCCGCCAAGGATCAGCACCACCGGCAGCACCAGCCCCAGCCAGCCCAGCATCTTGCGGATGCGGTAGTAGGAGCGGACGACCTCATCGCGGTGCTGCGCGTTCATACGGCCCCCTTCGGCCCGGTCAGGCCCCGCGGAACCGGGGCGCGCGTTTTTCAAGGAAGGCGGCGACGCCTTCGCGGAAGTCATGGGTGGCGCCGCAGCGGCCCTGAAGATCGGCCTCAAGCGCAAGGGCCTGGCCAAGATCCAGATCGAACGATGACCGCAGCGCCTGCTTTGCCGCTTGATAGGCCAAGGTCGGGCCATTGGCCAGATGCCCCGCCCGCGCGGCGATCACCTCCGGGAACTCGGCATCCGGCACCGCCTCCCAGATCATGCCCCAGTCGGCGGCCTGCGCGGCACCGATCCGGTCGGCGAAAAGCGCCGCCCCCATGGCCCGGGCAAGGCCGATCTGGCGCGGCAGCCAATGGGTGCCGCCCGCGTCCGGGATCAGGCCGATGCGGCTGAAGGCCTGGATGAAGGAGGCGCTCTCGGCGGCGATCACCACGTCGCAGGCCAGCGCGAGATTGGCCCCTGCCCCGGCCGCGGCGCCGTTGACCGCGGCGATGGTCGGCACCGGGCTTTCGGTGATCAGCCGCAGGAGGGGGACATATTCCTCGTTCAGGATGCGGGTGAAATCGACGGCGGCGATGTTGCCCGCGTCCTGCAGGTCCTGCCCCGAGCAGAAGGCACGGCCGGTGCCGGTGATCACGATGCAGCGCGCCGTCCCGTGCAGGGCCTGCAGCGCCTCGGCCATCTCCAGCCGCATCCGGCTGGACAGCGCATTCATCACTTCGGGCCGGTTCAGCGTGATGGTGCCGATGCCGTTTTCTTCGCCGACAAGGATCGTCTGGTAGCTCATCGCGGCCCTCCCTCTTGGGCGGGAGGATGGCGCGGGCGGCGCGAAAGGCCAAGCGGAACGCGGCGTCAGCGTTTCAGGATCTCGTCCAGCCGCGCCTGTTCCTCGGCGGTCAGCCCCTCTTCCGGCACCGCGCCGCGGCGGCGGAAGGCGGCAAGGGCGATGCCTCCGCCCAGAAGCAGCACCGCCGGACCCGCCAGCCAGAGGATCAGGTTCGTCCCCGATTTCGGCGGGTCGAACAGCACGAATTCGCCATAGCGGGCGACGATGAAATCCAGCACCTGCTGGTCGCTGTCGCCCGCCACCAGCCTTTCGCGGATGATGATCCGCAGGTCGCGGCTGATGCGGGCGTTGCTGTCGTCGATGCTTTCGCCCTGACAGACCGGGCAGCGCACCGCGCGGCTGATCTCCCGCGCGCGGGCCTCCAGCGCCGGGTCGGCCAGCATCTCGTCGGGCTGCACCGGAAGGACCGGCGTCGCCATCAGGGCCAGCGCCAGGACATATGCCTTGCCAAGTCCCCTCATTCCGCTGGCACTCCCGCAGGCGCCTTGCGCGCGCCCGCCGCCACCCGGTAGCGCCGGTCCGTCAGGCTGAGAAGCCCGCCAAGGGCCATCAGCAGCGCACCGCCCCACAGCCAGTTGGCGAAGGGCTTCACATAGCCGCGCACCGCCCAGCCGCCGCCTTCCTGCGGGTCGCCGATCACAAGGTAGAGGTCGCGCAGGAAACCGTAGTCGATGGCGGCCTCGGTCGTCGGCATGGCCTGCACCGGATAGACCCGCTTTTCGGGATAGAGCACGGCGACCTGAGCGCCCGCCCGCGTCACCACCATCTCGGCCATGGTCGAGGTGTAGTTCGGCCCCGGCTCCTGCCGCACGTCGCGCAGCGTCACCTCGTAGCGGCCCAGCGGGAAGGTCTCGCCCAGTTGCGCCACGCGGATGTCCTCGACCGCCCAGGCGTTCATCGCGGCGACGGCGAAGACGGTGACGCCAAGGCCGGAATGCGCGGCGGCCTTGCCCCAATCCGCCCGCGGCAGCCGCAGAAGGCGGCCAAGCCGGTCGCCGCTGCGCCCGGTGCGGGCCCAGAGGTCCCAGAGCGCGCCGAGGACCACCCAGGCCCCCAGCACCGCGCCGATGGGACCAAGCGCCGAGCGCCCGGTCTGCAAGGCGAAGGCCAGCCCGCCAAGCGCCACCGCCAGAACCGCCACGGGCCACAGGCTGCGCAGGCTGCGGCGCAGATCGCCCCGCTTCCAGGCCAGCATCGCGCCCGGCGGCAGGATCACCGCCAGCGCCACGAAGAACGGCGTGAAGGCCGCGTTGAAGAAGGGCTCGCCGACCGAGATCGACCTTCCCGAGGTGATCTCGGCTACAAGCGGCCAGATCGTGCCGATGAAGACGACGAAGGCGGCGACCGCCAGAAGGATGTTGTTCGCCACCAGCGCGCTTTCCCGGCTGACCATGCCGAAAAGCCCCTTCGCCTCCATCGCGCCGGCGCGGGCCGCGTAAAGCACCAGCGCACCGCCGGTGAAGAAGGCGAGGATGGCAAGGATGAAGACGCCCCGCTCGGGGTCGCTGGCGAAGGAATGGACCGAGGTGATGACGCCCGAGCGCACGATGAAGGTGCCGATCAGGCTGAAGCCGAAGGCCATGATCGCCAGCAGGATGGTCCAGCTTTTCAGGCTTTCGCGCTTTTCCACCACGATTGCCGAATGCAGCAGCGCCGCGGCCAGCAGCCAGGGCATGAAGCTGGCGTTCTCGACCGGGTCCCAGAACCAGAACCCGCCCCAGCCCAGTTCGTAATAGGCCCACCACGAGCCGAGCGCGATGCCGATGGTCAGGAAGATCCATGCGGCCAGCGTCCAGGGCCGCACCCAGCGGGCCCAGGCGGCGTCGATCCGCCCTTCGATCAGCGCGGCGACGGCGAAACTGAACGCCATGCTCAGGCCCACATAGCCCAGGTAGAGGAAGGGCGGATGGAAGGCGAGGCCGGGGTCCTGCAACAGCGGGTTCAGGTCCTGCCCGTCCAGGGGGGGCACCTGCAGCCGCCAGAACGGGTTGGAGGTGAAGATCAGGAAGGCGAGGAACGCCGCCCCGATCATTCCCTGCACCGCGATCACCCGCGCCTTCAGCGCCGTGGGCAGGTTCTGGCCGAACCAGGCGGCAGAGGCCCCGAACAGCGCCAGGATCAGCACCCACAGCAGCAGCGAGCCCTCATGGTTCCCCCAGACCCCGCTGACCTTGTAGAGCATCGGCTTCAGCGTGTGGGAATTGGCCGTCACCACCGCCAGCGAGAAATCCGACACCACGAAGGCCCATGTCAGCACCCCGAAGGCCAGGGCGACAAGCAGGAACTGCGCCACCGCGGCGGGACCGGCCAGCGCCATCAGCGAGGCATTGCGCACCTGCGCGCCCCAAAGCGGCAGCACGGCCTGCACCGCGGCCACCATCAGCGCAAGGATCAGCGCGAAATGCCCAAGCTCGACGATCATCAGCTTCTCCCCAAGGTGCGGCCATCCTATCCTTGACCCCGCCCGCTTCCAATGCCCTGCGCGCATGGGTCGCAATCCTGTCATCTCCGCCTTGCCGCCGCTGGCCAGCGCGCCCCCTTCCGTGTATCCCGGATCGCAAACGGAGGTCCCACATGCCCAGAGCCATCCTGATCGGCGCCCCCATCGATTCCGGCCAGAAGCGGCCCGGCTGCCTGATGGGGCCTGCCGCCTATCGCGTGGCGGGCATCGCCCGCGAGGTCAGTTCCGAAGGCCACGGGGTCGAGGACTGGGGCGACGTGGCCCTGCCGCCGCTGCCCGCGGTCTCCTGCCCCAATCCGGCGGTCCACATGCTGGCCGAAACGGTGGGCTGGACCATGACGCTGCGGGAACGGGTGGAAGAGGCCCTGTCGCAGGGCGGCTTTCCCATCGTCATGGGCGGCGACCATTCGCTGGCGCTCGGCTCCGCCGCCGGGGCCGCGGCCTTCGCCGAACGGCAGGGGCGTCCGCTTTTCCTGCTGTGGCTGGACGCGCATTCCGATTTCCACACGCCGCTGACCACCACCAGCGGCAATCTGCACGGCACGCCCTTGGCCTATATCGCCGGCCGCGACGGCTTCGACGCCTTCCCGCCCTTCCCCGCCCCGGTCCCCGCCCATCGCATCTGCATGTTCGGCATCCGCTCGGTCGATCCGGCCGAACAGGCGGCGATGCTGGAATGCGACATCGCCATCAACGACATGCGGGTGATCGACGAGCGCGGCATCGTCGCCCCCCTGCGCGAGTTCCTGGCCCGCTGCCGCGACGAAGGCGGCATGCTGCATGTGTCGCTGGACGTGGATTTCCTCGACCCCTCCATCGCCCCCGCCGTCGGCACCACCGTCCCCGGCGGCGCCACCTTCCGCGAGGCGCATCTGGTGATGGAACTGCTGCACGAAAGCGGCCTTGTCACCAGCCTGGACCTGGTGGAACTGAACCCCTTCCTCGACGACCGCGGCATGACGGCGCGGCTGATGGTGGACCTTGTGGGCAGCCTGATGGGCAAGAAGGTCTTCGACCGGCCGACGCGGGCGAAGTGACCGAGAGGCGGGGGGCGCGGCTCAGATATCCCGGTAGGGATGCCGCCGCCCCTGCGGGTCGGTGACGATCCAGCCGCCGTCCTCCTGCGGCTCCAGATACTCCGGCCCGATGGGCACCTTGCCGTAACCCCCCGGAATGTCGAGGATATAGGCCGGCAGCGCCGTGCCGGAAATCCGGCCGCGCAATTCGGCCATGATCCCCTGCCCCTCGGCGATCGGCAGCCGGAAATGGCCGGTGCCCTTCGCCAGATCGGGGTGGTGCAGGTAATAGGGCTTCACCCGGTTGCGGATCAGCGCGCGGAACAGCGCCTCCAGAGTGCCCGCGTCGGCGTTCACGCCGCGCAAGAGCACCGTCTGCGACAGAAGCGGCACGCCCGCGCGGACCAGCCGGGCGAAAGCGGCCTCGGCGGCCGGGGTGATCTCGTCGGGGTGGTTGGTGTGGACCACCAGCCAGACCGCCGGGCGGATGTCCAGCGCCTCCACCAGCGCGGGGGTGATCTTCTCGGGCGCCACCACCGGAATGCGGGTGTGGAAGCGGATCACCTGCACCGAGGGGATTTCCGCCAGCCGGTCCAGCATCTCCTTCAGCCGCCGGGACGACAGCACCATCGGGTCGCCGCCGGTCAGGATCACTTCCCAGATCTGCGGATGGTCGCGCAGGTAGTCCAGCACCTGCCGGAATTCCGCCTCGGCCAGCGCGCCCGACTCGCCCACCGCCTCGCGGCGGAAGCAGAAGCGGCAGTAGACCTCGCAGGTCTGGGTCGCGTGCAGGATCACCCGGTCGGGGTAGCGATGCGTCAGGCCGCGGACCGGGCGGTGCGCGTCGTCGCCGATCGGGTCGGTCAGTTCCTCGGGCCGCACCTCAAGCTCGGCCGCCTGCGGCACGAACTGCGCCCGCACGCCCTGCCCCGGCAGCGCCGCCATCGCCGGGCTGATGCGGATGCGGAACGCCTCGGCCACCCTGTCCAGCACGGTGCGGTCTTCCGGCGCGGCCAGACCCTCGCGGATCAGGTCGCCCGGCCCGGTCAGGGCCCGCGCGGGAGGGTCGATGCGGCTCATCCCCGCGCCATACGCAGGCGCACCGGCCTGCGCAAGCCGTCAGTGCAGCCGGAACTCGCCCGTCACGTTGCGCCATTCCGCCGGCGCGATCAGCTTCCTGTGCGTGAAGCGCACCGAATGCAGCGGGCCCTCTATGTTGCCCTGCCAGAACTCGATGAAGCGGAACAGCTCGGGGTAGTCCGGCGCCAGATCGTAGTGCTGCCAGAGGAAGGTGTTGAGAACATTGCGGTAATCCGGCATCCGGTAGAAGATTTCCGCCGTGGTCAGCCCGTATCCCTTCAGCATCAACTCGGTCTCTTGTGCCTGCATGGGGCCATACTCCTTTCGTCTCCCCCGGATGAATCATGCCACAGATGAATTCTTTATCAACGTTTTCAAACTGTTGTCAGTCCCTCCCGGCGGCTGCCAACCCCTGCCGCCCCCCGGCATTGCACCCCACCGGCGGTATGGTGTAACCTCGCGCCAACCAAATCTGGGGCCCACAGGGCCATGAAGGGCAGACCGTGACCGATACCCCCGAAGACACTGAAATCTCTGGCGAAAAGCCGGAACGGCCCAGCTGGCATGGCCCGCAGGTCGATATCGTCCACGAGATGAAGACCGCCTATCTCGATTACGCGATGAGCGTGATCGTCGCCCGCGCCATCCCCGACCTGCGCGACGGGCTGAAGCCGGTGCATCGCCGCATCCTTTTCGCGATGAGCGAGACCGGCAACACCCATGACAAGCCCTACCGCAAATCCGCCCGCCCGGTGGGCGACACGATGGGGAAATACCACCCGCATGGCGACAGCGCGATCTACGACGCGCTGGTCCGCCTGGCGCAGCCCTTCAGCATGTCGCTGAAACTCCTTGATGGACAAGGGAATTTCGGCTCGATGGACGGCGACATGGCCGCGGCCATGCGCTATACCGAAGTGCGGATGGACAAGCCCGCGGCGTTCCTGCTGGCCGATATCGACAAGGACACCGTCGATTTCCAGGACAATTACGACGGCAAGGACAAGGAACCCACCGTCCTTCCCGCCCGCTTCCCGAACATGCTGGTCAACGGCGCGGGCGGCATCGCCGTCGGCATGGCGACCAACATCCCGCCGCACAACCTGGGCGAGGTGATCGACGGCACCCTTGCGATGATCGAGAACCCCGACGTCAGCATGGAAGCGCTGATGGAGATCATCCCGGCGCCGGATTTCCCGACCGGCGGGCTGATCCTCGGCCGTTCGGGCGCGCGCAAGGCCTATCTGGAGGGCCGCGGCAGCGTCATCATCCGCGCCAAGACCCATATCGAGGAAATCCGCAAGGACCGCTGGGCCATCGTGATCGACGAGGTGCCCTATCAGGTCAACAAGGCCCGGATGATCGAGATCATCGCCGAACAGGTCCGCGACAAGCGGCTGGAAGGGATCTCGGGGGTCGCCGACGAATCCGACCGGATCGGCGTGCGCGTGGTGATCGAACTGAAGCGCGACGCCACGCCGGATGTCGTGCTGAACCAGCTGTTCCGTTTCACGCCGATGCAGACCAGCTTCGGCTGCAACATGCTGGCCCTGAACGGCGGCCGGCCGGAACAACTGACCCTGCGCGATTTCCTGCATCATTTCATCACCTTCCGCGAGGAAGTCGTTGCCCGCCGCACCGCCTTCGAACTGCGCCGCGCGCGCGAGCGCAGCCATATCCTCTGCGGCCTTGCCGTCGCCGTGTCGAACGTCGACGAGGTGGTGAAGACCATCCGCTCTTCTGCCGATGCCGCCGAGGCGCGCGAAAGGCTGATGACCCGGCGCTGGCCCGCCCATGACATCGTCGCCTATATCCGGCTGATCGACGACCCGACCCATACGGTGAACGAGGACGGCACCTACAACCTGTCCGAGGCGCAGGCCCGCGCCATCCTCGACCTGCGCCTGCAACGCCTGACGCAACTGGGCGTCAAGGAAGTCACCGACGAGCTGGAAGAACTGGCCGCGAAGATCAAGGACTACCTCGACATCCTGGGCTCGCGCGACCGGATCATGGCGATCATCTCGGACGAATTGCGCGAGGTGAAGCAGCTTTTCGCCGTCCCCCGCCGCACCGAGATCGTCGACTGGTCGGGCGACATGGAGGACGAGGACCTGATCGAGCGCGAGGACATGGTCGTCACCATCACCTCGGGCGGCTATATCAAGCGCACCTCGCTGGCCGAATTCCGCGCCCAGAACCGCGGCGGCAAGGGCCTTGCCTCGATGGCGACCAAGGAAGACGACGTGGTCACCACGCTTTTCGTCGCCAACACCCACACCTGGCTGCTGTTCTTCACCACCGACGGCATGGTCTACAAGCTGAAGACCTGGCGCCTGCCGCTGGCGGGCCGCACCGCCAAGGGCAAGGCGCTGGTCAACATCCTGCCGATCGGGCCGGGCGTCACCATCGCCGCGCTGATGCATGTCGACGTGCCCGAGGAGGATTGGGCAAACCTGCAGATCGTCTTCGCCACCTCGGACGGCGACGTGCGGCAGAACGACCTGTCCGACTTCACCAATGTCATGCGCAACGGCAAGATCGCCATGAAGCTGCCCGAGGGCGTCAGCCTGGTGAACGCCGCCATCGCCGACGAGAACGACGACGTGATGCTGGTTACCCATCTGGGCCGGGCCATCCGGTTCTCCACCCAGGAAATCCGCGTCTTCAAGTCGCGCGGATCGACCGGGGTGCGCGGCATCCGGCTGGCGGACGGCGACCATGTGGTCTCCATGTCGATCATCCGCCATTTCGAGGCCGAGGCGGATGAACGCGCCGCCTATCTGAAGCAGCGCCGCCTGATGGCGGGCGTGACCGAGGACGAGGCCGACGACGAAGAGGAAGCCGTCGCCGGGGGCCAGCTTTCCCCCGAACGCTACGCCGAGATGTCGGCGGCCGAGGATCTTCTCCTGACCGTCACCGCCGGAGGCTCGGGCAAGCTGTCGTCGTCACACGACTATCCAGTCCGCGGCCGCGGCGGCATGGGGGTCAAGGCCATCTCGCCCGGCCCGCGTGGCGGGCGGATCGTGGCCTCCTTCCCGGTCGAGATGACCGACCAGATCATGCTGGCCACCTCTACCGGCCAGTCGATCCGGGTTCCGGTTGAACAGATCTCGTTCCGCTCCCGCAGCGCAGGCGGCGTGCGGGTGTTCAACGTGGGCGCCGATGAGGAAGTGGTCTCCGTCGCCCGGGTGGCCGAACAGGGCGATGACGAGGCTTGAAACCCGCCTCGCCGCCCTTGCCGCCACGGGGAAGACGGTGACCTACGGCGCGCTGGCGCGCGAGCTTGGCCTGCGGATGGG
>CAYLSD010000076.1:0-10495 GCA_964386345.1 uncultured Fuscovulum sp.
GCGAATTCCACCCGGTCGTCCTCGACCCTTCCGGTGTTGATGTCGCGCACGGAGGCGCGGCCATCGGCATGGCCGATCACCACGATGTCGCAGATGTCGATGAAAAGCCCGTTCTCCACCACGCCCGGGATCTGGTTCATAACCAGCGCCAGCTGGCGGGCATTGCCGATCCGGTTCAGGTGCAGGTCGAGGATATAGTTCGATTCATCCGTCACCAGCGGCTTGTCGCCGTTCATCCGCAGCGTCACGTCGCGGCCCAGAACGTCCATGCTGACCAGCGTCTCCTCGACCAGCGCCTTGGTGGTCTGCCAGCCGAAGGGGATCACCTCCACCGGCAGCGGGAAGGCGCCCAGTTGCGCCACTTCCTTCGCCGCATCTGCGATGACGATCATCTGATCGCTGGCCGTCGCCACGATCTTCTCCTGCAAAAGCGCAGCACCACCGCCCTTGATCAGGTTCAGGTTGGGGTCGAACTCGTCGGCGCCGTCGATGGTCAGGTCCAGCCACTTCACATCGTCGAGGGTGGAGATGCGGATGCCCAGGCTTGCCGCCAGTTCCGCCGTGCGGCTGGAGGTCGGCACGCCGACGATGCGCAGCCCGTCTTCCCGGATACGCTCGGCCAGGCAGCGCACCATCCAGGCGGCGGTGGAGCCGGTGCCGAGGCCCAGCTTCATCCCGTCCTCGACGAATTCCACCGCGCGTTTCGCGGCGATGAACTTGGCCTTGTCGATGGGGTTCAGATCGGCGGGCATCGGTCTTCCTTCCGTCCTTGGCGTCCGCTTCCCGATTAGCGCAAAGCCCCGGGCTGGGCGAGAGGCAATCGGGAAACAGTCGCGGGCCATGGTTCCTCCGGCCCGAAACCCGCCGATGCCCGCGTCACGTCCGGCGGAAGATCAGCGCGTGGCGAAGACGGCAGCCTTCTCCGATGGCTCCAAAGTCAATCCCGGCCCCGCATATGTCGGTTTCCGCCTGTTCCCCGGGCGCGTCCGGCCCCATATTCGGCAGGCGCACAGGAGACACCCGGACATGCTGGTCCTGCATTACACCCCCGACACGGCGGCCACGCCCGTCCGCATCCTGCTGGAAGAACTGGCCCTGCCCCATACCGCCCGGCCGGTCGACCGGGACGGGGGGGAACTGGCGGCCCCGGCCTACCGGGCGCTGCATCCCCTGGGCAAGATCCCGGTGCTGGAAACCCCCGAAGGCCCGATGTTCGAGACCGCCGCCATCCTGCTCTGGCTGGCCGACACCCACGCCCCCGGCCGCCTTGCCCCCGCGCCCGGGGCGCAGGACCGCGGCGTCTTCCTGAAATGGCTGTTCTTCACCTCCTCGAACCTGCATCCCGCCGTGATGGAGATCTACTACCCCGACCGGGTGGCGGGCCCCGGGGCGTCGGAGACGCTGATCCCCCTTGCCGCCGCCCGCGCGCAGGAGGCGCTCAAGGCGCTTGAGGCCGGCGCGAAAGCCGCGCCCGCGATCTTCCCGGCCGACCGGCCCTCTGTCCCCGGCCTCTACATCGGCACGCTGGTCCGCTGGCTGGGACAACTGCCCGATGGCCATCCCGGACTGGTCGACGCCGCAGGTTACCCCGCCCTCCATGCCGCCCTCGCCGCCTGCGAAGCCACCGCAGCCGCGGCCCGGGTGGCCATCACCGAATCCCTCGGCCCGACGATCTTCACCCGTCCCGCCCGCTGAAGGCCCGCAAGATGTTCCTCTCCGTCTTCGACATGTTCAAGGTGGGCATCGGCCCCTCCTCGTCGCACACCATGGGGCCGATGGTCGCCGCCGCCCGTTTCCTCGACCGGCTCCGCGCCAGTCCGTTCCACCCGAAGGGACTGAAAGCCTCGCTCCATGGCTCCCTTGCCTTCACCGGCGTCGGCCATGCGACGGACCGGGCGACGATCCTCGGCCTCGCCGGGTTCTCTCCCGACACCTATGACGCCGAAAAGGCCGAGGCCGCGCTGGCCCGGATCGCCGAAACGCATACGATCGAGGCCCCCGGCCTGCCGCCGCTTCAGTTCGACCCCAAGGCCGACCTGACCTTCGACTACGGCCCGGCGCTGCCCGGCCACGCCAATGGCATGATCCTGAAGGCCACCGACGGCGAGGGCGACGTGATCCTTCAGGAAACCTACTATTCCATCGGCGGCGGCTTCGTCCTGACGGCGGCGGAACTGGCCGAGGCCGGAGGGGCGAAGTCGAAGGCCAGGGCCGACGTGCCCTGGCCGTTCGAGACCGGGGCCGAGATGCTGGAGATGGCCCGCGGATCCGGCCTTTCCATCGCCGCGATGAAGCGCGCCAACGAGTTGAAGTTCCGAAGCCCGGCCGAGCTTGACCGCGGCATGGCGCGGATCTGGGAGGTGATGAACGCCTGCATCTCGCGCGGGATGGAGGGAACCGGCATCCTGCCCGGCGGCCTCAAGGTGCGCCGCCGCGCCAGGGGCATCCACGAGGCGCTGATGGCAGAACGCGGGCTGAACCTCGTCGCGCCCCATACGATCAACGACTGGATGAGCCTCTACGCCATGGCGGTGAACGAGGAGAACGCCGCCGGCGGGCAGGTCGTCACCGCACCCACCAACGGCGCGGCGGGCGTGGTCCCGGCGGTGATCCGCTACTGGCTGGACCATGTGCCGGGCGCCTCGCCGTCGAAAGTGGGCGACTTCCTCCTGACCGCCGCCGCCATCGGGGGCCTGTGCAAGCACAACGCCTCGATCTCCGGCGCCGAATGCGGCTGCCAGGCCGAGGTCGGCTCGGCCTCCGCCATGGCCGCCGCCGGGCTGGCCGCGGTTCTGGGCGGCACGCCGGAACAGGTGGAAAACGCCGCCGAGATCGCGCTGGAGCATCACCTCGGCATGACCTGCGACCCGATCAAGGGGCTGGTGCAGGTGCCCTGCATCGAGCGGAACGGGTTGGGTGCGATCAAGGCGGTCTCCGCCGCCTCGCTCAGCCTGCGCGGCGACGGCCAGCATCTGGTGTCCCTGGACGCCTGCATCGAGACGATGCGCCAGACCGGTCACGACATGCACGAGAAATACAAGGAAACCAGCCTCGGCGGCCTTGCGGTCAACGTGCCGAACTGTTGAACCGGCGGAAGCCTCCGGCGGGGATATTTGCGGTTCTGAAAGAGGACAGGCCCTTTCCTCTTTCAGGACGAAAATATCCCGGGGGAGTCCGCCGGAACGGCGGACGGGGGCAGCGCCCCCTGTTGCGGCGGTTTTTCCTGTTTCCCCCGGCGGCGGCGGCGGCTATACCCCCGACGCATTTTCCTGACCGAAGGACCGGACCCGAAATGGCCAATGTAGTCGTCGTGGGCGCCCAGTGGGGCGACGAGGGCAAGGGGAAGATCGTTGACTGGCTGTCGGAGCGCGCCGACATCGTCGCCCGCTTCCAGGGCGGCCACAACGCCGGGCACACGCTGGTCATCGACGGCACCGTCTACAAGCTGTCGCTCCTGCCCTCGGGCATCGTGCGTGGCGGCAAGCTTTCGGTCATCGGCAATGGCGTGGTGCTGGACCCCTGGGCGCTTCTGGCCGAGATCGACAAGCTGGCGGCGCAGGGCGTGACCATCACGGCCGAGACGCTGATGATCGCCGAGAACACGCCTTTGATCCTGCCGGTCCATGGCGAACTGGACCGCGCCCGCGAATCGCAGAACGCGGTGGCCAAGATCGGCACCACCGGGCGTGGCATCGGCCCGGCCTATGAGGACAAGGTCGGCCGCCGCACCATCCGTGTCGCCGACCTGGCCGACGAGGCCACGCTGGACACCCGCATCGGCCGCCTGCTGGCCCATCACAACGCGCTGCGGGCGGGCCTCGGCCTTGGCCCCGTCGATGCCGCCGCGCTGAAGGCCCAGCTGATGGAGATCGCACCGAAGATCCTGCCCTTTGCGCAGCCGGTCTGGAAGGTGCTGACCGAGGCCCGCCGCGCCGGAAAGCGCATCCTGTTCGAGGGCGCGCAGGGCTCGCTGCTGGACGTGGATTTCGGCACCTATCCTTACGTGACCAGTTCCAACACCCTTGCCGGGATGGCGGCGACGGGGACCGGCCTCGGCCCGACCTCGATCGACTTCGTGCTCGGCATCGTCAAGGCCTATACCACCCGCGTCGGCGAAGGCCCCTTCCCGACCGAGTTGCACGATGCCGACGGCCAGCGGCTGGGCGAGCGCGGCCATGAATTCGGCACCGTCACCGGGCGCAAGCGCCGCTGCGGCTGGTTCGACGCGGTGCTGGTGCGGCAGACCTGCGCGACCAGCGGCGTTTCCGGCATCGCGCTGACCAAGCTGGACGTGCTGGACGGGTTCGAGACGCTGAAGATCTGCACCGGCTACATGCTGGACGGCGAGAAGCTGGACTACCTGCCCACCGCCGCCAACCTGCAGGCCCGCGTCACCCCCGTCTACGAAGAGATGGAGGGCTGGTCCGAATCCACCGCGGGCGCACGGTCCTGGGCGGACCTGCCCGGCGCGGCGATCAAATACGTCCGCCGGATCGAGGAACTGATCCAGTGCCCGGTGGCGCTTCTCTCCACCAGCCCGGAACGCGACGACACCATCCTGGTGACCGATCCCTTCGCCGACTGAGGGGGCGCCCGCATGGCCCTGAGCTACAAGACCCGCAAGCGGCTGGCACTGCTGATCCTTCTGGTGGGCGTGCCGCTTTACATCGTCGCCGCCGTCAGCCTGGTCAACTGGGCCGATGCCCGCTGGGGACGCCTGCCAATCTGGGGCGAGTTCGCGGTCTATGTCGGGCTTGGCCTGCTCTGGGCCCTGCCCTTCCGCGGCATCTTCCGCGGTATCGGGCAGGAGGACCCGGAAAAGGAAAAGGCGGGCCGCGAGGACCCGCCTTCCTGATCGTCTTCCCTGAGCCTCAGCGCGCCAGCTTGCGCGCCTCGGCAAGGTAGCTGGAATCGTCTGCCAGCACGAAATGGCCCCGGCCGACCTTGGCGATCCGGCCCTCGCGCAGCAGCGTGCCGAAGCCGCGCAGCCCGTCCTCGCGGGTGAAGCCCTCGACCAGCCGCCCGGCTTCCACCTGCTTCATCAGGAACGGCCGGGTGAAGTGATCGCGCTTCTCGACGCAGGTCGCATAGGCCGCCGCGGCCTCCAGCATCTGCGCCAGATCGGCGGCGCCCAGACGTTCGGCAAACTCGGCAAAGCCGCGGCTGTCGTCGAAGATGTTGCCCGGCTCGGCCTCGGCCACCTCTTCCCCGGCCTCGTCGGCCAGCGCGGCGACCAGCGCCGCATCGGCGGCCAGACCGGCCTCATCCTCTGCCGGGTGCGGGTCCTCGCCGCGCATCGTCGCCTGCAGTTCGGCCTCGAGGTCGGTATCGGTTTTCACCGGGGCAGCCGCGGCCGCACCACCGCCGACCCGGCGCGGGCGCACCGGCGCCACCCGGGCCGGGGTCACCGAGCGGTCGATCCGCTGTTCCGAGACCAGCACCAGCGGCGCCGGACGGTCGCCCGAAGCGACGGCTCCGGCCGCCGGTTCACGGGCAGGCAGGGCCGGGCGGGCCGGGCGCACCGGGTTGGCCGCCGGATCCGGACGCGCCGGACGCACGACACGGGCCAGATCGGCGCGATAGGGGTCGGCGCGGTCCTCGTCGGACGGCTCCTTCACCCCGGCGCGGCGTTCGGCCACGGTGGCGGCGACGGCGGCCTTGAGGTGCTGGATCGCGGACAGGCGGCGGCGATTCTCCGGCTCGGACATCTCGTCGTCGGCCTGGCGCATCAGGCGCGCCATGTCGTCTTCATGGCTTGCCCCACCCGCCTGCGGCTGGTCGTCCCCGGCTTCCGGGAGCGTGGCCTCACCGGCCGAAGGCGGCGCATCGGCACGGCGGATATTGATCACCCGCGCCCGGGCGCGCTGCAGCTTGTCCGCCACCTCGTCCGAAACCTCGGGCAAGGGGGAAGAGGGAGCCGCGGCGGGGGCTTCATCCAGCAAGGGAGGTTCTGCTTCGGGCGCATCCTCGGCCTCGACCGGAGCAGCCGCGACTTCGGCCTCCGTCTCTTCCGAGACCTCTTCCGTCCCCTCCTCGGCCACCGGCTCTGCGGCGGTTTCCTCGCTCCAGCCGCCCAGCAGGGCCTCGGGCAGGTCGTCATCCAGATCGCCGGTCACCGCCGCGGCTTCCGGCACCTCCGGCGCATCGGCAAGCTCGAACACTTCCTCGTCGGCCAGACCCAGATCCCCGGCAAAGGGATCGGCGGCCTCTTCCTCCTGCTCAGAAGCCTCCACGGCCTCGACCGCAACCTCTGCGGGCGCGATCTCCGCGGCCTCCGCCTCTTCCCCGCCCGAAAGCGAGGCGATCAGCCCGGCAAGGTCATCGTCCCCCGCCGTCTCGGCCTCGGGGGCGGTTTCCACAAATTCGGCCCCGGTCTCCTCCGGCAGCGCGGCGGCGGGGTCCCCTCCGTCTTCTTCGGCGGAGATCAGAACCTCATCCTCATCGACCAGAAGCCCACCCAGCCGTTCCAGCACATCGGCATCGTCGCCAGCGTCCCCGGCCTCTTCCACGGCGACAGGCGCTTCCGCCGCTTCGTCCACGTCCTCCGGCTGATACAGATCTTCCGGCAGATAGTCCCCATGGTCATCCGCATCGGCGAAGGCCTCGGCCAGACCGGCCATATCGGGGACGACGCCGGTGTGTTCATCCTCGAAATGCTCGGCCATCGTGGCGGCGGCGGCATTCGCGGCAACGGGGACGGCCACTTCGCCCCGGGTGACGGAGACGGCCTGCCGCAGGCGCGCCAGCTTGGCGGCCACGCCCTCGGGCATGGCAGCGGCCAGCGCGGGTTTCGGGGCAAGGTCTTCCTCGGGCGGCTCCTCGGCAGCCGGTTCGTCCATTGCCGGAAAATCTTCGGCAGGGGCTGCCTCTTCGGCGGCCACGTCGGCCTCGGGCTCCGCTTCCGGCGCGATCTCTTCCGGCGCGCTCTCTTCCCCGGTTTCGGCCTCGGCGACATCCTCGGCAGTCTCGGGCCCGGCAGTCTCGGGCGCAGCGGTTTCCGGCGCGGGGGCCTCGGGCTCCGCCGCGACGGCTTCTGCAACCGGAGCCTCCACCGGCTCTGCCACAGGGGCTTCGGCCACGGGCGCCGCCACGGTTTCCTGCGCGGCGGCAGGCGCGATGGCAGGCGCCGGAACGGGCGCCGCCGCAGGCTCCTCCGCCGCGCGCAGGATCACGTTGTTGTCCTGGACCCGGGCCTCGACCCGGCGCTGGACCTCGCGCTCGGCGATCCGGTGCAGCATCGCGGCATCCGGCGTCGGCGGTTCGGCCCCGAAGTAGCGGTCCTCGGCAGCCAGATCACGGAAGTATTCCGCAATCGCCCTCATGGTGTTGAACGGGTCGTCGAATCCCTCCAGCGTGCAGCTGAAGGTGCCGTAGGACACGGTCAGAATCTTGCTTGCACCATTCATCGAAGGCCCGCCTCTCACACTACTCGTTCATGCCATCCTATCGGCCGGTTGTTCGAATCCATGGACAGACCGCGGTAATTTGAAGGATTGATTGTGGCCCACACCCATGGTCATTGCCATAATTGGAACAGTATCCGCATGAATCCGCCGATTGTCCAATCTTCCACCGCCGTCACCCTGGCCGGGGGCGGCACGCTTCCCGCCCGCGACCTGAAACTGGCGCTGGCGCGCGCGCCCATGGCCGTGGCGGCGGACAGCGGGGCCGACCGGCTGCTGGCCGCGGGGGTGATGCCGGATGCGGTGCTGGGCGATTTCGACTCGATCTCGGCGCAGGCGCGGGCGGCGATCCCGAAGGCGCGGATGCACCCGACGCCCGACCAGGACCGCAGTGATTTCGACAAGGCGCTGCAGGCGATCGAAGCGCCGCTGATCCTGGCGGTGGGCTTCACCGGCGCGCGGCTGGACCATGGGCTTGCGGTGATGAACGCGCTGGCCCGCCTGCCGCACCGGCGCTGCATCGTGATCGGCCCGAAGGACATCGCCTTCGCCGCTCCGCCACGGCTGAGCCTGCGGCTGCGGCCCGGCGACCCGCTGTCGCTGTTTCCGCTGGCGCGCGTGGCGGCTGAAAGCGAGGGGCTGCACTGGCCGCTGGACGGGCTGGACTTCGCGCCCTGGGGGATGATCGGCACCTCGAACATCGTCACCGCGGCGCGGGTGGACCTGTCCTTCGACAGGCCCGGCATGCTGGCGATCCTGCCGCGGGCGCGGCTGGACCGGGCGATCACGGCTCTTCTGGCAGCAGAAGCGTGGTGCGCGCCTTATGCGCCAGCCGCTCGCGGTGGATGATGTAGAGGCCGGAGCCGACGATGATGACGATCCCGGCGATGGTCAGGCCGTTCGGCAGGTCCCCGAAGATCAGATAGCCCAGCAGGACGGCGACGACGATCTCGAAATAATGCAGCGGCGCCAGGGTGGCCGCTGGCGCCCAGGCCAGCGCCTGCGTCATGCACATGTGGCTGACCGCCGCCCAGAAGCCGACGCCGAAGAGCCAGAGCCATTGCCAGCCCTGCGGCATCACGCTGTCGAGGTCGCGGATCGGACCGTCGTTCATCACCAGCAGGATCGGCAGGCAGATCAAGAGGCCGGTCCAGCTGGTATGCACCTGCATGGCCACGGGGTGCATGATCGTCGACACCCGCCTTGTGACCAGCATGTAGAAGGCGAAGGAGAACGCCGTGCCGAGCGGCCAGAGCGCGATCAGCCCGAAGGCCTGCAACGAAGGCTGGATGACCAGAAGCGCCCCGCCGAAGCCCACGACGCAGGCCGCGATCCGCCGCGGACCGACCTGATCGCCGAAGAGAAGCGAACCGAGGATCAGCAGGATGAACGGCTCGACAAAGGCGATGGCCAGCGCATCGGCCAGCGGCATCACCGCGATGCCCGAGACGAAGGAGAAGGTGGAAAACACCAGAAGCGCCGCCCGCAGCGTGACCAGCGCCAGCGCCCGCCCGCCCAGCCTCAGCCGCAGGCCCATGGCCCAGGCGACAGGCAGCATCAGCCCGCATTGCACCAGAAAACGCGCGGCGGTGATCTGTCCCACGGGAATGCCGCCCTCGGCCGCCAGCTTCGAGCAGACGTCGAGAAGCGGCGCAAGGGCGCAGAAGGCCAGCATCAGAAGGATGCCGGGCAGGACGCGGTCGGTCGTGGCGGAGGGGGCGGCGATGCTCATCCCACATGGCTAGCGGCCCCGTCTCCGGCCCGCCATCCCGAAAGCGACATCGCGCGATGAAGCAATGGCGCGGCTGCCGCCGCAAGGCTTCATCGTGGCGGCAGGCAGGGGGTCTTGCGGCTGGCGTGGGCGATGGGGGCATTCTGCCCCCAATCCCCCTGAGGATATTTGGAAACAGGTGAAACAAGGAAGAGGCTCTTCCCATTTCATCTGTTCCCAAATATCCCCGCCGGAGGCTTCCGGCATCGGCCACGGGCAGCCCGGCAAGCCGTCTTTCCCGCATCATGCCTTGCGCCGCCCGCCGCTTGCGCCTAAATGGCGCGCAAGACCTGCCCCGGGAACAGAGCCTTCATGGAAACCGTCGTCCTAACCGTCCACCTGATCCTCGCCCTTCTCCTGATCGGCGTCGTGCTTCTGCAGCGCAACGAGGGCGGCGCGCTTCTCTCCGGCGGCGGCAACATGCAGGCCCGCGGCCAGGCCACCGGGCTGACCAAGCTGACCTGGATCTTCGCCGTGGCCTTCATCTGCACCTCGCTCACGCTGGCGGTGATGTCGGCGCGCGACAGCGGCGGCGGCTCGGTCGTGGATATCACCCCCGCGGCCGAAGCGCCTGCGGCGGATACACCCGCGCCCGCGAATACCGACAGCCTGCTGCCGCCCGCGCCCGCCGATGCGACGCTGACCCCGCCGCCGGTGGAAGAACCCGCGCCGGCAGACGGCAGCAACTGATCCACAACCTTTTGTCGCACCCGCCCCCCTGCAAACATCATCTTGCGGGGCCCGGGTTGTGCTTGGGGGCGGGAGAGGGTATATCCCGACTCCCGTGGTGCAGCGATTCCACCCTACCGAATCGCGCTTGAAACACGGGGGCCCGGCGTGGCGCGTTACATCTTCATCACCGGCGGCGTCGTCTCATCCCTCGGCAAGGGGCTGGCCTCCGCCGCTCTCGGCGCGCTGTTGCAGGCCCGCGGCTATACCGTCCGGCTGAGGAAGCTGGATCCCTACCTGAACGTCGATCCCGGCACGATGTCGCCCTTCGAACATGGCGAGGTCTTCGTCACCGACGACGGCGCGGAAACCGACCTCGACCTCGGCCATTACGAGCGTTTCACCGGCGTTTCCGCCCGCCAGACCGATTCCATCTCCTCCGGCCGGATCTATTCCAACGTGCTGGAGAAGGAACGCCGCGGCGACTACCTCGGCAAGACCATCCAGGTGATCCCCCACGTCACCAACGAGATCAAGGATTTCCTGAGGATCGGCGACGACGAGGTCGACTTCATGCTGTGCGAGATCGGCGGCACGGTCGGCGACATCGAGGGCCTGCCGTTCTTCGAGGCGATCCGCCAGTTCATCCACG
>CAYLSD010000077.1:0-10267 GCA_964386345.1 uncultured Fuscovulum sp.
AAGCGCCCGCCGAGGGCGGGGCGGGCGCTGGCCGGGCCCTTGAGGCCCGGCCGGTTCAGCGGACCCGGCAGCGCGTGGCGAAGGCGATGGTCTTCGCCATTGAGATCGGGAAGAATGGCGCAGTTTACCGCCCTACAAGGGCAGGGAACCTCACACCCCCAGGCACCAGCGCATCACCGCCTTCTGGGCGTGCAGCCGGTTCTCGGCCTCGTCGAAGATCACCGAATGCGGGCCGTCCATCACCGCGCTGGTCGCCTCGTCGTTGCGGTGGGCGGGCAGGCAATGCATGAACAGGGCATCCGGCTTGGCCCGGCTCATCAGTTGCTCGTTGACCTGATAGGGCCGCAACTGGTTGTGACGGCGTTCCTTGGCGGATTCGGGATCGTGCATGGAAACCCAGGTGTCGGTGACCACGAGATCCGCCCCTTCGACCGCGGTGAAGGGGTCGCGCTGGATGGTGACCTTGCTGCCCTTTTCCCGCGCGAAGGCGACGAACTTGTCTTCCGGGTCAAGGGTTTCCGGCCCTGTGAAGGTGAAGTCGAAGCCGAACTGCCCGGCGGCATGCAGGAAGCTGGCCGCCACGTTGTTGCCGTCGCCGCACCAGACCACCTTCCTGCCCGCGATCGGGCCGCGATGTTCCTCATAGGTCATCACATCGGCCATGATCTGGCAGGGATGGGTGCGGTTGGTCAGCCCGTTGATCACCGGCACGGTGGCGTGTTCGGCCATCTCCAGAAGCGTCGCCTCCTCGAAGGTGCGGATCATGATCAGGTCGACGTAGCGGCTCAACACCCGGGCGGTGTCGGCGATGGTCTCGCCATGGCCGAGCTGCATCTCCTTGCCCGAGAGCACCATGGTCTCGCCCCCCATCTGGCGGACGCCCACGTCGAAGGAAACGCGGGTGCGGGTGGAAGGCTTCTCGAAGATCAGCGCCACCATGCGGCCCTTCAGCGGCTGGTCGTCGTCGGGCGCGCCTTTCGGGCGGCCGTTGCGGGCGGTCTTCATCGCGTGCGCGGCGTCGATCATGGACCGCAGGTCGGCGGCGTCGGTCTTGTGGATATCGAGGAAGTGCTTCATGTCGTTTCGCTTTTCTGGAACCGGCGGCCGGGGGCGCTGCCCCCGGACCTCCGGGATATTTGGAGACGGAAATGTTCAGGCGGCCTGTTCGAGGGATTTCGCCGTTCGGTCGAGGCGGGCCAGCGCCTCTGCGATATCCTCGTCGGGGATGTTGAGCGCGGGCAGGAGGCGCACCACATTGTCGGCGGCGGCGACGGTCAGGATGCCGGCATCATAGCCCGCCTTGACGAAATCGGCGTTGGCCGCGCGGCATTTCAGACCGAGAAGCAGCCCCTCGCCCCGCACCTCTTCCAGCACCTGCGGATGGGCGGCGACCAGCGCCTCCAGCCCCTGGCGGAACAGCGCGGCCTTGCGGGCGACCTCGGCCAGGAAGGCGGGGTCTGAGACGATCTCGACCACCTTGGCGCCCACGGCGCAGCCCAGCGGGTTGCCGCCATAGGTGGAGCCGTGGCTGCCCGCGGTCATGCCCTTTGCGGCGTTTTCGGTGGCCAGCAGCGCGCCCAGCGGGAAGCCGCCGCCGATGCCCTTGGCCACCATCATGATATCGGGCGCGACGCCCGCCCATTCGCAGGCGAAAAGCTTGCCGCTGCGGCCCATGCCGCATTGCACCTCGTCGAAGATCAGCAGGGTGCCGGTGGCGTCGCAAAGCTCGCGCAGCAGTTTCAGGAAGACGTCGCCCGCGGGGCGGATGCCGCCTTCGCCCTGCACCGGCTCGATCATCACGGCGCAGGTCTGCGGGGTGATCGCGGCCTTCACCGCCGCCATGTCGCCCCAGGGAAGCTGGCGGAAGCCCGGCATCAGCGGGCCGAAGCCCTTGACCATCTTCTCCGACCCGGCGGCGGCGATGGCGCCGGTGGAGCGGCCGTGGAAGGCGCCCTCGAAGGCGAGGATCCCGGTCCGCTCGGGCTGGCCGTTGTCATGGTGGAACTTGCGGGCCATCTTGATCGCCAACTCGGCGGTCTCGGTGCCGGAATTGGTGAAGAAAACGGTGTCGGCGAAGGTCCTTTCCACCAGAAGCGCGGCGAGCCGCTCCTGTTCCGGGATGGTATAGACGTTCGAGACGTGCCAGAGCCGCCCGGCCTGTTCCGTCAGCACCTCGACCAGCGCCGGATGGGCATGGCCGAGGGCGTTGACCGCGATGCCGGAGCCGAGGTCGAGGAAGCGTCGCCCGTCGGTCGCGGTCAGCCAGCAGCCCTGGCCCGCCTGGAAGGCAAGCGGCGCACGGTTGTAGGTCGGCAGAACGGGAGCGATCATCGGGAACCCCTTGGAACGGAAGCCCTAGCCGTAAGGCCGGGCGATTGCAGGTGTCAATGTCTGGGATGTGAGGTTGCGCGTGGGGAATGCGGCCGCGCAGGCCGGACCAGCCGTATTATCGGCGTCGCGTAGGGGCGATATGGAAAGCGCTGGTCATGGCCGCCCCCTTAGCGCAAGCCCTGGCGCAAGGGAAGCGTTTTCGGCGGCGGGACTTTCGGCGGCGCGCGGCGGGAGCCTCCGGCGGGGATATTTGTGGTTCAGGAAGAGGGAGGGGCCGCCTCTACCCCCCGGCGCAGATCTCCGACAGCATGGCGATGATCGGCGGATACCAGGCGGTGTCGTAGCCGTCCTCGTCCTGCAGCACCGACAGGAAGCAGGCCGTGCGTCCGGTTTCCGGGTTCGCCACCAGATACTGGCCGCCATAGCCGCCGTGGCCAAGCCAGTGGCCGTCGGTATTGGTCTGGTTGGAATAGCGCAGATGGGCGCGGGGGGCGGGCATGGGGACGCCGCCCGCCAATGTGTTGCGCAGGAAGGCGGCGGAGCCGAAGGGCTGGCCTGTCACCCCCTGCCCCATCCGCGCGAAAAGGGCGCCATAGCGGCAGAGGTCGCGCGCGGTCAGGCAGATGCCGCCGTTGAAGACCGGAAAGCCGCTGCGGTCGCAGGCCATGTGCAGCATCCCCTCCACCCCCGCCGCATCGGCCAGGTCGGCAAGCCAGGCCGGCAGCGGACGGCCCCCGGCGGTCTCGGCCACCGCGGCCAGCACATCGGTATTGGCGCTTTTGTAAAGGCAGGCGGGGCCGGGGTTGGCCGTATCCGCCGCCCCGGGCGCAAGGCCGATCCCGGCGAGGCAGTCCTTGTTCGACGGCTCTTCCCCCTGAGGCAGCCGCATTCCCATGGCGGCCTCGTGCAGGAAGGCGGTGGTGTCGGGGTTGTGGTAATCCTCGTCATAGGCGTTGTGGACGTTCATGTTCAGCACGTCCTGCAGCACCGCGCCGTGATAGCCCGGGCCGATCCACGGCAGCACCTCGCCCACAGTTGCCGACAGGTCGAGCCTGCCGTCTTCCCACAGCCGCCCGAGGATCAGGTTCATCGACATCTTCGAGATGGACATGATCGAATGCGGACTGTCGGGGCCGAAATCCGGGGCATGGGATTCGTAGAGCAGCCGGTTGCCCTCGGTCACCGCCATGGCCGAGAACCACGGGCTGGCGGTCAGGCGGCGCACATCCTCGCGCGCGGGGATCGACAGATCGGCCGAAAGCCGCAGGTCCAGCACCCGGCCCGCGCGGAAGCCCTGCACATAGCGCGCAAGCCGGTGGAGGTTGTGGAAGCCCTGCCGCCGGTGCGGGGCCGCGTTCCAGCGCGGGCGGCGATCTTCGCCCACGGCAAGGTCGGGGTTGGGGCGGGTTTTCGGCAGGGTCATCGCGGTCTCCCTTCGGGTCCGCCGGATGCTAGGGCGACGCGGCGCTTTCCCGCAAGAGCCGCCCTTGCGGCCCCCCCAAGCAAAGGGATAGAATGCCCGGACCTTCAGACAGGCGGAGAGACAGATGTCCTGGACGGACGAGCGCGTCGAGACGCTCAAGCGCATGTGGGCCGAGGGCCAGTCGGCCAGCCAGATCGCCAAGGAACTGGGCGGGGTGACCCGCAATGCGGTGATCGGCAAGGTCCATCGCCTTGGCCTGTCGAACCGTGTCGGCGGCAAGGACGAAGACGAGGCCGCACCGGCCGCCGCCCCCGCCGCGCCGAGGGTGGAGCCTGCTCCCGCCGCCCGGCCCGAACCGGCGGCGCCCAAGGCGGAACCCGCCCGCCCGGCGGCCGAACGGCCCGCCGCCCCGGCCGCGGCCCCGGTCAACAATGTCACGCCGCTGCCCGTGCGCAAGGCCATCGTGCCCGCGGGCCAGCCGTTGCCGCCGCAGCCCAGCCTGAACGAGATCAGCCCCGAGGCGCTGGCCTCGGTGCGCGAGGTGGAAAAGCGCGCCCGCAAGCTGACGCTGATGGAACTGACCGAACGCACCTGCAAATGGCCGATCGGCGACCCGGCGACCGAGGATTTCTGGTTCTGCGGCCTGCCCAGCCTGCCCGGCAAGCCCTATTGCGAGGCCCATGTCGGCGTGGCCTTCCAGCCGATGAGCGCCCGGCGCGACCGGCGGCGGTAGGGCTTTCGCCCCGCCTTCGACGCATGATGGATCGCCGCCCTTCGGGGCGGCGATCTTCTTTCCGTCCCGTCGAAGGCGGAATGCAGGATTCATATTTCATATCAATATCTTGCCCCTGCCTTTCCTGCCCCGAAAAAGATGCATTCCCAACTTTATATTTAGAATTGATCTAAATCATGGCCCCTGCCGCCACCGGTTGCTTATATCGCCCCGCGCGAACGCAGAAGAAACGACAGGAGAGCCAGATGCGCCTTATCACGACCCTTGCGCTGGTCACGACAGCCCTTGCCGGTGCCGCCGGCGCAGAGCCGTTGCGCGACCTTGCGCTTGAGACCTTCAAGCCCCTCCCCTCGACCGTTCCGGCCGTCAAGGATAACCCGGTGACGCCCGAGAAGATCGAACTCGGCAAGGCCTTGTTCTTCGACCCGCGGCTTTCGGCCTCGGGTGTGTTCAGTTGCTATTCCTGCCACAACCTTACCACCGGCGGCGACGACAACATGGAAACCTCGGTCGGCCACGGCTGGCAGAAGGGTCCGCGCAACGCGCCCACCGCGCTGAACGCGGTGCTGAACGAGGCGCAGTTCTGGGACGGCCGGGCCGACGACCTTGCCGCCCAGGCCAAGGGACCGATCCAGGCCGGGGTCGAAATGGCGAACACCCCCGAGCAGGTCGAGGTCACGCTGGCCTCGATGCCGCAATACGTGACCTGGTTCACCGCCGCCTTCCCGGGCGAGGAGAACCCGGTCAACTTCGACAACATGGCCAAGGCGATCGAAGCCTTCGAAGCCACGCTGATCACCCCGGCCCCCTTCGACGCCTGGCTGAACGGCAACGACAATGCCATGTCGGACGAGGCGCTGGCCGGGCTGCAGCTGTTCATGGACAAGGGCTGCTCGGCCTGCCATTCCGGGATCAACGTCGGCGGACACGGCTACTATCCCTTCGGCCTGATCGAGAAGCCCGGCGCCGAGATCCTGCCGGTGGGCGACAAGGGCCGCTTCGCGGTGACCGATACGGCGGACGACGAATATGTCTTCCGCGCCGCGCCCCTGCGCAACGTTGCGCTGACCGCGCCCTATTTCCACTCGGGCAAGGTCTGGGATCTGTCGGTCGCCGTGCAGATCATGGCGGAAAGCCAGCTTGGCGAGGAACTGAAGCCGGAGGAAACCGCGCAACTGGTGGCCTTCCTGGAAAGCCTGACCGGCACGCTTCCGCCGGTGACGCTGCCGGTGCTGCCGGCCGAGACCTCCGGCACCCCGCGCCCGACCTCGGTGGTGCAATAAGAACGGAAGGGGCGGCCCGCGCGGCCGCCCCTTTTCCTTTCCGGGCCCCGGATTTTCGCCGGGAAGCCCCGTTCAGTTCCCGCCCAGCAACCCTTCCAGAAGCTTGCGCGCCTCGGCGTCCAGCGCTTCCTGCGCGCGGCGCTTGGCGGCGTCCTGCAGGCTTTCCCCCTCGGCCGCCTCGACGCCGAGTTCCTCCTTCAGCTTCGCCTCAAGCTCTGCCTTGGCCCTGGCCTCCGCGGCCGCAGCCTCGGCCTTCAGCCGCTCCTCGGCGGCTTTCGCCTCGGCCTCCATCTTCTCGCGGGCGATGGATTCGAGGTCCAGCCTGAAACTGGGCTTCGACCATGGCCCGGTGATCAGCAGGGGCACCATCACGCCGCCCGTGCCGTCCTCGCCCGCCAGCGCGGTAGGCCGCAGCCGGTAGTTCAGCGTCCGGGTCCCCAGCCCCACCTCGCCCGCGCCGGTGGCGGTGACATAGGGGGCGATCAGCTTCAGGTCGCTGTTCGACAGCACCCCGCCGGTGATGGTGAAACTGCCCGCCACCCCGTCGAAGATGGTCTTCTGCCCCTCTCCGACATGGCCCGCGTCCAGCGTCCGCAGCATCCCGCCGATATCGAGGCCCTTCAACTCGCCCTTGCCGAGGGACAGGCTGCCGTCGCCCTTCAGCCCGCGCATGATCTCATCGACCGAATTGCCGACACCAAGGAAGTTGAGGGTCAGGTTGCCCTGCGCGATCAGCCGGTCCCAGCCGGAGACATCGACCAGAAGCGGCTGCATCTGCAACCCCGCCAGCGCCAGCTTGCCGCCGACCGACAGGCCACCGCGCCCGTTCACCACGAATTCGCCGGTGACCGAGCCGCCATAGGCCGCCAGCTTGCGGATGTCGAACACCGCCCGCGCCCGGTCCAGCGCCATGATCACCCGGGTCTCGCCGAATTTCATCAGCCCGAGGTCCACCGAGCCCGCGACCAGCGCCACCTCGGCATCGATCGTGCCGAGGGCGGAGACATCGATCGGCGAGGTCGGCCAGCCCGAGGCTTCCATCCCGCCGCCAGCCCCGCCGCCCTGCCCGCCCGACAGGCCCGGCATCGACAGTTTGTCCGCCGTAAGCTGCGCCGTCAGCTTGGGACGGTCCTTGCCCGGCTTCAGGTCCAGGTCGCCGGTGATCGTGTTGCCATCGGCCCGGATCGTCGCGCCGCGCAGATAGGCCGCGCCGCTGCCGTCCATCGTCAACTGCCCCGCGACCGACAGGCTTTGCGCGCCAAGGCCCAGCGGCAGGTCCGGGGCCGAGGTGCCGGCCAGCGCGGCAAGGGCGGAGAGGTCGGAAAGCTCTGCCTTCAGCGCGCCCTCGGCGGCGATCGGCTGCCAGCCGCCCCGGCCGTTGAAGGTCACCGTCGCCCCGCCGACCCCTGCGCTCAGGTCCAGGGGCACGACGCGGCCCTCGGTGAAGGCGGAGAAGACCCCGGCCTGGGCCGTCAGGCTGACGGGCTGTCCCTGCACCAGCGCCTTGGCGGAAAGCGTGGCGGGGCCCGAGAAATCCGGGATCGCCAGCCGCGCCTCCACATCGTCCAGCGCGATGTCCTGCCCGGCGCCATGGTCGATGAAACGGATGGTGCCGCCGCGGATCAGCCCCTCTTCCAGCGTATAGGCGCGGCCGACGCCGGGGGTGTCGGCACTGACCTCGCCCGCCGCCCCGCCGCCGCCGAAGACCCAGTTCTCGCGCCCGTCCTTCGCCCGCTCCAGCAGGATCTCGGGCCGGTCGGCGCGCAGGCCGAGGATGCGGATCTCGCCGCCCAGAAGGGCCGAGGCGTTGATCTCGACGGTCAGGCTGTCGGCGCGGAACATCGGGCCACGGTCGGACCAGTCGGCATTGGCGATGGTGACGGGGCCGGTGGTGATGCCGAGGACGGGCCAGAAGCGGGGCGAGACATCCCCCTCGATCTGCAATGCGCGGCCGGTGAGGCGCTGGAACTGCTGGGCGGCGGTGGCGGCGATCCGCTCGGAAGGCACAAGCGCAAGAAGCCCGAGCGCAAGAAGCCCCAGGACCAGCAGGGCCCCGACCGCCCGGAACAGCCACCGCATCGATGCCCCCTTCGTGGTTTATGATTTGGAAACAAAGCCTAGGGCCAGTCCGCCGCGACGGCAAGAACCCGCCGCCCCCTGCGGCATCAAATGGCCGAGATCGGGGACAGGGCCGGACAGGCGGCGGCTGGCGGATTGGCTTCCCTTCCCAGACCCCCGGGATATTCGGAGACAGATGAAATCAGGAAGAGTCTTCTTCCATTTCACCTGTTCACAAATATCCTCTGGGGGTCCGGGGGGCGAAGCGCCCCCGGCTGCGACGGCAAGAACCCGCCCTACCCCTTCGGCCTGCGGTCCAGCCGGTAACTGCCCTCGGGCAGGTTCAACGCGGCGGCGAGGTCGGCGAGTTGCGCCAGCGACAGGGTGATCTGCTGGCTGTCGCCGCTGTCGGCGTCGAACTGCTCGACCGTCACGCAATCCTCGAAGGCCAGAATCGTGATGTCGCCCTGCAAGGGCAGGTCGCCACCCTCATCGACCAGGGTGATGACGGTGGAGTCGAATTCGTGCTCGATGGTGAACATGGCGCCAGCCTAGCCGCCGCGGCGGGGGCGTTCAACGGATTCGGCGGCTCTTGACGCTTGCGTGAGCGGGGCTTCCGCCCGGCGGCCCGAAGCTGCTAGATTCGGCGCGCCAGACCGGGACCAAGACCGATGCCGACCTTCCGCCCCCTTGCCGCCCTGCTGGCCGCGCTTGCGCTTCAGGCCTGCGTCGAGACCGCCCCCCTGCCGCTGGCGCCCGCCGCCCCGGCCCCGGCCGCCATCACCGGCAGCGCGGCGGAGCGTTTCGTCGCCGTTTCCAACCGGGTCGAACCCGTGGCCGAGGCCCTGTGCCGGTCCTTGCGCCGTGGCCCCACGAATTGCGACATCCAGATCGCCGTCGACGACCGCCCGGGGCAGGAGCCGAACGCCTTCCAGACCATCGACCGCAGCGGCAGGCCCTGGGTGGTCTTCACCCTCGCGCTGATCGAGCTGGCCCGCACTCCCGACGAACTGGCCTTCGTCATGGGGCACGAGGCCGCCCACCATATCGCCGGACACATCCCCCGGCGCGAGGAAAGCGCCCGGACCGGCGCCATCCTTGCAGGCGTCCTTGCCGCCGCCTCGGGCCTGTCCCCCGAAGAGGTGCGGCAGGCGCAGGGCATCGGCGCCGGCATCGGCGCGCAGCGCTATTCGCAGGACTTCGAGCTTGAGGCCGATGCCCTTGGCGCCGAGATCGCGCTGCGGGCCGGGTTCGACCCGGTCAAGGGCGCGGGTTTCTTCGACCGGCTGCCCGATCCGGGCAAGGGCTTCCTGAACACCCACCCGCCCAATGCGATGCGCAAGCAGGTGGTGGCCGAGACCGTCCGCCGCCTGACCGGGAACTGAGTCGCCTTGATCTGCATCAAGGCCCGCTTAGCCGGCCTGCGGCACCCTGCGCCCGGCTGCGACCCAGGAAGGAGAGGCCATGCTTGGATATCCCGAAGCCCCGCGCGCCTGGTGGCTGACCCGCGGCATGGCCCGGCTGGTCGGCGTGAACCTGCCGCAGGCGGTGGTGGATGGCTGGCTCAGCCGCGAGGAACTGTCCGCGCTGGTGATGCGCTGCGAGAACTGCACCTGCCACGGCCGGTGCGACAGTTGGCTGGCGCAGTCCGGCAAGGCCGAGGCCCTGCCCGGCTTCTGCCCGAACAAGCCGGGGCTGGAGGCGCTGTCCCCGAACTGAGACCGGTTGACCGCCCATCCGCCAGCGGCCACAAGGCGGCATGATCCGCATCGACGAAGTCCTGCGCGACCGCGGCTCGCGCTATGCCGTTTCGGGCGGCCCGGCGCAGGGCCGCGCCGGGGCCGACGGCTTAGTCGCCATGCTGAAGCGCGAGAAACGCTTCGCCAAGGCCACCCACAACAGCTGGGCGATGATCTCCTCGACCGAGGGGCCGCTGAAGAACGATGACGGCGAAAGCGGCGCGGGCGCGGTGATCCTGCGGATGCTGGAGCGCGAGGGCCTGCAGGATTTCGTGGTGGTCGTCACCCGCTGGTATGGCGGCGTCCACCTCGGCGGCGACCGCTTCGCCCATGTCGTCACCTGCGTGCGCGCCCTGCTGGACGCAAGGCGGGCGGGCGGCTAGCCTTTCCGCCGGGGAAGGGCGGAGGGATGGATGGAATTCCTGCGGGTCGAGGCGCGCCGGTTCTGGAATACGGTGGTGTGGAGCTGGGACGGCTGGCGCGCCGCCTGGGCCAGCGAAAAGACCTTGCGGCAATGGACGCTGGTCAACCTGGCCTCGGCCACGCTGGCGTTCTCGGTGGAAATGACGCCGGGGGAACGGGCGCTGATCCTGGCGCTCGGGCTGCTGGTGCTGGCGGCGGAACTGCTGAACACCGCCATCGAGGAGACGGTGAACTACCTGTCCACCGAGGCCCATCCTTTGGCCAAGAAGGCCAAGGA
>CAYLSD010000078.1:0-10191 GCA_964386345.1 uncultured Fuscovulum sp.
CCGGGCGGGGTTTTCCATTGCCCCTCCCCCGGCCCGGCGTTAACACCGGAGCCGCCAGCACGAAGGGCCGCCCGATGATCTACCCCACCGCCGACGCCTACCGCAGCGCCAGCCACAAGCGCGTCATGCTGTTCGGCATGTCCGGCCTCGGCAAGACCCACCTGTCCAACCTGCTGCGCGACGCGCCCCGGGCGCAGGGCGGCGGCTGGTTCCACTATTCGGTCGATTACCGCATCGGCACCCGCTACATGGGCGAATACATCGCCGACATGTTCAAGCGCGAGGCGATGAAGAACCCGCTCCTGCGGGAACTGCTGCTGTCGGATTCGGTCTACATCGCCTCGAACATCACCTTCTCGAACCTCGCGCCGCTGTCCACCTACCTCGGCAAGCCCGGTGACGCCGCCAAGGGCGGGTTGCCCTTCGCCGAATACGTCAAGCGGCAGGAACAGCACCGCGAGGCCGAGATCGCCGCCACGCTGGACGCCGCCCGCTTCATCGAGCGGGCCGAGGATATCTACGGCTACCGCGACTTCATCTGCGACACCTCGGGGTCGATCTGCGAGGTGGTCGATGCCGGCAATCCCGACGACCCGGTGATGAAGCAACTGGCCGAGACGCTGCTGCTGGTCTGGATCCGGGGCAGCGAGGACCACCGGGACGAGCTGATCCGCCGCTTCGACCGCGCGCCGAAGCCGATCTACTACCAGCCCGGCTTCCTGGCCGAACTGTGGGCCGAATATCTGGCCCAGGAGGGCAAGCCCGCGGCGGAAGTCGATCCCGACGCCTTCCTCCGCTTCGGCTATGCCCGCCTGCTGGACCACCGCCAGCCGCGCTATGAGGCCATGGCCCGCTGGGGCGTGACCATCACCGCCGAAGAGGTGGCCGATGTCCGCACCCCCGCCGATTTCGACCGGCTGATCGCCCGCGCCATCGACCGGCGCAACGCTTAACTTCCTGACAGGACAAGAAAGAAATGCCCATCACGCTGCCCGAAACCCTGCCCGCCTTCGACGTGCTGCGGTCCGAGGGCGTCATGGTCATGTCGCCCGCCCGTGCCGCGCATCAGGACATCCGCCCGCTGCGGATCGGCCTTCTGAACCTGATGCCGAAGAAGATCCAGACCGAGAACCAGTTCGCCCGGCTGATCGGCGCCACGCCCCTGCAGATCGACTTCCAGCTGATCCGCATGACCGAGCACCTGACCAAGAACACCGCCGCCGCGCATATGGAGACCTTCTACCGCCCCTTCGCCGAAGTCGCGGCCAGCGGCGAGAAGTTGGACGGCCTGATCATCACCGGCGCCCCGATCGAGCACCTGCCCTTCGAGGATGTCACCTATTGGGACGAACTCGTTCAGGTGATGGACTGGACGCAGAGCCATGTCCATTCCACCTTCGGCGTCTGCTGGGGCGGCATGGCGATGATCAACCATTTCCACGGCGTACGGAAACACATGCTGGAGGCCAAGGCCTTCGGCTGCTTCCGCCACCGCAACCTCTGCCCGACCTCGCCGCTTCTGCGCGGCTTCTCGGACGATTTCGTCATCCCGGTCAGCCGCTGGACCGAGATGAAACAGGCCGAGATCGACGCCGCCCCCGCCCTGCGCACGCTGCTGGGCTCGGACGAGGTCGGGCCCTGCCTGGTCGAGGATACGGCGCATCGCGCGCTCTACATCTTCAACCATTTCGAATATGACAGCGACACGCTGAAGCAGGAATACGACCGCGACGTGGCCAACGGCACGCCGATCAACGTGCCGCAGAACTACTACCCCGACGATGACCCCGGCCAGCCGCCGCTGAACCGCTGGCGCAGCCACGCCCATCTGCTTTACGGCAACTGGATCAACGAGATCTACCAGACCACCCCCTTCGACCTTGCGAAGATCGGCAGCCCGGAGATACTCGATGGCAAGTGAGGAGGCGTCCATGGACCTGCCATTCGACGGCGCGATCAGCCGCTTCTACCGCGAAGAGGCGCCGAAAGCGGTGCGCAAGGCCATCGAAAGCGATGACGGCAACGACATCCTGACCAAATCCTACCCCTACCGGGAAGAGATGAAGGGCAAGGACTACAATGCCCATATGGCGGCCCTGCAGATCGAACTGGTCAAGATGCAGGCCGACGTCAAGGCCACCGGCAAGCGGCTGGTCGTGGTGTTCGAGGGCCGCGATGCCGCCGGCAAGGGCGGCACCATCGACCGGCTGCGCGAGAACCTGAACCCCCGCGTCGCCTATGTGGTGGCCCTGCCCAAGCCCTCGGAGCGCGAGGCGAAGCAGTGGTATTTCCAGCGCTACATCGACTGGCTGCCCGCGGCGGGCGAGATCGCCATCTTCGACCGCAGCTGGTACAACCGCGCGATGGTGGAACATGTCTTCGGCTTCTGCACGCCCGAGGACCGCGAGAAGTTCTTCCGCCAGTTGCCCGAGTTCGAACAGATGATCGTCGACGAGGGCATCATCTTCGTGAAGATCTGGCTTGAGGTCGGCCGGGCCGAGCAGCTGAAACGCTTCCTCGACCGCGAGAAGGACCCGCTGAAACAGTGGAAGCTCTCCTCCATCGACGTGGAGGGGCTGGCGAAATGGGACGCCTATTGCGGCGCCATCGACGAGACGATGAAGCGCAGCCAGTTCAAGCGCGCGCCCTGGACGGTGATCCTGTCCGACGACAAGAAACGCGCCCGCATCGCGGCGGTGCAGACGGTGCTGTCGGCGCTGGACTACAAGGGCAAGGACAAGGCCGTGATCGGCAAGGTCGACGGCAGGATCTGCGGCGGTCCCGGGCTCAGGCCGAAAGACTGATGAAACGCGGCTACCACCACGGCAACCTGCGCCAGGCGCTGGTCGAGGCGGCGCTGGTGCTGATCGCCGAGAAGGGGCCGCAGGGCTTTACCCTGTCCGAGGCGGCGAAGGCCGCCGATGTGACGCCCGCCGCCGTTTACCGCCATTTCGCCGGGCGCGACGAGTTGCTGGCCGAGGTGGCGCGTCAGGGCTTCGACATCTTCGCCGCGCTGATGGAATTCGCCTGGGACGGCGGCCGCCCCACGCCGCTTGCCGCCTTCGAGGCGACGGGCCGTGCCTATCTGGCCTTCGCCCGCAAATACCCCGGCCACTACCAGGCGATGTTCGAAAGCGGGCTGCATCCGGCAGCCCACCCCGATCTGGCGCAGGTGGCGGCCAAGGCGCGGGCGGTGATGGACCGCGCGGCGCAGGCGATCATCACCGGCCTGCCGGAAGCGCGCCGCCCGCCCGCCAGCATGGTCTCGGCCCATGTCTCCGCGCTGAGCCATGGCGTGGTGGAGCTTTACCTGCGCGGCAACGGCGGCGGCTCGCCCTTCCCGCCGGAACAGCTTCTGGAGGCCGCGACCGGCATCTACCTGCGCGGACTGGGCCTGCTTCCTCCTGATCGGTAAGCATGGGGCCGCCGTCGCATCGGGGGCGCTTCGCCCCCCCGAACCCCCAGAGGATATTTTCATTCTGAAAGAAGCCGCCTCTTTCAGAACCTAAGTATCCCCGCCGGAGGCAAGCGCCCGAGCCGGTTGCGCCTGAAAGGCGCAGAGGCGAGACAAGGGTGCGCGCCGCAAGGCGCTCGATTGCCGGCCTCAGCGGAAGAGGACCAGCGCCTCCGGGCTCCAGGCCACCTGCACCTTCGAGCCCACATCGAGGATCGGCCGTCCCGGCACGTTGCGCATGGAAAGCCGCACTTCGACATCCGTGCCGCCCAGGTAGACGTCGTAATAGGTCATGTCGCCGAAGTAGATCACCTCGTCGATCACCCCGTCCACCGTGCGATCCTGCGTCGTCTGGCCGGGGTAGACCAGCGTCAGCGTCTCGGGGCGCAGGCCGATCACCGGATCCTCGCCACGCGGGGGCGGGGCCTGGGTTTCGGACAGCGTCACCTTGCCGAGGCCCTTGGCATCCACCTCGATCCTGCCGCCCATCTCGGCGACGATCTTCGCCGGGACGAAATTCATCGTGCCGATGAAATCCGCCACCTTCTTCGAATTCGGGCGGCGATACAGCGTCTCCGGGTCGGCCAGCTGCGCGATCTCGCCCTCGAACATCACGGCGATGCGGTCGGACATCACCAGCGCCTCTTCCTGGTCATGCGTCACCAGGATGAAGGTGATCCCGACCTGGCGCTGAAGCTTGATCAGCTCCACCTGCATATGCTCGCGCATCTTCTTGTCCAGCGCCGACAGCGGCTCATCCAAGAGCAGCACCTTCGGCTTCAGGATCAGTGCGCGGGCCAGCGCCACCCGCTGCCGCTGCCCGCCCGAAAGGGCGTGCGCCGCGCGGGCGCCGAAGCCCTTCAGGCCCACCATCTCCAGCGCCTCTTCCACCGCCCTGGCCTTCTCGGCCTTCGACCGGCTGTCCCTGCGCAGGCCGAAGCCGACGTTCTCGGCCACCGACATATGCGGGAAGATCGCGTAGCTCTGGAACACCATGTTGGTGGGCCGCGCATTCGCGGGCACCCCCTGCATCGACTTGCCGTCGATCAGCACCGCGCCCGAGGAGATGTCCTCGAACCCGGCGATGGTGCGCAGGAGCGTGGTCTTGCCGCAGCCCGAGGGGCCGAGCAGCGAGAAGAACTCTCCCGCCCGGATCGTGCCGTTGATGCCGCGCAGCGCGTGGTAATCGCCGTAATATTTGTGGACGTCCCGGAATTCGATCATCACGGGCTTTTCGTCAGACGTGGTCACAGGAAGCCTCCGCTATCCTTGCCGCCCGCCTTGGCGATGCCCCGGCGGCGGAAATATTCGGCGATGGTCAGGAGCAGGATCGACGCGGCGACAAGGCAGGTGCCAAGCGCCAGCACCATCGGCACCTTGGCGGGGAAACGGAACTGGCCGTAGATATAGACCGAAAGCACCGTGTCGTTGCCGCCCAGGAAGTTGGCGATGATGTATTCGTCGATCGAGATGGTGAAGGAGATCAGGAAGGACGAGATCATCCCCGGCATCACCAGCGGCAGCGTGATCAGCCGGAAGGCCGAGACCGGCGTCTCGCCCAGGTCGAGCGCGGCTTCCTCGAAGGAATTGTCGATGCTCTGGAATGCCGCCGTCATGATCGTCACCGCGAAGGGCAGCGTGATCAGCACATGGCCCAGGATCACCGTCAGCCACATCTGCGGCACGCCCAGCCAGATCAGCACGATCAGCATCGACATGGCCACGATGATCTCGGGCAGCACCAGCGGCACCAGGATCAGCCCCATCACCCCCGGCTTGCCCGGCCAGCGGTAGCGCACCGCGGCGCGGGCGGCCAGCACGCCAAGCGCGGTGGCGATCACCGCCGTCGAAAGCGAGATCTGCAGGCTGGTGCGCAGCGCGCGCCACAAAGCCTCGTCCTGCCACATCTCGCCGAACCAGCGCGTCGTCACCCCCGACAGCGGGAAAGAGACGATGGTGGCATCGTTGAAGGCGAACAGCGGCAGGATCAGGATCGGGCCGTACAGGAAGACCAGATACAGGATCGCATAGCTGCGAAGGCCCGGAGAGGATTTCATTTCCGGCCTCCCAGATAGCGGCGGTTCATGAGCACGAAGATCAGGCTGATGATGGCCACGAGGGCCATGGCCGTCACCGCCACCGCCGATCCCATGGCATGGTCGCGCTTCCGCAGCATCTCGACCTCGACCAGGTTGGCGATCATCGGCGTGGTCGATCCGCCCATCAGCTTGGCGGTGACATAGTCGCCCGCCACCGGGATGAAGACGATCAGCACCGCGGCCAGCACGCCGCCCATCGACAGCGGCAGGGTGACCCGCAGGAAGGTGGTCCAGCGCGTCTCGCCCAGGTCCTGCCCGGCCTCGAGCAGCGAACGGTCCACCTTTTCCAGCGCGACGAAGATCGGCAGCACGGCGAAGGGCGCGAAGGCATGGCTGAGGGTGATGACGATGGCCAGCGGCGCATTCGCCAGGATGTTCACCGGATCCAACCCGAACAGGCCGACGAAATTGTCGAAGATGCCGTTGTAGCCCAGGATCGTCCGCCACAGCGCCAGCCGGATGATATAGCTGGTCCAGAACGGGATGGTGATCAGGAAGATCCACAGCGCCTTTTTCGACGGATGGACGTGGAAGCTGACGAAATAGGCGATGGGATAGGCCATCAGCACCGTCGCCAGCGTCACGAAGAAGCCGATCAGCAGCGACCGCAGCATCACCACCCGATAGATCGGCTCGCTGAACACCCGGACGAAATTCTCCAGCGTGGGGTAAAGCTTGTCGAAATCGCCCTCGGCCAGCGGCACGCGCACCCGCCCGCCGTCAAGCCCCAGGAAGGCCAGCCCCACGATCGCCGCGAACGGCACCGCCAGGACCAGAAGCGTATAGAGAAATGGCGGAGAGACGAGAAGCCACCCCGCCCGCCTTTCTGCCGCGTTCGCGTTTGCCATTGCCCCCCCGGCATCCCGGCCTGTTGCGGCCCTGTGGTTTGATCAAATCCTGCCGCCGCTTTCACGACAATGCAAGCCCGCACGTGCGATGCGCGGGCATAAAAATGCGATGGGGCGGATGCGGCTTTCCGTCAGGCGCCAGGGCTTACCCGGCGATCCTCTCGATGGCGATGGCGCGCTTCTTCAGCTCGTCATAAAGCGTCGGCACGATCTTCTGCGCCCCGACCGCCACCCGCAGCGCGTCCGAGAGCCGCGCCTCGGCCCCCGCGCCTTCGGCCACCCGCCAGATCATCCGGCGGGTCACGCCATCGTCGTAGATGATCTCGGTCTCGCCCGCGCGCCTGCGCCAGCCAAGGAAATCGGCGCCGCCATGCGGGGCGTGGAATGAGGTCTGCTGTCCCATTTTCGGGTCTCGTTGCTGCTCTTGCCTGCGGCGAATCTGCGCCGCCGTCCGGCACCCGTCAACGACAGGACGCTGCAAATCCGCGTGAGCCCGGGGGCTTGAGTCAATTCCGCAACAATCGCCGCCAGGCTCAGGCCGCAAGATCCGAAGGCGGATTGCGCAACAGCCGCGCAAGGCACTCTAGCGCCGCGTCGAAATCCGCCCGCGGCAGGTTGCCCGGGATCGCCAGCCGCACCGCATTGGGCGCCCTGCCCCCGATCAGCGCATATTCGTCGGCGGGGCGGACCAGCACCCCCTCGACCTCGGCCATGCGGGTGAAGGCGCTGGCCCGCCAGCCCAACGGCATCCGCAGCCAGACGAAGGGCACGCCCGGCTGCCAGGACAGGTCGAAGGCGCCCAGATGGTTGATCATGCCCTGCAGCCGGTCGGCGAATTCCGCCTGCACCCGCGCCCGGATCGCCGCCGCCGCGCCGCTGGAGAACAGGCGGTGGCACATCTCTCCCACCGGGCGGGAAAGCGCATAGAAGGAATGCTGCGCCGCCAGCCGCCCTGCCTCGCCCATGCCGGCGGGACAGGCGACATAGCCGAAGCGCAGCGCCGCCGAGACGGTCTTCGACAGGCTGCCGATCAGCCAGACCCGTTCCGGCGCCAGGGCCCGCATCGAGGGGATGGTGCTTTCGGCCACCGAATAGCAATCGTCCTCGATGATCTGCAGGTCGAAGGCGCGGGCGACCCCGGCGATGGCAAGGCGGCGCTCCAGCGGCATCCGGCCGGTGGTCGGGTTCTGCGCCTCGGTCGTCAGGCACAGGACCTGCGCGGAATGGCGGCGGCAGGCGGCCTCAAGCGCCTCGGGGACGACGCCCTGCTCGTCGATCTCCACCGCCACCACCTCGGCCCGGGCGGCGCGGGCGGCGTAGCGGAAGCCGGGATAGGCCAGTTCCTCGATCAGCACCGCCGGGCGTTCGCCGCGCAGGCAGCAGTCGAGGATCAGGCCGATGGCGTTCTGCCCGCCGTGCGACAGCGCGATATCCTCGGGCGAGATCGGCCCGAGCACCCGGTCGCCCAGCCATTTCACCACCTCGGCCCGCAAGGGGGCTTCGGCGCGCTGGCTGGTATAGTCCAGCCAGCCGGTGGAAACGCCCTCGGCCATGGCGATCAGCGCCTCGCGGAAGGCCTCGGCCTGCCCCACCTCGGGCACCTGCGGCGGGCGCAGGTCGACAAGCCCGGTCGAGCCGCCCGTCACCCGCTCCTGATACAGGGGCTGCGTGGGGCCGAGCCGCGGCGATTGTGCCGCTACAAAGGTGCCGCGGCCCACCGTCGCCGCCAGAAGCCCCTCCTGCGTCGCCAGTTGATAGGCCCGCGCCACCGTTCCGGGCGTCAGATGCAGCCGCCAGGCCAGATCGCGCACCGTGGGAAGCTGGCTTCCGGCGGGCAATTCACCCGAACGGATCGCATCGCGCAGCGCGCGGCTGAGGCCCAGGTACTTTGTACCCGGATATTGAGTCAGGTCCGGCTGCCAAGTTGTATCAGTCACAATGTATCTCTGGCGACTCATTGGGTGGGATTGATATGGTACATTTAGCGGATCAGACAGATTGTATCAACACAAAGGAGAGGTCCATGTCGCGCGCAGCCTCCACCGCCCTTGCCCTTCCCCCTCTTGCGGCGCTGCCGCCGGTGTCGCGCCTCTTGGTCGCCACCGCGCTGATGCTGGCCCGCTGGGAGGACCGCCGCCGCTCGCGCCTCGCGCTGGAGCGCCTGTCGCCGCAGCACCTGCGCGACATCGGCCTGACTCCGGGCGCCGCCGAGGCCGAAGCGGCCCGGCCGTTCTGGCGCGGCTGACCCCCCATTCGCATTCGCTCCCCTGAGGAACTGGGGCCGGGCAACCGGCCCTTCTTTTTTGTCTGTCCCCCGCCCGCCCAAAGCAAAAGGCCCGCCGAAGCGGGCCTTTTCCAATCTTTCCACCAGTCTTAGCGCTTGGAGAACTGGAAGCTGCGGCGGGCTTTCGCCTTGCCGTATTTCTTGCGTTCCACCACGCGGCTGTCGCGGGTCAGGAAGCCCGCCGCCTTCAGCGCGCCGCGCAGGCTGGGTTCGTAAAGCTGCAACGCCTTCGAGATGCCGTGCTTCACCGCGCCCGCCTGGCCCGAGAGCCCGCCGCCGGCGACGGTGGCGTAGACGTCGAACTGGCCTTCGACATTGGCGATGGTGAAGGGCTGCTTCAGGATCATCTGCAGCACCGGGCGGGCGAAGTAGACGGCCATTTCCTTGCCGTTCACCACGACCCTACCCGAGCCGGGCTTGACCCAGACGCGGGCGACCGCGTCCTTGCGCTTGCCGGTGGCATAGGAACGGCCCAGCTTGTCGCGGACGGGCGCGCGGGGCGCGGCCTCGGCGGCCGGGGTGGCGGTGCCGACGGCGGCTTTCAGGTCGTCAAGGGACTTGATGTCGGACATGATCAGGCGCTCCGGCTGTTCTTCGGGTTCATGGACTTGACGTCCAGAACGGCGGGCTGCTGCGCCTCGTGCGGGTGCTCGGCCCCGGCATAGACGCGCAGATTGGTCATCTGCTGACGGCCCAGACGGTTGCGGGTGATCATGCGCTCGACGGCCTTCACCACCACGCGCTCGGGGTGGTTGCCTTCCAGTACCTGCCGCGCGGTGCGGCTCTTGATGCCGCCCGGGTGGCCGGTGTGCCAGTAGTACACCTTGTCGTCGCGCTTGTTGCCGGTCATCTGCACCTTGTCGGCGTTGATGACGATGACATTGTCACCCATGTCCATGTGGGGGGTGAAGGTCGGCTTGTTCTTGCCGCGCAGGATATTGGCGACGATCGTGGCGAGGCGGCCCAGAACGACGCCTTCGGCGTCGATCAGGATCCACTTCTTCTCGATGTCCGCCGGAGTAGCGGTGAAGGTCTTCATCGTGGTTCCCAACGAAAAGGGGGCACCAAGGCCCCCGGCAATTCGGATGCGGGCTTATCGCCGAAGGCTTGCGCCGGGTCAATATCATCCGGCAACATTTATATTATCCGTTTCAATGACTTACAAGAACGGTAATATAATACCTCAAATTCCTCCGCAAGTATTTCGAGCAACGCTGGGCCGGGCGGGAGAAGGCGAGGCACTGCCTCGCCCCCGCCCGCGTGGATGGGTTCACCCTGTAGGCATGTCAGCCAAAGACCACAGGAGGCCGGCGCCCGACCCGGCGAGCGAGAAGCGCCCGCCGAGGGCGGGTCGGGCGCTGGCCGGGTGCTTTGGGCACCCGGCCGGACAAGGGGAACCCGCAACGCATGGCGAAGGCACACGCCTTCGCCAAATTGGCCGGTCAAGCACGGCCGATCCGCCCTACCGCAGCCGCGGGGGCTTCGCCGGGTCGCTGCCCGGCGCCA
>CAYLSD010000079.1:0-9812 GCA_964386345.1 uncultured Fuscovulum sp.
CGCTGGCCTCTCCGGGTCTCGGGCTGACATGTCTACAGTGGAACCCATCCGCACGGACGGGGGCGAGGCAGTGCCTCGCCTTTTCCCGCCCGGACCCCATGGCTAACGAGAGGCCGGGGTTTGCCCAACCTCTCCCGCCGCCTCCAGACACCCCACCAAGGCCCGCGCCGGGGCCGAGAGGCGCCGCGACGGGGTGGAAAGGTAATATCCCCAGGGGCAGGGATGGCTCTCGGCAAGGGGCGCCACCAATGCCCCGCGCGCCAGATAGGGCCGGGCGAGCGTCTTCACAGCCAGCGTGACACCCAGCCCCGCCGCCGCCATCTCCAGCGAGACATTGCTGCCGTTTGTGCGCAACACCGCCCCGGGCGGCACGTCCTCCACCCCATGCGCGGCGGCGAAGAGGGTGAAATACTCCTGCCGCCCCGCCACCCGGATCTGCGGCAGGGCCAGCGCCTCCCGGGGGCCGGTGATCTGTGCCGCAAGATCAGGCGCGCAGACCAGCACCAGATCCTCGCGCATGAGCAGCCGGCAGTCCGGCGGCACCTCGTCCTCGCGGCGGACCGAGATCGTCACATCCGCCGGTTCGGTCTCGTCCCGGTCCCAGATGGTGGCTTGCACCAGTACCTCCACCCCCGGATGCGCGGCGCGGAAATCCGCCAGCACCGGCGGCAGCCAGCCCTCGGCCAGGCTGATCGGGCAGGAGAGCACCACGCTCTGCTCGCGCCCTGACTTGGCGATGGCCTCCGCCGCGCCGTCGATCTGCCGCAGGGCCTGCCGCAGCGTCGGCAGCAAAGCCTCGCCGATTTCGGTCAGGTCCAGGCTGCGGGCATTGCGGCGGAACAGCCGTTGGCCCAGATGCGCCTCAAGCCCCCTGATATGGGTGCTGACGGCGGCCTGCGTATAGCCCAGTTCCGCCGCCGCCCTTGTGAAGGACAGGTGGCGGGCCGCGGCCTCGAACGACCGCACGAAGTTCAGCGGCGGCGGCGCGCGGCGTTTCATCGCTGACCTCTCTTTCCAGGTGTCATTACCGCCGATACATAACATTCCTGTCGCCAATGGCATCGAAATATTTATGCGACAGATCTCCGCGCCCCGGCTACCTTGCCGCCGGAAACAGGCGGAGAGGGCAGATGCGGAGCCATGCGCAGGCGGTGGTGATCGGCGGGGGGGTGATCGGCTGCTCGATCCTCTACCATCTGGCGAAGCTCGGCTGGACCGAGGTTGTGCTGCTGGAGCGGTCGGAACTTACTTCCGGCTCAACCTGGCACGCTGCGGCGAACATCCACGGGCTGCATGACGTGACCAACATCAGCCGTTTGCAGCACTACACGATGCAGCTTTACAAGGAGCTTGAGGCCGAAACCGGGCAGGGCTGCGGCGTGTTCCAGCCCGGCAGCCTCTATCTGGCGCAGACCGAGGCGCGGGAGCAGCAGTTGCGCCTGCAGGAGGCCAAGGCGCGGCGGTACGGGATGAACTTCCACGAGGTCGGCCGCAGCGAAGCGGAACGCCTGCACCCGCTGGTCGATTTCGACGGCATCCGCTGCATCATGTATGAACCCGATGGCGGCAATGTCGATCCTTCGGGCGTGACGCAGGCCTATGCGGCGGGCGCCCGGGCAAGGGGGGCGGAGATCCACCGTTTCACCCCCGTCACCGGCACCGAACGGCAGGCTGATGGCTCATGGCTCGTGCGCACGGACAAGGGCGAGATCCGCACGCCATGGGTGATCAACGCCGCCGGTCTCTGGGCGCGCGAGGTGGGGGCGATGGCGGGGCTGTCGCTGCCGCTGATCCCGACCGAACACCAGTATTTCGTTACCGAGACCATCGCGGAAATCGCCGCCATGGACCGCCGCCTGCCCTCCGTCGCCGACCGCGACGGCGAATATTACCTGCGGCAGGAAGGGCAGGGCCTGCTGGTTGGCGCCTATGAGCGCGACATGCGGTTCTGGGCCGAGGAGGGCACGCCGCCCGGTTTCGGGCACGAGCTTTTCGCCGATGACCTCGACCGCATAGCCGAGAACATGATGCGCGCCATTTCCCGCGTGCCTGCCGTCGGCACGGCGGGCATCAAGCGGGTGATCAACGGCCCGATGATCTGGTCGCCCGACTCGGCGGCGCTGTTCGGTCCGGTCCCGGAACTGCCCGGCTATTTCTGCTGCTGCGGCATCATTCCCGGCTTTTCGCAAAGCGGCGGGCTGGGGCGGCTGGCGGCGGAATGGATGGTGGAGGGCGAGCCCTCGCTGGACCTGTTCGGCTGGGACCTTGCCCGCTTCGGGGACTGGGCGGACCGTGCCTTCACCCGCGCGAGGGTGCAGGACCAGTATGCCCACCGCTTCAAGATCCATTTCCCCGGCGAGGAACGCGCCGCGGGCCGCCCCGCCCGCACCCGCCCGGTCTACGGGATGCAGAAGGCGCTCGGCGCGGTCTTCGGGCTGAACAGCGGCTGGGAGCATCCGCTCTACTTCGACGCCGATACGCCGGACACGGCGGGTTTCACCCGTCAGCCGTGGTGGGAAAGCGTCGGCCGCGAGGCGCGTATGCTGCGCGAGCGGGCCGGGATCATCGACATCTCCAACTTCGCCCGTTCCCGCGTCGCGGGGCCGGGGGCGGAGGACTGGCTGAATGCCGTCTTCGCCAACCGGATGCCAAGGGAAACCGGCCGCTCCTGCCTGACTCCTCTGATCGGCAAGCGCGGCGGCATCGCCGGGGATTTCACCGTCACGCGGCTGGGGCCGGAGGAATTCTGGATCATCGGTTCCGGCATGGCCGAACGCTTCCACCAGCGCTGGTTCCGCGCCGTGCCGCTGCCGGAAGGAACCACCTTCGAAAGCCTGACCGAACGCACCGCAGGCTTCAACGTCGCCGGGCCGGATTCGCGCAAGCTTCTCTCCCGGCTGACGAATACCGATCTGTCCGACAGCGCCTTCCCCTTCTTCCGCTCGGCCCGGATCACCGTGGCCGGGGTGGATTGCGTTGCGCTGCGGGTGTCGTTCACCGGAGACCTTGGCTGGGAACTGCATTGCGGCCAGGCCGACCAGCAGGCGCTTTACCTCGCGCTGATCGAGGCGGGCCGCGACCTTGGCGCCGGTCCGGTCGGCAGCCGCGCGCTGATGAGCCTGCGGGTCGAGAAGGGCTATGGCTCATGGGGCCGCGACTATTCCCCGGAATACTGGCCGCAGGAATCCGGGCTGGCCGGGCTGATCCGCGACGACAAGCCCTTCCTGAACCGCGAGGCCTGGCTGGAGGTCAGGGACAAGGCCCCCCGCGACCTGATGGTGATGCTGGAGGTCGACGAGACCGGCGCCGATGCGCTTGGCGGCGAGCCGGTCTTCCTGCCCGACGGCACGCCCGCGGGGCAGGTCAGTTCGGGCGCCTATGGCTATACGGTCGGCAAGCCGCTGGCGATTGCCTATCTGAAGGCCGGTCTTGCCGCGCCGGGGGATGAGGTCCGGGTGGCGATCCTCGGCGGATCGGTGCCTGCAAGGGTGCTGGCCCGTCCGCCCTTCGACCCCGAGGGCAGACGCCTGCGCGGCGGCTGAGGCTCAGGCCAGCGCCACCAGATGGTTGTCCCATGACAGGTCGTGCCGGGCCAGAAGCCGCAGGCCCGCGGGCTCCACCGCCCAGATGCCGCCCTGTCCGTCGGTCGCCACCAGCCCCGCAGGCCCCGGCGCCACGCCCGACAGGTCGGCCCGGCGATGCACGGCCAGCGGCGCGCCGCCTTGGTCGAAGACCATCAGCACGCCCCCGGGCGGCGAGGTCAGCGCGACCAGCCCCTGCGCCGCGGCGATGGACCCGGCATAGCCCTTCATCGCAAAGGCCTCGGCCTCTTCCGGCGGGCACAGCCGCGCGGCCTGCCCGGGCTGCCAGAGGCCAAGCTGCGGCACCGGCTCGGCCGGGTCGCCCTCCCATTGCATGGCGAAGGCCACGCGGTCGCCCATCAGCGCCAGATGGCGGATCGAATTGGTATGGAGCCCGTCCTCCAGCACCGCCTGTTCCAGCACCGCGCCTTCGGGCGACAGCAGCGTCAGGTTCGGCCGCATGGTGCCTATGTTCAGCTTGGTCCGGTCCTTCGGGTCGGTCTCGATCCCGCCGTTCGCCACCACCAGCCGCCCGTCCGCCAGCCGCTTCATGTCATGCGGGCCGATGCCGCCGCTGTCCCATTCGCCGATGCGGGTATAGTCAGCCGTCTCCCACAGCCCGATCCGGCCGAGCGAGCCTTCGGCCACCACTTCCGAGGTCATCAGCACCCCGCCATCCGCCGTGAAGACGCCATGGCCGTTGAACTGCCGCCCCCCGGGCGGGGTCAGCCGGGCCTTCACCGTGCCGGTGATGCAGTCGATCACCAGCGCGAAGGTGCCGGGGCGGCGGGCGAAGGCCACGGCTTCGGCACGGGTGGGATGGGCGGCGGCGGCATGGCCGCGGGCGGGCAGGGGAATGGCGAAGAGGCTTTCGCCTTCGGCTGTCAGCCCGTGCAACTCGTAGGCCTCGCCTACCTTGGCGGCGGCAAGGAAATCCGGGCTGCCCGCCGCGGCCCAGCCGATGCGGGGCAGACCCGCCGCCATCATCCCCGCCAGAAAGCCCCGCCGCGTCGCCATCTCAGTCCCCGTCCGCCGAGTTGAAGCCCACGCTGACGCCCAGTTGTCCGCCGAGTTCGGCCAGCACCGCTTGCCGCAGGCTGCGGATCGACTGTTGCAGGATCTCCGCCTTCAGATGCCCCGAGGGATCGGCCACCCCGGCGAAGACCGGATCGTCCAGTGCCTCGGCCTGCGCGATCGCCCGGTCGAAGGCCGCCGTGCTTTGCGGCAGGTCGGGCGAGAGCGCCAGCGCGAAGCCGCGCAGCGCCTGCAGGGACAGCACCAGATTGCGCAGCGACCGGCCCGAGGCCACGGCCTCCGCCCGTTCGGGCCGGGGCTTGTCGAAGGTGCCCAGCGGGCGGCCGAGCCGCTGGTCGGCGTCGAATTCCAGCGCGGTGGCCAGTTGGGTGAACAGGGCCTGCCTCGCTTCGCCCTCGGTCAGGAAGGTGCTGTTGCCCTCGGCGCCGGCACTCAGCAGCACATCGGCGAAGCCGTCCTGCCACCCGGCCTGAACCTCCGCCGCGACACGCGCCAGATCGGCAGCCGTGGCGCGGATCAGCGGGCAGGGGTCTGCGGGCAGGTCTGACGCGGGGTAAAGCAGCCGCTCCAGCGCGAAGAACCCGCGCGCGGCGACCGACTGGTCGGCGAAGGACCCAGGCGCCAGCGCCGCCGGGTCGCCCGCCATCAGCGCCTGCTGGTGCTTCCATCCCAGCCCTTTCGGATCGGGCCAGAAGGCGATGGCCAGCCCGCGCCCGCCTTCCTCGACCGGGCCAAGATGCAGGTGCGAGATCCCCATCCAGGCGTCGAAGGCGTCATTCCATACGGGCCGCAGCACCGCCGGATCGCAGGAGCCTTCCGCGGCCTCGGCCAGCGCCCCCGCCGCCTCGGCAAAACCCGCATAGCCCGGCAGGATGTGGTCGCGCAGCGCCCCGGCCACATCGGCCTGCGCCGGGACGGCCAGCAGCATCAGCAGGGCAAGGGTCTTGCGCATTCACAGGCTCTCCAGAAAGGCGATCAGCGCCACGCGGTCGTCGCTCGGCAGGCCGGCCACGCCGTCGCGCGCCGCCTGCGCCTCGCCGCCATGCCAGAGGATCGCTTCCAGCAGGCTGCGCGCCCGGCCATCATGCAGGAATTGCGTGTGGCCGGAAACATGCTTCGTCAGGCCGATCCCCCAGAGCGGCGGGGTCTTCCATTCCGAACCCGAGGCGCGGCCTTCGGGCCGGTCGTCGGCCAGCCCCGGCCCCATGTCGTGCAGCAGCAGGTCGGTATAGGGCCAGATCAGCTGGAAGCTCTGCTCGGGCTGGCCGTCCAGCCGGTGGGTGACGAATTTCGGATGGTGGCAGGACTGGCAGCCGAGGGTGTAGAACACCTCTTTCCCGCGCAACACCGGGGGCGCGTCCACCCCGCGCCGTTCCGGCACGCCGAGGTTGCGGGAATAGAAGGTCACCATGTCCAGGCTTTCGCGGTCCACCTCCAGTCCGTCGCGGACATCCTCCTCCTGCCCGTTGGGGGCGGCGCGGCAGGCGGCCTGCGCCTCGGTGCAGTCGCCCCAGGGGTCGGGGTGCAGCACGGTGGACAGGCCCATGTCGCCGGAGAAGGCACCCGAGGACTGCTCCTTCACCGTCGGCGCGCCCGCCTTCCAGCCGAAGCGTCCCAGCATCGGCACGCCGTATTCCACCGAGGGCACGATCTGCGCCCGGCCCGAGATGCCGTCGCCATCGGCGTCGTCCGGGTCGGCAAGGGCAAGGATATCGGCGGCGGGGATCGCCTCCAGCAGGCCGAGGCCGATCATCTGCGGCGCGACGCGCGGGCTGATCATCAGATCGGGCGAGGGGGCGCCATAGCCGGGATTCGAGAAGGCATAGGCCGGTGAGCGCAGCGAGACGACCGTGCCGTCGGCAAGGGTGACCGGCTGTTCCTCATAGGTTACATCCATCCGCCCCTCGGCGGCATGGCCCGGAGCGGCAAGGTCCTGCAACTGCCCGCCGTAGACCGGGTCGGGCTGCGTGGCCAGCCATTCGGAAATGCCTTCCGGGTCCGGCCCGCCGGGGATGGAAAGGCGCAGGAACATTGACACGCGGCCATCCTCCGGCCCCTCGGGCGGGTGGCCGCGGCCGTCCTTCAGGTGGCAGTCCTGGCAGGCGCGGGCGTTGTAGAACGGCCCCAGCCCGTCCGAGGCCAGCGTCGAGGAAGGCGCGGCGACCCAGGTCTTGCGGAACAGCGCATTGCCCAGCTTGAAGGTCATCTCGGACGAAAACGGCATGTTGCCCGAGAACTGGCTGAACGCATCGCGGTTCGGCCTTGCCCGGACCGAGGCCGCGCCGCCGGGCATGGCCTCGAACGGCTCGGGCTTCGAGAAATCTTCCGGCGGGGCCAGCACGCCCGCGATGCGCGCCGCTTCGTCCCCGGTCCGCGCGATCACCGGCAGGTGTCGATCGTCCAGCAGGGGCAGGTCCTGGGCAAAGGCGGGGGAGGTGGCGAGAAGGCAGAGAAAGGCGGCGCGACGCATGGGCTATGCTCCTTGCCGCCGAGATAGCGCCGGTTTTCCGAGTGTTTCAATCGGAAAGCGTGCAATTCCCCGCGACCCTGCGCCGCGCCCCTTGCCGCCCAAGGCAAAAGGGCAAAGCCGGATGCCTTGCCCCTTCATCTACGTGAAAATGCTCCGCAGGGGTCCGGAGGGGCGCGAAGCCCCTCCGGCCACGGGTGCTGTGGCTATTCCGCCTGATCGGCGGGCTTGGCGTTCAGCAGCCCGTATTTCTCTTCGCCCAGCTTGTCGAACAGGCCCAGCTGGGTTTCGAGGAAGTCGATATGGCCTTCCTCGTCCTGGATCAGGTCGTCGAAGAGGGCGCGGGAGACGTAGTCGCCGACCTGGTCGCAGTGGCGGCGTGCCTCGATATAGAGGGTGCGGGCGTCATGTTCGCCCGCCAGATCGCATTCCAGCGTTTCGCGGATGGTCTGGCCGATGCGCAGCGGGTCCAGCTTCTGAAGGTTCGGATGGCCCTCAAGGAAGATGATCCGCGCGATCAGCCGGTCGGCGTGATGCATCTCCTCGATCGACTCGGCGCGCGACTTGGCGGCGAGATGGCCGAATCCCCAATCCTCCTGCAGGCGGAAGTGCAGCCAGTACTGGCTGACCGCGGTCAGTTCGGACCGCAATGCAGCGTTCAGATATTCAATGACTTTCGCGTCGCCCTTCATGGCCGTTCCTTTCGCGCTGTGGCAGGACTGCTCCCGGCTTCGGCAGTCCGCCGTGGCTTGGATTGCGCAAAAGGTAATCGCGCCGTCCGCCCTTGTCCATGGGCTGGCGGCGTCTTTCTTGATTTTTCAATACCTTAGCAAAGGACTAAGGTTTTGACGCCTCAGCGCCGTGCGATCACCGCCAGCCGGTTGCGCAGCATCGGCGGCGCCTCTCCGCCCGGGACGGGGAAGCTGTCGCGCAGCCGCATCGTGTCCAGCAGCAGCGGCATGCAGCCGCCGCAATCGGCCCGCTTGCCAAGCGCGTGATAGATCTTGCCGGGGGTGATGACGGTATCGGGGTCCGAGGCGCGCATCCAGTCCACCGCGGCGCGGATGTCGTGGTCGGTGATGCTCTGGCAGTGGCAGACGATCATTTCGGACCCCGGAGTTTGGTCACTGGAAGACGGCGGAAGGGTTGTCGAGGCTGTCGGAGCCCTCGAAATCGATCTTCGACAGGCCGAGGGCCGCCACCGCCCGTTCGATGGATCTGGTCTGGGTGACCAGCGCGTCCACACCGCCCATGATCAGCGCCTCGCCCTCCTTGTTGCCGGGGGCCAGCATCATGTCATAGGCGAAGCCTTCCTCGGCGGCCGACCTGATCGCGCCGAGCGCGTCCATCGTGGCGTCCAGTTCGGTCTTCAGCTGGCTGTCGACGCCCGCATCCGCGGCCGCCACCAGTTCCGACAGCGAGGGGCCGGAGACGACCGAGCCGTCCACGCGGGTATAGCTGCCCAGATAGACGTTCCGCACCCCCAGGCCATCGTAGTAATGACTGTTGTGGGTGTTGTCCGAGAAGCAGTCGTGCTCTTCCTCGGGATCGTTCAGCATTAGGCCCAGCTTCATCCGCTCGCCCGCCTGTTCGCCGTAGGAGAGGCTGCCCATGCCGGTCAGCATCGCCATCAGCCCGGCCTGCGGGTCGGCGGTGACGGTGGCGCGGCCTTCGCCGCCCTCGGCCCAGGCGGCGGCCATTTCCTCAAGGTCGCTGACCAGCAGGTCGGTCGCCGCCTTCAGATAGGCGGCGCGGCGGTCGCAGTTGCCGCCGGTGCAGCCGTCGTCCTGCACGTAATCGGTATAGGGCCGGTTGCCCGCGCCCGCCTCGGTGCCGTTCAGGTCCTGGCCCCAGAGCAGGAATTCGATGGCGTGATAGCCCGAGGCGACGTTGGCCTCGATCCCGTCGGCCTCTTGCAGCGTGTCCGAGATCAGTTCGGGCGTGATCTTGGTCGCATCGACCTCGGTGCCCGACAGGGTGAATTTCGGCGTGGCGATCACGTTCAGCCCGGCCAGCGCGTTCTCTTCGTTCTCGGCGGTGCCCTGCGCGACATAGTCGATCAGCCCTTCGTCCAGCGGCCAGGCGTTCACGCGGCCTTCCCAGTCGTCGACGATGGCATTGCCGAAGCGGAACACCTCGGTCTGCTGGTAGGGCACGCGCGAGGCGAGCCAGGCTTCGCGGGCGGCTTTCAGCGTTTCATCGGACGGCGCGGCGATCAGCGCATCGACGGCGGCTTGCAGCGCCTTGGCGGTGGCCACGCTGTCGGCATAACCCGCGGCGGCGATGTCGGCATAGGTCCTGACGACATCGGCCGGATCGGCGGCGCGGGCCACGGCGGGCAGGGTCAGTGCCATTGCGGTCGACAGGGCAAGCATCTTTACGCGGGTCATACTTCAGGTCCTTGGAAGGGTAGGGGAACGGGTCATTTGGTCAGGATCAGCTTTCCTGCCCGGGTGATGCGCAGCGCATAGACCTGATCGCCCAGAAGGATGCGGGCAGAGTTGCCGCCAGCCGTCAGGACCCGCGCGTCGTGGCAGGGCTCGGCACCGAAGGGCTTCGGCGCGGCGGCGTGCTGGGCCGGTTCGGCGGCCGCATCGGCCTCCTGGCGGTCCATGTCTCACCTCCATCAAGGGCATGTCGCTTGCTTGCCTTCCGGGGCTGGCTGCGGATTGCTCTATAGGTGACAAAATCAGTCGGAAGTGTAAAGCCGATTTTTTCGGTAAGGTATC
>CAYLSD010000080.1:0-9508 GCA_964386345.1 uncultured Fuscovulum sp.
ACCGAGGGGTGGAAGCGGATGCCGCCCTTGTAGGGGCCAAGCGCCGAGTTGAACTGCACCCGGAAGGCGCGGTTGATGCGGACCTTGTTCTGGTCGTCGATCCACGGCACGCGGAAGATGATCTGGCGCTCGGGCTCGCAGATGCGCTCGATCAGGGCGTCGTCGGCGAAATCCGGGCGTTTGGCGATGACGCGGCCAAGGGATTCCAGCACCTCGCGCACGGCCTGGTGGAACTCGGGCTCGCCCGCGTTGCGGCGCATGACCTCGGCGAGGATCGGTTCAAGTTTTTCGTCCAGTTGCATCATGCGGCCCTTCGATTCCATGCCATCGGCGCGGGGTTAGGGGAATTTTCAGGCGGTTTGAAGGGTGATTGCGCATAAAAGAGGCGAAATGCCGAAAATATGGGCAATCTGTCGCGGTCCGGTCAGGTGGCCAGCGCGATCAGCGCGGTGCCCGCGACGGCCAGCGCCGCCCCGGCCCATGCGGCGGCTGTGGGCGGACGGCGGCTGGCCAGCCAGACCATCGGCAGGATCAGGATGGGCGTGGTCGAGGACAGCGTGGTGACGATCCCAACACCCCCCACCGCCAGCGCCGCCATCAGCAGCGACATGCCGATGAAGATGCCGAGCACCGCCGAAAGTCCGATTCTCCGCATCGCCGGGCCATCGGGCCGCGCGCGCGGGCGCAGCCCGGGCAGGGCCAGCACGGCGATGAAGAAAAGGGCGCCGAGGCCGGAACGGACGGCCATGGCGGCGAAGGGTTCGGCCCCCGCCAGCATGGCGGGACGGGCCAGCAGGCTGCCGGTGGCCTGGCCGAGTGCGGTGACCAGCCCAAGCGCAAGGCCGGTGCCAAGCGCCCGGGGCCCGCGCAGGTCCGCGGTCCCGCCGGGGCCGAGGATCGCCAGAACGATGCCGGCAAGGATCAGCACCACTCCGGCGCCTTGCATCGGGTTCACCGTCTCGCCGCGGAAGATGTAGCCGAGCGCAAGTGCGAAGGGCGAGGACAGGGTGAAGACCAGCGCGTTCAGCCGCGGACCGATGCGCTGGATGGTGGCGATGAAGGTGGTGGAGGCCAGCATGATCCCGGCGGCGGAGGACCCGGCCAGCCAGAGGAACTCTTCCGTCCCGATGGTCCGCCAACTGCCGAGGACCAGCATGGCGGCGGCAGTCATGGCGAAGGCCAGCGCCATCTGCCAGCGCGCCAGTTGCAAGGGGCCGACCCGGCCGGTGACGCTGTCGATCAGCAGCGCCGCGCCCGCGAAAGTGGCCGCAGCCGCAAGGGACAGGGCGACGGCCAGCATGATGCGGTGCTTACCCCGCGACCTGCGCGATGGCGGCGGCCAGCACCGGCACGGTCTTCGCGTTCAGCCCGGCGATGTTGATGCGGCTGTCGCCGACCATGTAGATGCCGTGCTTTTCGCGCAGGGTGGTGACCTGCGCTTCGGTCAGACCGAGGCGGCTGAACATGCCGCGATGGTCGGCCACGAAGTCGAAGCGGTCGGAGTTCGTCGCCCTGCGCAACTCGTCGGCCAGTTGCTTGCGCAGGCCCAGCATGTTCTGCCGCACCTCCTCAAGCTCGGCCTTCCAGTCGGCGGTCAGGGCCGGGTCCTCAAGGATCATCGTCACCAGCCGCGCGCCATGGTCGGGCGGGAAGGAATAGTTCTGCCGGTTCAGGAAGTTGAGGTTGCCCTGCACCACAGCCTTGCGGTCGGGGCCGGTCAGGGCGATCAGGATGCCGGTGCGTTCGCGGTAGATGCCGAAGTTCTTGCTGCAGGAGGCGGCGATCAACACCTCGGGGAAGCTGGCTGCGATCTTGCGGGTGGCCTCGGCGTCGTCCTCAAGCCCGTCGCCGAAGCCCTGATAGGCCAGGTCCACCAGCGGCACGGCGCCCTTCTTCCGCAGAAGCGCGATGACCTGGTCCCATTGATCCTGCGACAGGTTCGCCCCGGTCGGGTTGTGGCAGCAGCCGTGCAGCAGCACCGCATCGCCCGCGGCCACGCCGTCGAGGTCTGCCATCAGCCCGGCGAAATCCACGCCACGGGTGGCGGCGTCGAAGTAGCGATATTCGGCGGAGGGCATGCCGAGGTATTTCACGATGGAAGGATGGTTCGGCCAGGTCGGGTTCGACATCCACACCTTCGCCTTGGGCGAGGCCATGCGGATCAGCTCCAGCGCCTGCCGGATCGCCCCGGTGCCGCCGGGCGTGGCGACGCTGGCCGCGCGGTCGGCGAAACCATCCCCGAGGATCATTCCCACCATCGCCGCGTTATACGCAGGCTCACCGGCAAGCCCGGTATAGGTCTTGGTGGTCTCCGTCTCCCACAGCTTCTTCTCGGCGGCCTTGACGGCGCGCATCACCGGGGTCAGGCCGGTCGCGTCCTTGTAGACGCCGACGCCGAGGTCGATCTTGTCGGTCCGCGGGTCGTCGCGGAACATGGCGATCAGCGCAAGGATCTTGTCCTGCGGCTGCGGGTTCAGGCTTTCCAGCATCATGCGTCCTCAGGCGGCGCCGGTTGCGACCGGCAGGTCCTCATACATGCCCCATTCGGCCCATGAGCCGTCATAGAGCGCCCAGTCCCGGTGGCCGATCCGTTCCAGCGCCAGCGCGAGGATGGCGGCGGTGACGCCCGAGCCGCAGGAGGTGATGGCGGGTTGGGACAGGTCCACGCCCGCGGCCTCGAACACGGCGCGCAGGGCGGCGGGGTCCTTCATCGTGCCGTCTTCGTTCAGCAGCGTGCCGAAGGGGATGTTCTTCGATCCCGGGATATGGCCCGCGCGCAGACCTGGGCGCGGCTCCGGCTCTGCCCCGGCGAAGCGGGAAGGCGAGCGGGCGTCCAGCACCTCGGCCAGCCCCAGCTTGGCGGCATGGGCGACCTGCGTCACGTCCTTCACAAGGCCCGCCTGCCGCGAAACGGTCATGTGGCGGTCGCGCACGATGGGGGGCAGGTCCTCGGTCTCGCGCCCTTCGGCCTTCCATTTCGGGAAGCCGCCGTCCAGCACGGCCACGTCGGCCTTGCCCATCAGGCGGAAGGTCCACCAGACCCGGGCGGCGGAGAACAGGCCCGAGCCGTCATAGACCACCACCTGATGCCCGTCGCCCACGCCCATGGCGCGCAGGCGGGACATGAACTTCTCGACCGGCGGGGCCATGTGCGGCAGGTCCGACCGCTGGTCCGAGATTTCCTCGATGTCGAAGAAACGCGCGCCGGGGATATGGGCGGCGTCATATTCCGCGCGGGCGTCGCGGCCAGAGGCAGGCAGGAACCAACTGGCGTCCAATACCCGCAGGTCGGGGTCCTTCAGGTGGCGGGCCAGCCAGTCGGTGGAAACCAGCGTCTTGGGGTCGTCGGCGGGGGATGGGGTCATCTCGCGGGCCTTCTGCAACTGTCCCGTCCTAGCGCGGGCCGGGGGCGGTGTGCAAGGTGGCGGCCCAAAGGAAAGGGGCCCCGGCTTGCGCAAGCCGGGGCCCCCGAAGTCCTGTTTCCCGGCGGTTTACTTGGCGACGGCCTTCTTCACCGCGCCGACGATGGCCAGCAGCACCGCGCCGCCGATGCCGCCGCCCGCCACGCTTTGCACGATCGCGCCGAGGTCCAGCCCCCCGGCGCCGCCGCCCGCGACGGCCGCCAGAATCTGCCCGCCGATGCCGCCGCCGACGATCCCGGCGATGGAGTTGCCCAGCGTGCCGAGGCTGAGGTTCTTCATCGTCGCGCCTGCGGCGTTGCCGCCGATCGCGCCCGCGATCAACTGGATGATCAGTTCCATAGTGCCACCCTTTCCCTGTTCCGCCCGGTTCCACGGGCTGGTTTACACGCCCCGTGTATCGCGCAATCCGCGCGTCCGGGGCAGGGGAATGCTGACGCATCCTTCCCCCGTCGGGAAGCCCCGTTAAGATAGGTTAACGCTGGGTCAGGAGCTGCCCTGCTTCAGCAGCCGGGCCTTCTGCCGGTCCCAGTCGCGCTTGGCCGAGGTCTCGCGCTTGTCGGACAGCTTCTTGCCCTTGGCGATGCCCAGCTTCAGCTTCACCATGCCGCGGTCGTTGAAATACATGCGGATCGGCACGATGGTCATGCCCTCGCGCGCCGTGGCGGACCACAGCCGTGCCAGTTCCTTGCGGCTGACCAGCAGCTTGCGGCGGCGGCGTTCCTCATGCCCCCAGGTCTTGGCCTGCAGATAGGGCGCGATATAGCCGTTGATCAGCCACAACTCGCCGTTTTCGACCGAGGCATAGCTTTCGCCGATGTTCGCGCCGCCTTGCCGCAGGCTTTTGACCTCGGAGCCCTGCAGGACGATCCCGGCCTCCAGGTCGGATTCGATGTGGTAATCGAACCGCGCCCGCCGGTTTTCGGCGATCAGCTTGGAATTGGGATCGGATTTCTGGGCCATGGCCGCCCCCAGATAGGCGGCGGCGGGCGCTGTGTCCAGATGCGGCCTTATCGCCGGGTCAGGCCGAACAACCCGGCGCCGACGATCAGCGCGGCCCCGGCCAGCGTCGCGGCATCGGGCCGCTCGGCGAAGAACAGCGCGCCCAGGATCAGGGCGAAGACCAGCCGCGTATAGCGGAAGGGGGTGACGGCAGAGACCTCTCCGGTCCGCATGGCGGCGGTCAGCGCATGATAGGCGGTGATGCCGAAACCGGCGGTGGCCGCAATCAGCACCGCACCGGTGGCATCGGGCCAATGCGCCCCGCCGGTCCAGCCAAGGATCAGCGCCCCCGCCAGTGCCAGCATGGCGAAGCCGAGCGTCCCGAGCTGGCGGTTCGACAGGCCCCGGGGTGCTGCCCGGGTGGCAAGGTCGCGGCCCGCGAAGCCGAGCGTTCCCGCCACCGCCAGCAGGGACAGTGCCGAAAAGCCCGAGAAGCCCGGTTTCAGGATCAGCAGCACGCCGAGGAAGCCCACCCCCACCGCGATCCAGCGAGACAGCGGCACCTTCTCGCCGAACAGCACCGCCGCCCCGGCGATCACCACCAGCGGCGTTGCCTGCAAGATGGCGGAAGTGGCCGACAGCGTAGTCAGTGCGATGGCCAGCGCATGGAACAGCCGCCCGGCGATCTCGCAGCCCGAGCGGATCAGCATGGCGCGCGACAACACGGCACGGGGAAAGGCGGCCTCGCCTGCGCGCCGCGACATCAGGGCGAAGGTGGCCACCCCCGCCAGCCCCATGATCACCATGACCTGCCCCACCGGCACGTCGCGGGCGGCGGCCTTCAGGCACAGGTCCTCGACGGCGAAACCGGCCATGGCCGCGGTCATCAGGACCGCGCCGCGCCGGTTGCCGCTTCGGCTGTCGGGGCCGGAAATCGCGGTCAGTTCAGCAGGCCCGCATGGCGCATGGCGGCGCGGATCTTCTCCTTGACGCCCTCGGTCAGGCCGACATGGGGCAGGCGCACCTCCTCGGTGCAGCGGCCCAGAAGCGACATGCCGTATTTCGCGCCGACCAGCCCCGGTTCGGCGAAGATCGCGTCGTGCAGCGGCATCAGCCGGTCCTGATAGTCCAGCGCGGTGCGGTAGTCGCCCGCCAGCGTCGCCGCCTGGAACTCGGCGCAGAGCCGGGGCGCCACGTTCGCGGTGACCGAGATGCAGCCCACCCCGCCATGGGCGTTGAAGCCAAGCGCGGTGGCATCCTCGCCCGAAAGCTGGATGAAATCCTTGCCGCAGGTGATGCGGGTCTTCGGCACCCGGCTCAGATCGCCGGTCGCATCCTTGACGCCGACGATGCGCGGCAGCTTCGCCAGTTCGCCCATGGTGGCGGGCGACATGTCCACGACGGAACGGCCGGGGATGTTGTAGATGATGATCGGCAGCTTCGAGGCATCGTGGACCGCGGTGAAATGCGCGATCAGCCCGGCCTGCGTCGGCTTGTTGTAATAGGGCGTCACCACCAGCGCGGCATCGGCGCCGGCGCGTTCCGCGTGCTGGATCAGGTCGATGGCCTCGGCCGTGCTGTTCGATCCCGTGCCCGCGATCACCGGCACCCGGCCGGCGGCGAATTTCACCACCGCCTCGACCACCGCATGATGTTCCTCATGGCTCAGCGTCGGGCTTTCGCCGGTCGTGCCCACCGGCACCAGCCCGGCAGAGCCTTCGGCGATGTGCCAGTCCACCAGCTTCTTCAGCGCGTCCATGTCCACTTGGCCGTCCTTGAACGGCGTGACCAGGGCAGGGATAGACCCCTTGAACATGGCGCGCACTCCTGTGGATGGGCCGGGATTCGGCCGGTTGGGAAACGCGCCCTCATTATCCGCCCTGTCCCGCCTTGCCAAGCCGGGGCGGGATGCGCGGATGACGGCTTCGTGGGTTGTGGCGGGCGGGCGGCTTTGGCAGATTCGGGCCATGTCGCTGATCCCCCGCCTGCTTCTCTGCCTTGCCCTTCTTGCCCCCGCGCCCCTGGCGCTGGCCGATGACGCGCAATCCCTGCAATCCGCGCTGAGGCTGGCCTCGGGCAAGGACTGGGACGCCGCGCTCGCCGCCGCCCCGGCGGGCGTCGGGCGCGACGTGATCCTGTGGCAGAAGCTGCGCGACGGGAAGGGCACCTTGAGCGAATACGAGGACTTCCTGTCCCGCCGCGCCGACTGGCCCGGCCTGCCCTTCCTGAAGGAAAAGGGGGAAGAGGCGGCGGCGCGGTCGGCCACCCCTTCCCGCGTCATCGCCTATTTCGGCAACGATCTGCCGCAGACCGCCAAGGGGGCTATCGCCCTTGTCCAAGCGCTGAAGGCCAACGGCCAGACCGGCCTGGCCGAGACCGAGGCGATGCGGGCCTGGGCGGAACTGTCCTTCACCGCCGAAGAGGAAACCGCCCTGCTGCAGCTGGAACCCGAGGCGCTGGCCCGCGTCCACCAGTTGCGGCTGGACAACCTGTTGTGGCACGGCCGGAGGGCCGAGGCGCTGCGGATGCTGCCGCGCGTCGGCGCCGACTGGCAGCGGCTGGCGGCGGCAAGGATCGGGCTGCGCGCCGACCAGAACGGCACCACCGCGCTGATCGAGGCGGTGCCGACGAAGCTGAAGGCCGATCCGGGGCTGGCCTATGAGCGCTTTCTCTGGCGGATGCGGCGCGATGCCTATGACGATGCGGTGCAACTGTTGCTGGACACCCCCGCCGACGGGCTTGGCCGTCCCGACCTCTGGGCCGACCGCCGGGCGCTGATGGCGCGCTGGCTGATGCGGAAGGACCGGCCGCGGGACGCCTATCGCGTCGCCGCCCGCCACGGCCTGACCTCGGGCGCGGGCTATGCGGATCTGGAGTTCCTTGCGGGCTTCATTGCGCTGAGGAAGCTGGGCGATGCGGAAACCGCGTTGCGCCATTTCGGCCATCTGAAGGCGGGCGTTTCCACGCCGATCTCGGTCGCGCGCGCGGAATACTGGCTGGGCCGCGCAGAAGAAGCGGCGGGCAGGAACGACAAGGCCACCGCGCATTACAAGGCCGCCGCGCGCCACCAGACGGCCTATTACGGCTTGCTGGCGGCGGAACGGCTGGGCCAGTCGCTTGACCCGTTCCTGCTGGACGACAGCCGCCCCGCCGACTGGCGCGGGGCGGGCTTCGCCAAATCCACCGTGCTGGAGGCGGCGCTGCTGCTGCAAAAGGCCGGGGACCGGACGCTGGCCAAGCGGTTCTTCCTGCATCTGGGGGAAAAGCAGGACGCCACGGGGCTGGCGCAACTGGCCGACCTTGCCCTGCGGCTGGACGAGCCGCATATCGCCGTGCTGATCGGCAAGGCCGCCGCCGAGCGCGGCATCATCATCCCGCGCGCCTATTACCCGGTGCCGGGGATTGTGCCCGACGGGCTTTCGGTAAGCCGTGCGCTGGCGCTGGCGATCTCGCGCCGGGAAAGCGAGTTCGACCCGGCGGCGCGCTCGCATGCCGATGCGCGCGGGCTGATGCAGGTGCTGCCCTCCACGGCGAAGCTGGTGGCGAAGGACCTGGATCTGGAGTTCGAAGCGTCGAAGCTGATCGCCGACCCGGCCTACAACGTCACCCTGGGCTCGGCCTATCTGGCGAAGATGGTCAAGGACTTCGGCCCGTCGATCGCGCTGGTCGCCAGCGGCTACAATGCCGGGCCGAACCGGCCGAAACGCTGGATCGAGGAATTCGGCGACCCGCGGCAACAGGGGGTGGATGTGGTGGATTGGGTGGAGACCATCCCCTTCGCCGAGACCCGCACCTATGTGATGCGCGTGGTCGAGGGCGTGGTGATCTACCGGGCGAAGCTGAAAGGGCAGGTGGGCCCGGTGCGGATCACGTCGGAGTTGAAGGGGTAGGGGCGATTTTCGTCGAAAAATCGTGCCTCAGGCCCGGTGATAGGGCGACCCGGCCAGAATGGTGGCGGCGCGGTAAAGCTGCTCGGCAAGCATCACCCGCACCAGCATGTGCGGCCAGACCATCGCCCCGAAGCTGACCGCCAGATCGGCCCGCGCCCGCAGGGAAGGGTCGATCCCGTCCGCCCCGCCGATGACGAAGGCCGCATCCTGCCGTCCGCCATCGCGCCAGCGGGCCAGCTGCGCCGCGAAGTCGGGCGAACTCATCACCCGCCCGCGTTCGTCCAGCACGCAAAGCGCGGCGCCCGCGGGCACGGCGCGGGCCAGCAGTTCCGCCTCTGCCGCCATGCCGCCGCCGCGCTTGTCCTCCACCTCATGCTCGGCCACCGGGCCGAGGCCCAAGGCCCGCCCGGTCTTGCCCAGCCGGTCGAGGTAGTCGTCCACCAGCGCCCGCTCCGGCCCCGCGCGCAGCCGGCCGACGGCGCAGAGGTGCAGCCGCATCAGCCCTGCGAGGCGGGCCGCGCCGCGGTGGCCTGCCCGGCGGGCATCCACATCTTCTCAAGCTGGTAGAAGTCGCGCACTTCCGGGCGGAAGACATGGACGATCACGTCGCCGCTGTCGATCAGCACCCAGTCGCCGGTCTCCTTGCCTTCCATCTTGGCGCTGATACGGAACTGCTGCTTCAGCCGGTCCGCCAGCTTTTCCGAGATTGCAGCCACCTGACGGTTGGACCGGCCCGAGCAGATCACCATGTAATCCGCCACGTCCGACCGGCCGCGCAGGTCGATCTGCACGACCTCTTCGGCCTTGTCGTCATCGACCGAGGCCAGCACGGCGGCCAGGACCTGTTCCGAGGTATAGTCGGCGGGGGTCGTGCGCCCCTCGCGCGGGCCGACCGGCAGGCCGGTCGTTGGGTCTGAGTGAGACAGGACTTGGGTCCTCCGCATGGCGCGCCGATCCGGCCCCGGCGCAGGGCGTTGCCGGACCAGCGTAACGCCCAACGGCGCCGATCTCAAGAAATCCGGAAAGCGCTGGCGGATACCGCCGAATCGGGGCGGATGCAAGGGCGACCGGTCTCCCGGCTTTACACGGCGGAAGCCTCTGGCGGGATATTTTCCATCCAGAAAGAGGGGCGGCTTCCTTCCGGATGGTGAATGCCCTCTGGAGCGGATCGGCATCTCCTGCGGGAGGGGCCGCGGTCTGGCCGGGCGGGAAGAGGCGAGGCACTGCCTCGCCCCGCCCGTGCGCGGCGGTTCCCCC
>CAYLSD010000081.1:0-7760 GCA_964386345.1 uncultured Fuscovulum sp.
CCGATGCGCCCAAACCGCCCACATATCCCTTCTCTCATCATCAATGTCAAAGAGCATGGACACAAAAACAACAGAGCCGCCAATCTCTTGGCGCATCCTGCAGCCTTGCCTCCGATAGTGGTCGCGAAGACTTCCGCCCCGCTTCCTCCGCCTCAGTCCCGCCTCTCAGCAACACTTCCGCTTCGGTGAGGGGGCTTTTACGTCCGGGGATCAGGGGCCGCAAGAGGAAAGTTGCGCGATGTGACGATTTTTTGTCGGCCCCCTGAAAAACAGCAGAAAAACCCTGCCCGCACCCCTCTGGCCACCCATGCCTCCCCTGCTCCGCACCCTGGGGAACAGGGGAGTCTGTGGATAAGTTCAAGCGAATCCGGGCATTTGGTGGGTGATCCGCCCACCCGCGACGGTCAGCGCGATTCCCGTGCCGCCGATTCCCTCCGGGGGAATCGCCTCGATGTCGCCGTCGATCAGCACCAGGTCCGCCGCCAGCCCCGGCCGCAAGGTGCCGATCAGCCGCTCCATATGGGCGGCCCAGGCCCCGCCAGCAGTATACGCGCGCAGAACCTCCATCAGCCCGACCCTTTCGTCCTGGCAACCCTCATAGGGCACCCGGGTCAGCGCCGCCTGGATGCCCCGCATGACCGAGACATCCGTCACCGGCCAGTCGGAGGCGAACGCGAGCGGTGCGCCATAATCGGCCAGCGTCTTCCACAGATAGGCGTCGCGCCAGCGGTCGCGGTGAAACACCGTCTCCATCGTCGACATCGGGAAATCCATCGCTCCCGGAGGGTGGGGCGGCTGCACGCTTGCCGTGATGCCCAGGGCGCCCAGCCGAGGCACGTCGGCCCGGTCGATCAGCTCGATATGCTCGATCCGGTGGCGGCTGTCGCGCGGGCCGTTCCGCCGCTTCGCCGCCTCGTAGCCGTCGATCGTCTGCCGCACCGCCCCGTCGCCGATGGCATGGACGGCGATCTGCAATCCCCTGCGGTCAATCTCGGCACAGATATCCTTGAAGCGCTCGGCCCCGAACAAAGGCTCGCCGCGTTCCGTGGTGCCAGGGTAATCCTGCAGCATATAGGCCGTGCGGCTGTCCACCACCCCGTCCATGAACATCTTGACGAAACCCGAGGTGACCCATTCGCCACCGAACTCGGCATGAAGCGCGCTGGCCCGCGACAGTTCGGACAGCTCCATATGCGGCTTCATGTGGAAAGGCACCTTGACGCGGGCGGTCAGGCGGCCCTCGTCGGCCATCTCCTGCAGCAACACGCAGGTATAGCGGTTACCGTCCATGTTCACCATCGAGGTGATGCCATGCGCCGCGCAATGCGCCAGCGCCGCCGCGACCTTGTCCTTGTCCTTCGCCCGCTGCGCGGCATCCGGCCAGGGGTCCGGCTCGCCCCCGGTGGCGATGCCCAGTTGCAGATGCAGGTCGCCCGACAGCGCCAGCACCGGGCTGAAGGCCTCGAACTCGCGCAATTCTCCGGCCGCGGTGCCGTCCACCGCCATCACCACCACATGGCCCGCCGGCATTTCGGCGCCATGCAGCAGACCCGCCGCCTCCAGCGCCGCGGTATTCGCCCAGACGGTGTGATGGTCCGGCGACATCATCGCGGCGGGGCGGTCCGGGATGATGCGGTCCAGATCCTGCCGGGTGACGGAATGGTCGAGGATCTCATAGGCCGCCCCCTGCGCCATCAGCAGCGGCAGGGCGGGATTGGCCGCGGCATAGGCCCGGAAGGCGGCGTTCAGCGGCTCGAACCCCTCCACCCCGCCCAGTTGCAACTGCGTCAGCTCATTGCCGCCCAGAACCAGATGCAAATGGCTTTCGACGAAACCGGGCAGCAGCGTCCGTCCGCCCGCGTCGATCACCCTCGTCCCTGCCCCCGCCAAGGCATCGACCTCGACCCAGGACCCGACGGCAACGATACGCCCTCCGGCCAAGGCAATCGCCTCGGCCCGAGGCCGATCCGGGTCCATGGTGAGAATCCGCGCATTGGTGACGATCAGCTCTGCCTTGTTCATTTTCTGTCCTCAAATATCCCGGGCGACGGGGGCTGGCCCCCGGTCCCGCCCTACCGCGCCCGTACCACCGACTCCGCCATGGCGCACAGCAATTCGAACATCAGGCTCACCCCCAGCCATGCCGTCCCGCCCGAAGGATCGAAGGGCGGCGAGACCTCGACCAGATCGGCCCCGACGATATCCAGACCCCGCAGGCCCCGCGCCACTTCCAGCGCCTGCCAGGAATTCGGGCCGCCGACCTCGGGCGTTCCCGTCCCGGGCGCGAAGGTCGGGTCGACGAAGTCGATGTCATAGGTGACATAGGTCGGCCCCATGCCTGCGATCTCGCGCGCCTCGGCCATCACGTCATCGACGCCGCGGGCGTGGAACTCGCCCACCGGGATGATGCGGATGCCGTTCGCCTCGGCGAAATCCCAGTCCTCGCGGCCGTAGGCGGTGCCGCGGATGCCGATCAGCACATAGCGCGAAGGGTCGATCAGCCCCTCTTCCATCGCCCGGCGGAACGGCGTGCCATGGGTATAGCGGGCATTGCCGAAATAGACGTCGTTCAGGTCGGTATGGCTGTCGAACTGGATCAATCCCACCGGGCGCTGCTTCGCCACCGCCCGCAGGATCGGCAGAGTGCAGAGGTGATCCCCGCCGCCGGTCAGGGGCCGGATGCCCGCCGCGACAACGCCGTCATAGAAAGCCTCCATCCGCGCCAGCGAATCCATCAGGTCGCCCGGATTGGGCGCCACATCGCCCAGATCGGCGCAGCGCACCATCTCGAAAGGGGCGACCCAGGTCTCGCCGTTCACCGCCCGGATCATCGTGGACAGGTCGCGCAACTGCCGCGGCCCGTGGCGCGGGCCCGGGCGGTTGGTGGTGCCCCCATCCCAAGGCGCGCCGATCAGCCCGACCTCCACCTCGGCGAAGCGCGGATGCCCCGGCGCGACATGCGGCAGGCGCATGAACGTTGGCACACCCGCGAATCGCGGCATCTCCAGCCCGGAGACCGGCGTGAAGAACCCGTCTGCCATCTCACCCTCCATTCCATGCCGGGGCATGAACACCGCCAGCCCCGAGTCATCCGACATCCAACCATCCGCCCGCGCCGCTGTCAGGCCCCTTTCCGACATCGCCCGGCGGGAAATCCGCCTGCCGTCCGGCTCCGGCGTGCCCTGCCCCTTGACCCGCGGGCGGCGATTGCACCTTATCGGGGCAAGCCAGCCAGGATGGACCAGATGTTCTCGAAGACCGCCGACCCGACTGCCGCCCCCACCCCGCGCCCTGCCGGCAACGGCAACGCCGCCCGCTCGATCCTTGCCAATGACCTGAAGATCACCGGCGAGATCACTTCCTCCGGCGCCGTGGAGGTCTACGGCGAGATCGACGGCAATATCGCCGCCGACACGCTGACCATCGGCCCCGAGGGCCGGATCTCCGGCTCGGTCAAGGCCGCGACGGTCGAGGTGAAAGGCCATGTCGACGGCAAGATCGGCTGCGACAGCTTCACCATGCGCGCCACGGCCGAGGTGGCCGCGGACGTGACCTATGAAACGGTGATCATCGAAAGCGGTGCCCGGATCGAGGGCCGCTTCTCGAAATCCGGCTGACCAATCCGCCCGGGCGCGCATCCCGCGGGAATATCTGCCATCCTGAAAGAGGAAAGCCCGCCTCCTCTTTCAGAATGAAAATATCCCGGGGGTGAGGCCGAAGGCCGAGGGGGCGGCGCCCCCCGCCGCGGCAGTCCTCATCCCCGCGGCGGGATCGAATAGGTCAACCCTGCCCGTGCCACCGGCTCTTCCATCCCTTCCGAAAAGACCAGCACGTCACCCACCGCCAGCCTGCGGCCCAGCTTCAGAAGCCGCGCCTCGGCCAGCAGGTCGCGGCCTGCCTCGGGCTTGCGCAGGAAATCCACCGCGCAATTCGTCGTCACCGCCAGCGCCACCGGGCCGATCCGGGCAAGGATCGCCAGATACATCGCCACATCCGCCAGCGCGAAGATCGCCGGTCCGCTGACCGTGCCGCCCGGCCGAAGGTGCCGCTCGGCCACCTTCAACCGCAGGCAAAGACCCGCCGAATCCGACCGCTCCACCGCGAAATCCGCCGCCACCTGCCCGAAATCCCGCGCAAGGAAATCCTCCAGCGCCGTGCGGTCCATCACCAGTTCCAATCGCTTTTCCTTTCCGCTGCCCGGCCCTACCCTGCCCTGCACAGAAGGAGGCCGCAATGACCGAACCCCTGATCCTGCGCCAGGACCGCGACGCCATCGCCACATTGACCCTGAACGCCGCCGACAGCCTGAACGCGCTGTCCGTCCCGATGCTGCGGGCGATGGAAGCGGCCTTCGCCGCGCTGGTCGAAGACCGCGCCATCCGGGTGGTGATCCTGAAGGGAGCGGGCCGCGTCTTCTCCGCCGGGCACAACCTCAAGGAAATGCAGGCCGCCCGCGCCGCGCCCGACAAGGGCGCCGCATGGTTCAAGGACCTCTTCGACCTCTGCGCCCGGGTCATGCAGATGATCCCGGCCCTGCCCCAGCCGGTCATCGCGCAGGTCCACGGCCTTGCCGCCGCCGCGGGCTGCCAGCTTGCCGCCAGTTGCGACCTGATCACCGCCACCGAGGATGCCCGCTTCGGCGTCAACGGAGTGAACATCGGGCTGTTCTGCTCCACCCCCATGGTGGCGCTGACCCGCAAGCTGCCCCCCGCCGTGGCCTTCGAGATGCTGACCACGGGCGAATTCCTGCCCGCCCTGCGCGCCCATGCCCTTGGCATGGTCAACCGCATCGCGGCCCCGGAAGCCTTGGACGAAACCACTCTCGCCCTTGCCGCCACACTGGCCGGAAAGCTGGCCCCGGCGGTGAGGATCGGCAAACCGGCCTTCTACGCCCAGGCGGGGCTACCGCTGGACGCGGCCTATGCCCTTTGCGGAGAGGCGATGGTGCGGAACATGCTTCGGCACGACACCGCCGAGGGCATCCAGGCCTTCATTGAGAAGCGCAAGCCCGACTGGGACTGACCTACAGCCCGTAGATCGCGCCGAACTTCGCCTCCAGATAGTCCAGAAGCGGCCCCTCGGACGGCTCCCCGCCGATGGCCCGCGCGATCAACTCGCGCGGCTCATGCAAAGCGCCGTGCCGATGCACCTTCTCGCGCAGCCAGCCGGTGGCCGCGGTCAGGTCGCCCTGCGCCAGATCACCGTCCAGCCCCGGCAGGTCCTCCCGCATCGCGCGGTGCAGGCAACCCGCATAGAGGTTGCCCAGCGAATAGGTCGGGAAGTAGCCGAACAGCCCTACCGACCAGTGCACGTCCTGCAGCATCCCGTGGCTGGGCCGGTCCACCGCCACGCCGAAATCGGCAAGGAAACGGTCGTTCCAGGCGGCTTCCAGATCGGCAACCTCCAGCGCGCCGGCAATCAGCGCCCGTTCCAGATCGAAGCGCAGCATGATGTGCAGGTTGTAATGCACCTCATCGGCCTCGGTGCGGATGAAGCCCGGCTGCACGCGGTTGACCGTGGCGAAGAAATCGTCGGCCGAGCCTGCCCCGAACTCGCCGAACCGCTCGCGCATCTCACCGTAAAGCCAGCCGGTGAAGGCGCGCGAACGGCCCAACTGGTTCTCGCAGATCCGGCTCTGGCTTTCGTGCACCCCCATCGACACACCCCTGCCGATCGGCGTCAGCAGGTAGTCCGGGTCCACCCCCTGCTCATAGGCGGCATGGCCGACCTCGTGGATGGTGGAGTAGAAGCAGTTGAACGGATCGGCCTCGGCGATCCGGGTGGTGATCCGCACGTCATTGCCCGAACCGGACGAGAACGGATGCACCGCGATGTCCAGCCGCCCGCGCGACCAGTCGTAGCCGAAGACCGTCGCCAGACGGCGCGCCAGCCGCAGTTGGGTGTCCGAGGCGAAGGCCCCGTCCAGCGGCCTCGGCTGCCGCGAGGAGCCGAGGATACGCTCGCGCAGCGCCACCAGCCGCGGCCGCATCGCCCCGAACATCGCGGCAATGTCCTCGCCCTTCATTCCCGGCTCGTAATCGTCGACCAGCGCGTCATAGGTGTCGCCGCCTTGCGCCAGCGCCACGCCTTCCTCGCGCTTCAACCGCACCACCTCGGCCAGCGTCGGCAGGAAGGCCGCCACATCCTCGGCCGCCCGCGCCTGCGCCCAGACGCCCTGCGCCACGCTGGTCACGCGGGCGATCTCCTGCGCCAGCGGCCCCGGCACCTTCACCGCCCGGCTGTAAGAGCGCGCCACCTCGCGCAATTGCGCCGCCGCCGCCGGATCGGGCGCCACCGCCTCCGCCAGCAACTCCCCCAGCCGCGGGTCGGACCGGCGGGCATGCAGCACGCCTTCCAGCGCCGCCATCTCCTCGCCCCGCTGTTCCGCCGCGCCCTTGGGCATCTGGGTTTCCTGGTCCCAGCCCAGCCGGCCCATCACCTGCTCCAGCGCCACGGTCTGGCGCGCAAAGGCCATCACTTCGGCAAAGGCATCCTTCGTCATCACTGGGTTCCTTCCCGGATCGATCCCGCGACGGGGTATTGCGACAGGTGACGGGCGCGCAGGATCAGCACCCACAGAAGGATGGCCCCCAGTTGATGGGTGATCGCCACATGCATGTCCGCCGCCAGAAGCACGGTGACGATGCCAAGGACGACCTGCGCCAGCAGCATCAGCATCACCATGTCGAAAGCAAAGCGCGTGACGGCATGGGCCGAGCGGCGGCCCTTCAGCCAGACCACCACGCCGAAGGCGAAGACCAGATAACCCACCATCCGGTGGACGAATTGCACCAGACCCGGATTTTCAAGGAAAGCCCAATACCACGCCATGCTGCCGCCCTGCCCGTCCGGCACATAGAAGGCATCCGCCGGGAAGAAGCTTTCCCCCATCAAGGGCCAGGTCGGGAAGGACCGCCCGGCGTCGATCCCGGCGACCAGCGCGCCCAGCAGGATCTGAAGGAAGACGAAATGCAGCAGTCCGGTGGACAGGCCGAACAGCTTTGCCTCGCGTCCGCGCCGTGCCTGCATCAGTTGCGCCTCGCTGCGCGACAGGGCCATCGCATACCAAGCGATCAGCCCCAGAATCGCGAAGGCAAGGCCGAGATGCGTCGCCAGCCGCCATGAGACGACATCGACCCGCACCCCCTGCAGGCCCGAGGACACCATCCACCAGCCCACCGCGCCTTGCAGCGCGCCAAGACCGCCCAGCAGCAAAAGCCGCCCGGTCCAGCCCGCCGGGATCTGTTTCTTCGCCCAGAACCACAGGAATCCCGCGGCCCAGACCAGCCCGACAAGCCGCCCAAGCGCCCGATGGCCCCATTCCCACCAATAGATCGGCTTGAACTCTTCCAATGTCATCAGCCGGTTCTGCAGTTGGAACTCCGGGAAGTTTTTATACTTTTCAAACTCCACCAGCCAAGCGGCCTCGCTCAACGGCGGCAGCGCCCCGGTGACAAGGTTCCATTCGGTGATCGACAGGCCGGAATCTGTCAGCCGGGTCAACCCGCCGATCAGGATCATCGCCGCGACCATCAGGAACAGGACGATCAGCCACAGCCGGATCGCCCCCCGCGCCCCCTTCGGCCCGGCGTCGATCATCCCGCCCGCAGGCCGCGCCTCCACGGCGCCCCTCTGGCCCACATCCTCGAATATGCTGCGTTTGCCGGCCATCGCGCCCTGCCCCGTTGCTTTCGCCGCGGACAGTAGGCCCCCGCCCCGCCCCCTTCAAGGCCCCGAGGATGACGGAAAGCCGCAGCCCC
>CAYLSD010000081.1:7860-8981 GCA_964386345.1 uncultured Fuscovulum sp.
CTATCCCCGCAGCATCCGCAGAAGCTCCGGGCTCGGCACTCCCGTCACCGCCAGCCCGCGGCTGGCCTGATATCCCTCGATCGCCGTCTTCGACTTCGCCCCGATCACCCCGTCGCTGCCGCCGGTATCGAAGCCCCTCGCGGTCAAAAGCCGCTGCAATTCCTGCCGGTCTGCCTTGGTCAATCCGGTGGCATCCGGCCCGAAGGCGGCCTTCAGCGGCCCCGCCCCCGCCAGACGGTCGCTCAGATGACCGACGCCAAGCGCATAGTTCTCGGCATTGTTGTAGCGCAGGATCACGTTGAAATTCTGCGTCAGCAGGAAGGCCGGGCCGCCGATCCCGCCGGGCGCGATGATCGACCCCGCCGCCAGCGCCCTTCCCGAGGCCGAGCGCACGCCCAGCCCCTGCCACTCCGCCGCCGACTTGCCCTTGCCCCGCCCCAGCAGGCCGGACGCAAAGCCCGCAGGCAGCGTGACCTCCATCCCCCAGGGCACCCCCGCCGCCCAGCCCGAGCGCGACAGATAGGCCGCGGTCGAGGCCAGCGCGTCGCTGGGATCCTCGGCCCAGATGTCGGCGCGGCCGTCGCCGGTATAGTCCACCGCGAATTCCAGATAGGAGGTCGGGATGAACTGGGTATGCCCCATCGCGCCTGCCCAACTGCCCACCATCCGGTCCGCCGTGGTGTCGCCGCGTTGCAGGATGCGCAGGGCCGCGGTCAGCTGCCCCTCGAAAAACGCGCCCCGCCGCCCCTCGTAGGCCAGCGTGGACAGGGCCGAGATCACCGGAATATTGCCGCGCCGCGTGCCGAAGAAGCTTTCCAGCCCCCAGACCGCCGCGACGATCTGCGCATCCACCCCGTAGCGCGATTGCAGGGCGTTCAGCGTGCTGCCATAGGCCGCGTATTTCTGACGGCCGAGCGAGACCCTTTCGTCCGAGGCCGCGATGTTCAGGTAATCCTCGGTCGAGCGCTTGAACTCGGTCTGGTTGCGGTCCTTCTCGATCACATCGGGCAGGAAGCCCGCGCCGCGGAAGGCGGTGTCGATCACGCCCGGCGAAATCCCCCGCCCGGCGGCGCGGGCCTTGTAGCCCTGCACCCAGGCATCCCAGCCCGCGTTCGGCACCG
>CAYLSD010000082.1:0-8282 GCA_964386345.1 uncultured Fuscovulum sp.
TCATCGACCTCTGCCCGGTGGGCGCGCTGACCTCGAAGCCCTATGCCTTCACCGCCCGCCCGTGGGAGCTGACCAAGACCGAAAGCATCGACGTGATGGATGCCCTGGGGTCGAACATCCGCATCGACACCAAGGGGCGCGAGGTGATGCGCATCCTGCCGCGCAACCATGACGGCGTGAACGAGGAATGGATCTCCGACAAGACCCGCTTCATCTGGGACGGGCTGCGCCGCCAGCGGCTGGACACGCCCTATATCCGCGAGAACGGGCGGCTGCGGAAGGCCGGCTGGGGCGAGGCGCTGGCCGCCGCCGCCGCCGCGATGAAGGGCAGGAAGGTTGTCGGTCTGGTGGGCGATCTGGCCCCGGTCGAGGCGGCCTGGTCGCTGAAGCTGCTGGTCGAGGGGCTGGGCGGCAAGGTGGAATGCCGCACCGATGGCGCGCGGCTGCCGGTGGGCAACCGTTCGGCCTATGTCGGCACGGCGAAGATCGAGGATATCGACGCGGCGAAGCGCATCCTGCTGATCGGCACCGATCCGCGCATCGAGGCGCCGGTGCTGAACGCGCGCATCCGCAAGGCGTGGCTGAACGGCGCCAGCATCGCGCTGATCGGCCAGCCTGCCGACCTGACCTATGACTACTACCATCTCGGCGCCGACCGTGCCGCGCTGACGGCCCTTCTGGACGATCCCGAGATTTCGGCGGGCGCCGACCTGCCGGGCCTGGTGATCGTCGGGCAGGGCGCGATCAACGAGGCCGATGGCGAGGCGGTTCTGGCCCATGCGATGAAGGTGGCGGAACTGGGCAATTGCAGGCTGCTGGTCCTGCACACCGCGGCCTCGCGCGTCGGTGCGATGGACGTGGGCGCGGTGACCGAGGGCGGGCTTTCGGTGGCGACCGAGGGGGCAGAGGTGGTCTTCAACCTCGGCGCCGACGAGGTGGAGATCTCCCGCGACGGTGCCAGCGCGCCCTTCGTGATCTATCAGGGCAGCCATGGCGACCGCGGCGCGAACCGCGCCGACATCATCCTGCCCGGCGCGGCCTGGACCGAGGAGAACGGGCTTTTCGTCAACACCGAGGGGCGGCCGCAACTGGCGATGCGCGCGGGCTTCGCGCCCGGCGAGGCCAAGGAGAACTGGGCGATCCTGCGGGCGCTGTCGGCCGAGCTTGGCGCGCAACTGCCCTGGGATTCTCTGGCCGGGCTGCGGGCAGCGCTGGTGGCGGCGCATCCGCATCTGGGCGCGGTGGACGAGGTGGCCGGGAACGACTGGCAGCCGCTGCCGCTGAAGGCGCCCGCCAAGGCGACGTTCCGTAATGCGATCAAGGACTTCTACCTGACCAACCCCATCGCCCGGGCCTCTGCGGTGATGGCCGAGCTTTCGGCCATGGCCAAGGCGCGCGCCGCGCAGCCGCTGGCGGCGGAATAGGCCGATGCGCACCGCCCGCCCCATGCCCCTGATCCTTGCCGCGACAGCGGCGGTCGGGGCTTGCGCGGGGGGGCCGGAGGTGTCACAGGAGCCGCGCAATCCGTCCTATCTGGGGATCGAGACGATCCTGCTGGACGGCGACATGGTGAACTTCCGCGTCGCCATGAAAGGCGCGAAGGACGAGGCCGATGTCGAGACCTATGGCCGTTGCGCGGCGGCCCAATATGCGCTGATCCGGGGCTTCGGGTTCGCGCGCCATGTGCGGACGCAGGTGGCGAAGACGAAAGAGACCTGGCGGGGGGATGCGGTCTACCTCATCTCGGCCGCCTTGCCGCGGGGAACGCGCACGATCGACGCCGAGGTGACGGTGCGGGACTGCGGGGAACTGGGCATACCGACGGTGTAAGGGACGGAACATGAGCTTCTTCGACACGACACTTGGGACGGCCATCCTGATCGCGGCGCAAAGCCTGCTGATCGTGGCCTTCGTGATGCTGTCCCTGCTGTTCCTGGTCTATGCCGACCGCAAGGTCTGGGCCGCGGTGCAGATGCGCCGGGGGCCGAACGTCGTGGGGCCCTGGGGCATCCTGCAATCGGTGGCCGACGCGCTGAAATACGTGGTGAAGGAGATCGTCATCCCGGCGGGCGTCGACCGCCCGGTGTTCTTCCTGGCGCCGATGCTGAGCTTCGTGCTGGCGATCCTTGCCTGGGCGGTGATCCCCTTCGACAGCGGCTGGGTGCTGGCCGACATCAACGTCGCCATCCTCTTCGTCTTCGCCGTGTCCTCGCTTGAAGTCTACGGCGTGATCATGGGCGGATGGGCGTCCAACTCGAAATACGCCTTCCTCGGCTCGCTGCGGTCTGCCGCGCAGATGATCAGCTACGAAGTGTCGCTGGGCCTGATCATCATCGGCATCATCATCTCGACCGGCAGCCTGAACTTCTCGGCCATCGTGGCCGCGCAGGACACCGGATACGGGCTGTTCGGCTGGTATTGGCTGCCGCATCTGCCGATGGTGGTGCTGTTCTTCGTCTCGGCCCTGGCCGAGACCAACCGCCCGCCCTTCGACCTGCCCGAGGCGGAATCGGAACTGGTCGCGGGCTTCATGGTGGAATATTCCTCCACCCCCTACCTGCTGTTCATGGCGGGCGAATACATCGCCATCTTCCTGATGTGCGCGCTGATCAGCCTGCTGTTCTTCGGCGGCTGGCTGTCGCCGATCCCGGGGATCGCCGACGGCTGGTGGTGGATGGTCGCCAAGATGTGGGTGTTCTTCTTCCTCTTCGCCATGGTGAAGGCCATCGTGCCCCGCTACCGCTATGACCAGTTGATGCGGATCGGCTGGAAGGTGTTCCTGCCGCTGTCCATCGGCTGGGTGGTGCTGGTGGCCTTCCTTGCCAAGTTTGAAATCCTCGGCGGCTTCTGGGCCCGCTGGACGATCGGAGGCTGAGCCGATGGCCAACATCGACTGGAACCGCGCCACGCGCTATTTCCTGATGGTGGATTTCATCAAGGGTTTCGCCCTTGGCATGAAGTATTTCTTCGCGCCGAAATCCACGCTGAACTACCCGCACGAGAAGGGGCCGCTGTCCCCCCGCTTCCGCGGCGAACACGCGCTGCGCCGCTATCCGAACGGCGAGGAACGCTGCATCGCCTGCAAGCTGTGCGAGGCGGTCTGCCCGGCGCAGGCGATCACCATCGACGCCGAACCGCGCGAGGACGGCAGCCGCCGCACCACGCGCTACGACATCGACATGACGAAATGCATCTACTGCGGCTTCTGCCAGGAGGCCTGCCCGGTGGATGCCATCGTCGAGGGGCCGAACTTCGAGTTTTCCACCGAGACCCGCGAAGAGCTTTTCTACACCAAGGAGAAGCTTCTGGCGAACGGCGCGCGGTGGGAGGCGGAGATCGCCCGCAACCTCGAACTCGACGCGCCCTACAGATGACCGCCGCCGTGCCGCATACCGATGCCTATGCCAGGGGCAAAGCCTATACCGAGGCCACCAACCCCGGTATGGAGACGGCTTTGCACGCGCGCTACGACCGGCTGTTGCCGGGGCTGGCGCGGGATCTGGTCGAGTTGAACGGCAGGGTCTATGCCCGCGGCGTGCTGGACGGCAAGACGCGCGAACTGGCCACCATCGCGGCGCTGACCGCCCTGGGGGCGCAAACCCGGCCGCAACTGAAGATCCATGTCGCCGCCTGCCGCAAGCTGGGCGCCAGCCGCGAGGAGATTGCCGAAGTGATCTACCAGATGGGACCCTATGGCGGGATGCCGGCGATGTTCAACGCGCTCAACGCGGCGATCGAAGTGTTCGACGCGGAAACGGAGGCAGCGGCATGACCGAAGCCTATACCAAGATGATCCAGCAGATGATGGAAAGCGGGCAGGAGATGCTGCGCGCCTTCAACCCGGCGCTGGAGAACGTGGCCGTGCCCGGGCTGGACAAGCTTTTCCCCACCATGTCGAAGGACATGATGGAAATGTGGTTCGGCAAGACCTTCAACCGCGAGGGGCTGGACGCCAAGACCCGGCTTTTCATCACGCTGGCGGCGCTGACCGTGCTTGGCGCGCAGGCCGAGCCGCAGATCAAGGCGACCGTGCGCCACGCGCTGGAAGCGGGCGCGACGGAACGCGAGATCGCCGAGGTGATCTGGCAGATGAGCATGTTCGGCGGCCTGCCCGCCATGCAGAAGGCGCTGGAACTGGCGCAGGGCGTCTTCGCCGAGAAGAAGGAAGGCACAACATGACCGTGGCCGATTTTGTCTTTTACCTCTTCGCGCTGGTGACGGTGGCGGCGGGCCTGATGGTGACGGTGGCAAGGAACCCGGTGCATTCGGTGCTGTGGCTGATCCTGGCCTTCCTGTCCTCGGCCGGGCTTTTCGTTCTCTTGGGGGCGGAATTCGTCGCCATGCTCCTGATGATCGTCTATGTCGGCGCGGTGGCGGTGCTGTTCCTCTTCGTCGTCATGATGCTGGACATCGATTTCGCGGCGTTGAAGGGCGAGATGGCGCGCTACATGCCGCTTGGCCTTCTGATCGGCGTGGTGCTGATCATGCAGCTTGCCATCGGTCTTGGCGCCTGGGGCGACGTCCAGCGCTCGACCGCGCTGGACGGGGTGGACAATGCCCGCGCGCTCGGCCTGCTGATCTACGACAAGTATATCTACCTGTTCCAGGCGGCGGGGATGATCCTGCTGGTCGCCATGATCGGGGCGATCCTGCTGACCTTGCGGCATCGCAAGGACATCAAGCGCCAGAACGTGCTGCATCAGATGTGGCGCGACCCGGCCAAGGCGATGGAGCTGAAGGACGTGAAGCCGGGGCAGGGGCTCTAGGCGCGATTTCCGCGCGGGACAATCGCACCGGACTTCGCGTGAGGTTCGGCTCGGAACGGAAAGACAACGGGCACAAGACCCGGAGGGAACGTGAGATGGTGGGACTTGAACATTACCTGACGGTGGCGGCGGCATTGTTCGTCATCGGCATCTTCGGCATCTTCCTGAACCGGAAGAACGTGATCGTCATCCTGATGTCGATCGAACTGATGCTCCTGGCGGTGAACATCAACCTCGTCGCCTTCTCCTCCTATCTGGGCGACCTGACCGGGCAGATCTTCACCATGTTCGTGCTGACCGTCGCCGCGGCCGAGGCCGCCATCGGCCTTGCCATCCTCGTCGTCTTCTTCCGCAACCGCGGCACCATCGACGTTGAAGACGTCAACGTGATGAAGGGCTAGGGCCATGGCCGTGCATGTGGGCGACCGCAACCTCTTCGGGATGCGCGTGACGGGCGTTCAGGGCCGCATGGTCGACCTTGAATGCGAGACCTGCCGCGAGAGCGGGTCCGTCAGGGCGGACGAATTCCAATCTACGCGCTGCGGCTCGGCCCGCTGCGCCTCCAGCCAGGGCAGGACCGAGTAATGGCTACGATCATCCTCTTCGCTCCCTTGATCGGGGCCATCCTCTGCGGCTTCGGCTGGCGGATCATCGGCGAGAAACCGGCGCAGGTGCTGACCACGGCGGCGGTCTTTCTGGCCGCTCTGCTCAGCTGGGTCATCTTCCTGACCTTCGACGGCGAGACGCAGCACATCACCCTTCTGCGCTGGATCGAATCCGGCACGCTGGGCAGCGAATGGGGCATCCGGCTGGACCGGATGACCGCGATCATGCTGGTGGTGGTGAACTCGGTCTCGGCGCTCGTCCACCTCTATTCCTTCGGCTACATGGCGCATGACGACAACTGGGGCGAGCATGAACCCTACCGGGCCCGTTTCTTCGCCTATCTGTCGTTCTTCACCTTCGCCATGCTGGCGCTGGTCACCTCGGACAACCTCGTCCAGATGTTCTTCGGCTGGGAGGGCGTGGGCGTCGCCTCCTACCTGCTGATCGGCTTCTACTACCGCAAGCCCTCCGCGAACGCCGCCGCGATCAAGGCCTTCGTGGTCAACCGGGTCGGCGATTTCGGTTTCGCCCTTGGCATCTTCGGCCTTTACTACCTGACGGATTCCATCCGCTTCGACGATGTCTTCGCCGCCGCGCCCGCACTGGCGGAGACGGAACTGCGTTTCCTCTGGACCGACTGGAACGCCGCCAACCTGATCGGCGTGCTCTTGTTCATCGGCGCGATGGGGAAATCGGCGCAGTTGTTCCTGCACACCTGGCTGCCGGACGCGATGGAAGGCCCGACGCCGGTTTCCGCGCTGATCCACGCCGCGACCATGGTGACGGCGGGGGTGTTCCTCGTCTGCCGGATGTCGCCGCTGTATGAATACGCCCCGCAGGCGACCGCCTTCATCACCGTCCTTGGCGCCACCACGGCCTTCTTCGCGGCGACGGTGGGTCTGGTGCAGAACGACATCAAGCGGGTGATCGCCTATTCCACCTGCTCGCAGCTTGGCTACATGTTCGTGGCGGCGGGCGTGGGCGTCTATCCGGTGGCGATGTTCCACCTGTTCACCCATGCCTTCTTCAAGGCGATGCTGTTCCTTGGCGCGGGCTCGGTGATCCACGCCACGCACCATGAACAGGACATGCGCAACTATGGCGGGCTGCGGAAGAAGATCCCGCTGACCTTCTGGGCGATGATGATCGGCACGCTGGCGATCACCGGCGTCGGCATTCCGCTGACCCATTTCGGCTTTGCCGGCTTCCTGTCGAAGGACGCAGTGATCGAAAGCGCCTGGGTCGGGTCGTCCTATGCCTATGTGCTGCTGGTCGTGGCGGCCTGCTTCACCAGCTTCTATAGCTGGCGGCTGATGTTCATGACCTTCTACGGCGAGAGCCGGGCGCATGGTCATGGCCATGATCACCACGGGCATGGCCATGACGACCACGGGCACGGCCACCACCATGAGCCGCACGAAAGCCCGATGGTGATGCTGGTCCCGCTGGGTGTGCTGGCGCTTGGCGCGGTGTTCTCGGGGATGCTGTGGTACAGCGTGTTCTTCGGCGACGAGACGAAGATGCGCAACTGGTTCGGCATGGAGACCGCTGCCCACGCGACCGAACATGCCGACGACCACGCCGCCGCTCCGGCGGAAGGCGAGGCGGTCGCGGCCGAGGGCGAGGCCGCAGCGGCGGAAGATCATGCCGTCCCCGGCCATGCCGCGGCTGGCGTCGCGCCGAAGGGGGCGATCTTCCTGCACCCGGACAACCATGTGATCCACGCCGCGCACGAGGCGCCGAAATGGGTCAAGGTCTCGCCTTTCGTCGCCATGCTGATCGGCCTTGCCATGGCCTGGCTGTTCTACATCAAGCGTCCCGACCTGCCGGGCCGTCTGGCGGCGCAGCAGCGCCCGCTCTACCTGTTCCTGCTGAACAAGTGGTATTTCGACGAGCTTTACGACTGGATCTTCGTCCGTCCGGCGAAATGGCTTGGCAATTTCCTGTGGAAGAAGGGCGACGGTGCGGTGATCGACGGAACCATCAACGGCGTGGCGATGGGGATCGTCCCCTTCTTCACCCGCCTCGCCGGCCGGGCGCAGTCCGGCTATCTCTTCCACTACGCCTTCGCCATGGTGCTGGGGATCGTCATCCTCGTCACCTGGATGGTGCTTTCTGGCGGCGCCGGGTAAGGGCGGGACCGACAAATGGAACAACAACTCCTCTCGATCATCACCTTCCTGCCGCTGGTGGCCGCGCTCATCATGGCGCTGTTCATGCGCGGCGACGATGCCGCCGCGCAGATGGGCGCCAAGCGGCTGGCGCTGTTCACCACCACGGCGACCTTCCTCGTCTCGCTGTTCCTGCTGACGGGCTTCGACCCCTCGAACACCGGCTTCCAGTTCGTGACCGAGCGGGAATGGATCCTGGGCCTGACCTACCGGATGGGCGTCGACGGCATCTCGATCCTCTTCGTGATGCTGACCACCTTCCTGATGCCGATCGTGATCTGGTCGTGCTGGGAGGTGACCTCCCGCGTCAAGGACTACATGATCGCCTTCCTGGTGCTTGAGACCCTGATGCTGGGCGTCTTCACCGCGCTGGATCTGGTGCTGTTCTACCTGTTCTTCGAGGCGGGCCTGATCCCGATGTTCCTGATCATCGGCATCTGGGGCGGCAAGGACCGCATCTACGCGGCCTTCAAGTTCTTCCTCTACACCTTCCTCGGCTCCGTCCTGATGCTGGTGGCGATGATCGCCATGTATCGCGCGGCGGGCACCACCTGCATCGGCGGCTGCGGCGAGGGCAATGTCGCGCTGCTGACGCATGAGTTCTCGTCCGAGACCTTCAGCCTGATGGGCTTCCAGATCGTGGGCGGGTTGCAGACGCTGCTGTTCCTGGCCTTCTTCGCCAGTTTCGCGGTGAAGATGCCGATGTGGCCGGTGCACACCTGGCTGCCCGATGCCCACG
>CAYLSD010000083.1:0-8192 GCA_964386345.1 uncultured Fuscovulum sp.
AGGGTGCCTATACGGCGTCCGGCTGCGAATGCCAAGGCCGGGCAGAAGGGTTATGGCAAAAAATCTTCGAACATCCTGCGGGCCGGTGCGTCAAGATCCAGATGCGGTGCGAACAACCCACCGTCACGCCGCTTTGCGGTCGCGGCGGTTCGGTCGGGGATCGGACTGGATCATTCATTACATGCACCAGAAAAGCAGAAGGCGCCGCCCCCTGCAAGGAGCGGCGCCTTGAAATGTATTTCAGCCAATCAGGCCTGCGCGGTCGTCGCCAGGTCCACCGACACGCCCGGGCCCATGGTCGAAGAAAGCGAGACCTTCTTGACATAGGCACCCTTGGCACCGGTCGGCTTGGCGCGGGTCACGGCCTCCACGAAGGCGCGCACGTTCTCGGCCAGCTTGTCCTCGGCGAAGCTCACCTTGCCGATGCCGGCATGGATGACCCCGGCCTTCTCGACCTTGAACTGGACCTCGCCACCCTTGGCGGCCTCGATGGCGGATTTGACATCCATCGTCACCGTGCCGACCTTGGGGTTCGGCATCAGATTGCGCGGGCCCAGGATCTTGCCCAGACGGCCGACCAGCGGCATCAGGTCCGGGGTGGCGATGCAGCGGTCGAATTCGATCTTGCCGCCCTGGATGGTTTCCAGCAGGTCCTCGGCGCCGACGATATCGGCACCCGCGGCCTTGGCCTCGTCGGCCTTGGCACCGCGGGCGAAGACGGCCACGCGCACGGTCTTGCCGGTGCCGTTCGGCAGCAGGCAGACGCCGCGGACCATCTGGTCTGCGTGGCGGGGGTCGACGCCCAGGTTCATCGCGATCTCGACGGTTTCGTCGAATTTCGCCGACGCCGTGGATTTCACCAGCTTGACGGCATCCTCAACCGAAAGGTTGGACTTGCCGGCAAAGGCTTCCTGCGCCTTCTTCACGCGTTTTGCGATCTTGGCCATGATGATCAGCCCTTCACTTCGATGCCGCAGGACTTGGCAGCGCCAAGGATGATGTTCATCGCCGCCTCGATCGTGTTGGCGTTGAGGTCCTTCATCTTGGTCTCGGCGATCTTGCGGACCTGCGCCACGCTGATCGTGCCCGCCACTTCACGGCCGGGCTTGGTCGAGCCCTTGGTGCGGTTGCGCTTGCCGACCGGCTTCAGCCCGGCGGCTTCCTTCACCAGGAACGAGGCCGGCGGCGTCTTCAGGTCCATGCTGAAGGACTTGTCGACGTAATAGGTGATGACCGTCGGGATCGGCGTGCCGGGGGTGAACTCCGCCGACTTCGCGTTGAATTCCTTGACGAAGGCCATGATGTTCAGCCCGCGCTGACCCAGGGCCGGGCCGACGGGCGGCGACGGGTTCGCCTGACCCGCCTTGATCTGCAGCTTGAGGCTGCCTGCGACTTTCTTGGCCATCTGGCCCACTCCTTCTCACAGCGCCCATCTGGCGCGGTTTAGTGGTCCGGTCCGCCGCCCCGAAGGGTGGCTCGCCTCCCACGCGCTTCGCCTCAGATCTCTTTCGAGACCTGGGTGAATTCCAGTTCGACGGGCGTCGCCCGCCCGAAGATCGAGACCGAGACCTTCAGGCGGCTGTGCGCCTCGTCCACTTCCTCGACCATGCCGTCGAAGCCCTCGAAGGGGCCGTCGGTGACCTTGACCTTCTCGCCGATGTCGAAGCGGATCAGGTTGCGCGGCTGCGCCTCGCCCTCTTCCACACGGTTCAGGATCGCGTTGACCTCGGCGTCGCGCATCGGCATCGGCTTGCCCTGCGGGCCAAGGAAGCCGGTGACGCGGTTGATCGAAGAGATCAGGTGGTAGCCGCGGTTCGACATTTCCATGTGCACCAGCACATAGCCCGGCATGAAGCGCCGCTCGGACGTGACCTTCTTGCCGCGACGCACCTCGATCACCTCTTCGGTGGGCACCAGAACCTCGTCGATCTCGTCCTGCAGACCGGCGTCTTCCACGGCAGTCTTGATCTGATCGGCGATTTTCTTCTCGAAATTCGAGAGGACGCTCACCGAATACCAGCGCTTTGCCATGGCCTCACTTCACCTTCTGCCTTGCGGGACCGGATCGCCCCGTCGTTATTACCCGGAACAAAAAACAGCGCGCACCCCGAATCGATGCGCGCCGGTTGTCCTTTGGTTGGCCCGGGAATTAGCCGGTGCCGACCGATTGATCAAGGGGCAAGCGCCGGGCGGCGTGCCCCTTCGGTCCTCAGGCGCCGAAGATCAGCCGCAGCCCGAAGCGGATCGCCAGGTCCACGAGGCTGAAGAAGGTCGCGGCAAGGGCGGCAAGGATGAAGACCATGACGGTGGTCAGCATCACCTCGCGGCGGGCCGGCCAGTGGATCTTGGCCACCTCGCCGCGGACCTGTTGCATGAACTGTAGGGGGTTGGTGCGGGCCATGGGCTTTCGGACTTTCAGGATTCCGGGGTCGGCTGGGACATACGGAAAGCCGCGCCGGATTTCAAGCGCCGTGGGATCAGCCGCGTTCCGCGATATGCCCGGCCAGCCGCCTTGCGTCGCGCCAGACGCCCCAGATGAAGGCGGAGGCGCGGCAGGACAGCCAGGACATGCCGACGAAATAGAGGCCGGGGACCTTTGCCACGCCCTTGTCATGCACGGGGCGGCCCTTCTCGTCGAAGGCCGGGACCTGGAGCCAGCCGAAATCCAGCGCATAGCCGGTGGCCCAGACGATTGAGCCGATGCCCTCGGCCTTCACGTCCAGTTCCAGCACCGGGCTCTTCACACAATCCGGGTCCGGCCCGATCTTCCGCGCGTCCGGGTCCTGGGGCAGGTCGATGCCGTTGGCCTCCAGATACGCATCCGCCTCGTCCAGCACGGACAGGTAGTTGGCATCCCCCGCCGCGATATTCGCCGCAAGGTCGCCCGCGAAGGTCAGCTTGCCGTCCCGCCAGCCCTCGGCCCGGCCGACGAGGCCCATGCCGCGGGCGGCGAGATCGCGGAAGTCGACGGTCTTGCCGCCGCGCGCGCCGGAGACGGCGATGGTCACATGTTCGGTCCCGGGCGCCATCACCGGCATGTCCCATTTTCCAAGGACGCCCAGCCACCAGACGAAATCGCGGCCGCGGTAGCGGATCGGCGGGCGGTCGTGCGGGCCGACCGCCAGAAACACCTTGCGGCCCGCGCGCAGGAGTTCGTCGGCGATCTGCACGCCCGACGATCCGGCGCCGACGACCAGCACCGCACCTTCGGGCAACTGTCCGGGGTTCTTGTAGTCGGCAGAGTGGATCTGGACGATCCCGGCTTCCACGGACACCAGCGGCGGGATGATCGGCTTCTGGAACGGTCCGGTGGCGGAGACGAGGTTCTTCGCCTCGAACACGCCGGCGCTGGTTTCGGCGCGGAAGCCTCCACCCGGCAGTTGCGTCACGGCATTCACCGTGACGCCGCAGCGGACGGGCATCTTTATCCGCCGGGCATATTCCTCGAAATACTCGACGATCCGGTCCTTGGGCGCGAAGGCATAGGGGTCCACGCCCTCGAAGCTGAGGTTGGGGAAGCGGTCGTGCCAGGCGGGGCCGTTGGCGACCAGGCTGTCCCAGCGGCCGGTGCGCCACTTCTCTGCCAGCCGGTCGCGTTCCAGCACCACATGGGGGATGCCGCGGTCGGAGAGATGCTCGCTCATGGCGATGCCGGCCTGGCCGCCGCCGACGATCAGCGTATGGGTGGTCTCGACGGTCATTCCGCTCTCCCTGTCCCTTGGGGTGGCTGTCGGCAAAGCATGTATGGGAGACTCTGGATAGGGAAAACCAATTTCTCCCTTGCTGGCGATTAGGGGAAGGCTAATCCGTGGAGAGGAGCGAGGGGGCTTCCGCCCATCCCTGCCGCCTGATAGCCAAAGGGCCGAGGGAAGGGATGGTCCAGGTGCCGGTATCCGAGAATTTGCGGGGCATCCTGTACATGAGCCTGTCGATGGCGGCTTTCACCATCAACGACACGTTCATGAAGGATGTGACCCAGACGCTGCCGCTGTATCAGGCCATCGCGCTGCGCGGGGTGATCGCGGTGGCGGGCATCGGCCTGCTGGCCGTGGCGACGCGGGCCTTCCGCTACCGGCTGTCGCGCAAGGACGGCTGGCTGATCCTGCTGCGGTCTCTGGCGGATGTGGCGGCGACGCTGCTGTTCCTGACCGCGCTGCTGCACATGCCGCTGGCCAACCTGTCGGCGATCCTGCAGGCGCTGCCGCTGGCGGTGACGCTGGCCGCGGCGCTGGTCTATGGCGACAGGATCGGCTGGCGGCGGATGACGGCGATCCTGGTCGGTTTCGCGGGCGTCATCATCATCATCCGCCCGGGGACCGAGGGCTTCGACCGCTATGCCCTTCTGGGGCTGGGGTCGGTGGCCTTCGTGGTGGTGCGCGACCTGTCGGTGCGGCCGTTGCAGGGGCAGGTGCCCTCGGCGCTGGTGGCGCTTGGCGCGGCGGTGGCGGTGGCGGCGATGGGCTGGATCGGCACCGTGGCCGAGGGCTGGCAGCCGATGACGGGCGGGCAGGCGGGAAGCATCCTTGCCGCGGGGCTGTTCCTGATCGTCGGCTACCTGAGTTCGGTCACCGCGATGCGGCATGGCGACATCGGGCTGGTGGCGCCGTTCCGCTATACCTCGCTTCTCTGGGCGATCGGCCTGGGCTGGCTGGCCTTCGGCAACCTGCCGGACGGATGGACGCTGGTCGGGGCGGCCATCGTGGTGGGGGCGGGTATCTTCATGCTGATGCGGGAGCGCGCGCTGCGACGGGCGGAGGCTGCGGAATTCTTGCGGAAAGCATAGCATAGCCTTCGAAGGCCAATGCGACAGGACTCCCGCCGTCCCGCCCGTTGACAACCCCTGCGACTCCTCCTATAGCCCGCCTCACCTTGGATGGGGAGGATTCCCTTTTCCGGGGTCAGAGCGCTTGAAGTGGTCATGATCCGGGCTTCCCGCCCCGATCCTCTGGAAGTCCACCGCGTCACCGTCCGCTGGGCGGTGGGGGCGGTGTTCGTGTTTTGCGATTCGCGCAAGATGCGGTCGAGAAGCGGCGCACCACAAGGCATGGGTGCGAGTATCGAAACGAGGAACGTGAATGCCGACGATTCAACAGCTGATCCGGAAGCCCCGGGAAGCGAACGTGCGGAAGTCCAAGTCGCAGCACCTGGAATCCTGCCCGCAGAAGCGCGGGGTCTGCACCCGCGTCTACACCACCACCCCGAAGAAGCCGAACTCGGCCATGCGGAAGGTCGCCAAGGTGCGGCTGACCAACGGCTTCGAGGTGATCAGCTACATCCCCGGCGAGAAGCACAACCTGCAGGAGCACTCGGTTGTCCTGATCCGCGGCGGCCGTGTGAAAGACCTTCCGGGTGTGCGTTACCACATCCTGCGCGGCGTTCTGGATACCCAGGGCGTCAAAGACCGTCGTCAACGCCGTTCGAAATACGGCGCCAAGCGTCCGAAGTGAGGTAGCAGCACATGTCCCGTCGTCACGCCGCAGAGAAGCGCGAAATTCTCCCGGACGCCAAATATGGCGACCGCGTCCTGACCAAGTTCATGAACAACCTGATGCTCGACGGCAAGAAATCCGTCGCCGAGACCATCGTCTACGGCGCGCTTTCCCGCGTCGAGACCCGGCTGAAGCGTGAACCGATCCAAGCCTTCCATGAAGCCCTGGACAACGTGAAGCCCTCGGTCGAGGTCCGCAGCCGCCGCGTCGGCGGTGCGACCTACCAGGTCCCGGTCGAGGTCCGCACGGAACGCCGCGAGGCCCTTGCGATCCGCTGGCTGATCACTGCCGCCCGCAAGCGCAACGAAAACACCATGGAAGAGCGCCTGGCCGCCGAATTGGCCGATGCGGTGAACAACCGCGGCACCGCGGTGAAGAAGCGCGAAGACACCCACAAGATGGCCGACGCGAACAAAGCGTTCAGCCATTACCGCTGGTAAGAGGGCATCATGGCACGCGAATATCCGCTGAACCTCTACCGCAACTTCGGGATCATGGCCCATATCGACGCGGGCAAGACCACGACGACCGAGCGGATCCTGTTCTACACCGGCAAGAACCACAAGATGGGCGAGACGCATGACGGCGCCTCGACCATGGACTGGATGGAGCAGGAGCAGGAGCGGGGCATCACCATCACCTCGGCTGCGACCACGACCTTCTGGGAAAAGACCTACGACGGCAAGGAACCGACCTCGCCGAAGCACCGGTTCAACATCATCGACACCCCCGGCCACGTCGACTTCACCATCGAGGTCGAACGTTCGCTGGCGGTTCTCGACGGTGCGGTCTGCCTTCTGGACGGCAACGCCGGTGTGGAGCCGCAGACGGAAACCGTCTGGCGCCAGGCCGACCGCTACAAGGTTCCGCGCATCGTCTTCGTCAACAAGATGGACAAGATCGGCGCCGACTTCCAGAAATGTCTCGACATGATCAAGGATCGCACCGGCGCCACCCCGGCCCCGATCGCGTTCCCGATCGGCGCCGAGGACAAGCTGGAGGGCATCGTCGACCTGGTCACCATGGAAGAATGGGTCTGGGAAGGCGATGACGTGGGCGCAACCTGGGTCCACCGTCCGGTGCGTGACGATCTGAAGGACGAAGCCGCAACCCGCCGCTCCACCCTGGTCGAACTGGCCGTGGAGCAGGACGATACGGCGATGGAAGCCTATCTGGAAGGCAAGGAGCCCAGCCAGGACGAGTTGCGCGCGCTGATCCGCAAGGGCACGCTCGCCATGGCCTTCGTGCCGGTTCTGGGCGGGTCCGCTTTCAAGAACAAGGGCGTTCAGGCGCTGCTCAACGCGGTGGTGGACTACCTTCCCTGCCCGCTGGACGTTCCGCCCTACCTGGGCTTCGCCCCGGGCGACGAGACGGAAACCCGCAACATCGAGCGCAAGCCCGATGACGCCGACCCGTTCTCGGCGCTGGCGTTCAAGATCATGAACGACCCCTTCGTCGGCTCGCTGACCTTCACCCGGATCTATTCGGGCGTCCTGAAGAAGGGCGACTCGATGATGAACTCGACCAAGGGCAAGCGCGAGCGCGTCGGCCGCATGATGATGATGCACGCCATCCAGCGTGAGGAAATCGAAGAAGCCTTCGCGGGCGACATCATCGCGCTGGCGGGTCTGAAGGAAACCACCACCGGGGATACGCTCTGCGATCCGAACAAGCCGGTCGTGCTGGAAACCATGACCTTCCCCGAACCGGTGATCGAGATCGCCGTGGAACCGAAGTCGAAGGCCGACCAGGAGAAGATGGGCATCGCGCTCGCCCGCCTGGCTGCCGAGGACCCGTCCTTCCGCGTCGAGACCAACTTCGAATCCGGCCAGACCATCATGAAGGGCATGGGCGAACTCCACCTCGACATCCTCGTCGACCGCATGCGGCGCGAGTTCAAGGTCGAGGCGAACATCGGTGCCCCGCAGGTGGCCTATCGCGAGACGATCAGCCAGGCGCACGAGATCGACTATACCCACAAGAAGCAGACCGGCGGCACGGGCCAGTTCGCCCGCGTCAAGCTGCAGATCACCCCGACGGAACCGGGCGAGGGCTATTCCTTCGAGTCGAAGATCGTCGGCGGCGCGGTGCCGAAGGAATATATCCCCGGTGTCGAAAAGGGCATCAAGTCCGTCATGGACTCGGGTCCCTTGGCCGGCTTCCCGGTGATCGACTTCAAGGTGGCGCTGGTCGACGGTGCCTTCCACGACGTCGACTCCTCGGTTCTGGCCTTTGAGATCGCCACCCGTGCGGCCATGCGCGAAGGCCTGAAGAAGGCCGGAGCGAAGCTGCTGGAACCGATCATGAAGGTCGAGGTGGTGACGCCCGAGGAATACACCGGCGGCGTGATCGGCGACCTGACCTCGCGCCGGGGGATGGTCACCGGGCAGGACAGCCGCGGCAACGCCAACGTGATCAACGCGATGGTGCCGCTGGCCAACATGTTCGGCTACATCAACACCCTGCGCTCGATGTCCTCGGGCCGCGCGGTGTTCACGATGCAGTTCGACCATTACGACGCCGTTCCGGACAACATCTCGCAAGAGATCCAGAAGAAATACGCTTGATCGGTGTGGCGGGGTGAACCCCGCCCTACCGCCCCGTAGGGCGGGGCTTGCCCCGCCGCCACCGAACGAACAGGAGAAGCCACCATGGCAAAGGCAAAGTTTGAACGTAACAAGCCGCACGTCAACATTGGCACGA
>CAYLSD010000084.1:0-7726 GCA_964386345.1 uncultured Fuscovulum sp.
CATCGCGCAGGCGGCGCAGGAGCTTGCGGCTTTCGCTTTCGGTCCGTTCGGGCATCATCATCCGCTTGTGGGGCGTCCCCTCTCTATAGGCGAGCTAGCCCCGGTTGGGGAGAGGCGAAAACGCGGGATTTCGCCGCGGTTGCCGGGAAAAGCGGCATGGCGGGCGGGGATGCCCGGGAATGCGGCGGGGCGGGGATGTCTGCCGATGGGCTGAAGAGGCCTTAGCGCCCTTGCTTGCCATCTCGCACGGCGGTTGAATGCGCATATGGTTGATCCCGCGATCACGATACGACCTGCGCATGAAGCGGACATGGCCGCGATCGGCGAGATCGTCGCGGAGTCGTGGCAGCAGACATTCCATGGCCTTCTGCCACAGGACTTCTTGCTGTCCATCACCCCGGAAGCCCAGGAAGCGCGCCATAAACGAACCTTCGCCCGGGATGGCGTACATTACCATATTGCCTCTAGGGGCGGGGAGGTGGTGGGATTCGCGTCATGGGGGCCGGGCCGAGATCCCGGCTTTTTGATGCCCCATGAGATTTATTCCCTCTACCTCAGGCCAAGGTTCGAACGACAGGGGATCGGCCGTCTCTTGTTTGAAAGCGTGATTTCCGATGTCGCATCATCTGGTAGTCCCGGCGTTTACCTTACCGCCTTGGCGATGAATCCCAACCGAGCGTTCTACGTCGGGCTTGGTGGGACCGAGGCCGATGCCGCGGACATCCAGCTGGGAGATGGCATCTACCGGCAGGTCGGGTTCATCTGGCGTTTCGCACGGTAGCGAACGTCTGCTTTGCCCCGCAAAGCTGCCCATCCCAAAAGCAAAACGCCCCGGGGCCAGCCGCGGGGCGTCCTGTCTTGCGGGGCCGGCCCTTCCCTCAGGCCTTTTCCAGCTCGAAGGCGTCGTGCAGGGCCTGCACCGCCAGTTCCATGTATTTGCGGTCGATCAGCACCGAGATCTTGATCTCCGAAGTCGCGATCACCTTGATGTTCACGTTCTCCGCCGCCAGCGCGGCGAACATCCTTGCGGCGACACCCACCTGCGACCGCATCCCGATGCCGACGACCGAGACCTTGGCCACCTCGGTATCCTCCACCATCTCGTCATAGGAGATGATGCCCGAGGCGCGGGCCTCTTCCATCGCCTTTCTTGCCCGGGCGACCTGGTTGATCGGGACCGAGAAGGTCATGTCGGTGGTGGCGCCGGAATGCCCGGCGGCCTTTTCCGAGATGTTCTGGACGATCATGTCCACGTTCACCCCGGCCTCGGCCAGCGGGCCGAAGATGGCGGAGGCGACGCCGGGGCGGTCGGCCACCCGGATCAGCGTCATTTTCGCTTCGTCGCGGCTGTAGGCGACACCAGAGACGACTTTCGATTCCACGATATCCTCCTCGTCGCAGACCAGGGTTCCAGAAGTTTCGTCCGTTTCCTCGAACGAAGACAGGACGCGCAGTTTCACCTTGTAGCGCATCGCCAGCTCGACCGAGCGGGTTTGCAGCACCTTGGCGCCCAGGCTGGCCAGTTCCAGCATCTCCTCGAAGGCGATGCGCTCCAGCTTGCGGGCCTTCGAGGTGATGCGCGGGTCGGTGGTGTAGACGCCATCCACATCGGTGTAGATGTCGCAGCGCTCCGCTCCGAAGGCGGCGGCGAAGGCCACGGCGGTGGTGTCCGATCCGCCGCGGCCAAGGGTGGTGATCCGGCCCTCGGGGCTGATGCCCTGGAAGCCCGCGACCACGGCGACCTTGAAGCCTTCGGCGAATTTCGCGTCCAGATGCTCGCGCGGGATCGACACGAAGCGGGCCGAGCCATGGGCCGAGGTGGTGTTGATCGGCACCTGCCAGCCCTGCCAGCTACGCGCGGGCACGCCCATCTCCTGCAGGCGCAGCGCCATCAGCCCGGCGGTGACGTTCTCGCCGCTGGCGACCACGGCGTCGTATTCGCGCGCATCGTAAAGCTTCGAGGTGGTTTCGACCCAGCCGACCAGTTCGTTGGTCTTGCCGGACATGGCGGAGACGATGACGATCACGTCATAGCCGCGCTCGACCTCGGCCTGCACCTTCTTCGCGGCATTCTCGATCCGCGACAGGTCGGCAACCGAGGTGCCGCCGAATTTCATCACCAGAAGCGGCATGGACACCCTCCCACGGCCCTTCAAATCCGCCGGTCTCTTATGCGGGGGCGGGGGCGGGCGCAAGGGGCGGCGGTCGTCACAAGGGGCGGCTTCGCCGCGAGCCTTTCGTCTCGCCTCTGCGCCTTGCAGGCGCAACCGGCTCGGGCGTTTGCCTCCGGCGGGGATATTTATGTTCTGAAAGAAGCGGCTTCTTTCAGAATGAAAATATTCTCGGGGAGGTCAGAGCGCGCGCCAGCCGATGTCGCGGCGGCAGAAGCCCTCGGGCCAGTCGATGCGGTCGACCATGGCATAGGCGGCGTCGCGGGCCGCGTTCAGGCTCTCCGCGCGGGCCGTGACGTTCAGCACCCGGCCTCCGTTGGCAGTGACCTGCCCGCCCGCCAGCTTCGTGCCGGCGTGAAAGACCATGTGGCGGCTGTCTTCGGCCAGCGCATCCAGCCCGCCGATCGCGCTGCCCTTGGCATAGGCGCCGGGATAGCCCCTTGCCGCCATCACCACGGTCAGCGCATGGTCGTCCGCCCAGTTGACACGCGCGCCGTCCAGCCGTTCCTCGGCGCAGGCCAGCATCAGGTCCAGCGCCTGCGCGCCGAGGCGCATCATCAGCACCTGGCATTCCGGGTCGCCGAAGCGGCAGTTGTATTCGACCAGCCGGGCCCGGCCGTCCTCGATCATCAGCCCGGCGTAGAGGACGCCGCGGTAGGGCGTGCCGCGCCGGGCCATCTCGGCGATCGTCGGCAGGACGATCTCGTCCATCGCCTGCTTTTGCAGTGCTTCGGTCAGGACCGGGGCGGGGGAATAGGCGCCCATGCCGCCGGTGTTGGGGCCGGTGTCGCCGTCGCCCGCGCGCTTGTGGTCCTGGGCGGTGCCGATGGGCAGCGCGTTCACCCCGTCCGAGAGGATGAAGAAGCTGGCCTCCTCGCCCGCCATGAATTCCTCGATCACCACCTCGGCGCCCGCCGTGCCGAACTCGCCGCCGAACATGTCGTCCACGGCGGCCAGTGCCTCGGCCTCGGTCATCGCCACGATCACGCCCTTGCCCGCGGCCAGCCCGTCGGCCTTGACCACGATGGGCGCGCCCTGCGCGCGGATGTGGTCCTTCGCGGGGCCTGCCTCGGTGAAGCGGGCATATCCGGCGGTCGGCGCGCCGCAGGCGTCGCAGATTTCCTTGGTGAAGGCTTTCGACGCCTCAAGCCGCGCCGCCGCCGCCGAAGGCCCGAAGGTCAGGATGCCGGCGGCCCGGGTGGCATCCGCCACGCCAGCGGCCAGCGGCGCCTCGGGGCCGACGATGACGAAGTCGATGGCGTTCTCCTCGCAGAAGGCTATCACCGCCGCGCCGTCGAGGATGTCGAGGTCTGCGCATTCCGCGAGGACCGCGATCCCGGCATTGCCCGGGGCGACGATCAGCCGGTCGGTCTTGGGGTTCTGCTTCACCGCCCAGGCCAGCGCATGTTCGCGCCCGCCGGAACCGAGGATCAGGATGTTCATTGTCGCGCCCCCGCCTGCTTCTGCCTGTGCCGCCTCTTACGGAGGGGCGGGGCCGAGGGCAAGCGCGGGTCTTGCCGGGGCGGCCGGGGCGGGGCAGAAAGGGCCATGGACCTTCTGGAAGACACCCCCTCCGGCCCCGGCAACCGCCCCGAATACACCGTCTCGGAACTCTCCGGCGCGGTGAAGCGGGTGATCGAGGGCGAATTCGGCCTTGTCCGTGTGCGGGGCGAGGTGGGGCGGGTGTCGCGCCCGGCCTCGGGGCATCTCTACTTCGACCTGAAGGACGACCGCGCCGTCATCGCCGCGATCAGCTGGAAGGGGCAGGTCGCGCGGATGCAGGTCCGGCCGGAAGAGGGGATGGAGGTCGTCGCCACCGGGCGGATGACCACCTTTCCGGGCCAGTCGAAATACCAGCTGATCGTCGAGGATGTGGCGCCTGCCGGGGCGGGCGCGCTGATGGCGATGCTGGAGAAGCGTCGCGCCGCCCTTCAGGCCGAGGGGCTGTTCGATCCTGCCCGCAAGAAGCCCATTCCCTATCTGCCGGGGGTGATCGGCGTCGTCACCTCGCCCAGCGGCGCGGTGATCCGCGACATCCTGCACCGGCTGCGCGACCGTTTCCCGCGCCGGGTGCTGATCTGGCCGGTGGCGGTGCAGGGGCAGGCCTGCGCGCCCGAGGTGGCCGCCGCCATCCGCGGCTTCAACGCGCTGGAGCCGGGCGGGCCGGTGCCGCGGCCGGACGTGATCATCGTGGCCCGTGGCGGCGGATCGCTTGAGGATCTTTGGGGGTTCAACGAGGAAATCGTGGTGCGGGCGGCGGCGGCGTCGCGCATTCCGCTGATTTCCGCCGTGGGGCACGAGACCGACACCACGCTGATCGACCATGCCGCCGACCTGCGCGCGCCCACGCCCACTGCGGCGGCGGAACTGGCGGTGCCGGTGCGGCTGGACCTGCTGGCGGCGCTGGCCGATCTGGCGGCGCGGCAGGGCAGGGCGGTGGCGGGCGGGGTGGAGCGGCGCGGCCAGCGGCTGCGCGACCTTTCGCGCGCCCTGCCGCGGCCCGAAGCGCTGACCGGGGCGGCGGCGCAGCGGCTTGACCTGTGGTCCGGGCGGCTTGGCGGGGCGCTTGGCCTGATGGTGGCGCGCAAGCGCGGCGCCTTCGACCGGGCGGGCGGCGGGATGCGGCCCGACCTCCTGCTGCGTCTCTTGTCGCGGCGGGCGGACGGGCTGGCCTCGGCGGGCGAGCGGCTGCGCGACCGGGCGGGGCGGGCGCTGGAGCGGCGGCACCTGGCCTTCGACAAATGGGCCTCGCGGCTGGCGCCCTCGCTGGGGCGGCTTCTGGCCGAGGCGGACCGGGCCGGGCGCAAGGGGCGCGCCGATCTGGCGGGGCTGGCCGAGCGGCTGGAGATGGCGCCGCGGCGACGGCTGGCCGATCTGGCGCGGCGGCTGGAACAGGTGGACCGGACGCGCCAGACGCTCGGCCATGCCGAGACGCTGAAGCGCGGCTTCGCGGTGATCCGGGGGGACGGCCATGTCGTCACTAGCCGCGAGACGGCCGCAAGGGCATCGGTGCTGGAGGCGGAGTTCAGCGACGGGCGGCTGGTGCTGGGGCAGGGGGCGCCCGCTGCCCCGCCGGTGCGGAAGCCGAAGCCGGGTGGCGATGGCGGGCAGGGCAGCCTGTTCTGACGGGCCGGGCGATTTCCGGCGTCAGGAACCGAGGTATTCGTTGCAGAGCATCGGGCGGTTCGAGGGTTTCAGGTAGATCGGCTGCACCTCGGGATCGCCGCGGAACTGGGCGGAAAGCCCGCCGTCTCCGGTGTCGAAATAGGTCCAGCAATCCGGCTCGGGATCGTCCTCGTAGGTGAAGCAGATCAATTCGCCCACCTGTTTCCATGTGCCATACATGCAGCCGCGGTGGTCTTCCCAGATCGACTTGCCGCCCGGCAGGAACTTTTCGACCCCGTAGATCGAGCCGCCGGACCAGGTGTCCATCACCATGCCGCGGGTCAGGGCGTCGAATTCCTCGGCGTTCAGGGGCCTTTCCCCCTCGGCCAGCGCGGGAAGGGCCAGCGCCAGCAGCGCAACCACGGGCAGGGCCTTGCGCATCCGTTAGACCCCCACGTCCAGGTCGGGGCAGGTCAGGCCCCGTGTGGCGCCCTGCACCTCGGAAAGCTCCTCGCCCGGCAGGTTGTTGGTGGACAGCGCCTTCAGCCCGCCATCCTCCTGCCAGAAGGACCAGCAATGCTCGCCCGTGGAATATTCGTAGGCGAAGCAGATCAGCCCGCCCTTCTCATACCAGCGGCCGTATTGGCAGATGTCGCCGGTGACCTGCCAGCGGACGCGGCGGCCGGGCAGGTATTCCTCGGTGCCGTAGATCTCGCCGTATTGCGAATAGGTCAGGGTCTTGCCGGTGGCATAGGCGTCGAATTCCGCGGCGGTCATCGGGGCGGAAGACGGGCTTTCGGCGCCAGCAATGGCGGGGGAGAGGGCCAGCAGGGCGGCAAGGGCGAGGGCGCGCATCGGCGGTCTCCGCAAGGGTGGATCTTCGGGAGAACCTGCCAGAGCGGGGCGGGAAAGGCCAGTCAGCCTTGCGTTACCTTTTCCGGGGGCGGCCGATCTGGCTGATCCGGCGAAGGCGTGTGCCTTCGCCGCGCAACGCAGGTTCCGCACGGGCGGGGCGAGGCAGTGCCTCGCCCGGGGCTCGCCTCAGCGGGCAGGCCCCTGCCAGCGCCGCAGAGCCGGGCGGATGGCGCGTTTCCACAAGGGCGGGAAAAGCGCCAGCGTGCAGGCCACCGGCAGCGGCCAGGGCAGGCGGGGGGCCTCGTCCGCCTCGCCCAGCCGCAGCGCGGGATAGGGGCGGTTGGGGTGGCTGTGGTGGTCGGAATGGCGCGGCGCGTTCAGCATCAGCGCCGAGGAAAACCACGGGCCCGAGTTCCAGCTGTGCCTCGGGCCGACCGGTTCCGCCCTGCCCTCGGGCAGGGTGGTGCGGCGCAGGCCGTAGTGCTGCACATAGTCCGACAGCAGGATCTGCATCTGCGCCATGAAGGCCAGCCCCCACCATGCCGCCACCCCGCCCCGGCCGGCGATGGCGTAGGCCAGCGCCAGCGCGGCCAGGCTTCCCGCCAGATGCCAGAGATAGGGATGCAGCCCCCGCGGCCCGGTGCCGCGCCGGCGCAGGGCGGTTTCGGCCCGCCGCCCGGCCCGGTAGCTGCCGATCCAGGCCTGCAGGGCGAAGCGGTAGAAGCCTCGCCCCTCGGGCGCGGAATTGGGGTCCTCCGCCGTGGCGACATGGCGGTGGTGGACCAGCCGGTGGGCGCTGGCGTGCTGGCCGAACAGGATGGCGGCGTAATAGCCGGTGCCCAGCCGGAACAGCCAGCGGTTGCCCCGGTGGATCAGCTCATGCGCCGCCGGGTGGCCGACCTGCCCCAGCCAGAGGCCTGCACCCAGGAAGATCAGCACCCGGCCCGGGCCGGACAGGCCGGAGGCCCCGGCAACCGCCCATGCGGCCAGCGGCAGGAGCGTCAGCGCCGACAGCCCGACCGCGAGCAGAAGCGCGTCGGAGCCGGGAAACTCCTGCCCCTCGGCGGCATCGCCGGCGACATGGGGCGTCAGCCGGTCCAGCACGGCGGGAAGGCCGGCCATGTAGAGAAACCCCGCCCAGACCCAGCCCCCGCCCGCCCAGAGGCCGAGCGCGAAAAGCGGCAGCGGCGCCAGGGCGGCGAGGGTGAAGACGGTGACGGGCAGGGGGCGACGGAAACGGAGGGAACTGGTCATGGAGGGAAGGGAAGCACGAAACCGGCGGCCGGGGAAGGCCACGGCTTGCCGCAGGGGGGACTTGCCCGCAATGGCGAAGGCGTGTGCCTTCGCCATGCGTTGCCATTTCCGCTTTCCCGGCCGGGTGCCCAAAGCACCCGGCCAGCGCCCGCCCCGCCTTCGGCGGTCGCTTCTCGCCCGCCGGGTCGGGCGCTGGCCTCTCGGGGGCGCGGGCGGACAGGTTTACAGGGTGAACCCGCCCGGCCCGGGTGTCCGTTCATCGCCCGATGCTCTTTCCAAGCAGGGTCTTAGGCATTAGGTGAGGGAGAACCGGCAAAGGGGCCTGCCCATGTCTTTCTTCA
>CAYLSD010000085.1:0-7520 GCA_964386345.1 uncultured Fuscovulum sp.
CGCCCGCCCCGCCCTCGGCGGGCGCTTCTCGCCCGCCGGGTCAGGCGCTGGCCTCTCGTAGTCTAGGGCTGACAGGTCTACAGCGGAACCGCCGTGCACGGGCGGGAGCGAGGCAATGCCTCGCCTGTTCCCGCCCGGCCAAGGCCGCGGAGACCGGCGAGGGACGGCGTTTCCGTCAGAGTCCGTCTGTGCGGAAGTCGCGCCTCACATGCGCGGTGGCCTTGTACCAGGCGCTTGCCCTTGTCCGCGCCTGATGCGCCTCGAAGGCGGTGCGGCCGGTGAAGCTCTCGTCCACCTGCCAGACCAGCGGATCGGCTGTCGGCAGGACGTTGAACGACAGGCATCCGGGTTCGGCCCGTGTCAGGCGGATATGCTCGGGCAGATGTTCGCGAACGATCCGGGCTTCGGTCCCATCGGCGCAGATCAGATGGCCGGTCAGGGTGATCATTCCAGTTCGATCGTCCCCGGCGGTTTCGAGGTGCAGTCGTAGAACACCCGGTTTACCCCCTTGACCTCGTTGATGATCCGCGTGGCGGTCTCGCCCAGGAAGTCATGCGTGAAGGGGTAGTAGTCGGCGGTCATCCCGTCGACGCTGGTCACCGCCCGCAAGGCCAGCGCATAGTCGTAGGTGCGCCCGTCGCCCATCACCCCTACGGTGCGCATCGGCAGGATGGCGGCGAAGGCCTGCCAGATCTCGTCGTAGAGGCCGTGCTTGCGGATCTGGTCGATGTAGACCGCATCGGCCTGCCGCAGGATCTCAAGCTTCTCACGGGTGATCTCGCCCGGACAGCGGATCGCAAGGCCCGGGCCGGGGAAGGGGTGGCGGCCGATGAAGGATTGCGGCAGGCCAAGCTCGCGGCCAAGGGCGCGGACCTCGTCCTTGAAAAGTTCGCGCAAGGGTTCCACCAGCTTCAGCCCCATCTTTTCCGGCAGGCCGCCGACGTTGTGGTGGCTCTTGATGGTGACCGAGGGGCCGCCCGAGAAGCTGACGCTCTCGATCACGTCGGGGTAGAGGGTGCCCTGCGCCAGGAACTTCGCCCCGCCGACCTCGTTGGCGTGTTTCTGGAACACGTCGATGAAAAGCTTGCCGATGGTCTTGCGCTTGACTTCCGGGTCGGAAACGCCCTCCAGCGCGCCGAGGAACAGGTCGCTCTCGTCGGCATGGATCAGCGGCATGTTGTAGTGGTCGCGGAACATGGTGACGACCTGCTCGGCCTCGCCCAGCCGCAGAAGGCCGTGGTCGACGAAGACGCAGGTGAGCTGGTCGCCGATGGCCTCGTGGATCAGCACGGCGGCCACCGAGGAATCGACGCCGCCCGACAGGCCGCAGATCACCTTCGCGTCGCCCACCTGTTCGCGGATCTTGCGGATGGCTTCCTCGCGGTAGGCGCCCATGGTCCAGTCGCCCTTGAAGCCCGCCAGCTTCACGAAGTTCTCGTAAAGCTTCGCGCCCTTGGGGGTGTGGTGGACCTCGGGGTGGAACTGCACGGCATAGAAGTTGCGCGCGGTGTCGGCGGTGATGGCGAAGGGCGCGTTGGGCGAGGTGCCGTAGACCTTGAAGCCGGGGGCGATCCTCGACACATGGTCGCCGTGCGACATCCAGACCTGTTCGTTCCCCGCCGCGAACCAGCCCTCCAGCAGCGGCAGGCTTTCGTCAGTGGGCGTCACGAAGGCGCGGCCGAATTCGGCGGTGCCGTGGCCGCCTTCGACATGGCCGCCCAGGCAATGCATCATCACCTGCTGGCCGTAGCAGATGCCGAGGATCGGCACGCCGAGGTCGAAGACACCCTTCGGCGGCATCGGGGCGTTTTCCCAGTAGACCGAGGCCGGGCCGCCCGAGAAGATCACCGCCTTCGGGGCGAAGGCTTTCAGGAAGGCCTCGTCCACGCGGTTGTAGGGGTGGATTTCGCAATAGACGTTCAGCTCGCGCAGGCGGCGCGCGATCAGTTGCGTCACCTGGCTGCCGAAGTCGATGATGAGAAGGCGGTCATGGGCTTGGGTCATGCGCCCGCGTAGCGCGCGGGGGGGCGACTCGCAAGAGGCTGGTGCCGGAGCCGGGGGTTTCGCACCCCGGAGTATTTGGGCCAAGAGGAAGGGGGTCGCTTTCAGGCCGGGTCTGTGTCGCTTTTGGCGGGCAGGTGACGGAAACGGGGGGCGGGCCTGCCTGGATTGGCGTCATAAGGGCGGAAAGGATTTCGCGCTGGAGGCGAGGATGAGCGACATGGACGTGGGCGGCGGGCGCAGGGCACGGGGCGGCGGCGGCGGGGCGCGGCGGGCGGAACGCACCGCGGTTTCCTTCGAGACCGCGCGCTTCATCGAGCGCAACATCCCGAACTTCGAGATCCTGAACGAGGAAGCGCTCCAGATCATCGAGCACAATGCCGAGACGGTGCTGGAAGAGATCGGCGTCAATTTCGTCGAGAACCCGGCGGCGCTGGAACGCTGGCGCGCCGCGGGCGCCGATGTGAAGGGCGAGCGGGTGCATATCCCGCGCGGCCTTGCGCGCAAGCTGATCTCGACCGCGCCGAAAAGCTTTACCCAGCATGCCCGCAACCCGGCGCGCAACGTGGAGATCGGCGGTAGGAACCTCGTGCTGGCGCCGGTCTACGGCCCGCCCTTCGTGCGCGATGCCGAGGGCGGCCGCCGCTATGCCACCATCGAGGATTTCCGCAACTTCGTGAAGCTGGCCTATATGTCGAAGTGGCTGCACCACTCCGGCGGCACGGTCTGCGAGCCGACCGACGTGCCGGTGAACAAGCGCCACCTCGACATGCTGCTGGCGCATATGACGCTGTCGGACAAGCCCTACATGGGGTCGGTGACGGAACCCTCGCGCGCCGAGGATTCGGTCGCCATGTCGAAGATCCTGTTCGGCGGCGATTTCGTCGACCGGAACACGGTGATGACCAGCCTGATCAACATCAACAGCCCGATGACCTTCGACGGCATCATGATGGGCGCGCTTGAGGTCTATGCCCAGGCCAACCAGGCCGCCATCGTCTCGCCCTTCATCGTCGGCGGCGCCATGGCGCCGGTGACGGTGGCCGGGACGCTGACGCAGGTGCTGGCCGAGATCCTGGCGGGCGTCAGCTATTCGCAGCTGGTGCGCGCCGGTGCGCCGGTGATCGCGGGCGCCTTCGTGACCTCGATCGACATGAACTCGGGCGCGCCCACCTTCGGCACGCCGGAGGCCAGCCACATCACCTATGGCGCGGGCCAGCTGGTGCGGCGGCTGGGGCTGCCCTACCGCTCGGCGGGCGGGTTCTGCGGCTCGAAGCTGCCGGATGCGCAGGCGGCCTATGAAAGCGCCAACAGCCTGAACATGGGGCTGCTGTCGGGTGTGAACTTCATGTTGCATGCCTGCGGCTGGCTTGAAGGGGGGCTGGTGTCCTCCTATGAGAAATTCGTCATGGATGCCGACCAGTTGGGCACGCTGCACCACCTGGCCAAGGGCGTTTCGGTGGACGAGAACGGGCAGGGCATGGATGCGATCCGCGAGGTGGGGCCGGGCGGGCATTACCTTGGGTGCGCCCATACGCAGGCGAACTTCAAGTCGGCCTTCTGGCGGACGGACCTGCTGGACTACAAGCCCTACGAGACCTGGGAAGAGGAAGGCGGCCGCGACACGCAGGCACTGGCCTCGCTGCGGGTGAAGAAGCTGCTGGCGGATTATCAGGCGCCCGAGCTGGACCCGGCGAAGAAGGAAGAGCTTGAGGCTTTCGTCGCGCGGCGGAAGTCGGAAATGCCCGACGCCTTCATCTGAGGGGGCAGGACGACCGTTTCGCATATGGAAACGATGAAGGCTCGCGCCGGGGAAACCGGGGCGGGCCTTTGGTTTGGGAAGACCGCAGGGACTCTCTGTGGCGAAGGCGCGTGCCTTCGCCATGTGGTGCCATTTCCACCTGACCGGCCGGGACCATCAGTCCCGGCCAGCGCCCGCCCCGCCCATGGCGGGCGCTTCTCGCCCGCCGGGTCGGGCGCTGGCCTCACAGGGTCTCTCGCTGACAGGTCTACAGCGGAACCCATCCGCACGGGCGGGGGCGAGGCAGCGCCTCGCCTTTTCCCGCCCGGCCAATCGCTGGACGGGCCGCCCCTACGCAACCGGCGCCTGCCGCAACAGGCTCGCCTCGGCCAGCAGCGCGATCAGCACCTCGATATGCCGGGCGATGGAATAGGAGGCGTCGCCGCTTCGGCGGATCTCTTCCATCTGTTCCTCCGCCGACAGAAGCCGCGGCAGGATGCGTTCGGGCGAGGTCTCGCCCGGCGCCAGCCGCTTCAGCCAGAAGCCCCGCTGATAATCGGGCAGGCCAAGGCGGGCGGCGCGCATCAGCAGCGAGGGGCGGCGCATCTCGGACAGGGTCTTGCGGAAATCGGACATCTACGAGCCTCCGTTGATCTGGCGGCCAGTCTGCCATCGCACAACCCTGCGTTGCATTTTGCCCCGTTCCAGCGCGCGGAGGTTTCCGGATTGTTTAGGAATTGATTACAATTATCCGCTTTGCCCCGGCGATTAACCGTCAGGTAACCAATTAACCTTTAGGCTGCCTCCGTCCGGGTCAGGACGGATCGCACCGCTCCGATGTCGCCCAGTAACAGGATGTCCGGCTTGTCCCACCCCGCCCATGCCAGCCTGCCAGAATGGCTTCCCGACCGCGTCCGGCTCTACCTCAGCCATACCGAGGAGGGGGTGCCGCTCCGGGCGCTGGCGCGGGCCGTGGGGCTGAATGCCTCGACCGTGATGCGCCATGTCCGCCGCTTCGAGATGCGGCGCGACGATCCGCTGATGGACGAGGCGCTGAGCCTGTTGTCGCGCGGCATCCCGCCCCGTTCCGACCCCGACCGAAAGGATGCGCCCACCATGACAGCCCCGATCCGCGCCCCCGCCGCCCGGCTGACCGACGAAGCCACCCTGATGCGCGAGGGCCGCCGCATCCTGCGCCGCCTGGCCGAGCCGGGGGCGGTGATGGCCATCGCCGCCGACATGGAGAAGGCGGTGGTGATGCGCGAGTTTCCCGATGGCCGTTCCGCCCGCACCGGCATCGTCGAACGCGACGTGGCGCAGGCTTTCGCGCTGAAGGACTGGATCCAGTGCCGCAAGGCGGGCCGCGTCTCGACCTACCGGATCACCCAGGCCGGGCGCATGGCGCTGAAACGGATGATCGACGACGAGGACCGCCGCCGCCAGTCGCAGGAGATGCCGGGAATGGCCGAGGCGCCGGGCGCCTTCGCCGGTCAGCACCGCGTCTGGGGCGAGCGGCGGGTGATGGACGACGGCGGCCCGCGCCGGATGCGCTGCAACCTGGCGGAAAGCCCGGTCGCCGTTCTGGGGCGGCGGCGCGACAAGGACGGCAAGCCCTTCCTGGAAACGCCGTTGGTCGAGGCCGCCGAACGGCTGCGCGAGGATTTCGAACTGGCGCAGATGGGGCCGCGGGTGGCGCAGAACTGGGAGAAGTTCCTGACCGGGGGCGACCGCGGCAGCTTCCGCGCCGATGGGGGCGTGGCCGAAGGCCCGTCGCGGGCGCGCGAAAGGGTGGCGCTGGCGCTGCGCGACCTCGGCCCCGGTCTGGGCGACGTGGCGCTGCGGGTCTGCTGCTTCCTGGAAGGGATCGAGGCGGCGGAGCGGCGGATGGGATGGGCGGCGCGCTCGGGCAAGATCGTGCTGCGCATCGCGCTGATGCGGCTGCGGCGGCATTACGACGAGCTTTACGGCAGGGCCGGGCCGCTGATCGGCTAGGCTACCCCCACGCCCCGCAGCACCAGCATCACCGACAGCCCGCCCAGCCAGAGCGAGGCGGCGCGGCGCAGCATCGGCATCCTCGGGCCGGTGCTGCGGCCAAGGATCGCGCCGCCCGCCTGCCAGAGCACGGCGACCGCCACGACCTGAAACGCGAAATTGGCGATATTGGCCGCGGCCTGTTCGGGATGCGGCAGGAGGACCAGCCCGAAGATCAGCGCCTTGGGGTTCAAGAGCGTCGTGGTGAAGACGCTGGCGGTGCCGATTGCCGCGTGATCCCCGTCCGCCCGCGGCAGGCGCCAGAGCCGCAGCGCCAGCACCGCCACCCAGAGCCCGGCCGCCAGCGCCAGCACCGCCCGCGCGCCCGGATGGCTCTGCAACAGCGGCGCCCCCGCCAGTGCCAGCGGCACCACGGTCAGCAGATAGCCCGCCAGTTCCGCCGGGATCAGCCGCAGGGCGCGGGCCAGGCCCCGCTCGGCCCCGGCAAGGAACATCAGCGTGTTGGTCGGCCCCGGCGTGACCAGCAGCGCCAGAATCGCCAGGGAAAGCTCGAAGGTGGTCATCATCGCTCCGAAATCTGTGCCGATGCGGGATGCCATGGCAAGCCGCTTGCCGCCTTGATGCGGATCAAGGTGCTTCGCAAGGAAAAGGGGCGCGGATCTCCGCGCCCCCCTTCGGTTCCTGCCTGATCCCCCGCCTCAGTCGGCGCGGGTCCATCCGGCCTTGTGGAGAAGGCCCGCCAGCGCGCCTCCGGCAAGCGGGGCGGCGATGAACACCCACAGGTCGGCCAGCGCCTTGCCGCCGACGAAGATCGCCGGGCCGATGGAGCGGGCCGGGTTGACCGAGACGCCGGTGACCTTGATCCCGACCAGATGGATCGCCGCCAGCGTCAGGCCGATGGCCAGCCCGGCCATCGCCGCCGGAGTGCCCGCCTGGGTGCAGCCCAGGATCACCGTGACGAAGATGAAGGTCATCACGAATTCGAACACCAGCGCCGCCATCAGGTTGTATTCGCCCAGATAACCCGCGCCATAGCCGTTCTGGCCAAGATCCCCGGTCCAGCCCGCGCTGCCCGAGGCGATGATGTACAGGACCAGCGCCCCGAGGATCGCCCCCGCCACCTGCGCCGCCGCATAGACGACGAAGGTGCCGCCGTCGATGCGGCCGCCCAGCAGCGCCCCCAGCGAAACGGCGGGGTTCAGATGCGCGCCCGAGATCGGGCCGAGCCCGTAGGCCGCCGCCACGATGGCCAGGCCGAAAGCCAGCGAGATGCCGGTCAGCCCGATGCCGGTGGTGCCGTCGGCCCCGGCGATGACCGCCGCGCCGCAGCCGAACAGCACCAGGATCGCGGTGCCCAACAGTTCAGCGAGAAACTTCTTCGCCATGATGCCTCCTTGGAATGATTGCCCTTGTTGCCCTTGCATCCTGCACATGGGCCCGCGGCAAACGGGCAGGCGCGGATGCGTTGCCATGACAACGCGAAAGCCTTATGTGGAGCAAGGCCGAAGGTCAGGGGGAAAAAACGTTGCGCGACCTCAAGCTTCCCGAACAGCGCCATCCCGAGAAGGCCCACCGGCCCGATCAGGAGCAGCCGAAGAAGCCCCATTGGATCCGCGTCCGCGCGCCGAACTCCGAGGGCTACAAGACCACCCGCGCCATCCTGAAGGAAAAGAAGCTGGTGACGGTCTGCGAGGAGGCGGGCTGCCCGAACGTCGGCGAATGCTGGAGCGCGGGCCACGCCACCATGATGATCATGGGCGAGATCTGCACCCGCGGCTGCACCTTC
>CAYLSD010000086.1:0-6995 GCA_964386345.1 uncultured Fuscovulum sp.
CTTAGGCATTAGGTGAGGGAGAACCGGCAAAGGGGCCTGCCCATGTCTTTCTTCAAGAAGCTCAAGGACCGGATGTTCCGGTCGTCGTCGAAGATCGGCGAGGGGCTGGACAATCTGGTCGCCGAGGGCGCCGCGGAGGCCGAGGCGCTTCCCGATGTGCCTCAAGAAGTGCCTCAAGTCGAGGAACCTCTTGCGGTTGCCCCTGCCGCTGCGCCGGAGCCGGAGCCTGCTCCGCCCGCCGTTCAGGCCCCTGCCGTTCCGGCGCCGACTGCGGCACCTGCCCCCGAACCCGACCCCGCAGCGAAGCCCAGCCTTCTTGGCCGCATCTTCGGCCGCGCCACTGCGGACGAACCCCGCCGGGTGCTGGACGACGCCATGCTGGAAAGCCTGGAGGAGGTGCTGATCCAGGCCGACCTTGGCCCGGAGACCGCCGTCCGGGTGACGGCCAACATCGCCGAGGGGCGCTTCGGCAAGAAGGTCTCGACCACCGAGTTGAAGACCGCGCTGGCGGCCGAGGTGGCGCGGATCATGGAGCCGGTGGCGCGGCCGCTGCCGATTTATCCGCAAAAGCCGCAGGTGGTGCTGGTGGTGGGCGTCAACGGATCGGGCAAGACCACCACCATCGGCAAGCTGGCCAGCCAGTTCAAGGCGGCGGGCAAGTCGGTGGTGATCGCGGCGGGCGACACCTTCCGCGCGGCGGCGGTGGATCAACTCAAGGTCTGGGGCGAACGCGCCGGAGTGCCCGTGCTGACGGCGCCCGAGGGCAGCGACCCGGCCTCGCTGGCCTTCGATGCGCTGACCAAGGCGCGGGCCGATGGCGCGGACCTGCTGATGATCGACACCGCGGGCCGGTTGCAGAACCGCGCCGACCTGATGGAGGAACTGGCCAAGATCGTCCGCGTCATCCGCAAGGTCGATGCCGGCGCGCCGCACAACACGCTGCTGGTGCTGGACGCCACCACCGGCCAGAACGCCATCACCCAGGTCGAGATCTTCCGCAAGATCGCCGATGTCTCGGGCCTGGTGATGACCAAGCTGGACGGCACGGCCAAGGGCGGCGTTCTGGTGGCGCTGGCCGACAGGTTCGGCCTGCCGATCCATGCCATCGGCGTGGGTGAACAGATCGACGACCTTTCGCCCTTCGACCCCGAGGATTTCGCCCGGGCGCTGGTGGGGCTGGACGGGTAAGGGGGCAGGAAGATGGCGGAAAGGAAGATCAATCCGATCCTGAAGCTGGTGCTGGAACTGGGGCCGATCCTCCTGTTCTTCGTGCTGTTCGGGCGGCTGAAGGACCAGACCTTCCAGATGGCGGGCGGCGAATATTCCGGCTTCATCGTCACCACGGCGATCTTCGTGGCCCTGATCGTCGCCACCACCGGCATCCTGTGGAAGCTGACCGGGCGGCTGTCGCGGATGCAGGTGATGACGCTGGTCCTTGTGGTGGTGATGGGGGGGCTTTCGGTCTGGCTGAACGACGAGCGCTTCATCAAGATGAAGCCGACCTTCCTTTACCTCGCCTTCGGCGGCATCCTCGGTTTCGGCCTTCTGCGCGGCAAAAGCTATCTTTCCGCGGTGATGGAGGAAGTGGTGCCGATGACAACCGAGGGCTGGATGATCCTGACCCGGCGGATGACGGCGTTCTTCTTCGTGCTGGCGGTGGCGAATGAAGCCGTCTGGCGGCTGATGTCGACCGAGGCCTGGGTCAACTTCAAGACCTTCGGCCTGACCGCGGCGCTGTTCCTGTTCATCCTGACCCAGGGCAAGCTGTTCGAGACCTACGCGGCAGAGCCCGCCGAGAAGGAATAGTCTCCGGCGGGCAGGCCCGCTGCCCCGCGAAAGGCCCCTTGCCGCCACATCCCCGCCCGATTTTCGGCGCAGGTGGGGAAAAGCCGCCCGAGGATGCCCTGCCCATGCTGCGCCACACCCTGGAATCCATCCGCCTGTTTCTCGATCTGTTCCGGGATGTGCCGCCCCTGCCGCGCAAGACCTTTCTGCCCGGCGTGGTGCTGATCGCCGCCTATCCGCTGCTGTCGGTGCTGCTTGGCCCGGGTGAGGGCGGGCAGGCCTTCGTCACCGCCTTCCTGCTGGCCCTTGCCGTGCGGATCGCGGTGCGGTTCGACGGGATCGTGACCCGGCTTCTGGAACAGTTCAGCCGCCGCGAGACCGTGGTGATCGCCATCGTGCTTGCCATGGGTCCGCTGTCGCTGCTGTTCTCGGTCGATGATCCGCTCTGGTGTCAGCGCGGCCAGAGCGCCTATTACATCGTCCTTGGTTCGATGTTCGTCTCGGACATGCTGGCGAACCGCCACGACATGGCGGCGCGGTTCTGGCCCGGGCCCGAAATGGCGCATCACCTGCCCGCGATGACCCGCGTCATGGTGCTGTTCAACCTGGGCTTCCTGCTCTTGAACGAGACGATGATCCGCGCGCTCGACCCGTCGCATTGGCTGCTGTTCTGGGCCGTGCTGCCGGTGATCGCGCATGTGGTCCTGTCGGCGCTGATCCTGATGCTGATCCACATCGGCGACGACGAGGCGCTTGGCTGACCCCTAGCTGCCGATCCGGCATTCCGTTCCCATCGCCTCAAGGCAGCGCTGCAGGGCCAGCGCGACATTGTGGCGTGCGGAAGACAGCGGCAGGAACCCGAGGGCGGACAGGCCGCGGGTGTAGATCCGGGTCAGCGCCGGGTCCAGCGCCATCGCCAAAGTGAAATGCCGCGTGGCGCCGCCCATGTCGCCGCGGGCAAGGTCCAACTGGGCGAGAGCGTCGTGGAAGCTGCCCTGCATCGGTTCGCCCGCCGTCTCGGCGGCCCGCAACGATGCAGCCTCGGCTTCCGCCTCGTCCAGACGGCCGGCTTGGGTCAGGACCCGAACCTTCACCGCGGCAACGGTCAGGTTGGCGGGATAGTCCGCGGCCAGCACTGCCGCTTCGGCCAGCGTATCCTCGGCTGTCCGGCTGCGCGCCATCGCCTGCAGGCGCAGGACGTGCAGCCCCTCGCGCGCCGAAGCGTCGTCCGGGGGAAGGGCGGCCAGCCCCTCGTCCGCCGCCGCCAGCGCCTCTTCCGCCCGGCCGAGCGCCAGGAGCGCCGAGACACGGGCCATGCGCACCGCAACCCAGCCGGGATCGGAGGAGAGGGCGCGGTCCAGATGCGCCAGCGCCTCCTCGGCGCGGCCAAGGCCGGTCAGGCAGCGGCCCTGCACCAGATTGGCCCAGGGGTCCTCGGGCGAGGCCTCCACCGCCCGCCCGCTGTCGGACAGGCAACGGTCGGGCGCGTTCAGCCGCCACCAGCCCTCGGCCCGGTTCAGCCTGGCATAGAGGTCCTGCGGATCAAGCTCGACCGCGGTGGAGTAATGCGCCACCGCCCCCGCGGGATCGCCGTCGTCGAAGCGGACATGGCCCAGTTCCACCCAATACCAAGGGTTCTGCGGCGCAAGGCGCAGGGCGGCCCGCAGCGTCACCGCGGCCTCGTCCAGCCGCCCCAGCATCCGCTGCGCCTCGGCCTTGTAGCCAAGCGCGGTCGCGGCATCGTCCGGGTTCGCCGCCTGCGCATAGGCGTTGTCGCACAGGGCGATCCGCGCCTCGTAATCCTTGCTGCGGTCTGCGCAGACGGGCGCGGCAAGGGCGGCGGGCGCGGCCAGAAGGGCGAGGGAAACGGCAAGGGGGCGGAAAGGAGCGAACGGCATGGCGGATCCCTGAAAGGTCGCGGGCAGCGTCGGGCAGGGCGGGCGGAAAATCAAGGGTGGCCGGTCTGCTGGCGGACCCCGGCGGAAGCCTCCGGCGGGGATATTTTCATTCTGAAAGAGGTCAGGGGGTGCTCTGCTTTCAGGACAGCGAATATCCTCTGGCCATGCCTGCGGTTTCGCCATCGTTTCGAGAAACCACAGGCAGGTGGGGCGACGCGCCCTCAATCTCCGGCGCAGCCGCCGATCCGCCGTTGACCCTGCCGCGTCATGGGCGTATGCCGCTTGCCGTGGCGCTTTGTTACCGGATTGCGGGCCACGTTAAACAAGCCGCTAAAGAGGTTCGGGCATCGGCCCCGGCGCCTCTGGTTTGCCGGGGCTTTTCTTTGGCCGAAGGGGGCCGCGATGACCAGCAACTGGAAGACCCGCACGAAACTTGTCCATCAGGGCATCCGCCGCAGCCAGTATGGCGAGATGGCCGAGGCGATCTTCCTGACGCAGGGCTTCGACTATCCCAGTGCCGAGGCCGCCGAGGCGCGTTTCGTCAAGGCGGGTGAGGACGAGTTCATCTATGCCCGCTACGGCAATCCCACCACCCGGATGTTCGAGGAGCGCATCGCGGCGCTGGAGGGCACCGAGGATGCCTTCGCCACGGCCTCCGGCATGGCGGCGGTGAACGGGGCGCTGGTCTCGGGGTTGCGGGCGGGGGACCATGTGGTCTCGGCCCGGGCGTTGTTCGGGTCCTGTCTCTATATCCTCGAAGAGGTGCTGGTGCGCTTTGGCGTGAAGGTCACCTTCGTCGACGGCGCCGATCTCGACCAGTGGAAAAAGGCAGTGATTCCAGGTACCAAGATGGTGTTCTTCGAGTCGATGTCGAACCCGACGCTTGAGCTGGTGGACATCGAGGGCGTGTCCAGGATCGCCCATGCGGCGGGCGCGCTGGTGGTGGTGGACAACGTCTTCGCCACGCCGGTCTTCTCGCGCGCGGTGGAGCAGGGGGCGGATGTGGTGGTCTATTCGACCACCAAGCATGTCGATGGGCATGGCCGGGCCCTGGGGGGGGTGATCTGCGGTTCGCAGGAGTTCATCCGCAAGGTGGCGGAACCCTACATGAAGCATACCGGCGCGGCGATGAGCCCGCTGACGGCCTGGATGCATCTGCACGGCCTCGCCACGCTGGACCTTCGCTGCCGGGCGATGGCGGAGGGGGCGTTGAAGATTGCCAAGGCTTTGGAAAACCACGGGAAAATCCAGAAGGTGATTTATCCGGGGCTGGAGAGCCATCCGCAGCACGCGCTGGCCATGGCGCAGATGGGATCGGGCGGGACGCTGGTCACCTTCGAGGTGAAGGGCGGCAAGGAGGCGGCTTTCCGCTTCATGGATGCGCTGGAAATCGCCTGTATTTCCAATAACCTGGGGGATGCGAAGTCGATCGCCACCCATCCCGCCACCACCACCCACCAGCGCCTGTCGCAGGAGCAGAAGGACGACTTGGGAATCACCCCCGGGCTGATCCGCTTCTCGGTGGGGCTTGAGGATGCGGACGACCTGATCGCCGACCTGACCGCCGCTTTGGAGCGCGCCTGAGGCCGGGAAAACGCCGTCTGGCATCCGTCTGGCAATGGTATGGCATCCGTCTGGCAGCGGGGACGGCGCTTTCCGGGGCAAGGGTGTCGGGAACGGCGCTTGCTTTGCGGCGGGAAATGACTATCTCATAGGTCTTCGCGCGCGGACCAGGGTGATCCGGGCGCGGGTCATGGCCCGTCAAGCGGGCTTCAACAATCCCGGATATTGACGGCGGCACGGACCGCCCGAACCGAAAGGATCACCTGATGAACATCCATAGTCCCGATCTGGACGGCGCCCCTTCGCGCGAAGAGGCCGAAGCCGCTCTGGCGCTCTTGCGCAACTGGGCCGGCCGCGCCTCGGACGAGGAGATCGCCGCGCTGGACCCAGCGGTCGGCACCCTGATGCCCGGGCAGTCCTACCCGGCGCTGAGCCGCGCCTACCCGGAGGACTTCGTCGCCGACCAGGCCTATCGCGCCACGCTGCCCGACCTGCAGAACGGCCCGGCCAGCCTGATCCGCGGCGCGAAGCAGCTGATCCAGCATGTCGGGATTTCCAACTTCCGCCTGCCGATCCGCTACCGCACCCGCGACGCGGGCGAGATCACGCTGGAGACCAGCGTCACCGGCACGGTCAGCCTTGAGGCGGAGAAGAAGGGCATCAACATGAGCCGCATCATGCGGTCCTTCTATGCCCATGCCGAGAAGGACTTCTCCTTCGCGGTGGTCGAACATGCGCTGGAAGACTACAAGCGCGACCTCGGGTCCTTCGATGCGCGGATCATGATGCGGTTTTCGTTCCCGGTGCGGATCGACTCGCTGCGCTCGGGCCTGTCGGGCTGGCAGTATTACGACATCGCGCTGGAACTGGTGGATGTGGCCGGGGTGCGCAAGCGGTTCATGCATCTGGACTATGTCTATTCCTCCACCTGCCCGTGTTCGCTGGAACTCAGCGAACACGCGCGGATGACCCGGGGCCAGTTGGCGACGCCGCATTCGCAGCGTTCGGTCGCGCGGCTGTCGGTGGAACTGGTCGGGCCAAAGCGGCTGTGGTTCGAGGATGTGATCGAACTGGCGCGCGAGGGCGTGCCGACCGAGACGCAGGTGATGGTGAAGCGCGAGGACGAGCAGGCCTTCGCCGAGTTGAACGCGGCCAACCCGATCTTCGTCGAGGATGCGGCGCGCAGCTTCGCCCGCGCGCTGAAGGCCGATCCGCGGGTGGGCGATTTCCGGGTGCTGGCGAGCCATCAGGAAAGCCTGCACAGCCATGATGCGGTGAGCCTCTTGACCGAGGGGCCGACCTTCGCGGCGGAGAGCCTGGACCCGCGGTTGTTCCAGAGCCTGTTCCACGTCGGGTAGCGGTTAAGCCGCGCCTTACGGTGCCCCGTTTTCTTGGCGAAGGCATGTGCCTTCGCCACAGCGCGCCATCTCAACCGGACCGGCCGGGTGCCCCAAGCACCCGGCCAGCGCCCGACCCGGCGGGGGCGAGGCAGCGCCTCGCCTTTTCCCGCCCGGCCAAACCGCTAATGGAAACCCGCCCGGACACGCGGCTGTGCTTTGTCTCGCCTTGCGATCCGGGGCAGGGTGGCGCGAAAGTGGAGGTGTCGATGGTGCGCGGGTTTGTGGTGGTGGCGGGCCTGGGGATCGCGGCAAGCCTTGCCTTTCCGCATCAGGCGCGGATCGTCTGGCAGGTGGTCTCCGGCGCAATCGTCACCCCTTCCATCGCCGATACCCCGCGCATCGCCTCCAG
>CAYLSD010000087.1:0-6881 GCA_964386345.1 uncultured Fuscovulum sp.
GCAGGACATGGGTGACGGGAAGCTCGGCCATGCCGCGTTATGGCAAGCCGGGGCGCCCGATGCCAGCCCGCGGGATTCGGTCGGGCGGCTTCGCCGCAAACCTGTGGTCTCGCCTCTGCGCCTTTCAGGCGCAACCGGCTCGGGCGGGCCTCCGGCTGGGATATTGATGTTCTGAAAGAGGCGGCTTCTTTCAGAATGGAAATATCCTCGGGGGGTTTCGGGGGCCAAGCGCCCCCGATCCGGCGGCGGCCCCCTGCATCCCCCTCTGGCGCTTTCTTTCCGGGTCGGGCAGGAATGGCCCATGGACATGGCAAACCAAGACACCATCGCGGCGATCCGCGCCGGGGACCGTCGGGCGCTGGCGCGGGCGATCACGCTGATCGAAAGCGCGCGCCCCGATCACCGGGCGCAGGCGCTGGAACTGCTGGCGGCGCTCGGCCGCGACCGGCAGGCGCTGCGGATCGGGCTTTCGGGCACGCCGGGCGTCGGCAAATCCACCTTCATCGAGGCCTTCGGCATGATGCTGGTCGAGGCGGGGCTGCGCGTCGCCGTGCTGGCGGTGGACCCGTCCTCGGCCCGCTCCGGCGGCTCGATCCTCGGCGACAAGACGCGGATGGAGCGGCTTTCCCGCCATCCGTCGGCCTTCATCCGCCCCTCGCCCAGCCGGGCGCAGATGGGCGGCGTGGCGCGGCGCACCCGCGAGGCGGTGGCCCTGTGCGAGGCGGCGGGCTTCGACGTGATCCTGATCGAGACGGTGGGCGTCGGCCAGTCGGAGACCATGGTCTCGGGGCTGTGCGACCTGTTCCTGCTGCTGATGGCGCCCGCGGGGGGCGACGAGTTGCAGGGCGTCAAGCGCGGGATCATGGAGATGGCCGACATGATCCTCGTGAACAAGGCGGATGGCGAGTTGCTGGCGACGGCCACCCGCACGCAGGCGGATTATGCCGGGGCGCTGCGCCTGTTGCGCCGCCGCCCGCAGGACCCGGAGGGCTTTCCGAAGGCGCTTTGCGTCTCGGCGACCACGGGGCTGGGGCTGGCGCAGGCATGGGAGGAGATGCAGGCGCTGGCCGAATGGCGGCGCGAGCACGGGCATTGGGCGGCCCGGCGGGCGGAGCAGGCGGCGGAGGCTTTCGGCGAGGAGGTCCGGCAGGGGCTGCTTGCCGTCCTTGGCCGGGAGCCGGCGCGGAGCATCATGGAGCGGCTGGCCGGTGCCGTTGCCGCCGGGGAGCGGACGCCGGAGGCGGCGGCGGCGGAGATGCTTGCGCTGCTGGGGCGGCAGTAGACGCCGGATCATTCGACGAAAATTCGTGCCCTCAGCGGGTGAAGATCAGCGCCAGCCCGGCCACCGCGATCGCCGCGCCCAGCCAGCTTGTCGCGGTCGGCCTTTGCCCCGTGCGCAGCCAGAGAAGCGGCAGGATGATCACCGGCGAGGTCGCCGACAGCGTGGCGATGATGCCGGTCTGCGACCCTTGCAGCGCGAACAGGAACAGCGTCATCCCGAGGAACAGGCCGATCAGCGCCGTCGCCACGGTCAGCCCCAGCACCAGCGGCGTCACCCGGGCCGGGCGCGGCGGGGCCCAGGGCGTGGCGGCCACCACGCCCATCGCCAGCCCGCTGGCCCCCACCCGCACCAGCGAGGCCAGCCAGGGGTCCAGCCCCGCCTCCATCACCGGCCGCGCGATCAGCGAGCCCGCCGCCTGCCCCAGCGCCGCCAGCAATCCGCAGGCCAGCCCGGGCAGCAGCGTGCCGGTCAGGCTTTCCAGCCGATGGGCATTGGCGCGGGGGCGGCCGAGGATCGCCACCGCCACCCCCGCCGCCGTCAGCACGATGCCAAGGGCGGCCTGGAGGCTGAGCGCCTCGCCCAGCAGCGTCCAGCCCAGAATCGCGGCCATCGGCGCGTTCAGGGCGTAGACCGCGCCCGCCCGCCGCGGACCCAGCCGTCCGACGGCGGCGAAGTTGAAGGTGTCGCCCAGAAGGATGCCGATCACGCCGGACAGCGCCAGCACGGCCAGAATCCAGCCGTCCAGCCCGGTCCAGGCCCCGGTGGCCGCCACCACGGCCAGAAGGGCCAGCGTCACGAAGCCCTGCCGCCAGAGGTTGAAGTGGAAGGCGCCCAGCGCCCGCACCGCATCGGCGGCGAGCAGCCCGGTCAGGGCCCAGCAGGTTGCCGTGGCCAGCGCGGCCAGTTCGTGGATCGGGATGGTCATGGGTGCTCCTCGGGGCAGGTTCCTTCCACGGCGCGATGCGCGCCGCAAGAGGCTGCGTAGCGGCTTGCGGGCCAGGCATGGTTCGTGCAATGTCGAACCATGGATGAAAGCCCGAACATCGCCGCCCTTGCCGCCCAACTGGCCGATCCGGCCCGCGCCCGGATGGTGCTGGCGCTGATGGGCGGCCGGGCGCTGACGGTTTCCGAACTGGCGCAGGCGGCGGGGCTGGGCAAGGCCGGGGCCTCGGCGCAGGTGACGCGGCTGGAAGAGGCGGGGCTTCTGGCGGCGCGGCGGCAGGGGCGGCACAAATATCTGGCGCTGGCCGGGCCGCATGTGGCGCGGCTGGTGGAATCCCTGATGACGGTGGCGGCCGAGGTGGGGGTGGCGAAGGCCCCGCACACCGGGCCGCGCGACCCGGCGCTGCGGCAGGCGCGGCTGTGCTACAACCATCTGGCGGGGGCGATGGGGGTGCAGATGTATCGCAGCCTGTCGTCCCGCGGCTTCCTCGGCCTTGGCGGAGAGGGCCTGACGCTGACCCCCGAAGGCCGCGCCTTCGTGCTGGACTTCGGGCTGGCGGCAGGGGATCTTGCGCCGGATCGCGCGCCGCTTTGCCGCGACTGCCTTGACTGGAGCGAGCGGCAGAGCCATCTGGGAGGGCGCCTTGGCCGGCTGATGCTGGCGCGGATGGAGGGGCGGGGCTGGCTGCGCCGCACATCCGGCAGCCGGGCGCTTCTGGTCACGCCCGAGGGACGGCGCGGCTTCGCGCTGTCTTTCCCGCTGCAAGGGGCGGCGGACATGCCCCTTCCCGCTTGACGGCCCCCCGGATTCCCCTTACACGCCCGCAATCGAATTCGAGGGCCGGGATTCCCCGCCTCTCTTCCGTTTTGACGAATCGAAGGAACACCAGAATGTCGCGCGTCTGCGAACTGACGGGCAAGGGCCCGATGTCCGGCAACACGGTCAGCCATGCCAACAACAAGAGCCGCCGCCGCTTCCTGCCCAACCTGAACGAGATCACGCTGATCTCGGACACGCTGGGCAAGTCGTTCCAGCTGCGCATCTCGGCCGCCGCGCTGCGGACGGTGGACCACCGCGGCGGGCTGGACGCCTTCCTGGCGAAGTCCAAGGATGACGAACTGTCGGCCAACGCGCTGAAGATCAAGCGCGAGATCGAAAAGGCGAAGGCCGCGGCCTGATCCGTTTCGTCTGACGCATCGCAAGGCCCCGCCGGACGCGACCCGGCGGGGCCTTTCGCTTGCGCGGGCGGGACATGGCGGTCTGCGGTCCCGGCTGGGCAAGCGGAACCGGCAGGGAGTGGCAAGGAGGATGGCCGCGCCACGATCTCCGGGGGATCGACCTGAGGGCCGATGGCCTCTAGCCTGCGGCCGACGCCCCGGAGGGAAGCCATGTCGAAACCGCCCGCCCCCCGCGCCCGCCTGCGCCGGATGCACGAGAAGGCCGCCCATGACCGCGAGACGCTGCATGCCATTCTCGACGCGATGCCGCTGGCGCATGTCGGCCATCTGGTCGGCGGCGCGCCGGTCGTCACCCCCACGCTGCAATGGCGGATCGGAGAGCGGATCTACTGGCACGGCTCTTCGGCCAGCCGGATGGTGAAGGCGGCGCTGGCGGCCGAGGTCTGCGTCACCGTCTCCTGCGTGGACGGCATGGTGCTGGCACGCTCGGGGCTGGAGCATTCGGTGGCCTTCCGCTCGGCGATGGTCTTCGGCCGGGCGGAGAAGCTGACCGAGCCGGAGGCGAAGACCGAGGCGCTGCGGCAGATGATGGAGCGGCTGTTTCCCGGACGGTGGGAGAGCCTGCGCCCGATAACGGCGCAGGAGCTGAAGGCGACCGCGGTGCTGTCGCTGCCGCTGGACGAGACCTCGGCCAAGATCGGCGGGCCGGAGCCGGAAGACCCGCCGGAAGACCTGTCCTGGCCGGTCTGGGCGGGCCACCTGCCGATGACGACCGCGACGGGCGCACCCGTCCCCGCCGCCGGTCTTGCCCCCGGGCTGGCGGTGCCGGACTATCTGGAACGGTTCCGCTGGGGCTGACGCCGCCCCTTTGCAACAATGCGTGATCCCCCTGCCCTTCCGCTTCCGCTTTGCCGCGGATATGGCTGTTTGCGCAAACAGGAGCCCGTGATGACCAGGACCGAAGCCCGCAAGGCGCGCTTTGCGCTTGCCGCCATGTTCGCCGCCAACGGCGCGCTGATGGGGGCCTGGGCGCCGCAGATCCCGCTTCTGCTGCCGCGCCACGGCATCGGCGAAACCGTGCTCGGCCTGCTGATCCTTGCCCTGGGGCTTGGCGCCATCTCGGCCATGCTGTTCGCGGGAAGGCTGATCGCAAGGCATGGCTCCGTGCCCGTGCTGCGGGTTTTCGTGCTTGCCACGCTGCCGGTGTTGCCGCTGATCGTGCTGGCGCCCTCGCTCTGGACGCTGACACCCGCCATGGCGGCCTTCGGGGCGCTGGCCGGGTCGATGGATGTCGCCATGAACGCCAATGCGGTGGAGGTGGAGCGCAGGCTCGGCCGCGCCATCATGTCGTCGTCGCACGGGTTCTGGAGCCTGGGCGGCTTTGCCGGAGGCACTGCGGGAAGCTGGCTGATCGCATGGCTGGGACCGGAGGCGCAGGCCTTCACCGTCGCCATCGCCGTCGCGCTGATGGTGCTGGCCGCCCTGCCCTGGCTGCGCGGAGAGCCGCCGCATCCCGTGGCAGCCGGGGTCTCCACCCGCGGATCGGTCATCCCACGCGATGCGGGGCTGTGGATCCTTGGCGCGCTGGCGCTGTTCTCGATGGTGCCCGAGGGCGCGGTGCTGGACTGGGCGGCGCTGTTCCTGGGCAAGGAACTGATGGCCGGGCCTTTCGTCGCGGGGCTGGGCTTCGCCTTCTTCTCGGGCGCGATGGCGGTGATGCGCTTTCTGGGCGACGGGGTGAGGAACCGCTTCGGCGCCTCGCGCACGCTGCGCGTCTCGGGCCTGCTGGGGGCCGCCGGGCTGATGATCGCCGCCGCCGCGCCGCATCCTTATGTCGCGCTGGCGGGCTTCGTGCTGGCGGGCCTTGGCGTGGCCAACATGGTGCCGATCATGTTCTCGGCGGCCGGGAACTACCCCGGCCATGCCTCGGGCACCGCGATTTCCACCGTCACCATGGTGGGCTATGCGGGCATCCTGATCGCGCCCTCCTCGATCGGCTGGATCGCCGAGCATATCGGCTTCCGCCCCACCTATGGCGCGCTTTCGGTGCTGCTGCTGGTGGTGACCGCCAATGCAAGCCGGGTCGCCATGGCGGATGAGTTGCGCAAGATCGACGGGGCGGAGCCGCAGGCGGGGCGGTAGCGCGGCAAGCCGTCAGGCCGCCGCCATTCCCGGCAGCAGATCCGGCACTTCCGCAGTCGTGACAAGCTGCGCGAAATCCGCCCCCAGCAGCGACAGCGTGACCCGCAGCACGGTCGCCGCGTCGATCCGGCCGCCGTCATGGGCCGGGATGTCGAAGCCGATCAGCGCATCGCCCGGCAGGACGACCCGGAACCCCAGGTCGCTGGCCCAGCGGGTGGTCGAGGTCACGCAGAAGGCCGCCACAGCACCGGCCAGCACGATCCGCCCGATGCCCTGTGCCCGCAGATGTTCGGCCAGCCCGGTGCCGTGGAAGGCGGAGGAGCCGTGCTTCCAGAGCACGACCTCCCCCGGTGCCGGCACGGCGCAGGGCATCGGTGCGCCCTCCGGTTCTCCCTTGCGGAAGGGCGAGGCGGGGTCGGGGTCGTCGTGCATCACATGCACCACCGGCAAGCCGCGGGCGCGGAACAGCGACAGGAGCGAGGCCACATGTTCCTCGGCCCGCGGATTGGCGCGGTCGCGGCCCGAGCGGGTGCGGGTGGCCATCCCCTCCTGCATGTCGATGACCAGGAGGGCGGTCTTCACGCCGCCGCCGCTCATCCCGCGGTGCCCATGTAATCGGCCTTGCCGACCTCCACCCCGTTGTGGCGCAGGATGTTGTAGGCGGTGGTCATGTGGAAGAAGAACTGCGGCATGGCGTAAAGCGTCAGGTAGTCGCGGCCTGCCATCTCCATCTCGCGCCCGCCGGCGGGGAAGGTGATCACCCGCTCTGCGGCGCCCTCATAGGCCGCGGGGTCGAAGCCCGCCATATGGTCGCGGGCGGCCTGGATGCGGGCCTGAAGCTCGGCGAAGGTGGCCTCGGTATCGGGGAAGGCGCGCGGCGAGGCCCCCGCCAGCCGGGCGCTGGCGCGGGCGGCGAAGTCGCAGGCCAGTTGCACCTGCACGATGAAGGGGAACATGTCGGGGAAGAGCCGGAACTGCAGGATCGCGTCCGGGGTGATCTTCTTCGCCTCGCAATGCGCCTCGGCCCTGGTCAGGAGGCCGGAGAGCGAGGCGAGGAAACGGTCGAAGGTCAGGACGGCAAGGGAATGCATGATGGCGGGCTCCGGGTCTTCTGTTCGCGCGGGCATGGTGCCGGAACGGGCGCCGGGCGCAACCCCGAAACGCCGGGGGGCGGGAGGGGAAAGGCGAGGTACTGCCTCGCCGCCGCCCGTGCGGATGGGTTCCGCTGTAAACCTGTCAGCCCGAAACCCCGAGAGGCCAGCGCCTGACCCGGCGGGCGAGAAGCGCCCGCCGAGGGCGGGGCGGGCGCTGGCCGGGCCCTTGAGGCCCGGCCGGT
>CAYLSD010000088.1:0-6626 GCA_964386345.1 uncultured Fuscovulum sp.
GATCCCGGTGAACGCGCCGAAATGCCCCTATGCCAACATGATGCGCGACGGGCTGATGCAGACACAGGTGCCGAAGGGCCGGGCGAATTACGAGCCGAACAGTCTCGATCAGGCGGGCGAGGACCCCGGCCCGCGCGCCAGCGACGACGGTTTCGCCACCGCCCGGCAAGGGGTGGAGAGCGAAAAGCTTCGTATCCGGGCCGAAACCTTCGGCGACCATTACAGCCAGCCGCGCCTGTATTGGCGCTCGGTGACCGGGAACGAACAGGCGCATATCGCCTCGGCCTTCGTGTTCGAACTGTCGAAAGTGGGGCTTGCGCATGTGCGGGCGCGGGTCGTCGGCCATCTGCGGGTGATCGACGACGATCTTGGCCGCCGCGTGGCCGAAGGTCTGGGCATCGGCCTGCCGGAAGCCGCCACGCCCTTCCGCGAGCCGGTCGATCTGGCCCCTTCGGATGCGCTTTCGATCCAGAAGAACTGGAAAGAGACGCTGAAGGGGCGCAAGATCGGGTTGCTGATCGCCGAAGGGTCCGACAAGGATTCCATCGACAAGTTGGTTGCGGCGGTCGAGGCCGAGGGCGGAAGCGTCTTCACCATCGCGCCCAAGGTCGGACCGTTGAGGCTGAAGGGCGGCACGATGGAGGCGGACGGACAGCTTGCCGGATCGCCCTCGATGCTTTTCGATGGAGTTGCGATGATCCTGATGCCGGATCAGGCGGAAAAACTCGCCCGCGACAGCGCCGCCATCGGCTTCGTCATGGATGCCTTCGCGCATCTCAAGGCCATCGGCCATTGCAGGGGCTCGGCAGTGATCCTCGACCGCGCCGGGATCGCGGACGGCGAGGGCGTCGGCCCGAACGAAGACCTGCCCGACATGGCCAAACGCCGCTATTGGGCGCGCGAGGCAGGACTTCGGGATCTGGCATGACGCTGCGGGCGGAGGAGATCGTCTATCCGACCGAGGCCGGGCTTTACTGCGCCTCGGGGGATTTCCACATCGACCCCCTCCGCCCCGTGCCGCGCGCGCTGGTGACCCATGGCCATTCCGACCACGCCCGCCCCGGCCATGGCGCGGTGATGGCGACGCGCCAGACGCTGGAGATCATGGCGCTGCGCTATGGCGAGGATTTCACCGGGAGCCACCAGCCCGCCGAGGGGCCGCTGCGCATCGGATCGGTCACGGTCAGCTTTCATCCGGCCGGCCATGTCCTCGGCTCGGCGCAGATCCTGATCGTGCCGGACAACGGTCCGCGCATTCTGGTCTCGGGCGACTATTGCCGCACGCCGAACCCGGTCTGCCTGCCGTGGGAGCCGGTGCCCTGCGATGTCCTCGTCACCGAGGCGACCTTCGGCCTGCCGGTCTTCCGCCATCCCGATCCGATGGTGGAGGCCGGGCGGCTGCTGGCCAGCATGGCCGAATTCCCCGGCCGCCCGCATCTGGTGGGCGCCTATGCGCTCGGCAAGGCGCAAAGGATGATCGCGCTGGCGCGGGCGGCGGGGCACGATGCCCCCATCGCCATCCATGGCGCGTTGAAGCGGCTGTGCGATTACCATGCCGAACAGGGGATCGACCTTGGCCCGCTGGTCCCGGCCAGCGATCCCGGAGCGGCGCAACTGGTGCTTGCCCCGCCCTCGGCCTTTGCTTCGCCATGGGTGCAGAGATTCCGCGATCCGGTCCTTGCCTATGCCTCGGGCTGGATGAATGTGCGCGCCCGCGCCCGGCAACGCGGCGTGGAACTGCCGCTGGTGATCAGCGATCATGTCGACTGGCCGCAACTGACCGCCACCCTGCGCGACCTTGCGCCCGAGGAGGTCTGGATCACCCATGGCGCCGAGGACGGACTGCTGCGCTGGTGCGAGATCGAGGGCATCCCCGCCCGCCCGCTGCGGCTGGTCGGCTACGAGGACGAGCCGGAATGAAAGCCTTCGCCCGCCTTCTGGAGCGGCTGGCCTTCACCCCCGGCCGCAATGCCAAGCTGACGATCCTGTCGCATTACCTGCGGGACACCCCGGACCCCGACCGGGGCTATGCGCTGGCCGTGCTGACCGGAACGCTGGACCTGCGGCAGGTCTCGCCCTCGCTCTTGAAGCGGCTGGCGGGCGAGCGGGTGGATGAAAGGCTGTTCCAGCTTTCCTACGATTTCGTCGGCGATCTGGCCGAGACCATCGCGCTGATCTGGCCGGGCGAAGTGCCCGGCGATACCGAAGTATCGCTCTCGCAGGCGGTCGCGCTGCTGCGCGGGACCGGCAAGCTGTCCCTGCCCGGCGTGATCGCCGGCCTGCTGGACCGGCTGACCCCGCCCGAGCGTCTGGCGCTGCTGAAACTCGCCACCGGCAACCTGCGGGTGGGCGTCTCGGCACGGCTGGCGCGGGTGGCGCTGGCCGAAGGCACCGCCCGGACAGCAGGTGAGATCGAGGAGATCTGGCACGGGCTGGAGCCGCCCTTCCTGCCGCTGTTCGCCTGGCTGGCCGGCGGGCCGCCCCCTGCCCCGGCCCCGGCGCCGTTCCGCCCGGTGATGCTGTCCACCCCCGTCGTGCCCGAGGACCTGGCGCCGCTGGACCCGGCCGACCACATCGCGGAATGGAAATGGGACGGCATCCGCATCCAGGCGGTGTCCGAGGGCGGCACGCGGCGGCTCTATTCCCGGACGGGCGAGGATATCGGCGCCGCCTTCCCCGAGATCGTCGAGGCGATGGAGTTCGAGGGCGCACTGGACGGAGAGTTGCTGGTCCGCCGCGGCGACGCGGTCGCCCCCTTCGGCGACCTGCAAAAGCGCCTTGGCCGCAAGGCGGTCGGCCGCGCGCTGCTGCAAAGCCATCCGGCGGCGCTCAGGCTTTACGACATCCTGACATGGGCGGGCGAGGACCTGCGCCCCCTGCCCCTGTCCGAACGGCGCGAAAGGCTGGAAGCGCTGCATTTCGACAGCCCGCGGATCGACCTGTCGCCGCTGCTGCCCTTCGCGACATGGGACGATCTTGCCCGCCTGCGTGCAGCCCCCCATGCCCCGGTGATCGAAGGCGTGATGATCAAGCGCCGCGATGCGCCCTATATCGCCGGGCGCCCGCGCGGACCCTGGTTCAAATGGAAGCGCGACCCGATGGTGGTGGATGCCGTGCTGCTTTATGCGCAAGGCGGCCATGGCAAGCGCTCGGGCTTCTACAGCGATTTCACCTTCGGCCTGTGGGAGGGCGAGGACCTGGTCCCGGTCGGCAAGGCCTATTTCGGCTTCACCGATGAGGAGTTGCGTGAACTGGACCGCTTCGTGCGGAAGAACACCGCCCAGCGGTTCGGCCCGGTGCGCCAGCTTGCACCGAAGCTGGTCGTCGAGGTAGCGTTCGAGGGGCTGAACGCCTCGCCCCGCCACCGCTCCGGCCTTGCGATGCGCTTCCCCCGCATCTCGCGCATCCGCTGGGACAAGCCCGCGAACGAGGCCGACCGGCTGGACAGCCTGCGGGCCATGCTGTGACGGGAACCGCCCGGCCGAAGATGCGTTTGCGGTGGGGCCAGCGGAGGCGCAATCGGTGAAGCACAAGGCGGAGACCCGCAAGGACGACCTGAGGACCGGCACCCCGTTCTGGCTGAAGACACCGCATTCGACGGTAAAGGCGGAAACCGGCCTGACGCGCGACCGCTTCGACGTGATCGTCGTCGGCGCCGGGATTTCCGGCGCGCTGGCGGCCGAGGCGCTGACACGGGCGGGGAAATCGGTGCTGATCCTCGACCGCCGCCCGGCCGTCAGCGGCTCAACCCCGGCCTCGACCGCGATGATCCAGCACGAGATCGACATGCCTCTGACCCGCCTGCGCCGGAAGATCGGCAAGGACCGCGCCGACAGGGCCTGGCGGCGCTCCGCCAAGGCGGTGGCGGATCTGGTCGCGCTTGCCGCGAAGCTGGAGATAGACTGCCAGATGCGCCCGAAACCCGCGCTTTATCTTGCGGGAAACCAGATGGGCGCGCGGGCGCTTCTGAACGAGGTGAAGGCGCGGGAAGGGATCGGCATCAAGGCCCTCTACCTGAACCGCGCCGATCTGGCCGCCCGCTTCGGCATCGACCGCCCGGCGGCGATCCTGTCGGAGGCTTCGGCCTCGGCCAATCCGGCGCAGCTGACGGCGGGGCTTCTGCGGGCGGCCCTGTCGCGCAAGGCCCGCCTCGTCTCGCCCGTCGAGATCACCGACATGGCCGAACTGCCCTCGGGCGTGGCGCTGGCGACAAGGAAGGGCGAGGTGCTGGTGGCGGATCACGCCATCTTCTGCACCGGCTATGAACACCTGCCGCAGATGAAGACGAAATCGCATCACGTCACCTCGACCTGGGCGCTGGCCTCGCGGCCGCTGACCGGCCTGCCGGAGTGGATGAAGGAGGCGATCGTCTGGGAAGCCGCCGATCCCTACCTGTATTTCCGCACCGACGAGGCGGGCCGCGTCATCGCGGGCGGCGAGGACGAGGACGCCTCCGACGCCAACGCCGACCCGAAGAAGCTGGCGCGGAAAGCCAAGGTCATCGCGCGCAAGCTGCACGACCTGACCGGGGTAAGGATCGGCAGGCCCGCCTACACGTGGTCCGCCCCGTTCAGCGTGACGGATGACGGGCTGCCGATCATCGACCGGGTGCCGGGATTCGAGCGGCTCTTCGCCGTCATGGGCTTCGGCGGCAACGGCATCACCTTCTCGGTCATCGGCGCGCAGATCATCGCGGCGGCCATCGCCGGCAGGCCGGACCCGGATGCGGCGATCTTCTGCTACCGCTGACGGCGGAAGCGGGTTTTCAGCCGTTCCCACCCCTTGAACAGCCCGCGTTTCGCGGTGGATTCGAAGATCTCGTCCGGGCCGTTCGGATCGAGGATCTCGTTCTCGGCAAGCCATTCCTCGAAATCCGACAGTTCGGGGATTTCATAGGGCACAAGGCTGCGCCCCTTGCCGCGCAGAGCCTCGACCGTGGCGATCAGAGAGCCGGTCTCCGCGATCTTCTCCGTCACCACGGCTGGCGGAACACCCAGATGCTCGGCCAGCAGATCATCGCGCAAACGGGCGATCTCGTCGGCAAGATGCGCGTTCCCCGGCTCGTCCGCCGAAAGGATCACGTCGCATTCGGTATCCAGCCGCATCGAGCGGTTGTTGAAATTCGACGACCCCACCCGCAGCACGCGGTCGTCCGCCACCATCACCTTGGCATGGACATAGATCGGCGCCCCGCCCGCCGTTTGCGGATGGAATATCCGCAGGCGGTCATGCCGGTCGATCCGGCGCAAGGCCTGAACCAGCCTTGCCCGCGCCGTATCCATCGCCAGCGGCTCCAGCCAGCCATCCGCCGAAAGCGGATTGACGATGACGATCTCGGGCGGGTCTTCCTCCGACAGCCGCACGGCAATGGCATGGGCGACCCTGCGCGAGGCGAAATACTGGCTTTCGGCATAGATCATCCGCTTCGCGCCCCGGATCATGTCGACCCAGGCGGCCTCGCTCTCATGCACCGGCTCTACCCCGTCCATCTGCGGAATGGTCCGCGCGATGCCAAGACGCATGCCGGTGAAGGTCGGCTCCAGTCCTCCGGGCCAGCAATCGTGACAGTCCTCGCAAGGCCGGAGCGCCACGCCCGTCGCCGCCTGCCAGCGCGCCCGCGCCAGATCGCCAAGCGCACGTGCCGCATCGCCGTCGAAGGCGCTCGCCGCATCGTGCCAGGGGTCCTCGGGCCGCCCGCCGGGGCCGATGCGGCGCGGGTCGTCGTCCAGATGCTCGCGCGTGTCCCACCGCTGCATCGTGATGTCGATACCGCCGCAAAAGGCGATGCTGTCATCTATCACCGCGATCTTCTGGTGGTGCGCCCCGGCAAGCGGATGCTTCGCATCCAGCTTCAGGGTGATGCGGGGATGCGCCTTCCAGCGCAGGACCGTCCACAAGGTATTGCCCCGGAACATCGCCTTGAAGGCACCGACATCCCAGCGAAGCAGGCGGATCTCCAGCGCGGGCGAGCGGTCCGCAAGCCAGAGGATGAACTCTCCCAGCCGCTCCGGCCCGCCATCGCCCCCGCCGTCGCCAAAGGCGATCCGCGTGTCGAAATCCCAGCCGACCAGCAGGATCGAGCGCCGCGCCTTCAGCAGCGCCTTGCGCAGGAAAACGAAGTAATCCGCCCCATCGACGATGAAGGCGAAGCGCGCGGCGGTTTCCACGCGCCAGCAGTTCCGTCCCGGTCGCAGCAGTCGCTGTTCCGTCATGTCCCCCTCGCCCCGGCAGCAGGCCCGTCGGAAACGCAGCACCGTGCCGAAGGTTCCCTGATCATGGAACCCGATCCGGCCTTTGGCGTTTTCCGGCAGACGGCCATCCCGGCCGCGGACAGGAGGGACGAATGGACGAGCAGAGCATCGGCTGGATCGCAGCCATCATCATCGGCGGCCTTGCCGGCTGGATCGCATCGAGCTTCATGAAATCCGACACGGGGCTTTTCCTCAACATCCTCCTCGGAATCATCGGGGCCGCGGTGGCAAGCTTTCTTTTCGGCCTGCTCGGCGTGTCGTTCGGGGGCTGGATCGGCTATCTCGTCGCCGGAACGGTCGGCGCCTGCCTCCTGATCTGGGGCGTACGCGCGGTTCGCCGCTGACCGCGGATCGCAGCCGCTTCCCTGCGGGGCC
>CAYLSD010000089.1:0-6467 GCA_964386345.1 uncultured Fuscovulum sp.
TGGTGGCGAGGGGGGGACTCGAACCCCCGACCCCGCGATTATGAGTCGCGTGCTCTAACCAGCTGAGCTACCTAGCCACTGGCGGGCGGAATAGGCGGTCGCCCCGGCCCCGTCAAGAGACATTCCGACAGGCTTCCTCTGGCGCTCCGCTGCCGGAAACGCCCTACTCCGCCGCCGCCCGCTCATGCGCCACACGGGGGCGGCCCGAGGCGGTCACCGTCACCATGCCCTCGACGAACATCGTCCGGCCCTCGATCTCGGCGCCGCGCACCTCGCGGCTGGCGGTCACCCGCAGGTCCACCGCGCCCGCCGCCCGGGCCCGCGTCACCGCCTCTTCGCGCAGCGCCGCCTCCATCGCGTCCATCGCCGCGTCCTGATCGGCGAAATGCTGCGGGCCGGTGGACATATGCGCCGTGAACCGCCCCTCGCCGGGCGAGGAAACCATGCCCGTCGCCCGCTGGCTGACCTGACCGGCCACCGCGCCGATGGCATTCGCCACGCCGGCATGCTCGGGCAGGATCATCTGGCAGCCCAGCCGTTCCCCGACCGCGCCGTAATAGGAAGGCGCCGAGGCCCCCAACCCGATCACCGGCACCGCCAGCCGCGCCGACAGCGCGACGATACCGCTGTGCCGCGACAGCCCCGCCGAAGTCAGCCGGTGCAGCGCCAGCGCCACCGGATCCTCTCCGGCAAAGGCGGTATCCTCGGCGAAGGCGGCCTCCAGCAGGCATTCCACCGTCTGCGCCGTCAACTGGTCGACGATGGCCTGCGCCAGCGCGCCCGGACCCTGGGCGAAACGCTCGCCCGCGCCCGTCCGCCGCCGGGCCATCAGTTGCAGCGCCTTTTCGGCAGCCCCGGCATCCCAACTGTCCAGTTGCCCCAGCACATGGCTCGCGTCCGAGGGCGTGACGCCGGAAATCATCACCAGCCCGCGCGCCACCAGCCGGTCCAGCGCCACCGCCTCCAGCCGCGAGGTCAGCGCGTCGGCCAAGGGCATGGGCCGGTCCAGCCGCGCCAGCACCGCCTGTTCGCGCGGGCCAAGGCCGCCCGACTGCCCCGCCATCGGAATGACGAAGCGCCCGTCCATCTCGCCCGCCTTGTCGGAAGACAGCCAGCGGTCCAGCGCGGCATGGACCATAGCGCCATGCTCCGCCGCCAGCAGCGACACCGGGATCAGCCGGCGCGGGCCAAGGCGCAGCCCACCCTCCAGCCCCTCGGTCACCAGATGCACCTCGCTGTCGCCGCCAAGGCCGGTGGTCCGCATCGCCACCGCCTCGACCATGGTGCGGAAGCCGCCGACGCGCGCGCCCTGCGGGTCGATCTCGGGCAGGCCGTCCTTCAGAAGGCAGACATCGGTGGTGGTGCCGCCGATGTCGCTGACCAGCGCATCCTTCGCGCCGGTCAGCCAGCGCGCGCCGACGATGCTGGCGGCGGGGCCGGAAAGGATGGTCTCGATCGGCCGTTCGCGCACCATGGCGGCAGAGATCAGCGCCCCGTCGCCGCGCACCACCATCAGGGGCGCGTCGATGCCGACCTGAACCAGATGCCGCTCGCAGGCCGCGACCAGCCGGTCGATCATCCCGATCAGCCGGGCGTTCAGCACCGCGGTCAGCGCCCGCTTCGGGCCGTTCAACTGCGCCGAAAGCTCATGCGAGCAGGTGACGGGCCGTCCGGTGACCCGCCGGATCGCCTCACGCGCGGCGATCTCATGCGCGGGGTTGCGGGTGGCGAAGCGCGAGGCCACGGCAAAGCCCATCACCTCGGGGCCGAGTTCCGCCACCACCGCCTCAAGCCCCGCCATGTCCAGCGGCGCCACCTCGTTCCCGGCATGGCCATGCCCGCCCGCCAGCCGCAACACCGGGTCGCCCTTCAGCGCCTCGGTCAGCCCGCCGCGGCCAAGATCATCCTCGTCGAAGCCGATGAAGACCAGCGCCACGCGCCCGCCCTGCCCCTCGACCAGCGCATTGGTCGCCAGCGTGGTCGACAGGGAGACCAGCGCGATGTCGGGGGCGGCGATGCCCGCCGCCGCCAGCGCCGCATCCACCGCCCCCCCGATGCCCATCGCAAGGTCGGCCCGCGTGGTCAGCGATTTCGCCTTGCCAAGGACAAGGTTCGCCGCCTCGTCCATGATGACGGCATCGGTATAGGTGCCGCCGGTATCAACGCCCAGAAAATAGGCCATGCGTTTCCGTCCCGTGTCGTTCGCAGGCCCTGCCTAGCGCGGCTCGCGCGCGGCGTCATCCCCGGGGGCGACCTTTCCTGTCGCGCTTCTGCCGCCGGTGGGCAGGCGGGATGCCTAGCATGTCGCGGTATTTCGCCACCGTCCGCCGCGCCACCGCCACCCCCGTCCTGGCCAGCGCCGCCGCCAGCGCGGCATCCGACAGCGGATGCGCCGGGTCCTCCGCAGCCACCATCCGCGCCAGTGCCTCGCGCAGCGCGGCGGCGGAGGGGCCCTCGCCGCCGACCGGCTGGCTGAACAACTGCCGCAGCCACCATGTGCCGCGCGGCGTATCCACCGCCGTTCCCGCCACCGCCCGGCTGACGGTGCTCTGGTTCAGCCCGGTCGCATCGGCCACTTCGGCCATGGTCATCGGCCGCAGGGCGCCGATCCCGGCTTCCAGTGCCGCCACCTGCCGCGACAGGATCTCGCGCGCCACCCGCAGCAGGGTGGCGTTGCGCCCCTCGACCATGCGGATCAGCGCCTGCGCCGCCGTCCGCCCCGGCCCCTTCTCTCCCGCCAGCCGCAGCGCCGGCAGGGCCGCGCCGTTCAACCGGACCTCCCATCCCGCCTCACCCCGGACGGCGATCAGGTCCGGCTCGCGCAGCGGCGCGGCGCAGGCGGCGAAACGCGCGCCCGGCTTCGGGTCCAGCCCGCGGATGCGGCGGATGACGGCCTGCACCGCCGCTTCCGCCGCCCCGAGATCCCGCGCGATCCGCTCCACCGCGCCCGAGGCCACCATCGGCAGCCGCGCCAGCACGCCCTCGGCCAGCGGGTCCAGCCAGCCCTCGTCCCCGGCCTGCAACCGCAGGCATTCCGCCAGATCGCGCGCGAAAAGGCCCGCGGGATCCGCCACCGCCTGCACCCGCGCCAGCACCGCCCCGGCCTGCGCCGGGGACAGCCCGGCCTCCGCCGCCAGCGCATCCAACGGCCTCCCCAGCCAGCCCGAGGGCTCCAGCGCCAATGCCAGCCCCTCGGCCAGCCGGGCCTCGGCCCCCTTCAGCCGCAACCCCGCCAGCAGATCAGCGACGTGTGCCTGCAGGCTCGGCCCCGCCGCCGCGGCGACCTCTTCCACATCCGGCGCAAGGCCCGCCCGCAACTGCCGCAGCGGCCCGGACCAGCGAGGCAGCCAGTCGCCGGCGGGCGCCGCCTCCACCACCAGATGCGGGTTCTCCGCCGCCGCCTCTTCCAGAAACCGGCTCAACCCCTCGGCATCGCTGCCCAGCACCCGGATCGAGGACAAAAGCCGCGTGTTCAGCGACAGCCTCTGGCTCTGCTCGATGGTGATGCGATTGCGTCCCGACATGGCGCAAGGCTAGGCCGCGACGCCCATACGGGCAACGCCCCTCGTCTTCACCTTGGTCCAGATACTCTCAGGGGGTGTGGGGACAGAATACCCCCGATCGGCCAGCCGCCCGGTCACAGCCCCGCCTGCAACCGCCCCAGCAGCCCCGCCAGCATCGACTCGCAGCGCTCGATCTGCTCCACGCTCACGAATTCGTCCGGCTTGTGCCCCTGCGCCATCGAGCCCGGGCCGCAGATCACCGTCGGCACGCCGAGCCGCGCGTCGAACAGCCCGCCTTCTGTTCCGAAGGCCACCTTGATCGTGCCGTTCGCCCCGGTCAGGGATTTCACGAAATTCACCACCGCCGCATCCGAGGGCGTCCCCAGCCCGGGATAGTCCCACAGCCGATCGACCGCGATCGCCGCTTCGGGGAACTCCGCCCGCAGCGGCGCGACGATCGCCTCGGCGCCTTCGCGCAATTCCCCGATCAGCGCCCCTACATCCACCCCGGCCAGCGAGCGGATCTCGAAATCCACCGTCGCCCGGTTCGGCACGATGTTGACCTGCACGCCGCCCTGCATCTTGCCGGCATGGATCGTGGTATAGGGCACGTCGTAGTCGCCGTCGAACGGCCCCTCGGCGGCGATCCGCGCCTGCACCCGCCGGATCACCCCGATGAAATCCGCCGCCAGATGCAGCGCGTTCAGCGCGAGCGGCGCCAGCGCCGAATGGCCCTCGCGGCCCGTGCAGGTGGCCCGCAGCGCCACCTTGCCCTTGTGGCCGGTGGCGACCTGCATCCCCGTCGGCTCTCCCACGATGCAGAAGCGCGGGCGGTCCGGTGCGGCCTCCAGCACCTCGATCAGGCTGCGCACGCCCATGCAGCCGATCTCCTCGTCATAGGACAGCGCCAGATGCAGCGGCACCCGCAGCCCGCCTCGCGCCGCCAGCAGCATCGCCCTTATCGCACAGGCGACGAAGCCCTTCATGTCCGCCGTGCCGCGGCCGTAAAGCCGCCCGCCGTCCTCGGTCAACTCGAACGGGGGCCGGGTCCAGGCCTGTCCCTCGACCGGCACCACATCGGTATGGCCCGACAGCATCACCCCGCCGCCGCCCGCCGGCCCGACCGTGGCGTAAAGGTTCGCCTTGCCGCCGCCCGCATCCGGCACCAGCAGGCTTTCGATCCCCTCCACGGCCAGAAGCCCCGCCACCCAGTCCATCAGCGCCCGGTTGGGGTTCGAGGACACGGTGTCGAAGGCGATCAGCCGGGCAAGGATTTCCCTGGCCGAGGGAATGGAGGTCTGGGACATGCGCGTCTCCTTTTCCCTTGGCTAGCGCGAAAGCGGCAGGGCGGGAAGGGGGGCCGCCCGGAAATCCCGCCTTCCCCCCGCCGCGCCCTTCTGCAAATCTGGCGGCGAAGAAGGAAGCCCCGATGCGCCGCGCCGTCCTTGCCGTCCTGTCCCTGCTTGCCTGCCCCGCCGCGGCGGAAGACGGCCCCAACCTTGCCCCCGCCGCCGAGGCCGCACCCCCCGGCCCGGTGCGGCAACTGGTGCTGGCGCAGGATCTCTACGACCTCGGCCTTGCGCAGGAGGATGCGGTGATGCTGCTCACTGCCATCCGGCTGGCGCGGCAGGCCGAACTTCGCCCGGCGACCGGCTGGGCGCATGAGGGTGCGGGCAGCCCCGCCGAGGAGGCCCCCGCCGCCCCCGGCCTGCCGCGCGACCCGGCCTCGTCCCCGGCGCTGGCGCTGGCCGTGATGATGGCCGAGGGCAGCCCGGCGCTGGCCGATGTGGCCGCCGATGTCGAGGCGAGACTGAACCGCGAGGGCCGTGGCCGCGGCCATGTCAGCGCCGCCGGAATGGTATTGCCGGGCGGCAAGGCCGACCGCTGGCGCATCGCCTTCAACGGCAACCTGCCCGCCGAAGTGGCGCTGGTGGCAGAAGGCGGCCCCCTCGGCCTGACCGTGACCGACGACAACGGGGCCGTGATCTGCGACGAGCCTCCCGGCGACCGCGCCTTCTGCGCCTTCACGCCCTCGCGCAACGGCTTCTTCACCGTGACAGTGACCAGCCGCGCCGGGTCCGACGCGCACTACCGCCTGATCACCAACTGACCCCGGGGGTCCCCGGGATGACGGCATTTGTCACGCCATGCCGCCTTTTCAAACGCTTCGCGGAATGACACGATGCCCGCATCCCGGCCCTTTGCCCCCGGGGCCACATTTTCAAGCATAGGATGACAGATGAAACTCAAGTCCCTTTCCCTGACGCTCGCCACCACCGCGCTGGTGGCGCTTTCCCTGCCCTCCTTCGCGCAGGACGCGGACAAGTCCGGCACCAATGTCACCACCGGCGCCAGCGGCGAACGCGGCGCTGCGGCCACGCTGTCCATGGCCTATGAGCTTTACGGGATCGGCATCGCCTCGGGCGACGCGCTGACCGTGCTGACCGCGGCGAAACTTGCCGCCTCGGCCGAGGTGGAGGCGAAGGAACCCGCCGCGCTGGACCCCGCCGGTTTCGACGCCGAGGGCCTCAGCCTTGAGACCTTCGCCAAGAAGAACCCCCCGGCGCCCGCGCCCGGCGCACCCGCGCCGATCATGAACGATGCGGAACGCCCCGCCGCCATGGCCACCTTCAATGCGGCCCTGAACGAGGATGAAGGCGATGCCGCCGCCCCGCCCACCGCCGCCGAGATGTTCGCCAAGGCGGCGGAACTGGCAGGCGACGACGAGGCGTTGAAGGAGATCATCTCCGACGCCGAGGCCGAGACCTCGCGCGGGCGCATCGGCGGCGCGGTCAGCTGGCTGTCGCGGCTGAACGCCGGCAAGATGGACATCTGGCAAGTGCCCTTCTACGGCAATTCCTATGCCGAGGTCGCCGTGGTCGGCGACGGCGACGCCAATCTCGACATGGTGATCACCGACGAGAACGGCAACGTGATCTGCTACGACGTCTCGCCCTCGGACCA
>CAYLSD010000090.1:0-6130 GCA_964386345.1 uncultured Fuscovulum sp.
AGGCGGGGCGGACCCTATCCGTGCCTTCAATTTGTCGCAACTGCTAGTGACAATGCCCGGCGCTTGCGCTACATGCCCGGCCCAACAGGAGCGCGCCATGACAGATGCCAGCCTGTCGGAGCGAACCGACAAGAGAGAGAGTGCTGCGATGAAGCCGGAAGTGTTTCTGCCTGACGATTATCGCCCCGCCGAAGACGAGCCGTTCATGAACGACCGGCAGATGGAATACTTCAGGCGCAAGCTTATCGTGTGGAAGCAGGAACTGCTGGAACAATCGTCGGAAACCATCGAGAACCTGCAGGACTCCGCCCGCAACGTGCCCGACCTGGCCGACCGCGCCAGCGAAGAGACCGACCGCGCGCTGGAACTGCGCACCCGCGACCGCCAGCGCAAGCTGGTCGCCAAGATCGATGCCGCGCTGCGCCGGATCGACAATGGCGAATACGGGTATTGCGAGATGACGGGTGAACCGATCAGCCTGAAACGCCTCGACGCCCGCCCGATCGCCACCATGACGCTTGAGGCGCAGGAAAAGCACGAGCGGCGCGAGAAGGTGCATCGGGACGATTGAATTCATGCGGCGCCACGGGGTCTTGCGCCCCGGGGGCTGGCTGTGGAACATGCGCCGGGCAATTTCGCCCGGCGTTTTCATTTCGGGGAACCATGGCGCTGAACGGGCAATCCGTCACCATCCTGGGGGCCGGTGTCGCGGGGCTTGCCGCGGCGCGGGCGCTGGCATTGCGCGGGGCGAAGGTCACCGTCCTTGAACAGGCGGATGCCGTGCGCGAGGTGGGCGCCGGGTTGCAGATCAGCCCGAACGGCGCGGCGGTGCTGAAGGCGCTCGGCCTTGGCGCGGCGCTTGAGGCGGCTTCCACCCGCGCCGTGGCGGTGGAATTGCGCGACGGCCGCGACGGCGCGGTGGTGACGCGGCTTGAGGTGGCGCGGCTGCGCCCCGACCAAGGCTATCATTTCCTGCACCGGGCCGACCTGATCCAGCTTCTGCTGGACGGCGCGCGCGAGGCGGGGGTGGAGCTGCGCCTGTTGCAGAAGGTCGAGCAGGTGGACCTGTCCGGCCCGCGGCCGAAGCTGGTGATGTCCACCGGGGCCGAGATCGAGGCGGGCCTGCTGATCGGCGCCGACGGGCTGCATTCGCCCACCCGCATCGCGCTGAACGGCGTGGTCGCCCCCTTCTTCACCCATCAGGTGGCCTGGCGCGCTCTGATCCCCTGCGAGCCGGGGGCGGAGAATGTGGCCGAGGTCCATATGGGCCCGGGCCGCCATCTGGTCAGCTATCCCCTGCGCGGCGGCACGATCCGCAACATCGTCGCGGTCGAGGAACGCCGCCGCTGGGCCGAAGAGGGCTGGTCCCTGCGCGACGACCCGATGGAACTGCGGCTGGCCTTCGAGCGCTTCGGCCCGCGGGTGCGCGGCTGGCTGGAGCAGGTGGAGGATGTCTGGCTCTGGGGCCTTTTCCGCCATCCGGTGGCGAAAAGCTGGTTCCGGGTGCTGCCGGAGGGCGCGGTGGCGATTCTCGGCGACGCGGCCCATCCGACGCTGCCTTTCCTGGCGCAGGGGGCCAGCATGGGGCTGGAGGATGCCTGGGTGCTGGCCGATGCGCTGGCCCGGCACGATACGCTGCCCGCGGCGCTGCGGGTCTATCAGTCGGGGCGCGGCCCACGGGCGGCGCGGATCGTCGAGGCGGCCGACAGCAATGCCCGGGCCTATCACCTGTCGGGCGCGATGCGCAGCCTTGCCCATACCGGGCTGCGGCTGGCGGGCATGATCGCGCCGGGAGCCGCGCTGTCGCGGTTCGACTGGCTTTATGGGCATGATGTGACGAAGGGCAGTTGAGCGGGCGGATTTTCGTCGAAAATCCGCGCGCCTAGCCTGCCAGCCCCTCGGCCTCAAGGAACCGGGCCGAGGTCAGGATATCCGCCGCATTCGCCATCTCGATGATCAGCCGAGGCATCTCTGGCAGTTCCCGCAGCGCCATGAAGACCCCGTGCCAGCGGATCGTGCCGCGGCCGAGCGCCCAGTGACGGTCGGCCACGCCATCGGCATCCTGCAGATGCACATGCGCCAGATGCGCCCCCGCCGCCCGCACATAGGCATCGACCGGCGGCGCCCCGGTGGAGCCATGGGCATACTGCGCGTGCCCGGTGTCCAGCGAGACCTGCACGGTCTCCGACCCGAAGGCGCGGACAAGATCGACCCGTTCCATCGGATCGCGGTCCTCGCAGTTCTCGATCACCAGCGTGACGCCGGTCTCCTCGGCCCGCCGCACCACCGGGGCCAGCACGTCCAGCGTGCGCTCCGTGATGCCCTGCTGGTCGTCCATCTCGGTGCCGCGGTTGAAGCCCGACCATGTGGTGAAGGGGCTGTGCAGCACCATATGGCCCTGCCGTCCGCCGCAGAATATCTCCAGTGCGTCCAGCGCCGCCAGCATCCGCGCCTGCACGATGGCGCGCAGGTCGGGGTCGGGCTGGTCGATGGCGAAGCCGAGGAACGGCCCGTGCAGCCCGATCCGTCCCGCATGCCCGGCGAATTCCGCCTTCACCCGCCCGGCGATGCCGCGCCAGTTGTCCCCTGCCAATGCTCCAAGCGTAGTGAAATCGCGGATCTCCACGTCGCGCCCGTCGATCCAGCCGCGCAGGCCGGGAACCTGCGCCAGATCGGACAGGTAGACCGCCGCGCCGGGGCGCAGAGGCTCAGGCATCCAGTTCCACCCAGGCCGGCACATGGTCCGAGGGCTTGTCCCCCGCCCGCACCTGCTTGTCGACGCCCGCTTCCTGCAACAGGTCGGCGGCCTGCGGCGACAGCATCAGGTGGTCGATGCGGATGCCGTTGCCGCGCTCCCAGGAGTTCGCCTGATAGTCCCAGAAGGTATAGACCCCGGGCCGCGGATCGCGGGTGCGGATGGCGTCGGTCAGCCCCAGATGCACGATCCGGCGCAGCGCGGCGCGGCTTTCGGGCAGGAACAGCGCGTCCGTGACCCAGGCCTGCGGCTTCGCGGCATCCTCGGGCTGGGGGATCACGTTGTAGTCGCCAAGGAAGACCACCGGCATCTCCTCGGCCAGCAGCGCGCGCACCCGCGCCTCCATCCGCGCCATCCATGACAGCTTGTAGTCGTATTTCGGCCCCGGCGCCGGATTGCCGTTCGGCAGGTAAAGCCCGCAGACCCGCACCGCCTGCCGCCCGGTCACCGTGGCCTCGATCCAGCGGGCATGGTCATCGCTTTCGTCGCCGGGCAGGCCGCGCACCACATCCTCAAGCGGATATTTCGACAGGATCGCCACGCCGTTGAAGCTTTTCTGGCCATGGGTTTCCACATTGTAGCCCATGTCCTGGAACAGCCCGCGCGGGAAGGCGTCGTCCTGGCACTTGATCTCCTGCAGGCAGGCCACGTCGGGGCTGGCCTCTTCCAGCCAGCGCGGCAGGGCCTCGATCCGCGCCTTGATGCCGTTGATGTTGAATGTGGCGATCTTCATGGGCGCACTCCGGTTTCGGCCCGCATCTTGCAGGGCGGCGCGGCGAAGGGCAAGCTGGCCTGCCACGATGGGGGAGAGGGCGATGGAACCGCTGGTCTCGGTCCTGGTCCCGGCCTTCCGCGCCGGGGCGACGATCCGCGCGGCGGTGGAGTCGGCGCTGCGGGGCGGGCTGTCCGGGGGGCAGATGGAGGTGCTGGTCGAATCGGACGACGGCAGCGATTACGCGATGGTGGCGGACCTGCCCTCGGTGCGGGTTGCGGTCAGCGGCGCGGCGGGCTCCGGCACCGGCCCCGCCCGCAACCGGGCGCTGGCCCGGGCGCGGGGGGCTTTCGTCGCCTGCCTCGATGCCGACGACCTGCTCGCTCCGGGCTGGCTGGCGGGCCTTCTGCCGCTGGCGCGGGCCGAGGGGGCGGCGGCGTCGGCGCTGGAGGTGGAGGAGGCGGGCGAGGTGATCCTGCGCCTCTGGCACGGCCTGCCGCGGCTGGGGTTCGCCGATCTGGCGGCAAGCGGCGCCTCGGTTCGCGGGCTGGTGGCGCGCTCCCGCTGCCCGCCCTTCGCCGATGCGCCGGCGCAGGACATCCTGCACATGCTGCGGGTGATGGCGGCGATGGGGGGCAGCCTGCCGGTCGGCCCGGTGCCCTACCGGCTGCGTGCCGGGACCGGCGGGGTGACGGCGGCCGAGGATTTCCCGGCCCGCGCCCATGCCGCCTATCTGGACCACATCGCCCGGCTGGAGGCGGACCCCGGCCTGCCGCCCGCCACGGCCCGCGCCGCCGCGGATGTGTTCCGCGCCAAGATCGTCCTGAACGCCGCCTTCATCGCGGAAGGGGCAGGCCGCAGCTATTACCGTTTCATCGCCGACCGCCTGCGCGGGTGACTGCCGCTCAGATCGAAAAGCTGGTGCCGCAGCCGCAGGAGCTGCTGGCGTTGGGGTTCTCGACCACGAAGCGGGCGCCGATCAGTTCGTCGGTGAAGTCGATCACGGCGTTCTGCAGGAAGGGCAGGGAGACCGGATCGACCAGCACCGCCAGCCCGTCCTTTTCCAGCACCATGTCATCCGCCGCCGGATCGTCCAGCCGGATGTCGTATTGAAAGCCCGAGCAGCCGCCGCCCGAGACGCCCACCCGCAGGGGGCGCGCATCGCCGGTGGCCTCGGCGATCTCGGCAAGCCGTGCATAGGCACGGTCGGTGACGCGGGGAGGGAGTGTCAGTTCCATGGCTGTTCCCGTGGGCTTTCCTGCATTCTGCCCATATATGGGGAAAGACGCAAACAACAAGCGCCGCGCGTCCCGGATGACGCGGCCGATCAGGGAAAGACCGATGCTTGCCCCCTTCGCCTGCCAGCCCACGGCCTCGCGCGGCCGGTTGTTCCCCGAAATCATGTCCTCGTTCCGCAGCCCGTTCCAGCGCGACCGCGACCGGATCATCCATTCCAGCGCCTTCCGGCGGCTGAAGCACAAGACGCAGGTCTTCGTCGAGCATGAGGGCGACTATTACCGCACCCGCCTGACCCATTCGATCGAGGTGGCGCAGGTGGCGCGCACCATCGCCGGGGTGCTGGGGCTGAACACCGACCTGGCCGAGGCGGTGGCGCTGGCGCATGATCTGGGCCACACCCCCTTCGGCCATACCGGAGAGGATGCGCTGGCCCGGCTGATGGCGCCCTATGGCGGCTTCGACCACAATGCGCAGGCGCTGCGGATCGTGACGCGGCTGGAGCGGCATTACGCCGATTTCGACGGGCTGAACCTGACATGGGAAACGCTTGAAGGCATCGCCAAGCACAACGGTCCCGTCACCGGGCCGAATGCCGATGCGAAGCACGCCCATGACGCGGGCGATCTGCCCTATGCGCTGGCCGAGGTGAACGCGGCCTGGGATCTGGAACTGGACACCCATGCCAGCGCCGAGGCGCAGGTGGCGGCCATCGCCGACGACGTGGCCTATTCGCACCACGACCTGCACGACGGGCTGCGATCCGGCCTCTTCACCGAAGAGGACCTGATGGAATTGCCGGTCTCGGGCCCGGCCTTCGAGGAGGTGGACCGGCTTTATCCCGGGCTGGAGAAGATGCGCAGGCGGCACGAGGCGCTGCGGCGGGTGTTCGGCCGGATGGTCGAGGACGTGATCGCGGTGGCGCAGAACCGTCTTGCCGCGGCGCAGCCGCAGTCGGTGGACGACATCCGCCAGATGGGCACGACGATCATCCGCTTCTCGAAGCCGCTCTATCAGGAGTTGAAGGCGGTGCGGTCCTTCCTGTTCCACCGGATGTATCGCGCGCCCTCGGTGATGGAGGTCAGGGCGCAGGTGACGCGGGTGGTGGACGACCTCTTCCCGCTGTTCCTGAAGGAGCCGGGGCTTCTGCCGCAGGAATGGCGGGCGGATGTGGAAGCGGCGGGGGACGAGACACAGCTTGCCCGTGTCGTGGCCGATTACGTCGCCGGGATGACCGACCGCTTCGCCATCCAGGAACATGCCCGCCTGATGGGGGTGGAGCCGGTGGTGCGGGCGGGGTAGCGGCCTTCGGCGAAGGACCGAGGTCTCGGCTTCTCTCGCGAAGGCTGTTGCCTTCGTCATGCGCTACGGATTCCGCTGAACCGGCCGGGACCATCAGTCCCGGCCAGCGCCCGCCCCGCCCTCGG
>CAYLSD010000091.1:0-5953 GCA_964386345.1 uncultured Fuscovulum sp.
CCCCGCCCTACCCCGGATATTCCCGCCGCATCCCCTCGGAATACCGCCCGAACAGCCGGGCGAAGGTCTCGATATCCTCCTCGCTCCACTCGGCGAAGATGCGGGCGTTGCGCTGCCATTTCGCGGTCAGGAAGGACTGGATCAGATCCATCCCCCGTTCGGTCGGGTTCAGGATCGACCGCCGCCCGTCCTCCTGGCTGACGCCGCGCGCCACCAGCCCGCGCTCCACCAGATCCGCCGCGATCCGGCTGGCGCGCGACGGGTCGAGGCACATCTCCTCGGCCAGCAGGCCCACCGTCGGCTCCTGCGGCGCGGGGCGGCCATAGCCGCCGCGGATGCGCAGGATCGCGGAAAGCGCATGGAACTGCGACACTTCCAGCCCCATGCCGATCTCGGCCATCAGCGCCTGCGGCACGTCGCCCTTCATCACCCGGCGGACGAAAAGGAAATTCTCGGCATCGAAATCCAGCATGGCGGCGATCGCCCCGGGCGCGAAGCCCAGCGCGGCCAGTTGCGCCCCCACCTGCGCGCGGTAGCCGGGAGAGCCCTTGCCGGGCGAAGGAGTGTCGGTCGGGTCCGTCATGCGTTCGGGATGGCGCAAGGCTCTGCCCATGTCAACAAGATGCTATTGGCATTTATATGCCATTGACACATATCTTCGCGCAAGGCATCTATTGCCGCATCCCTGATTCCGCATTTGCGACGGTTCCTTTCATGTCCTCATCCACTCCCTCCCCCGCGGCGCAGACCGCCGTCCAGGGCGCCTCTTCCGTGCGGGTCGTCATCGGCTCGGTCGCGGTGCTGCTTCTCCTGGCCGCGCTGGACCAGACCATCGTCTCCACCGCGCTGCCCACCATCGTCGCCGATCTCGGCGGGCTGGAGCATCTGAGCTGGGTCGTCACCGCCTATATCCTTGCCTCCACCATCGTCGCGCCGCTCTACGGCAAGCTGGGCGACCTTTACGGGCGGCGGCGGATGGTGATCGTCTCGGTCTCGATCTTCCTTCTCGGCTCCATCCTGTGCGGCATGGCGCAGTCGATGGCCTTCCTGATCGCCTCCCGCGCCCTTCAGGGCCTTGGCGGCGGCGGGCTTTTCGTGCTGGCGCTGTCGATCATCGCCGACGTGCTGCCGCCGCGCGACCGCGGCAAGGTGCAAGGCGTCTTCGCGGGGGTCTTCGGCGTCTCTTCCGTCCTCGGCCCACTGATCGGCGGCTGGTTCGTGGAGGTCGCAAGCTGGCACTGGATCTTCTACGTCAACCTGCCCTTCGGCCTTGCCGCCCTTGCCGGTTTCGTCTGGGGCTTCCATGCCCCCGCCGAGCGGGTGGAACACCGGGTCGACTACGCGGGCGCGGCGCTCCTGTCGCTGGCGCTCGGGTCGCTGATCCTCGTCACCTCGCTGGGCGGGCGCAGCTTCGCCTGGGACGGGCCGCAGGCCATCGGGCTGATCGCGCTTTCCGTCCTGTCGCTGCTGGCCTTCCTCTGGGTCGAATCGCGGGCGGCGGAGCCGGTGCTGCCGCTCGGCCTGTTCCGCGGCAATGTCTTCAACGTCACCTCGGCCATCGGCTTCGTGGCGGGCGCGATGATGTTCGGCACCGTCACCTTCATCCCGGTCTGGCTGCAGATGGCCCGCGGCGCCAGCCCGACCCAGTCGGGGTGGGAGATGATCCCCCTGACCCTCGGCATCCTGATCACCTCGAACATCGCGGGCCGCTACATGGGCCGGACCGGGCGCTACCGGCTGCTGCCGCAGATCGGGCTGGCGATCTCCGCCCTCGGCATGGCGGTGCTGACCCAGCTTGACCCGGCGATGCCCGATCCGCTGCTCTGGGCCGCGCTTCTGGCCATCGGCGCGGGCATGGGCACGATCTTCCCCGTCGTCACCACCGCCGTGCAGAACACCGTGCCGCGCCAGCAGATCGGCACCGCCACCGCGGCGGGGCTGATGTTCCGGCAGGTCGGCGGCTCGGTCGCGGTCGCGGCCTATGGCGCGATCTTCGCCGCCGGGATGGCGGCGGCGCTTGGCGCGGCGGGCTCCGGCGCGGTGCATGTGGCCGAGCTTGGGCCCCGGATGATGGCAAGCCTTGGCGAGGCCGACCGGGCGCTGGTGGGACAGGCGGTATCGCAAAGCCTGCATCCGGTGTTCTGGATCAGCCTTGTCCTTGTCGGCCTCGGCTTCGCCCTGACCTTCGTCCTGAAGGAGGTGCCGCTGGTCAATCGCCTCGTGCCGCAGGGAGAGTGATCCCGGGGCCCCGTTCGGCCCCCCTGACGCAAAACCCGCGGATTTTGTCGCTGGTCACACTTGCGCTGCGGTGCGGCATCCCTAGAGTGACCCGTCATACATGCCACTCGGGGGACCGCTGCCGATGCCCGCCTTCAAGAAGATCCTGATTGCGAACCGTGGGGAGATCGCCATCCGTGTGATGCGGGCGGCAAACGAGATGGGCAAGAAGACGGTCGCCGTCTATGCCGAGGAGGACAAGCTGAGCCTCCACCGCTTCAAGGCGGACGAGGCCTATCTGATCGGCGAGGGGCTGTCGCCGGTGGGCGCCTATCTGTCGATCCCCGAGATCATCCGGGTGGCGCGGATGGCGGGGGCGGATGCGATCCACCCGGGCTATGGCCTCCTGTCCGAGAACCCCGATTTCGTCGAGGCCTGCGATGCCGCGGGCATCACCTTCATCGGCCCGCGGGCCGAGACGATGCGGGCGCTCGGCGACAAGGCCAGCGCCCGGCGGGTGGCGATGGAGGCGGGCGTGCCCGTCATCCCGGCGACCGAGGTGCTGGGCGAGGACATGGCCGCGATCAAGAAGCAGGCCAAGGAAGTCGGCTATCCCCTGATGCTCAAGGCCAGCTGGGGCGGCGGCGGCCGGGGCATGCGCCCGATCCTTTCGGAGGACGAGCTTGAGGCCAAGGTGCGCGAGGGAAGGCGCGAGGCCGAGGCCGCCTTCGGCAACGGCGAGGGCTATCTGGAAAAGATGATCCAGCGCGCCCGCCACGTCGAGGTGCAGATCCTCGGCGACAAGGCGGGCAATGTCTGGCACCTGTGGGAGCGCGACTGCACCGTCCAGCGCCGCAACCAGAAGGTCGTCGAACGCGCCCCCGCCCCCTACCTGACGCAGGCGCAGCGCGAAGAGGTCTGCGAGATGGCCCGGCGCATCTGCGCCCATGTCAGCTACGAATGCGCGGGCACCGTCGAATTCCTGATGGATATGGATTCGGGCGCCTTCTACTTCATCGAAGTGAACCCCCGCGTGCAGGTGGAACATACCGTCACCGAGGAAGTGACCGGCATCGACATCGTGCAGGCCCAGATCCTGATCGAGGAAGGCAAGTCCCTGCCCGAGGCCACCGGCGTCGCCAGCCAGGCGGATGTGAAGCTGAACGGCCATGCCGTGCAGTGCCGGGTGACGACCGAGGACCCGCTGAACAACTTCATCCCCGACTACGGCCGCCTGACCGCCTATCGGTCTGCCACCGGCAACGGCATCCGGCTGGACGGCGGCACCGCCTATGCCGGCGGCGTGATCACCCGCTACTACGATTCGCTGCTGGTCAAGGTCACCGCCCATGCCCAGACCCCGGAAAAGGCGATCAGCCGGATGGACCGCGCCCTGCGCGAGTTCCGCATCCGCGGCGTGGCGACGAACATCGAATTCGTCATCAACCTGCTGAAGCACCCGACCTTCCTCGACTACAGCTACACCACCAAGTTCATCGACACCACGCCCGCCCTCTTCCACTTCAAGAAGCGGCGCGACCGGGCGACGAAACTGCTGATCTACATCGCCGACATCACCGTCAACGGCCACCCCGAGACGGTGGGCCGGGTGAAGCCCCCGGCCGAGGTGCGCGCGCCGAAGCCGCCCGCGCCGAAGGGCGAACCCTCCATGGGCACCCGCAACCTGCTGGAACAGCACGGCCCGCAGGCGGTGGCGGACTGGATGCGCCAGCAGAAGAAGGTGCTGGTCACCGACACCACCATGCGCGACGGGCACCAGTCGCTTCTGGCCACCCGGATGCGGTCGATCGACATGATCAAGGTGGCGCCCGCCTATGCCGCCAACCTGCCGCAGTTGTTCAGCGTCGAATGCTGGGGCGGCGCCACCTTCGACGTGGCCTACCGCTTCCTGCAGGAATGCCCCTGGCAGCGCTTGCGCGACCTGCGCGCCGCGATGCCGAACCTGATGACGCAGATGCTGCTGCGGGCCTCGAACGGCGTGGGCTACACCAACTACCCGGACAACGTTGTTCGATCTTTCGTAGCGCAGGCGGCAAAAACCGGCGTGGACGTGTTCCGGGTGTTCGATTCCCTCAACTGGGTCGAGAACATGCGCGTCGCCATGGATGCGGTGGTGGAGGCCGGCAAGCTTTGCGAAGGGACGATCTGCTACACCGGCGACATGCTGAACCCGGACCGGTCGAAATATGACCTGAAGTATTACGTCGACCGCGCGCAGGAGCTGAAATCCGCGGGCGCCCATGTGCTGGGGCTGAAGGACATGGCGGGCCTTTTGAAGCCCGCCGCCGCCCGCGTGCTGGTCAAGGCGCTGAAGCAGGAGGTCGGCCTGCCGATCCACTTCCACACCCATGACACCTCCGGCGCGGCGGCGGCGACCATCCTTGCCGCCTGCGATGCGGGCGTGGATGCCGTGGATGCGGCGATGGATGCCTTCTCGGGCGGCACCTCGCAGCCCTGCCTCGGCTCCATCGTTGAGGCGCTCCGCCACACCGACCGCGACACCGGCCTCGACATGGCGGCGATCCGCGAGATCTCCAACTACTGGGAAGGCGTGCGCAACCAGTATGCCGCCTTCGAATCCGGCCTGCCCGCGCCCGCGTCCGAGGTCTATCTGCACGAGATGCCGGGCGGCCAGTTCACCAACCTCAAGGCGCAGGCCCGCAGCCTTGGCCTTGAAGAACGCTGGCACGAGGTCGCGCAGGCCTATGCCGATGCCAACCGGATGTTCGGCGACATCGTCAAGGTCACGCCTTCGTCGAAGGTCGTCGGCGACATGGCCCTGATGATGGTGGCACAGGGCCTGACCCGGGCCCAGGTCGAGGACCCGAAGGTGGACGTGGCCTTCCCCGATTCGGTGGTGGACATGCTGAAAGGCAACCTCGGCCAGCCCCACGGCGGCTGGCCCGAGGGCATCCTGAAGAAGGTGCTGAAGGGCGAGAAGCCGCTGACCGAACGGCCCGGCAAGTCGCTGCCCGCGGTGGATCTTGAGGCCACCCGCAAGCAGGTCTCGGCCGAGTTGAACGGCTTCAAGGTCGATGACGAGGACCTGAACGGATACCTGATGTATCCCAAGGTCTTCCTCGACTACATGGGCCGCCACCGGATGTATGGCCCGGTCCGCACCCTGCCGACCCGCACCTTCTTCTATGGCATGCAGCCCGGCGACGAGATCACCGCCGAGATCGACCCCGGCAAGACGCTGGAAATCCGCCTGCAGGCGGTGGGCGAGACCGCCGAGGACGGCGAGGTGAAGGTGTTCTTCGAGTTGAACGGCCAGCCCCGGGTGATCCGGGTGCCGAACCGCGCGGTCAAGGCCAAGACCGCCGCCCGGCCCAAGGCGGCCGAGGGCAATCCGCTGCACATCGGCGCGCCGATGCCCGGCGCCGTGGCCTCGGTCGCGGTGACGGTCGGGCAGGCGGTGCGGGCGGGCGACCTCCTGCTGACCATCGAGGCGATGAAGATGGAGACCGGCCTCCACGCCGACCGCGCCGCCACGGTCAAGGCCCTGCACGTCACCCCCGGCGCGCAGATCGACGCAAAGGACCTGCTGGTCGAACTGGAATAGCCGGAGGGCGCGGGGCGAGAAATCTGCGCGCCCGGCGCGTTTTCCCCCTTGCGTCCCGGGCGCGGCCTGACTAGATCACCGCCTGTCCAGACGGCGCGGGCGTAGCTCAGGGGTAGAGCATAACCTTGCCAAGGTTAGGGTCGTGAGTTC
>CAYLSD010000092.1:0-5773 GCA_964386345.1 uncultured Fuscovulum sp.
TCCTGGATATACTGGAACCGCAGTTCCGGCTTCTTGCCCATCAGGCGTTCCACCAGGTCGCCGGTCTCGCCGCCTTCCTCGTCGTCGATGCTGACCCGGATCAGCTTCCTCGTCGCGGGGTTCATCGTGGTGTCCTTCAGGTCCTTGGCGTCCATCTCGCCAAGCCCCTTGAAGCGCTGCACGTCGATCTTGCCCTTGCCGCCGAGGCCCTTTTCCAGCCATTCCTCCTTCTCGGCATCGTCGGCGACATACATCCGTTTCGGCCCCTGCGTCAGCCGGTAGAGCGGCGGGCAGGCGAGGTAGAGGTGGCCCTTGTCGATCAGCGGGCGCATCTGGGTGAAGAAGAAGGTCATCAGGAGGCTGGCGATATGGGCGCCGTCCACGTCGGCGTCGGTCATGATGATGATCTTGTCGTAGCGCAGGTCGTCCAGCCGGAACTTGGTGCCCATGCCGACGCCCAAAGCCTCGCAGATGTCGCGGATCTCGGCATTGTCGCCCAGCTTGTTCGACGCGGCGCCGAGGACGTTGAGGATCTTGCCCTTCAGCGGCAGGAGGGCCTGATAATTGCGGTCGCGCGCGCCCTTGGCCGAGCCGCCCGCGGAATCGCCCTCGACGATGAAGATCTCGGTCCCGGTGCGGTCGGTGGCGGAGCAATCGACCAGCTTGCCGGGCAGGCGCAGCTTCTTGGTCGCCGTCTTCCTCTGGGTTTCCTTCTCCTGCCGGCGTTTCAGCCGTTCCTCGGCGCGCAGGACGAGGAAGTCGAGGATGGCGCCGGCGGATTTCGGGTCGGCGGCAAGCCAGGTGTCGAAATGGTCGCGGACGGCGTTCTCCACCCATTTCGCGGCCTCTTCGGTGGCCAGCCGGTCCTTGGTCTGGCCGACGAATTGCGGCTCGCGGATGAACACGCTGATCAGCGCGCAGCCGCCGGTCAGCATGTCCTCGCGGGTGATCTGCTCGGCCTTGCGGTTCTTCACCCGCTCGCCATAGGCGCGGATGCCCTTCAGGATCGCGGCCCAGAAGCCGGTTTCATGGGTGCCGCCCTCGGGGGTGGGGACGGTGTTGGTGTAGCTGGAGATGAAGCCGTCGCGGGCGGGCGTCCAGTTGATCGCCCATTCGACGGAACCGGGGACGCCGAACTTCTCCTGGAAGGAAACCTTTCCGGCGAAGGGGCGGTCGGCGTAGGTGGTGACCTTCTCCAACTGGTCGGACAGGTAGTCCGACAGGCCGCCGGGGAAGTGGAACACCGCCTCCATCGGCGTGTCGCCGTCGGGGATGGCGGATTTCCAGCGGATTTCGACGCCGGAGAAGATATAGGCCTTCGACCGCGCCATCTTCAGCAGGCGATGCGGCTTGAACATCTGCGTGCCGAAGATCTGCGGGTCGGGGTGGAAGGTCACCCAGGTGCCGCGGCGGTTGGCGGTGGCGCCCAGCTTCTGCAGCCCGCCCTGCGGCTTGCCGCGGGAAAACTCCTGCGCGAAAAGCTCGCGGTTCTTGGCCACCTCGACCCGCATGTGGTCGGAGAGCGCGTTGACGACCGAGGAGCCGACGCCGTGGAGGCCGCCCGAGGTCTCGTAGGCCTTGCCGTTGAACTTGCCGCCGGAATGCAGGGTGCAGAGGATGACCTCAAGCGCCGACTTGCCGGGGAATTTCGGATGCGGATCGACCGGGATGCCGCGGCCGTTGTCGCGGATGGTCAGGGAGCCGTCGGCGTGGAGTTCGACCTCGATCCGGTTGGCGTGGCCGGCGACGGCCTCGTCCATGGCGTTGTCGAGGATCTCGGCGGCAAGGTGGTGATAGGCGCGTTCGTCGATGCCGCCGATATACATGCCGGGGCGCAGGCGGACGGCCTCCAGCGGTTCCAGCACCTCGATGGACGAGGCGTCATAGGTGGAGGCGGCCTGGGAAAGGAGGTCGTTTGCCATTGTCTGCTCTTATCTGGGGCGCTGGCATTAGACCATTCCCAGGGGGGCAAACGCAAGATGTGGTGCGCGGCGGGGCCGATGTCGCAGGGGGCGCCGCCCCCCTCCCCGCAGGGGCGGGGAGTCCCCCGGGATATTTGTGTTCTGAAAGAGGGAGCGGTCCTCTTTCAGAACGGCAAATATCCCCGCCGGAGGCGTCACCGCCAGCCCAGGGCGGGGGCGATGTGTTTGAGGATGCTTTCGATCACATGGGCGTTGTAGCCGACGCCCAGCGTGTTCGGGATGGTCAGCAGCAGCGTGTCAGCCTCGGCGATGGCCTCGTCCTTGCGCAATTCCTCGATCAGCCGGTCGGGTTCGGCGGCGTAGCTGCGGCCGAAGACGGCGCGCTGGTCGTCGATCACGCCGATCTGGTCCTGCTCGGCGCGGCCCTGGCCGAAATACATCCGGTCGAGGTCGCTGACGATCGGGAAGATCGAGCGGCTGACCGAGGCGCGGGGGGCATGGTCATGCCCGGCGGCCTTCCATGCCTCGCGGAACTTGCGGATCTGGCGGGCCTGTTGCAGGTGTAGCGGCTCGCCGCTTTCATCCCATTTCAGGGTGGAGGTCTGGAGGTGCATCCCCAGGGTGCCCGCCCATTCCGCCGTGGAATCGGAGGCGGCGCCCCACCAGATGCGGTTGCGCAGGGTGGGCGAATGCGGTTCCAGCCGCAGCAGGCCGGGCGGGTTGGGGAACATCGGGCGCGGGTTCGGCTGGGCGAAGCCCTTGCCGTCCAGCAGGCGCAGGAAGGTCAGCGCATGGTCGCGGGCCATGTCCTGATCGGTCTCGCCCTCTTTCGGCGCATGGCCGAAATGCCGCCAGCCCTCGATCACCTGTTCGGGTGAGCCGCGCGAGATGCCGAGCTGCAGGCGCCCGCCGGAGATCAGGTCGGCGGAGCCGGCATCCTCGATCATGTAGAACGGGTTCTCGTAGCGCATGTCGATGACGCCGGTGCCGATCTCGATCCGCTTCGTCCGCGCGCCGACGGCGGCGAGAAGCGGGAAGGGCGAGGCAAGCTGGCGGGCGAAATGGTGGACGCGGAAATAGGCGCCGTCGGCCCCCAGTTCCTCGGCCGCTTCGGCCAGTTCTATGGATTGGGTCAGCACATCGGCGGCGGAGCGCACGGCGGAGCCGCGGTCTTCCGACCAATGGCCGAAGGAGAGAAAGCCGATCTTCTTCATGGCGGGGCCTTTCCGGGCAAATCTTGCGTTGCCCGGAAAGCTAAGTGCGCGGCGGGCGTTGCGCCAGTGCGCCGAAGACCGCCGGATCGCACAGCATCTGTGCCCTATTCGGGTTCGGCCATCCGGGCGGCCCACATCGCCTTGAACGCCGGGCGCGACTGGCAGCGGTCGAGCCAGTCCCTGACCGCCGGAAACTCGGCCAGCAGCGTGGGGTGGCCCTGTGCGTAGCGCAGGCATTCGGCGGTGTTGATGTCGGCCACGGTGAAGCGGCCGCCGACCAGCCAGTCGTGATCCGCCAGATGCCCCTGCAGGCGTTTCAGCGGGCGGCGCAGTTTCTCGGCCGAGACGGCCAGCGCCGCCTGCACCTCGGGCAGTTCGGTGCCGCCCGATTCCAGCGTCATCAGGACTTCCAGCGCCGGGGTCTCGATCCCGGTGGCGGCGAACAGCGACCATTGCTCCATCAGCGCCTGTTCGGCGGTGTCCTGCGGGCCGAGGGGGCCGCCGAAGCGCCGGGCGATATGGGCGGTGATCGCCAGCGATTCGGTCAAGAGCAGGTCGCCGTCGGTCAGCGCCGGGATCTGGCCCATCGGGTTGACCGCCAGGAATTCCGGCGAGGCGGTGTTCTGCACCTCGGCCCGGGCCTGTTCGTCGCGCAGCCGGTAGGCCTGGATGACCGGCACATGGGTGAAGGGCGCGCCGCATTCCGCCAGAAGCCACAGGGGCCGCGAGGCCCGCGACCGGTAGACGCCGTAGAGGGTGAGCATCGGATTCCTCCGTCCTGTTCCGCCTTTGGCGCAGGTGTCGCGCAGCCGGGCCGGAAGGTCCATGGCAAAATGCGGGTTTCCCCCTTGCCGCACCCCCGGGGGGGCGCGGTATCATGCCCTATGACCCGCGATCCCCGCCCGCCGCAGACCGCCTCGCTTGCCGATCGGGACCAGAAGGCCGAGATCGTCGACCGGCTGTATGACGTGGCGCTGGACCCGATCAAGCTGGAGCATCTGCTGGAGGTCTGGGAAGGCCGCGCCGCGCCGCTGCGGAAGGGGCGGGTGGCCCCGCTGGAGGACCCGGAGATCGAGGCGCATATGCAGCGCGCCACGGTGTTCCTCGACCGCTACGATCTTATGCCCGACACCTTCCGGTCGGTGCTGGAGGACATTCCGCGCTCGGCCGCCTTCCTGTCGGATGGCGGGGCGCTGATCGCCGATTGCAACCGGCCCGCGGCGGTGGCCTTCGGGATCAGGGCGGGCGGGCCGTTCGCGGCCCTGCCGTTCGAGCCGGAGGACCGCGGATTGCTGGCGGGCGTCATCCGCAAGGTGGCGGGCGGGCGGGCCGAGAAGGTGGTGACGCTGCGGATACGATCGACCGTCACCGGCAGCCCGGTGATCGTGCGGGTCAGCCGGGTGGAGACGGATGCGGGCAAGCCGCCGCTGGCGCTGGTGCTGTCGACGGAGCTGGTCTGGCCCGAAGGCTTCGAGACCACGGTGCAGGAGGCCTTCGGCCTGACCCCCGCCGAGGTGGAGATCGTGCGCGGCATCACCCTTGGCCTGCCGGTCCGGGACATCGCCGAGGCGCGGGGACGGTCGGCCGAGACGGTGCGGACGCAGTTGCGCTCCATCCTGCAGAAGACCGAGACCCACAGCCAGAGCGAGCTGGTGCGGGTGGTGATCGGGCTGATGGACGTGGTGCTGATCCCCGCGGGGGGGCCGGGCCGTTCGGTGCCGATGGGCGGCACGCTGGAGCCGCGGGAGGTGCGCGAGCTGTGGCTGGCCGACGGGCGGCGGCTGACCTGGATCGAGTTCGGCAATCCGAAGGGGCAGCCGGTCCTTTACATGCACCTCGACTACGGGCTGATCCGCTGGCCGGCCTCGGCCGAGCGCCATGCGGCGGCGCGCAAGCTGCGGGTGATCGTGCCGATCCGGGCGGGCTATGGCACGACCGACCTGCATGTGCGGGCGGCGGACCATCTGGGGGCGGTGACGCAGGACTATATCGCGGTGCTGGACCATCTGGCGGTGCAGGATGCCATCGCGCTGCCCCTGGGCGCCGATCTGCGCTTTGCGATGAACCTGGCGAACCGCCGGCCCGATCTGGTGGCGGGGATCGTCGGCGCCGCCTGCCAGTTGCCGCTGCGGACGGCGGCGCAATACGAGCGGATGGACAAGTGGCAGCGCTTCATCCTGGCCAATGCCCGCTATGCGCCGAAGGTGCTGCCCTTCCTGGTGCAGGCGGGGTTTTCGCTGGCGCGGCGGCTGGGCAAGGATGTGTTCTTCGCCCAGGTCAACGGCGGCAGCGCGGCGGATATGGAGGCTTTCGCGCGGCCCGAGGTGCGCGAGGCGATCCTGACCGGCTCGGACGTCTGCCTGACCCGGCAGTGGAGCGCGCATGAGGCCTTCACCCGCGAATGCATCGGCTCGGAAAAGGACTGGTCGGCGGTGGTGCGCGACTGCAAGGTGCCGGTGCTGCTGTTGCAGGGCGATCAGGACCCGCAGACGCCGGCGCAGTCGATCCGCGAGCTGATGGAGGATTTCCCGCATCTGGAGGTGCGCTTCGTGCCCGGGACCGGGCAGATGCTGTTCTTCAAGGAATGGCCGCTGGTGCTGGAGGAAGTGGAGGCGATGGCGGCGCGGGCGGGGTGAG
>CAYLSD010000093.1:0-5489 GCA_964386345.1 uncultured Fuscovulum sp.
GCCCGACCCGGCGGGCGAGTAGCGCCCGCCATGGGCGGGTCGGGCGCTGGCCGGGTGCTTTGGGCACCCGGCCGGGCCAGGGGAACCCGCATCGCATGGCGAAGGCGATGGCCTTCGCCAAGGCATGGAAGTGAGCAGGGCAAAGACCGGCGGGGGCACCGCAGCCCCCTACCCCAGCACCTCGTCCTGATGCTCGCCCAGCTTGGGCGAGGGCCGGTCCAGCGCCAGTCCGGCGCCCGAAAAGCTCATCGGGCTGCGCACACCCGGCACGCCTTCGGGCGAAATCCGCATCCCGCGCGCCTGCACCTGCGGATCGGCGAAGACCCCCGCCATATCGTTGATCGGCCCGGCGGGCACGCCCTGTGCCTCGCAGGCCGCCAGCAGGTCGGCCATGGTCCAGCCCTTGGTCGCCGCGGTGATCCGCGCCGTCATCGCAGACCTGTTGGCGATCCGGTCGGCGTTGGTCAGGAACTCGGGCGCCTGCGCCATCTCCTCCAGCCCGAGGATGGAACACAGCTTGCGATACTGGCTGTCGTTTCCGGTGGCGAGGATGATCCAGCCGTCCGCGCAGTCGAACACCGCATAGGGCGCAAGGTTCGGATGCGCATTGCCCATCTTCTTCGGCGAATTGCCGGTCGCCAGATAGTTCATCGCCTGATTGGCCATGATCGAGGTCGCCACATCCATCAGCGCCATGTCGATCTGCTGGCCTTCGCCGGTGCGGCCCCGCTGCACCAGCGCCGCAAGGATCGCCGTTGCCGCATAGACCCCGGTGAAGACATCCGTCACCGCCACGCCAACCTTCTGCGGCTGGCCGTCGGCCTCGCCCGTCACGGACATCAGCCCGGCCATGCCCTGAATGATGAAGTCATATCCGGCGCGGTGGGCATAGGGCCCGGTCTGGCCGAAACCGGTGATCGAGCAATAGATCAGCCGGGGGTTCACCTTGCGCAGCGTCTCCCAGTCCAGCCCGTATTTCGCCAGCCCGCCGACCTTGAAGTTCTCGATCACCACATCCGCATCCGCGACCAGACGGCGGACCATTTCCTGCCCCTCGGGCGTGCGGAAGTCGCAGGTGATGCCCTTCTTGCCGCGGTTGCAGCTGTGGAAATAGGCAGCGCTCCGGTCGCCGTTGCGTTCGATGAACGGAGGTCCCCAGCGGCGGGTGTCGTCGCCCTCGGGCGCCTCGACCTTGATCACCTCGGCGCCAAGGTCGGCCAATGTCTGCCCGGCCCATGGGCCGGCGAGGATCCGCGCCAGTTCGATGACGCGGATGCCTTCCAGCGGGGCAGCCATCGCTTATTCCGCCAGCGCGGTGTCGATCAGCGCCTTCAGGTCGGCGTAGGACATGTTGCCGTGCTTCTGGCCGTTCAGGAACAGCGTCGGCGTGCCATCCACCCCATCGGCCTGCATGTTGGCCTCGAACCGCTTGACCATGGCATCGGCCATCGGCGCGTCGGTCATGCACTGGTCAAGCTGCTCGGCGGTCATGCCGGAGGCAAGGCCGATCTTGCGCAGGTTCGCCACCGCCGCAGTGGGATCGTTGGTGCCCGCCCATTCGTTCTGCGTGGCGAACAGCGTCTCGGTCACCGGGAAATATTTCAGATCACCGCCGCAGCGGGCCATCATCGCGGCCCAGAGGCCGTAGCGGTCGAAGTAGACCTCGCGCAGGGTGAAATGCACCTTGCCGGTGTCGATGTATTCGGCCTTCAGCGGCTTGAACACCGTCTCGGCGAAATGGGCGCAATGCGGGCAGGTGAAGCTGGCGTATTCGACAAGCTTCACCGGAGCATCCGGGTTGCCGAGGGTGAAATCCTTCACCTCGGGCGCCGCGGAGGCCTCGGCCTCGGTCGCGGTCTCCTGCCCCAGGACGGGGCTGGCGGCCATTGCGGCGGCAAGGGCGATCAGCGCCCGGCGGTTCATCTTCATCATCTCTTGTCCTCTGCGGCCTTCCGCCGTGTTAGAATATTCTGCCCCAACCGTTCAAGCGCCGCCCGAAGCCCTTCGTCCGCCACGCCCTCTGCCCTGGCCCGCGCCTCGGCCTCCAGCGCCGGGTCGGCGGGCGGAGGGGCCTTGGGCGCCGGGGCGAACTGCGCCTGCCCTTCGGCGAAGCCGGTCGCCGCCGTCTGTGTCAGGTGGATGCGCGCGATGGCATTGTAGCCGTAGACCGCATTCACCCGCGCCCGCAGCGCCTCTTTCTGCATCTCCACCACCGGAGCCGCAGCGCCGCGCACCAGAAGCGTCAGCGTCGCGCCAAAGCCCTCGCGTCCGTAGCCCACCTTCACCGGGCGGGTGACGGCGGCAAGGTCCTTGCCCGCGACCTCTTCCCAATGCGTCAGCAGCTTCGCCACCGCGAAGCCCCGGCTTTCGCCCGCCTGCCGCACCTCGCGCGCCATCAGGCCGAAGGCGGGCTCGAAGCCACGCATCCTGCGGTCGGCGCCGGGTCTGGATTTCAAAGGTCGCATCTGGCCTTCACCGTTTTCACGGCTATCTTAGCCGAACCGCGCCCCCTGGCCAGTGGCCCATCTGTGACAAGGCATAAAGAATGCGTGACGCCAGGCCCGATCCGGGCCAAGCCGGACCCCTGCTGATGGAATGGTATGACCGGCACGCCCGCGTCATGCCCTGGCGCGTGGGGCCTGCGGACCGCAGGGCGGGGGTGCGCCCCGATCCCTATCGCGTCTGGCTCAGCGAGGTGATGCTGCAACAGACCACCGTCGCCGCCGTGCGGGACTACTTCCACCGCTTCACCGCCCGCTGGCCCACGGTGCAGGCGCTGGCAGCGGCGCGGGACGAGGAGGTGATGGCCGAATGGGCGGGCCTCGGCTACTACGCCCGCGCCCGCAACCTGCTGAAATGCGCCCGTGCAGTGGCGGAACTGGGCGCCTTCCCGGACACGCGCGAGGCTCTGCTGGCGCTGCCCGGCATCGGCCCCTATACCGCCAGCGCCGTGGCCGCCATCGCCTATGACGAAGCCGCGACCGTGGTCGACGGCAATGTGGAGCGGGTGATGGCCCGCCTTTTCGCGGTGGAAACCCCGCTGCCGACCGCCAAGCCGGAACTGACAGCGCTGGCCGAAAGCCTGACGCCTTCGCTGCGGCCCGGGGACCATGCGCAAGCGGTGATGGACCTCGGTGCCACCATCTGCACCCCGAAAAGCCCGGCCTGCGGCATCTGCCCGGTCAATACGCTCTGCCGCGCCCGGATGCTGGGGATTCAGGCGGAACTTCCCCGCAAGCTGGCCAAACCGGCCAAGCCCACAAGGCAGGGAACGATCTGGCTGGTCCGCAACGGGCCGCTCTGGCTGATCGAGACCCGGCCCGAGAAGGGCCTGCTCGGCGGCATGACGGGCTTTCCCGGCGACGGCTGGGACGGCACGGGCGGACCTGCCCCGGTTGAGGCCGCATGGCACGAGATCGGAGAGGTCCGCCACACCTTCACCCATTTCCACCTGATCCTGCGTGTCCTTGTGGCCGAGACCGACGCCAACCCCGCCCGGGGCAACTATGTCCGGCTTGCCCCCGCCAGCCTGCCCACGGTGATGCGCAAGGCATATGATCTTGCGGTGAAGTAGCGCCCGGGCGGATGGGTTGAACCCACATGCCTTCGCCAGCCTGCCCGTTCATGCGTCCATCAAAAGCGCGATTTCGCCGCGTTGAGATCGTTCGCCGCCGCGCATAGACTGCCCGCGCGCGCCAGTATCGAAAGTTCCAGTGATGACCACCCCTCCTCCGACCGTGGACATATCCTCCCCCCGCAGCGCCCTGCCGTTCTGGCTGTCGCTCGGCACCGTGCCGATGGCTTTCCTCGGCATGGCGCTCGGCGGGGTCTGGGTGCTGGCCCTGCCGCTTTACTGCTGGGCGCTGTTCTCGGTCCTCGATGCCGTGACCGGCCAGAACGAGGAGAACCCCGACACCACGACGCCAGAGGACCAGCTTTACCTCTACCGGCTGCTGACGATGATCTGGTTCCCGGTCCAGTTTCTGGTGCTTTGCGTCATGCTGTGGCTCGTGCCGCAGGCGGGGCATCTGAATGGCGTGGAGAAGATCTTTCTCTTCATCGGCATGGGCGTCATGTCCGGCACCATCGGCATCAACTACAGCCATGAGCTGATGCACCAGAAACCCAAGATCGAACGCTGGCTGGGCGACCTGCTGCTGGCCTCGGTCCTTTATTCCCATTTCCGCACCGAGCATCTGAAGGTCCATCACCTTTACGTCGGCACCCCGCGCGATGCAGTGACCGCGCGCTACAACGAGAACTTCCACCGCTTCTTCCTGCGCGTGCTGCCGGAAAGCTGGCTCTCGGCCTTCCGCACCGAAAAGGCATGGCTGGCGCGGAAGGGCCTGCCCTGGTTCCACCCGTCGAACCCGTTCTGGCGCTATTGGGCGTTGCAAGCCGCCATGGTGCTGGCCGCCCTTATCCTTGGCGGCTGGATGGGGCTGGTGTTCTTCCTGCTTCAGGCCTTCGTGGCGATCTGGCAACTGGAGCTGACCAACTACGTCGAACACTACGGCCTGACCCGCCGCCATCTGGGTGAGGGCAAGTATGAACACGCCCTGCCGCGGCATTCGTGGAACGCCTCGCACCGGGCGACCAACTGGCTGCTGATCAACCTGCAACGGCACTCTGACCACCACTACAAGCCCGACCGGCGGTTCCCGCTGTTGCAGACCTATGGCACGGACGAGGCGCCGCAGCTGCCCTTCGGCTATCCGATGATGAACTTCATGGCGTTGATCCCGCCGCTCTGGCGCCGCCGGATGAACCCGCGGGTGCGGGCCTGGCGCAAGCAGTTCTACCCCGACATCACCGACTGGCACGCCTACAACAAGGGCCTGAACCCGATGCCGGCGGGGGCGCCCTGAGCCCTCACGTTGCGGCCGGCTGGCACACTGGCTATCCTTTCCCGGAACAACGGGGGGGCGTCGATGACCGGTGAAAGGCAGCAGCACGATGCGGCCTGCCATTGCGGCGCGGTCAGGTTCCGGGTGCGGCTGACGGAGGGCTTCGACTCGATCCGCCGCTGTTCCTGCTCTTACTGCCGGATGCGCGGGGCAATCGCCGTGACTGCGGCCCTGGGGGATATCGAGTTCGTCGCGGGCGAGGAAAACCTGTCGCTCTACCAGTTCAACACCGGGACGGCGAAGCACTACTTCTGCAAGACCTGCGGCATCTACACCCATCACCAGCGCCGCTCGAATCCCTTGCAGTTCGGGGTGAACGTCGCCTGCATCGAAGGTGTCAGTCCCTTCGACTTCCCGGAAGTGCCGGTGATGGATGGCATTTCCCACCCTTCGGATTCCGCCTCGGGGTCCCATGTGGCGGGAATCCTTCGGTTCGAGGCGAAGGCGTAGGATCGACGCTCGGCACCGGAAGATCCACGCTCCGGCCGGGCGGGAACAGGCGAGGCATTGCCTCGCCCCCGCCCGTGTGGATGGGTTCACCCTGTAGACCCGTCAGCCTGAAACCCCGGGGAGGCCAGCGCC
>CAYLSD010000094.1:0-5390 GCA_964386345.1 uncultured Fuscovulum sp.
GGCCGGGTGCCCAAAGCACCCGGCCAGCGCCCGACCCGCCCATGGCGGGCGCTTCTCGCCCGCCGGGTCGGGCGCTGGCCTCTCCGGGTCTCGGGCTGACAGGTCTACAATGGAACCCATCCGCACGGGCGGGGGCGAGGCAGTGCCTCGCCTTTTCCCGCCCGGGCCATTCCGCCACGCCTCATCTTGCCGAGGCCGGAAGGCCGAAGATCCGGTCGAAGGCCCAGGTGAAGCCCAGCGTATAGACCGCGAAGAAGGCCAGCAGTCCTGCGTCGTAAAGCAGCGCCTCGATCAGGCCGATGCCCATCCACCAGGCCAGGAAGGGCACCAACAGCAGGACCAGCCCGCCCTCGAACAGCACGCCATGCGCCAGCCGCCGTTTCGCGCTGCGGCCGCGGATGGGCTGGCGGCGCTCCCATGTCTCGAAGCCCCAGTTGAAAAGGTAGCTGTAGGCCAGCGCGATCACCATGGACCCCGCCGCCGCGCCGCCCGCGGTCCCCGCATCGCTGGAGGAGAAGGCCATCAGGCCCAGCGTCGTGATGACGAGGCCGATGCTCTCGAACAGCACGGCATAGAGGATGCGGCGGCGGATGGGGGTAAGGCGGAGGTCCATGGCGGGCCGAGGCTAGGACGCGGGGCAGGGAAAGGGAAGCTGCCCGGTCTCACGCCCGCCCCGCGGGATCGTGATGTTCGCGGGCGCGCAGGCCCTGTTCGGCACCGCGGGATTGTGCAATTGCAGCATTGCCCGCAGCTTGGCGCCCGTACCGCAACCCTTTCCGAGGACTGACAGAATGATCCGCCACGCCCTCCTTTCCGCCGCCGCCCTGGCCCTTGTCTCCGCCCCCGCGCTGGCCGAGGCCGAGAAATACGTGCTGGACCCCAGCCACAGCCAGATCGTGTTTTCCTACAACCACCTCGGCTATTCGACATCCTACGGCATGTTCGGGGGCTTCGAGGGCGAGATCGCCTTCGACCAGGCCGATCCCGCCGCCTCGTCGGTCTCGGTCTCCTTCCCGGTCCGGACCATGCTGACCGGCTGGCAGGCCCGCTTCGACCACCTGATGTCGCCCGAGTTCTTCGATGCGGCCGAGGACGAGACGGTCAGCTTCACCTCGACCGCCATCGAGGTGACGGGCGAGAATACCGCGCGGATCACCGGCGACCTGACGCTGAACGAGGTGACGAAGCCGGTGGTGCTGGAGGCGGTGCTGAACCAGGCGGGCGAGCATCCGATGGAGCAGAAGCCCTGGGCCGGGTTCTCGGCCACGACCACGCTGCTGCGTTCCGACTTCAACCTCGGCGCATTCGCACCCTTCATCGGCGATGAGGTGACGGTGCAGATTTCCGTCGAGGCGATGAAGGCGGAATGAGCTGATCCGGTTTTGCCGGTAAGGGGGCCGTCCGGGAGACCGGGCGGCCTTTTGGCTTTGCGGCGCCGTGTGCCGTGGCAGAGGCCGGTGCCTCTGCCGCAACGTGACGGTTCCACCCGACCGGCCGGGACCATCAGTCCCGGCCAGCGCCCGCCCCGCCCCCGGCGGGCGCTTCTCGCCCGCCGGGGGCGGGGCGGGCCTTACAGGGTTTCTCGCTGACAGGTCTACAACGTGAACCCGTCCGCACGGGCGGGGCGAGGCAGTGCCTCGCCTGTTTCCGCCCAGGGAAGCGGTGCAGGAAAGGCAAGACGTTGCCCGGCCCCGGACCGCTATCCCCCGCGCTTCGCCACCAACGCCACCTCGACATCGACGGTGAAGCCCACCGTGTTCTCGTCGCCGTAGCTCGGCCCCATGCCGAAGTCGCGGCGGTCCAGCGTGACCTTGCCCTCCATCCGTGCGGTGTCGCCCTCTATGGTCAGCATGAAGGGCAGGGTGACCGGTTGTTCCGCCCCGCGCAGCGTCAGGCTGCCGCTGGCCTCGAACGCCTCGCCCGCGGGCGTGATGGCGGCGGCGAAGGTGGCCGTCGGGTGGCTGGTCACGTCGAAGAACTCCGGCCCCTTCGCCTGGTCGGTGACGGAGCCGAGGGTCAGCCGGGTGGCGTCGATCTCCACGACCACCGAGCCGGTGCCCATGGCCTCGTCGAAGTCGATCGTGGCGGTCCAGGCGGGCAGGGCGCCCTCGACCCGCTGGCCCATCTGCTGGACGGCGAAGGCGAGGGTGCCTTCCGAGACTGTCCAGTTGCCCGCTGCCGGGGCCGTGGCGGCAGGACCCTCGGCAACCGCCTCGGGCACTCGGGAGGCCAGCGCCCATGCCCCTGCCGCGCCCGCGGCAAAGACCGCCAGCGCCAGCAGCGCCGGGGCCATTTCCGGCCCGGCTGCGCCCGCCTTTCCGGCCTCGGCCCCGGTCACCATCCGCGCCAGCGTCAGGTCACGGTCCAGAGCCGCATGTTTCAGCGCCCCCAGCACATGCAGGGCAACCGCGGCCAGCAGGACCTTGGTGAAGAGCCAATGCGCAATCCCTGCCGCCGTGGCGACGGTCTCGGACTTCGGCACGAAGGGCAGGCCCTGGCCCAGGGGCCAGAGGATCGGCGCGAAGCCGGTCGTGGCGGCATGGTGGATCCAGCCCGACAGCGGCACGATCACCAGCGAGAGATAAAGCGCCCAGTGCACCGTCTCGGCGGCGAAGGTCTCTGCCCGCCGTCCGGGATACAGCGGCACCGGCTTCTCGCCGGTCAGCGCCCAGAGGATGCGGAGCGTTGCCACGAGGAACACCGCCACGCCAAGGGTCTTGTGGATCGAGAAGACCCGTGCCTTGCGGGCCAGCGCCTCGGAGGTGTCGAAGGGCAGGTTTTCGGCGATCATCCCCAGCGGGAAGGCGGCGATGATCAAGAGCGCGGTCAGCCAGTGCAGGCCGCGCGCCACGCTTCCGTAACTCAGGGGGGTGTTTCTGGCAGGCATATGTCCGTCCTCGACCGGGATTTTCCGGCACCATAGCAGCCTGCGCCGCGCCGGTAAGCTTCGTCCGGGCACAGGTGTTGTGCGCGGAGCCGCCGCCGCGATTGCCCTTTCGCCGTGGCTTCGCTATGCCGGGGAAAGACAAGCGAAAACCGCAGGGGAGGACGGCGGATGAGCCGCGCATTCGTGTTTCCGGGGCAGGGCGCCCAGACCATCGGCATGGGCCGCGCGCTGGCCGGGGCCTGGCCGGAGGCGAAAGCCGTCTTCGACGAGGTGGACGCCGCCCTGGGCGAGAAGCTGTCGGCCCTGATCTGGGAGGGCGACATCGCGGAACTGACGCTGACCCGGAACGCCCAGCCCGCGCTGATGGCGACCTCGCTTGCCGCCATCGCCGCGCTGAAGGCAGAGGGGATAACGGTGGAAAGCCATGCGGATTTCGTCGCCGGGCACAGCCTTGGCGAATATTCCGCGCTTTGCGCCGCTGGTGCGTTGAGCCTTTCGGACACCGCGCGCCTGCTGCGTATCCGGGGCGAGGCGATGCAGCAGGCGGTGCCGGTGGGCGTCGGCGCAATGGCCGCCCTGCTGGGTCTGGATTTCGAGGCGGCGAAGGCGGTGGCGGAAGAGGCCGCGCAGGGCGAGATCTGCCAGGCGGCGAACGACAACGATCCCGCGCAGGTGGTGGTTTCCGGCCACAAGGCCGCCGTCGAGCGCGCGGTGGAGATCGCCAAGGCGAAGGGTGCGAAACGCGCGCTGCTGCTGCCGGTCTCCGCCCCCTTCCATTGCGCGCTGATGCAGCCCGCCGCGCATCGGATGGCCGAGGCTTTGTCGGCGGTGGTGATCTCGAAGCCCGCCGTGCCGGTGGTGGTGAACGTCCGGGCCGAGGCGGTGACGGAGCCGGACCGGATCTTCGACCTGCTGGTGGCGCAGATCACCGGCTCGGTCCGCTGGCGGGAAAGCGTGCTGTGGATGGAGAAGGCGGGCGTCGCCGAATTCTGGGAAATCGGCGCGGGGAAGGCGCTTTCGGGCATGATCAAGCGCATCGTTTCGGGCGAGGTGACCCTGCGCGCCATCGGCACGCCCGAGGATGTGATGGCGGCGAAGGGCTGACGCGGGCCGATTTTTCGGCGAAAAATCGTGGCCAGCGACAAGGATAAGGCAGGAGATTCGGGCATGTTCGATCTGACAGGGAAATCCGCGCTGGTCACCGGCGCTTCGGGGGGCATCGGCGCCGATATCGCGCGGGTGCTGCATGGGGCGGGGGCCACCGTGGGCCTGTCCGGTACGCGGGTGGAGCCGCTTGAGGCGCTGGCGGCCGAGTTGGGAGACAGGGCCCATGTGCTGCCCTGCAACCTCTCGGACCCCGCCGAGGTCGAGGGCCTGGTGAAGCGCGCGGCGGAGGCGATGGGATCGGTCGACGTGCTGGTCAACAATGCCGGGATCACCCGCGACGGGCTGGTGATGCGGATGTCGGACGAGGACTGGCAGGCGGTGATCGACGTCAACCTGACCGCCAGCTTCCGGCTTTGCCGCGCCGCCATCCGCGGCATGATGAAGGCCCGCTGGGGGCGGATCGTCAACATCTCCTCGGTCGTCGGCACCACCGGCAATGCCGGGCAGGTGAACTATGCCGCGTCCAAGGCCGGGATGGTGGGCATGTCGAAATCGCTGGCCGCCGAGGTCGCCAGCCGCGGCATCACGGTGAATTGCGTCGCGCCGGGCTTCATCGAGACCGCGATGACGGGCAAGCTGAACGAGGCGCAGCGCGGCGCCATCCTGGGCGCGGTTCCCGCGGGCCGGATGGGCCTGCCTGCGGAAATCGCCGCGGCGGTGCTTTACCTCGCCTCGCCCGAGGCGGCCTATGTCACCGGCGCCACGCTGCATGTGAACGGCGGGATGGACATGGTTTGAGCGGTGCCCGGGCGGCGTGGGGTTTCCCCGCGCATCCCGGGAAAGCGTTTGCGTCTGCTTGCGCCTGTTGCTATAGGCGCGCACAATTCGCCGGGGAGACTCGGGACGAGTGGCCGCCGTGGGCGGACGAATGGCCCTTCGGGGTGCTGACAGTCAGACCGGGGCGACCCCCCGCAAGGATAGAGGAAGAGACATGAGCGACATCGCCGATCGCGTGAAGAAGATCGTCGTCGAGCATCTGGGCGTCGAAGAGGACAAGGTGATCGAGAACGCCTCGTTCATCGACGACCTCGGCGCGGATTCGCTGGACACCGTGGAACTGGTCATGGCCTTCGAGGAAGAATTCGGCATCGAGATCCCCGATGACGCGGCCGAGACCATCCAGACCTTCGGCGACGCGGTGAAGTTCATCTCTTCGGCCGCCTGAGGCATCGCTTCCCGCAAGGGACGGCAGGGGCACCCTTCGGGGTGCCTTTTGCCGTTTGGGGCCGGGCTTCTTGGCGAAGGCCAGTGCCTTCGCCATGTGTTGTCCTTTCCACCCACACCGGCCGGGACCATCAGTCCCGGCCAGCGCCCGCCCCGCCCTCGGCGGGCGCTT
>CAYLSD010000095.1:0-5176 GCA_964386345.1 uncultured Fuscovulum sp.
GAGGCCCGGGACAGGGTTTCCGCAAAAGGATCGTCCGCAGGCGGCCAGAGCACCCCGGCCCCGGTGACCGTCAGCCCGGCCGAGGGCAGGACGTAATCCACCCGCAGCCCGCCGAAATCGTAAAGCGCGGTGTCCAGCGCCGGGTCGCCCTTATGCCCAGGCTCCGTCCGGCCATGGCTGCCTCTGGGCTGCGGATCCTGCACCATGGGATGCGCCAGCAGGGCGGAAATCCCGGCGGTCAGCCCGTCGCCATCCGCCGGGTCGAGATTGGCGTCGCCGAGGATCACGAAGGGCGCGGGCGGCGGCTCCATCGGCAGGGCGCCGTCCAGCAAGCGGATCCAGAACACGGTCTCGTCATGGTTGCGGCGGCCGTTCCTGTCCTCCGGCCCGTCGAAGACCGGCGGCGTGGCATGGAAGGCCAGCAGGTGCAGCGGACCAGAAGCGGTGGCGACGGTCACGTCCCAATGGCCTGTGGTGGACAGCCGCTGCCCTGCCCGCACCTCGGACGTGGTGCCGGGCGGGATCAGGCTTCCGGGCAAATCCGCCCAGAGGAAGGCCGAGAAGTCGCGGGCCTCGCCCTCGAACGGCAGGCGCGACAGGATCGCCATCCCGCCCTCGCCCGAAAACCGGCCCCAGCCCTGCGCGTCCTCCGGCTCGCCCAGCCTGCCATCGGCATCAAGGTCCAGCCCGGACTGCATCCCGGTATTCGGGCGCAGGGCCAACAGATGCGGATAGGGCCGGCCCATCCGCGCCAACTGATCCTGCAACAGGCCAAGCGCCACCAGCCCGCGGTCGTAATCGACGGAAGTCAGCAGCAGCACATCCGCATCCAGCGCGGCGATGACCTGCAATGCGGCCAGGACCTGCGGATCGTCACCCCGGGCGATGTCGCGGGCCAGAAGCCCCGGCCCCTTGCGTGAAAGGTCGCTGTTCCAGGTGGCGATGCGAAGACCCTCGGCCCCCGCCGGAGCGGCAATCGCCAGCGCAAGGAAAGCCGCGATCAGCCGGCCGGGACGGCCACCCCGGGAAGCTCGCCGTTCTGGGCGCGCTTCTGCTCGATCATCGAGGCGATGCGCCCCATGGCGATGCCCCGCATCAGAAGGCTGGCCGGAAGGAAGGCCCATGCTGTCATCGTCCAGATCAGGGTTTGCGGCGAGGTAAGCGTCAGCGGCTCGAACCCGGTGGAGGCCAAGCTGACCACGGCGGGGATAAGAAACGGCAGAAGCACGCCGAATGCAAGGTTGGCGCGGGCATCGCGTTCCAGCCGGTCGACCACATCGCCACCCGCCGTCGGCTCGAAGGTCGGCAGGTTGACCCAGACGTTGAAGGCCTGCGTCCGGTCGGGCCAGCCGCGCAGCTTGAAGAGCAGCACGAAGAAGGCCAGCGTCACCAGCGACAGGATATAGGCGGTGCCCGCGGCGGTGCGCACGGCGATCACCTGGCTTTCGGACGCGCCCCCCGCCATCATCATCGTCGCCAGCCGGACCGGCGAATAGGGGAAGTCCATGGCATGGCCGATCAGCATCGCCACCGCCTCGAACAGCCGCGGGAAGGCGGCGTCGCTGCCCTTGGCCGATGAGACCACCGACAGGGTGAAGACGATGATGAAAAGCATCAGGAAGCGGACGCGGTTGAAGGGCGGTGCGTCACGGAATTCGACAAGGCTGGGATAGGTGGCGTTGTATTCGGCGAAGGTCAGCGCACCGGCGAACAGCGCGACGAGGGCGACCATCTGCTTGGTGTCGGTGCCGATCCCCGGCAGGATGACCGAGGGCGTGGCGACAAGCACCATCACCAGAAACGCGCGCACCATGGCGCCGGTCATCCGGGAAACCACTGCCCTTGCACCCTCGATACGGACGGACGCGATGCGATGCCGCGTCCTTGTTCCAACGATGTCCCGCACATTGTGGCGGATTGCCTCAATCTTGCCCAATTTGTGCCTTCTTTCGCCAATCCTCGCAACCGTTGCTCAAGGTAAACAGGGGACTCATGGCAGTTTCAGGGCAAAGGTGTTGCATGATTGAAGCAAAGTCACGCATGTTCCGCGGCACTCTTCCGGCAAAGCCCAGGCAAGACGCAAGATGTTGCGGTTGCGGATTTTTTCGCCACTAGACGCGCAAGGAAAGGCCGCAAGAAAAACGCCCGACCGGAGAGGCGGGCGTTTTCGCGCGGTAACGGCGATTCACGCCCAGGGGCGCAGAGTCGCGTTCTTCGACTCATAGGCGTCGATCGAGGCGGCCTTCTCCAGCGTCAGGCCGATGTCGTCCAGCCCGTTCAGCAGACAGTGCTTCTTGAAGGCATCGACCTCGAAGGCAAAGGACGTGCCGTCCGAGGCGGTGACGGTCTGGTTCTCCAGATCGACGGTCAGCCGGGCGTTCTCGCCCTTCCTCGCATCGTCCATCAGGTGATCGACGGCCTCTTGCGGCAGCACCACCGGCAGGATGCCGTTCTTGAAGCAGTTGTTGAAGAAGATGTCGGCAAAGCTGGTCGAGATCACGCAGCGGATGCCGAAGTCCAGAAGCGCCCAGGGCGCATGTTCGCGCGACGAGCCGCAGCCGAAATTGTCGCCGGCGACGATGATCTGCGCCTTGCGGTAGGCCGGCTGGTTCAGCACGAAATCGGGGATCTCCTGCCCGTCCTGCGTATAGCGCATCTCGTCGAACAGGTTCTTGCCCAGACCCGAGCGCTGGATCGTCTTCAGGAACTGTTTCGGGATGATCATGTCGGTGTCGATGTTGACCAGCGGCATGGGCGCCGCGATGCCGGTCAGGGTGGTGAACTTGTCCATGGGTGGTCCCTCCTCAGGGAAGTTTGCGCGCCGCGACGCCAAGCGCGATCAGCGCGGCCCCCTCGGCGATGAGTTCGAACCCCAGCAGCAGGCCCAGCAGGGAGCTGGCGGCCGCAGGGAACCAGATCAGGATCAGCACGCCCAGCAGAAGCGAGGCCGCGCCGGACAACAGGAGCAGCCAGAACAGCGGGCTGCCCTTCAGGCTGAAGGCCCCGGCGATACGGGCGGCCCCGGTCAGCAGGAACAGGATCGCCAACAGCAGCGTCAGCGACAGTACGCCGCCCAGCGGATCGGCCAGCAGGAAGACGCCCGCCACCACGCCCATCAGCCCGACGAAACCGTTCCAGAGCCTGTGCGGCTGTGCGGCATCCCGGAAGGCGAACCACAGTTGCAGAGCGCCGCCCAGAAGGAAGACCACGCCGACAAGCGTGGCCACCGCCAGCGAGGCCGCAAAGGGATTGGCCAGCGCCAGAATGCCGCCCAGAACGAAGAACGCCCCCAGAAGCATCAGGATGGTCGAGGTCTTCATGCCGGAATCCTCTCGTTTGGGGCCACGGGGGCCGGGTCAGACCGCCTCCGCCATCATCTCCCGCACATCCGTCAGATGTCCGGTGATCGCCGCCGCCGCGGCCATGCCGGGGCTGACGAGGTGGGTGCGGCCGCCGCGGCCCTGACGGCCCTCGAAGTTGCGGTTGCTGGTCGCGGCGCAGCGTTCGCCGGGCGACAACTGGTCGGGGTTCATCGCAAGGCACATGGAACAGCCCGCCAGACGCCATTCGAAACCGGCGTCGATGAAGATCTGCGCCAGCCCCTCTTCCTCGGCCTGCGCACGGACAAGGCCCGATCCGGGTACCACCATCGCCCGCATTCCCGGGGCGATCTTCTTGCCCTTCAGGATGGCCGCCGCCGCCCGCAGGTCCTCGATCCGGCCGTTGGTGCAGGAGCCGATGAACACCGTGTCGATCTTGATGTCGGTCAGCTTCATGCCGGGCGTCAGGCCCATGTAGTCCAGCGACCGCCGCGCGGCCTCGACCTTGCCGCCGGTGAAATCCTCGGGCGAGGGCACCGTGGCGGTGATCGGCAGCACGTCCTCGGGTGACGTGCCCCAGGTGACGACCGGGGCGATGTCCTCGCCGCGCAGGGTGACGACCTTGTCCCAATGGGCGCCCTCGTCCGAGAAGAGGGTCTTCCAGTAGGCGACCGCCGCCTCCCATTTCGCACCCTTGGGCGCGTGGGGCCGGCCCATGCAATAGGCGAAGGTCTTCTCGTCCGGCGCGATCAGGCCGGCGCGGGCGCCGCCCTCGATCGCCATGTTGCAGACGGTCATCCGGCCTTCCATCGACAATTCACGGATCGCCTGTCCGCAATATTCGATGACATAGCCGGTGCCGCCCGCGGTGCCGGTCTCGCCGATCACGCTCAAGGTGATGTCCTTGGCGGTGACGCCGGGGCGCAAGCTGCCGGTGATCTCGACCTTCATGTTCTTGCCCTTGCGCTGGATCAGCGTCTGGGTGGCAAGGACATGCTCCACCTCCGAGGTGCCGATGCCATGGGCGAGCGAGCCGAAGGCGCCGTGGGTGGCGGTGTGGCTGTCGCCGCAGACCACGGTCATGCCCGGCAGGGTCCAGCCCTGCTCGGGCCCGACGATGTGGACGATGCCCTGGCGCACGTCCGAGACCGGGTAGTAGTTGATGCCGAAGTCCTTGGCGTTCTTGTCCAGCGCGGCGACCTGGATGCGGCTGTCTTCGGTCATCGTGGCCGCATTGGCGCGGTCCAGTGTGGTGGGGACGTTGTGGTCCGGCACCGCGATGGTCTTCTCGGGCGCGCGGACCTTGCGGCCGGTCATGCGCAGGCCCTCGAAGGCCTGCGGGCTGGTGACCTCATGCACCAGATGGCGATCGATATAGAGAAGGCAGGTGCCGCCTTCGGCCTGGTGGACGACATGGTCGTCCCAGATCTTGTCGTAGAGCGTGCGAGGGGCGGACATGGATGTGGTCCTTGGCTGTGGCCGTCATGGGGCCGGGGGCTTTGGGAAAGGGATGCGCAAAGGATACGCCCGCGCGGGCGGCGGCCGAAGACCTAAAGTCGGGCCGAGATCGACCGGGTCTCACGGGCAAAGCGCCAAGGCAGGCGCGCGCGGTCGGCCATGTCGAAGAAGCGGATCATGGCCGTCAGATACGCCTTTCGCGGTTGCGGTTCAAGCGGAGTCCCTTGGGGGCATCGTTGCCGGGGGCGCTTTGCCCCACGAGGACGGATCGCCATTTGCCCTGACTGCCCCGCCTGTCTGGCGAAGGCGCGTGCCTTCGCCATGCGCTGCACTATCCGTTGTCCCGGCCGGGTGCCCCAAGCACCCGGCCAGCGCCCGCCCCGCCCTCGGCGGGCGCT
>CAYLSD010000096.1:0-5090 GCA_964386345.1 uncultured Fuscovulum sp.
CAAGGTTCACCTCCATGATTTCCAAAGGCTTTCCGGGTGCAATCGCAACGGCAGCACGCGTGCGCATGGGCAAATCCTCCCTCTTTTCGGTTGCCGCAAGGCTGTGCGAAGCTGCGCCGGAATGCAACGCCGGAAACGACAGATGAAGACGATCCCCACCCTTTTCCTTTCCGCCCTCGGCCTCTGGCTGACCGGCTGCGTCCAGCCCGTCGAGGCTCCGCCGGAGATCGCGCCCGCGCAACGGCCATCTACCGCCGACATGACGCCGGGACTGAACGGGAAGGAGCCTGACACCTGCAAGGCCGCGCAATTACACGGGCTGGTCGGCCAGCCTTCGGGGATGCTGCGCACCACGCCTTCGCCGGGGCCAGTGCGGCTGATCGGGCCGGATATGGTCTATGATCAGGAGGAATACCGTTCGGACCGGATCAACGTCTTCGTCGACGGCGCGGGCGTGATCCGTTACCTTTCCTGCGGCTGAGGCCCGCGGTCCCAGGCCCCCTTCACGGAAAGGAACGCCCATGTCCAGAACGCTCCCGCCCCTTGCCGCCGCGCTGCTGCTGGCGGCCTGCGTGCCGATCGTCGAGGATGTCGAGATGCCCACCGTCCCGCCCGAGAACGCCTGCGGCGCGGCCGAACTGGCCGGTCTTGTCGGCCAGAACCGCAAGGTGCTGGAGGCGATGAAATTCTCCGGCCCGGTGCGGGTGATCGAACCGGGCATGGCCGTGACGATGGATTACATCGCCCAGCGGCTGAACATCGAACTGGACCGCAGGGGCACCATCACCCGGCTGAGCTGCGGCTGACGGCGGCCCCCATGGGGGCCTGCCGCGGGCCGGATCACTTCATCACGCGATAGGTGCTGTGGCAGTCCTTGCAGGCCCCGCCCAACGTGCCCAGGGATGCGCCGATCGCCTCGGCCGAGGACACGTCCGCAGCCTCGGCCGCAGCCGTCAGCGCATCGGCCTTCTTCACGAAATCCTCCCAGGAGGTCCAGATCTCCGCCTTGGCTTCCGAAGTGGGGTCGGCCCCGCCCTGCGCCTCGAAGGCCTGCGGCACGGAATGCGCGGCAGCCACAAGCGCCGCCTTCGCGGCCTCGGCGGCGGCGGCGTCATAGGGCACCTCGCCCTTCGCCATGCCGCCCAATGCGCCCATCGAGCCGCCGATGGCCTTCATCGCGGTTTCGCGCGCCACGGCCGCGGGATCTGTTGCCTCGCCCTCGGCGAAGGCGGCGCCTGCCGCAAGCAGGGCTCCGGTGACGGCGATCTTCAACAGTTTCATACTCTGGCTCCCTGAGAAGGTTGGGTCGGCTGGATTGGATAAAGAACCGGCGCCCGTGCAGGCGCCAAGTGCCATTAAAGCCGTCTTCGCCCGGCAAGCCACATCACAGTCGTGTGAGAAGGGACAGTCAGCCGGGACTCCGCAAGGCTTCCAGCACATCGGGGCCGGGATAGCCGTCCGGCACCTCGCCTCGCGCCTTCTGCCAGGCCTTCACCGCCGCGATGGTCTTCGGCCCGACCCGCCCGTCCACGCCGCCGGTGTCCAGCCCCAGCGCGACCAGCGCCGCCTGCAATTCCTTGCGCTCTTCCAGCGTCAGGGCGCGCCAGTGCCGGGGCCAGTCCGCCGCAATCGCAGGCCCGCCGCGCAGCCGGTCGGACAGATGGCCGATGCCGATGACATAGGCGTCGGCGAGGTTGTATTTCTCGATCACCTGGAAGTTCGGATAGATCAGGAAGGCGGGGCCGGTGTGCCCCGCGGGCAGCAGGACGCTGGCCTCGTTACCTTCCGGCAGGTCGCCCCCTGCCGCTGGCGCCACCCCCATCTCCCGCCAGTCGGCCACCGGCTTCACCACCCGCTCGGTGGTCTGGTCGTAGTCGAAACCCTCCGGCAGCCGCACCTCCAGCCCCCAGGGCTGGCCCTTCACCCAACCCATGCGCGCCAGGTAATTGGCGGTGGAGGCCAGGGCATCGGCCGGGTCGTCACCCCAGATGTTGCGCCGCCCGTCGCCGTCGAAATCCACCGCGAACCCGGCCCAGCTTGAAGGCATGAACTGGGTATGCCCCATGGCCCCCGCCCAGCTTCCCTTCAGCGCGGACCGGCCGGCATGCCCCTGATCGACGATCTTCAGCGCCTGCAGCAGTTGATCCTCGAAAAACGCCGCGCGCCGCCCGTCATAGGCCAGCGTCGCCAGCGCGCTGATGGTATCGGTATCGCCCCGATAGGTGCCATAGGCGGATTCAAGGCCCCAGATCGCCGCGACGACCTCCTTCTCCACCCCATGTTCCGTCTCGATCCGCGCCAGCAGGTCGGCGTGCTTCTCCAGCGCCTTGCGGCCAAGCACCACCCGGTCTTCGGACACCGCGATGTCCAGATAGTCCCAGATCGTCCTGGTGAACTCGGTCTGGCTGCGGTCGCGGCGCACCACATCCGGCAGGTATTCCGCCGCCCGCATCTCGCGGTCATAGACCGCTGCCGGAACGCCCTGCTCCAGCGCCTTCGTGCGGAAGCCGCCGACCCAATCGCGGAACCCGGCTTCCGAGCCGTCTTCCCTGCCCGCCGCCATGATCGTGCCCTCCGGGTCTTCCAAGGTCTGCGCCAGCGCCGGCGGGGCTGCCAGCAGGAGGGCCAGAACCAACGCCTTCATCGCCGCCGCCGCACCACGCGCCGCTTGGCGGCCCCGCGCGCATCGGCCCGCCCTGCCGCGCGCCGGGGGGCCTTGCCGCGCGGGGTCTTGCCCGCCGGCAGGGGCCGCGCGTCGATCTCCAGCAGGTCCAGCACCAGCCCGCCGGTCACCGGCACCGCCTCGCGCAGGCGCACGGTCACGCGGGCACCGATGCCGATGGTCAGGCCGGTGTCGGCGCCCATCAGAGTCTGGCTGTCGGGGTCGTAGTGGAAGAACTCGCGCCCCACCTCACGGATCGGAACCAGCCCGTCGGCCCCGGTCTCGTCCAGCTTGACGAACAACCCGAAGCGCTGCACGCCCGAGACACGGCCGGTGAACGTCGCCCCCACCCGGTCGGACAGATAGGCCGCCAGATAACGGTCCACCGTCTCGCGCTCGGCCACCATCGACCGGCGCTCGGCGTCCGAGATCAGCTTGCCGGTCTCGGCCATGTTCTCGATGTCGAACCCGGAAAGGCCGTCATCGCCCCAGCCATGGCCACGGATCAGCGCCCGGTGGACGATCAGGTCGGAATAGCGCCGGATCGGGCTGGTGAAATGCGCATAGTCCCGCAACGCCAGCCCGAAATGGCCAAAGTTGCGCGGGTCGTAATAGGCCTGCGCCATGCTGCGCAGGGTAGAGATGTTCAGAAGCTCATCGTAATCCGTGCCCTCGGCCTGCGCCAAGAGCCGGTTCAGATGCGCGGTCTTCAGGACCTGCCCCTTGGCCAGCGTGAAGCCGGACGCCTCCGCCACCTCGCGCAGGGCATCCAGCCGGTCGGGGCTGGGTTCCTCGTGCACGCGGTAGAGAAGCGGCTGCTTCAGACGCTGCAATTCCTCGGCCGCCGCCACATTGGCCAGCACCATGAATTCCTCGATCAGCCGGTGGGCGTCGAGCCGTTCCTTGAAATCGACCGACAGGACCTTGCCCTCGCCGGACAGCACGATCTGCCGCTCCGGCAGGTCGAGGTTCAGCGGCTGCCGCTCTCCCCGCGCCAGCAGGAGCGAGCGGTAGGCGGCATAAAGCGGCTTCAGCACCGTCTCGACCAGCGGCGCGGTCTTTTCGTCGGGGCTGCCGTCTACCGCCGCCTGCACCTGGCCGTATTCCAGCGACGCACGCGACCGCATCAGCCCGCGGTGGAAGCGGTGGGAAATCTTGCGCCCCTGCGCGTCGATCCGCATCCGCAAGGCAAGGCAGGGCCGGTCCACCGCCTCGTGCAGGGAACACAGGTCGCCCGACAGGATATCGGGCAGCATCGGCACCACCCGGTCGGGAAAATAGGTGGAATTGCCCCGCCGCCGCGCCTCGCGGTCCAAAGCACCGGCCGGGCGGACGTAATGCGCCACATCGGCGATGGCGACCCAAAGGATATGGCCGCCGGGATTGCCCGGCTCGGTATCCGGCGCGGCATGGACGGCATCGTCGCGGTCGCGGGCGTCGGCGGGGTCGATGGTGACCAGCGGGATATCGCGCAGATCCTCGCGGTTCGCCATGGTCACCGGGCGGGGACTATCGGCCTCGGCGATGGCGGCGTCAGGGAACTGGTCGGGGATGCCGTGCTGGTGGATGGCGATCAGGGAAACGGCGCGCGGGCCGGAGGGATCGCCCAGCCGCTCCACGATCCGCGCCTGCGGCAGGCCGAGGCGGCGGTTGCCGATGGCTTCCGCCTCCACCAGCTCGCCATCGCGGGCGCCAAGGTCATCCTCGGCCCGGACCCGCCATTCCTTGTCCTGCCCCTTGTCGATGGGCAGGATGCGCCCACCCTCGGACCCGCGCCGGAAAACCCCCAGCACCTTCAGCGGGTTCGAGCCGATCCGCCGGATCAGCCGCGCCTCCCAAGTGTAGTCCTCAAGGTCCACCCTGGCGAGACGCGCCAGAATCCGGTCGCCCTCGGCCAGCGCCGGATCGCCCTTCTTCGGGATGATCAGGATACGGCCCGCATCCTTGTCGACGCCCTCTTCCATCGCCTCGGCGAACAGGTCCCCGGCGGCATCGGGTTTCATCACCCGCAGCAAGGCGACGGGCGGCAGTTCCCCCTTCGGGCGGAAGCGGCGGGCGGATTTCACCACGCCGCCCTCTTCCTCCATCTCGCGCAACAGCCGCCGCAACTCGGCCCGCTGGTCGCCCTTCAGCCCGAAAGCCTTGGCGATGTCGCGTTTCGAGGTGAGGCCGGGGTTCTCGGCGATCCACTGGCGGATCTGGTCTTTCGAGGGAAGCGGTGTCATGCCGCCAGCCCTAGCACGGCCAGAGGCCCGCGCAAACCGGCGGTTTCGGATTGCGCGCCTGCCGGCGCCTTCCGTCTGGCTGTGGCTGAGGAGCCTCTCGTGGCTGCTGTCGCCTGATGGGGGCATTCTGCCCCCAAACCCCCTGAGGATATTTGGGAACAGATGAAAAGCGGGAAGAGTTCTTCTTCCATTTCACCTGTTCA
>CAYLSD010000097.1:0-5087 GCA_964386345.1 uncultured Fuscovulum sp.
GTCATTCCGTCTCCATCACCGCGCGCACCCGGGCGCGGAGTTCGGGGACCAGTTCGGCCTCGAACCAGGGGTGGCGCTTCAGCCATGCCGTATTCCGCCACGACGGATGCGGCAAGGGGAAGACGCCGCGCTGCAATGCCGCGCGCCAGTCGGCCACCCGCTCCGACACCGGCCCCTTGCCCAGATGCCAGCGGATCGCCGCCCCGCCCACCGCCAGCACCAGCCGCACCCGGGGCAGCGCCTCGATCACCCGGCCCCGCCATGTGGCGGCGCAAAGCGGCGGCGGCGGCAGGTCCGATCCCTTGGAGTCATAGCCGGGAAAGCAGAAGGCCATCGGCACCACGGCCACCCGGCTCAGGTCGTAGAACTCGGCCTCCGACAGCCCGGTCCAGTCGCGCAGCCGGTCGCCCGAGGGATCGGTGAACGGCTTGCCCGAGGCATGGACCCGCGCGCCCGGCGCCTGTCCGGCGATCAGGAGGCGGGCCGAGGGGCGGAACCAGACCACGGGGCGCGGCACATGCGCGGTGGCCGTCGCGGCGAAGCGCGGGGCGCAAAGCCGGCAGCCCTCGATCTCCGCACGCAAATCCGCCGCTTCCGGCATCCCGTCCCGTCCCGATGCTTGCCGCGTCAGCCCCGCCGCGATACCCATGGCGCAAGTCTGGACGCAAGGCATCATGTATCGCATTTCCCCCTTTGTCCGCCACTTCGGACTGGCGCTTCTTCTTGGCATCGCCACGGCCACGCTCTGGGTGAACCTGAACCCGGCGTCCTATTACGACTTCATTGAATGGCATGTGGCCGAGATCGCGCTTCCGAACTGGGTCTGGCGCGGCACCGTCACCATCACCCCGTTCATGGTGGTGGCCGATATCCTGATGGCGCTGTTCTTCTTCTTCACCGGGAAAGAGCTGTGGGAATCGCTGATCCTCGAACGCGGCGCCATGTCGGGGCGCAGGGCGCTGTTCCCGGCGGGGCTGACGGCAGGGGGGCTGATCGGCGCCGCGGCGCTGTGGCTGCTGTTGCAGGCGCTGATCGAGACGGCGGAGGAGGCCAGATTCGGCCAGGGCTGGACCGTGCCGCTGGGAACAGATGCCGTGCTGGCCTATCTGGTCGGGCGGCGGATCTTCGGGCAGGGCCATCCGGCGCTGCACCTGCTGCTCTTGCTGGCCATCGCGACCGATATCCTTGCGCTGCTGATCCTTGGCCTGACCAACCCCAACCTGTCCTGGCGGCTTCTGTGGCTGGTCCTGCCCGCCGCCGCCAGCATCGGGGTCTGGCTGCTTTACGGCCGCCCCCCGGCCCCCGGCGCGACCGAGCGGCAAAGGCGCGCGGGCCTGCAGCTCTGGCCCTATCTGCTGGCGGGGGCGCTGTCGTGGTTCGGCACGGCGGCCTCGGGGATGCCCGCCGCGCTTGGCCTGCTGCCGGTGATTCCGGCCATTGCCCACGCCGACCGCAGCTTCGGCCTGTTCGCCGAGGCCGAGGGCTTCCTGCACGATCCGCTGAACCGGCTGGCGCATCTGCTGGTGCGGCCGGTGGCGGTGATCCTGTTCCTGTTCGGGCTGATCCGCGGCGGCGTGGATTTCCAGGCCTTCGCGCCCACCACGCTGGTCACGCTGGGCGCGCTGTGGATCGGCCGCCCGCTGGGCATGGTGGCGGGCGGGCTGGTGCTGGCGATGGTCTCGGGCCTGCGCCTGCCGCCGGGGGTGACGATCCTCGATCTTTTCCGCATCGTGCTGATCCTGTCGATGGGCTTCACCGTCCCGGCCATCGCCATCTCGGCCGCCCTGCCCGGCGGCGCGATGCAGGAGGCGGCGCGGCTGGGCCTTGCGCTGTCGATGCTGGCCGGAGCGCTGGCGCTGGTGCTGCCCCGGCCCTTGCCTGCCCCCTCTCCGGCCCGGCATGGTGGCTGAACGGCAACAATCCGCCCAATCACGCAAGCATTGTCGCCAAAGCGCATCCAAGCCATAATGCAGCCGCAAAGAAGGTGCAGACAGCCGCGGGAAATGAAACCGGACGTTAACGAAGATCCGGCAGGCTGGCGGAGAAATTCTCCGCCACGGCGGCATGAGGCAAGGAAGGGCGCGGCGGCATCGCCCCGCCGACGCGGGCGGGGATGATCGAGTTCAGCAATGTCTCCAAGTCGTTCTGGACGGGCACCCGCAGGAAGGTGATCCTGAACAACGCCTCCTTCCGGGTCGAGGTCGGCCGTTCGCTGGGCATCCTTGCGCCGAACGGCACCGGCAAGACCACGGTCATCCAGATGATGGCGGGGCTGGAGAAACCGGACGAGGGCGTGATCACCCGCACGTCGCGCGTGTCCTTTCCGCTGGGCTTCATGGGCGGGATTTCCGGCAAGCAGTCCGCGCTGGAAAACTCGCGCTACATCGCCAAGCTTTACGGGCTGGACCCGGATTATGTCGAAAGCTTCTGCCGCTGGCTCTGCGGTCTCGGCGAATATTTCGAGATGCCGGTCGTCACCTATTCCTCGGGAATGAGGTCGCGCTTCACCTTCGCGCTGATGCTGGCGCTGGAGTTCGACATCTACCTGATCGACGAGGGAATGCCCTCGACCTCGGATGTGGAGTTCAACCGCAAGGCCGGCGGCATCCTGCGCGAACGGCTGAGGAACGCCACCGTCGTCATCGTCTCGCACCAGGCGCAGACGCTGGAGAAATTCTGCCGCCAGGCGGCCGTGCTGAAGAACGGCCAGCTTTACATGTGCGACACCCTCGAAGAAGCGAAACGGCTCTATGACTACACCGCTTAAGGCTGCCCGGTTCAACATCCGCCGCCCGGATCCCGCATCTGCCCTGGCGCCGCGGCCGGGACCCGTCGCGGTTGCCGCGGCACCGCTGGACGACATGCCCTTCGCCACCCATGACGACGGCTTCGGCAACCAGATCTTTCCCGGCGCGGCCCGGGCCGAGGAAAACACCCCCTCCCCCTCGACGCCCGAGGGGCAGCTCGAGGCGATCCGCAAGGAGGGGCTGACCGGCCGCCAGCTGCGCATGGCGCGGCGGCTGGCGCAACGCCACAACCTGCCCGCCACCTCGGATTTCGACGCCGTGCGCCTGCTGCGGCAAGCCGGGGTGGACCCGTTCCAGCGCGCCTCGATGCTGGATGTGGTGACGGGGGAACCCGAAACCGCCCCGGGCCAGCCCCCCGCGCCGCCCCCGCCGGGCGGCAGCCGCGCGCTGACGCCGCTGCCGGGCGACGGGGTCAGGCTGCCGCAGACGGTCCGGCCGATCCAGCTTCCCTCGACCGAACAGCGGGTCGAGGTGAACCACGCCGCCGAGATCCTGAAGATGCAGCAGGAGATCGCCCGGCGCCGGAAGAAGAAGCTGGCGCTTCTGGCGGCGCGGATGTTCGTCTTCGTCGGCCTGCCGACACTGATCGCCGGCTGGTATTTCTCGATGGTGGCGACGCCGCTCTACTCCACCAAGTCGGAATTCGTGATCCAGACCGCCGAGCCCCCCGCCGCCTCGGGCCTGGGCGGGCTATTGACCGGCACGCCCGCCGCCAACATGCAGGATTCCATCATCGTCCAGGGCTATCTGATGTCGCGCGACGCGATGCTGCGGCTGGAGCAGGACGTCGGCTTCCGCGCCGCCTTCCAGGGCGACCACATGGACCCGCTGCAACGTCTGGCCGACGACGCCAACATGGACGACGCCTACGAAATCTACCAGAAGCGGATGCAGATCTCCTACGACCAGACCGAAGGGCTGATCAAGATGGAGGTGATCGCCCCCGATCCGCAGGTCTCGGTGGAATGGTCGCGGAAGCTGATCTCCTACGCCGAGGAACAGGTCGACCACATGTCGAAGCGCAAGCGCGACAACACCATGGAGGATGCGCAGAAGAACTATGAGGAGGCCGAGGCCGCCGTCCTTGCCGCGCAGCGCCGGGTGATCGAATTGCAGGAGAAGTTCAAGGTCCTGTCCTCGGATCTCGAAGTGTCGCTTCTGACTCAGCAGATCGCCACGCTGGAAAGCCAGTTGACCCAGGAACGGCTGAGCCTCGCGCAGATGGAGGCGAACGAAACCCCCAACCAGGCCCGGATGGAGCCGGTGAAGCGCCGCATGGCGACGCTGGAGGAACAGATCGCCATCCTGCGCGCCCGGCTGACCGAGGGCGACGCCAGCGGCGAATCCCTCGCCCGCATCCAGGGCGAGTTGCTGATCGCCCAGGCCGATGTGCAGACGCGGCAGATGCTGATGGCACAGGCGCTGCAGGCGATGGAGAATTCGCGGGTGGAGGCCAACCGCCAGGTCCGCTATCTTTCCGTATCGGTCAGCCCGGTGCCGACCGACACGCCCGCCTATCCGCGCAGCTTCGAGAACACGCTTGTCACCCTGCTGATCCTTCTGGGCATCTACCTGATGGTGTCGATGACGATCTCGATCCTGCGCGAACAGGTCTCGGCCTAGGGAGAGACGGATGAAGACGGTGAAGATCGGGCCGCTGGCCTGCGGCAACGACCTGCCCCTGACGGTGATCGCCGGGCCCTGCCAGCTGGAAAGCCTGGACCACGCCCAGATGATCGCCGGGCGGATGGCCGAGGCCTGCGCGGCGGCGGGCGCCTCCTATGTGTTCAAGGCCAGCTACGACAAGGCCAACCGCTCGTCCCTGTCGGGCCGCCGCGGCTTGGGGATGGAGGCCGGGCTGAAGGTGCTGGAAGCCGTGCGCGCCACCGGCCTGCCCGTGCTGACCGACATCCATGACGAGGCACAGGCCCGCGAGGCCGCCACGGTGGTGGACGTGATCCAGATCCCCGCCTTCCTCTGCCGCCAGACCGACCTCTTGCTGGCCGCCGGGAAGACGGGCGCGGTGGTCAACATCAAGAAGGGCCAGTTCCTTGCGCCCTGGGACATGGCGAACGTGGCCGACAAGGTCGCCAGCACCGGCAACGACCGCATCCTGCTGACCGAGCGCGGGGTCAGCTTCGGCTACAACACGCTGGTCGCCGACATGCGCAGCCTGCCGACGATGGCGAAGACCGGCTGGCCGGTGATCATGGACGCGACGCATTCGGTGCAGCAGCCCGGCGGCCTTGGCGGTTCTTCCGGCGGCCAGCGAGAGTTCGC
>CAYLSD010000098.1:0-5006 GCA_964386345.1 uncultured Fuscovulum sp.
ACCAATTGATTAACAGTCAACTGCTCTACCGCTGAGCTACGCCGGAACACGGGGGCCATATAGCAAGGGGGGCAGGGGGCGGCAAGGGGCAAAAGGGGAAAATCTCGGGCCGGGGTCAGGGGCGGGACCAGAGGGCCCCGGGGCCGGGGAACGGGTCGGCCAGTGCGAGCTTTCGTTCTGCAAGATCAATGAGATGCGCCAGCGCGTTGCGGCGGGCGGCGGGCATCAGCGCGGGGGCGATGTCGCGGTAGACTCGCGCCGTCACCCCGTCCAGCGTGGTGGGGCCGGCGGCCAGCGCCTCGGCCACCTGTGCCTCGCGCCCGCGGCGGTGGGCGGCCAGTTCGGCAAGCCGGGCGGCGGGGGCTTCGATCACGTCGCCATGCGCCGGCAGCATCAACTGCCACTCCGTCTGCGCAAGGAGATCCAGCGAGGTCATGTAGGCCCCCATGTCGCCGTCGGGCGGCGAAACCAGGCTGGGCGCCCAGCCCATCACATGGTCGCCGGAGAACAGCACATCCTCCCAGGCGAAGCACAGGTGGCCGCCCAGATGGCCCGGGGTGTGGATGGCCTGCAATGCCCAGTCGGGGCCGCGGATCACCTCGCCGTTCGTCAGCCTGCGGTCGGGGGCGAAGGCCGGGTCCAGCCCCTCGCCGCCGCTGCGCAGCCCGGTCGATACCAGCCGCTCCATGGCCGGGCTGCGGCCGTCCTGTGCCGCGCCGAAGGCCAGCAAGGGGGCGCCGGTCGCCCGGGCCAGCGCGGGCGCGAGGCCGGAATGGTCCAGATGGGCATGGGTGACCAGGATGGCCGCCACCCGCTCACCGGCGTCCAGCGCCGCCAGCACGGCGTGCAGGTGCGACTCCAGCGCCGGTCCCGGGTCGATCACCGCCACCTCGCCGGAACCGACGATCTCGGTCCATGTTCCCGGCCCGGTCATCGGCGAGGGGTTCTGCGCCAGAACCCGCCGCAACCGGCCGGGGAGGGGACTCGCGATCTGGGTGGCCTTTCCAAACTCGACGGTCATGGCTAGCCTTCCCCCATGGTCCTGAAACGCATCCTTCCGCGCGGCCTCTACGGCCGTGCCGCCCTGATCCTGATCGTTCCCATCGTCACCATCCAGCTGGTGGTGTCCATGGCCTTCATCCAGCGCCATTACGAAGGCGTGACCCGGCAGATGACGCAGGGGGTGGCGATGGAACTGGCCTTCGTGCTGCAGGAATTCGACAAGGGCGCGACGGCGGCGGAGGCGCTTGCCCGCGCGGCGGCGGTGGCCGACCCGTTGGAGGTGGCGCTGACCTTGCCGCCGGGGCCGGAGGCGCCCGAGGTCGACATGGCGGGCAGTTTCGACGTGTCGGGCAGGGCCATCGTGGCCACCCTGCACGATGCCCTGCCGAGGCTGATCGCCGCCGATGTCACCGATCCCGGGCGGGTCGCCCGGCTGCGGATCGAAACCGCCTTCGGCCCGTTGCAGGCCGATGTGTCGCGGCGGCGGATGGGGGCGTCGAATCCGCACCAGCTTCTGGTGCTGATGATCCTGACCTCGGTCCTGATGACGGTGATCGCCTATCTGTTCCTGCGCAACCAGTTGCGGCCGATCACCCGGCTTGCCGAGGCGGCCGAGGCCTTCGGCAAGGGCCAGCGCATCGCCTATCGCCCGCGCGGCGCGCTGGAGGTGCGGGCGGCGGGGGCGGCCTTCATCGACATGCGGGCGCGGATCGAGCGGCAGATCGAGCAGCGCACCCTTCTGCTGTCCGGCGTCAGCCACGACCTGCGCACGCCGCTGACCCGGTTGCGGCTGGGGTTGTCCCTGCTGCCCGAGGACGAGGAGACCCGCGCCCTGATGCAGGACGTGGCGCAGATGGAGCGGATGGTGGACGAGTTCCTCGCCTTCGCCCGCGGCGACGCCATGGAGGAGATGGAAGAGGCGGATGCCGACGCCCTTGTGGTCCGCGTGATCGAGGATGCGCAGCGGGCCGGCGGGGCGGTGACGCTGAAAGGGGCGGAGGGCGCGGCGGGGCCGGTGCGCCTGCGGCCCCATGCGGTGGCGCGGGCGGTGGAGAACCTGATCGGCAATGCTTTGCGCCACGGCAACCGGGCCGAGGTCCGGCTGGCATTCACCGACCGCTTCTTGCGCATCTCGGTCGAGGATGACGGCCCGGGCATCCCGCCCGAGCGCCGGGACGAGGCGATGCGCCCCTTCACCCGGCTGGACGCAGAACGCGATCCGAACAAGGGCGGCGGCGTCGGGCTTGGCCTTTCCATCGCCGCCGATGTGGCGCGCAACCATGGCGGCGGGCTTTACCTTGGCGAGAGTGATGCCCTGGGCGGGCTGAAGGCGGAGCTGGTGCTGGCGCGCTGACCTGCCCCAATCGACGCGGCCAATCGGGGACCTGCCCTTGCGGCCCCCGCCCCGCGCTACTAAGACTCTGGAAACCCTCCGCCGATAACCCTGAGCGCGAACGAAGAGGCAGGCCAGAGATGCGTGATCCGATCGACACCTACATGAACACCCTTGTCCCGATGGTCGTGGAACAGACCAGCCGGGGCGAACGTGCCTATGACATCTTCTCGCGCCTGCTGAAGGAGAGGATCATCTTCCTTGCAGGCCCGGTGCATGACGGCATGTCCAGCCTGATCTGCGCCCAGCTTCTGTTCCTTGAGGCGGAAAATCCGTCCAAGGAAATCTCGATGTATATCAACAGCCCCGGCGGCGTGGTGACGAGCGGTTTGTCGATCTACGACACGATGCAATACATCAAGCCGAAGGTCTCCACGCTGGTGATCGGGCAGGCGGCGTCGATGGGCTCGCTCCTCCTGACCGCGGGAGAGAAGGGGATGCGCTTCTCGCTGCCGAACAGCCGCGTCATGGTCCACCAGCCCTCGGGCGGCTATCAGGGCCAGGCCACCGACATCATGATCCACGCGCAGGAGACGCAGAAGCTGAAGCGCCGCCTGAACGAGATCTACGTCAAGCACACCGGCAACACCTATGAAACCGTCGAGGCCGCGCTGGAACGCGACAATTTCATGTCGGCCGAGGATGCCAAGGCCTGGGGCCTGATCGACGAGATCCTGGCCGACCGGGGCAAGATGGACGACACGTCGAAGTGACCTGCCGCCCCCGGGGCCGGTCCGGCCGCCGGGGGCGTTTTCGGATTGTGGAGGTGCGGGCCTTGGCCTAGACTTCCTGCAACGCGCGCGGGCGACAGGCGCGCAAGGCAAAGGGAAACGGATGGCGACGAACTCCGGCAGCGACAGCAAGAACACGCTTTACTGTTCTTTCTGCGGCAAGAGCCAGCATGAGGTCCGCAAGCTGATCGCGGGTCCGACCGTGTTCATCTGCGACGAATGTGTCGAACTCTGCATGGACATCATCCGCGAGGAGACCAAGACCTCGGGTCTGAAATCCTCGGACGGCGTGCCCACGCCGCGCGAGATCTGCAAGGTGCTGGACGATTACGTCATCGGCCAGTTCCATGCCAAGCGCGTGCTCTCGGTGGCGGTCCACAACCACTACAAGCGGCTGAACCATTCCTCGAAGCAGGACATCGAACTGTCGAAGTCGAACATCCTGCTGATCGGGCCGACCGGGACGGGCAAGACGCTGCTGGCGCAGACGCTGGCGCGCATCCTCGACGTGCCCTTCACCATGGCGGACGCGACCACGCTGACCGAAGCGGGCTATGTCGGCGAGGATGTGGAGAACATCATCCTCAAGCTGCTGCAGGCATCGGAATACAATGTCGAGCGGGCGCAGCGCGGCATCGTCTACATCGACGAGGTCGACAAGATCACCCGCAAGTCCGACAACCCCTCGATCACCCGCGACGTGAGTGGCGAGGGCGTGCAGCAGGCGCTGTTGAAGATCATGGAGGGCACGGTCGCCAGCGTTCCGCCGCAGGGCGGGCGCAAGCATCCGCAGCAGGAATTCCTGCAGGTGGACACGACGAACATCCTGTTCATCTGCGGCGGCGCCTTCGCGGGTCTGGAAAAGATCATCGCGCAGCGCGGCAAGGGCAGCGGCATCGGCTTCAAGGCCGAGGTCAAGGACCCCGATGCCCGCGGGGCGGGAGAGCTGTTCCGCGAACTGGAGCCCGAGGACCTGCTGAAATTCGGCCTGATCCCGGAATTCGTCGGCCGCCTGCCGGTGATCGCCACGCTTGAAGACCTGGACGAGGCCGCGCTGGTCACCATCCTGACCGAGCCGAAGAACGCGCTGGTCAAGCAATACCAGCGCCTGTTCGAGATCGAGTCGGTAAAGCTGACCTTCACTCCGGACGCGCTGACCGCCATCGCCAAGCGCGCCATCAAGCGCAAGACCGGCGCCCGCGGGCTGCGCTCGATCATGGAGGATATCCTGCTGGACACGATGTTCGAACTGCCCGGCATGGGCGATGTCTCGGAAGTGGTGGTCAACGAGGAATCGGTGAACGCAGGCGCCAAGCCGCTGCTGGTGCATACGGAGCCGAAGAAGAAGGAACCCGCGGCGGCGGGGTGACCCCGCAGCCCGCGCCCCGACGCCGCCCCCTCCGGGCGGCGTTTTCATTGGAGGACGCCCGATGACCATCCGCCGCATCACCACCGGCTCTACATGGGAGCCGAAGATCGGCTACGCCCGCGCCGTGGTGGCGGGCGGCTGGGTGCATGTCTCCGGCACCACCGGCACCGACCATGCCACCGGCACCATCCCGGACAGCGTGACCGGCCAATGTGCGCTGGCGCTGAAGATCATCGGTGCGGCGCTGGACGCCGCGGGCGCCAGCTTCGCCGATGTGGTCCGCGTCCACTACATCCTGCCCGACCGCGCCGATTTCGAACCCTGCTGGCCGCTGCTCTCCGCCGCCTTCGGCGCCAACCCGCCCGCTGCGACGATGATCGAGGCCGGGCTGATCGACCCGCGCCACAGGATCGAGATCGAGGTGACGGCGCTGCTGCCCGGCTGACCCCGCTGCGAAATCGCGTGGCGGTGCCGAGTTTGTTTGGCGAAGGCGCGTGCCTTCGCCATGACG
>CAYLSD010000099.1:0-4986 GCA_964386345.1 uncultured Fuscovulum sp.
GCGGACCTTCACGTTGTAGTCGATCACTCGTTTGACAGGCACCAGAACCTTCATGCGGCAATCTCCAGTGATGGGGCAAAGCCCCGGCCAAGCTCTCTGGCGGGGGTGTTATCGCAAGGAAGGCCGGAAAAACAGAGCAAATGCGACAGGATTGGGCGACAGGACGCCGCGTTTAGATCGCGGCTTCCGATCAGCGGGCCGCGGTCAGCGCGTCAGGCCGGGAACCCACAGCACGTCGTCCTTGCCGTCGTTGTTGGCGATACGGCCGGCGACGAAGAACCAGTCCGACAGGCGGTTGAGGTATTTCACCGCCTCGGGGTTCACGTCCTCCTGTGCGGCCAGTTCCACCACCAGACGCTCGGCCCGGCGGCAGACGGTGCGGCAAAGGTGCAGATGGGCGGCCAGGGCCGAGCCGCCGGGCAGGATGAAGCTGCGCAGCGGCGTCAGCTTGGTGTTCATCGCATCGATCTCGGCTTCAAGCCTGTCGACCTGCGCCGCCACCATCCGCAGAGGCGTGTAGGGCAGTTCGGCGTCCTTGTCGCGGTCGGGGGTGCAGAGGTCGGCACCCAGGTCGAACAGGTCGTTCGAGATGCGGGCAAGGGCCGCGTCCATCTCTCCGCTGGCATGCTGGCGGGCAAGGCCGACGGTGGCGTTCGTCTCGTCGCAGGTGCCGTAGGCGGAAACGCGGTCGGAGTATTTCGGCACGCGCGTCCCGTTGCCGAGCGCGGTTTCCCCCTTGTCCCCGGTGCGGGTGTAGATCTTCGACAGGACGACCATGGTTTACCCCCTCGACTTCAGCCAGGCGAAGCCGACGATCAGCACGACGGCGATGAATTGCGCGGCCAGACGCCAGCGCATGATGCGGTTGGCGTGCTTGCGGTTGAACTCGCCGCCCTTGGCGAAGGTGCCGATGCCGAACAGCAGGATGGCAAGCACCACCAGCGCCGCGAAGGCGGCAAGCGTGAAGGTCGGGTCATCGAACATGGCAGGCCCCTTGCTGCGGCTGGGGGCGGTTTAGGCCAAAGGGCGGGGAAAGCGAAGTCAAATTCGGCTGAGGCGGCTCAGCCCTTGGCGATCAGCCAGTCCAGCACGCGCGTGGGCAGGATGCGGCGGGCAAGCCCCATCAGATGCGTCGGCGTGGTGACGTAGTAACGGGGCTTCGGCCGCGGGCTTTCGCAGGCGTGGACCAGCGCCTTCGTCACCGCGCTTGCGGGCAGTTCGAACCTGTCGGGCTTCGTCTTGGCGTTGTAGAGGCGGTGCAGCAGCGTGCGGTATTCGTCGGCGCGGGGCGAGGCTTCCCAATCCACCCATTTCTCGAAATGCGGGACCGAGTTCTCGCGGATCCGGCTGGTGATGGGCCCCGGCTCGATCAGGATGATGTCGATGCCGGTGCCGCGCATCTCGATCCGCAGCACGTCGGTCAGTCCTTCCATGGCGAATTTGGTCGAGACATAGGCGCCGCGCCATTTCATGCCGACAAGGCCGAGGACCGAGGAGCAGTTGATGATGCGCCCCGCGCCTTGCGCCCGCATCAGGGGAATCACCCGTGCCGTCAAGTCGTGATAGCCGAAGAGGTTGGTCTCGAAGATCTCCCTCAGCGCGCCGCGGGGCAGGTCCTCCACCGCGCCGGGGCAGGCGAAGGCGCCGTTGTTGTAGAGAACGTCCAGCCGCCCATCGGTGCGGGCCTTCACCTCATCGGCCGCCGCTACGATGCTGGCCTCGTCGGCATAGTCGAGGCGGAAGCTTTCCAGCCCCTCGTCGCGCAGGCGCTGGCAATCCGCCTCTTGCCGGCAGGTGGCGAAGACCCGCCAGCCGCGCGCCTTCATCCCCCGCGCCGCATCCAGCCCGATGCCCGAAGAGCATCCGGTGATGAGAATCGTCCTGTCCATGCGCCTGCCCGCTCTTGTGCCTTGGCCGCAGGGCTAGGGCGTCGGCGGGCCGAGGTCAAACGGAGATCTGGCCGGTCAGGGTGCGGCGGGCGACAGGAAGCGCAGCGCGACATAGCCTTCCAGCCCGTCGCCCTCGATCCGCACATGCGCCCACTCGGAACCCGGCTCGAAGCTGACCGTCACCGCCTCGCCGCGCACCAGCTTGTCCACGACCGAGGTCTCGGTGGAAGGGCCCTGGCGCACGTTCACCGTATTGGCGGTGACATACCAGACATCGCCCGATGCCGCCGCCGGGGCGGGCTCGGCGGCGGGAATCTCTTCCATGTCCATCGTCGTCGTCGGCAGGGCGGAAAGGGTGAAGACCGGCTGCGGCGTGACCTTGCGGGCGGGCTCCGGTTCCGGCGGCGGGGTATAGCTGGCGGTCTCGACCACCGGTTCCACCACCGGGGCGGCCCCGGCGATGGCGGGCTCCGCCTCTGGCGCCCGGGCAACGGCCACCGGCGCGCGGCGGCGTTCCAGCACCACGATCTCTTCGCCCGAGGCCACGGCGGCGGCCAGACCGGGGCGCAATTGCCCCTTGTCCTCGCCCGCGATCAGCAGGGTGACGAAAAGGACAGCACAAAGAAGCACCGTGAGACGAAGCATGTTTTTTACCAGGGCTGCGGCAGCAGATAACCCCTGTTAACACAAATCGAACCCGGGATGAGAGGGAAAAAGCCGCTGTCGGAAACCCTGACCGCCCCTGTTGCCGCTGGACCATCCCTTGCCGGCGCACTACACCACATCCATGGCCCAGGACGACGATACCGACAAGACCTATGGCATGACCGTGGCAGAACCGCTGTCCCGCGCGATCGGAGAGCGGTATCTGACCTATGCCTTGTCCACCATCATGCACCGGGCCCTGCCCGATGCGCGCGACGGGTTGAAGCCGGTCCACCGGCGAATCCTCTGGGCGATGCGGCGGCTGCGGCTGACGCCGACCGGGGGGTTCCTGAAGTCGGCCAAGATCAGCGGTGACACGATGGGGGATTTCCACCCCCATGGCGATGCGGCGATCTACGACGCGATGGCGCGGCTGGCGCAGGATTTCAACATGCGCTACCCGCTGGTCGACGGGCAGGGCAACTTCGGCAATATCGACGGCGATAATCCGGCGGCCAGCCGCTACACCGAAGCGCGGATCACCGCCCTGACCGAGGCGCTGCTGGAAGGCATCGACGAGACCTCGGTCGATTTCCGCCCCAACTACGACGGCCGGCTGGAAGAGCCGGTGGTGCTGCCCGCGGCCTATCCGAACCTTCTGGCCAACGGCTCCAGCGGCATCGCGGTGGGGATGGCGACGAACATTCCGCCGCATAACCTCGATGAACTGATCCAGGGCTGCCAACTGCTTCTGACGCAGCCGGATGCGGCCACCGCGGATCTGGTGGCGCTGATCCCCGGCCCGGATTTCCCCACCGGAGGCGTGCTGGTGGAGCCGAAGGAGTCGATCCTCGACGCCTATGAGACCGGCCGCGGCGCCTTCCGCACCCGGGCGAAATGGCAGGTGGAGGATCTGGGGCGGGGGACGTGGCAGATCGTCGTCACCGAAATCCCCTTCCAGGTGGCGAAGTCGAAGCTGATCGAGAAGCTGGCCGAACTGATCCAGTTGAAGAAGGTCCCCCTTCTGGCCGATGTGCGCGACGAGAGCGCCGAGGACATCCGCATCGTGCTGGAGCCGCGGGCGCGGACGGTGGAGCCCGAGGTGCTGATGGGCACGCTGTTCCGCAACAGCGATCTTGAAACGCGGTTCAACCTGAACATGAACGTGCTGATCGACGGCCGCGTGCCGCGGGTCTGCGGGCTGAAGGAGGTGCTGCGCGCCTTCCTCGACCACCGGCGCGAGGTGCTGCGGCGGCGGTCGGAACACCGGATCGAGAAGATCGACCACCGGCTTGAGGTGCTGGAAGGCTTCATCATCGCCTACCTGAACCTCGACCGTGTGATCGACATCATCCGCTACGACGAGGACCCCAAGGCCGCGCTCATGCGCGAAAGCTGGGGCAAGGAGCATCCGCGGGCGCTGTCGGAAAAGGACTACCGCAGCCCGGGCCCGGGCGAGGGGGAACTGACCGAGGTTCAGGCCGAGGCGATCCTGAACATGCGGCTGCGCAGCTTGCGCAAGCTGGAGGAACTGGAGCTTCGGGCCGAGCGCGATGCGCTGATGGAGGAACGCGCGGGGCTTGCCGACCTGCTGGACAGCGAAAGGCTGCAATGGAAGCGTATCGGCGAAGAGCTTGAGGACATTCGGAAAAAATACGGCAAAGGCACCCCGGGCGGCGACCGCCGCACCACATTCGCCGAGGCGGGCGAGGTCGAGGAGGTTCCCTTCGAGGCGATGATCGAGCGTGAGCCGATCACCGTGATCTGTTCCAGGATGGGCTGGATTCGCGCCATGAAGGGCCATGTCGACCTCTCCGCCGAACAGAAGTTCAAGGATGGCGACGGCCCCCGCTTCGCCTTCCACGCCGAGACCACCGACAAGATCCTGCTGGTGGCCGAGAACGGCCGGTTCTACACGCTGATCGGCGCCAACCTGCCCGGCGGGCGGGGGATGGGCGAGCCTGTGCGGCTGATGGTGGACCTGCCGAACGACACCGGCATCACCGACCTGATCCCGTTCCGGGCGGGGGCGAAATACCTTGTCGCCTCCAGCGCCGGGGACGGATTTGTCGTTCCGGCAGAAGAGCTTGTGGCCCAGACCAAGGCGGGCAAGCAGGTGCTGACGGTGAAGGATGGCGTCAAGGCCGCGGTCTGCGTGCCGGTGCGCGGCGACCATGTCGCGGTGGTGGGCGAGAACCGCAAGCTGCTGGTCTTCCCGCTGGCCGAACTGCCGGAAATGGCCAAGGGCAAGGGCGTGCGGCTGCAGAAATACAAGGACGGCGGGCTGTCCGACGCGATCACCTTCGTGCTGGCCGAGGGCCTTTCGTGGAAGGACCCGGCAGGCCGGACGCGGACCGAGACCGACCTGACCGAATGGCAGGGCGCCCGGGCCGGTGCGGGCAAGATGGCCCCGCGCGGCTTCCCGCGGGACAACCGGTTCACCTGAGCGGCG
>CAYLSD010000100.1:0-4915 GCA_964386345.1 uncultured Fuscovulum sp.
TCCTGCGGGATTTCCACCTTCCCGAACTGGCGCATCTTCTTCTTGCCCTCTTTCTGCTTGTCCAGCAGTTTCCGCTTCCGCGTCGCGTCGCCGCCGTAGCATTTGGCCGTCACGTCCTTGCGCATGGCGGAGATCGTCTCGCGGGCGATCACGCGGCCGCCGATGGCGGCCTGGACCGGGATCTTGAACATGTGGCGGGGGATCAGCTCCTTCAGCTTTTCCACCATCACCCGGCCGCGGGTTTCGGCGCGGTCGCGGTGGACCATCATCGAAAGCGCATCCACCGGCTCATCGTTCACCAGGATCGACATCTTGACCAGATTGTCCTCGCGGTATTCCGAGATCTGGTAATCGAACGACGCATAGCCCTTGGTCACCGATTTCAGCCGGTCGTAGAAATCGAACACCACCTCGGCCAGCGGCAGGTCGTATTCCACCATGGCGCGGTTGCCGGCATAGGTCAGGTTCAACTGGATGCCGCGGCGGTCCTGGCAGAGTTTCAGGATGTCGCCGAGGTATTCGTCCGGCACCATGATCGTGGCCTTGATCCGCGGCTCCTCGATATGGTCGATGTAGGTCAGGTCGGGCATGTCGGCGGGGTTGTGCAATTCGCGCACCTCGCCGTCCTTCATGTAGAGCTTGAAGACCACCGAGGGGGCGGTGGTGATCAGGTCGAGGTCGTATTCCCGCTCCAGCCGGTCGCGCACCACTTCGAGGTGGAGCAGGCCGAGGAAGCCCATGCGGAAGCCGAAGCCCAATGCCGCGGAGGTTTCCATCTCGTAGCTGAAACTGGCGTCGTTCAGGGCCAGTTTCTCGATGGCGTCGCGCAGGGCCTCGAAATCGGCGGCATCCACCGGGAAGAGGCCGCAGAAGACCACGGGAACCGAGGGCTTGAAGCCCGGCAGCGCCTCGGCGCAGGGCTTGCGCTCATGCGTGATGGTGTCGCCGACCTTGGTGTCGCGGACCTGCTTGATGCTGGCGGTGAAGACGCCGATCTCGCCGGGGCCGAGTTCGGCGATGTCCTGCATCTGGGGCTTGAGGACGGCAAGGCGGTCGATGCCGTAGGTGGCGCCGGTCTGCATCATGCGGATGCGGTCGCCCTTCTTCACCACGCCGTCGATGATGCGGATCATCACGACGACGCCGAGGTAGGGGTCATACCAGCTGTCGACCAGCATCGCCTTCAGCGGCGCGTCGCGGTCGCCTTTCGGCGGCGGCAGGCGGGTGACGATGGCCTCAAGCACATCGGGGATGCCGAGGCCGGTCTTGGCCGAGATCGGCACGGCGTCGGAGGCGTCGAGGCCGATCACGTCCTCGATGTTCTCCTTCACCCGGTCGGGATCGGCGGCGGGCAGGTCGATCTTGTTCAGGACCGGCACGATCTCATGCCCGGCATCCAGCGCCTGGTAGACATTGGCCAGCGTCTGCGCCTCCACCCCCTGCGAGGCGTCCACCACCAGTAGCGAGCCCTCGACGGCGCGCATGGATCGGCTGACCTCATAGGCGAAGTCGACGTGGCCGGGGGTGTCGATCAGGTTCAGGACATAGGTCCTGCCGTCCTTCGCGGGGTATTCGATCCGCACCGTGTTGGCCTTGATGGTGATGCCGCGCTCCCGCTCGATATCCATCGAGTCGAGGAGTTGCGCCTTCATGTCGCGCTCGGCCACCGTCCCGGTCATCTGGATGAGCCGGTCGGCAAGCGTGGATTTGCCGTGGTCGATATGCGCCACGATGGAGAAATTGCGGATCAGCGAAAGCTCGGTCATGGGGCCGCATATAGCGTGGCGGAGAAGGGCCGGGAAGGGGGGACAGCGGGCGCCGCCCGGAGGGGGTGCGGCCGAATCGCCCGGTTGGAGGCCGGGGCGCCGGGGCGCGGGGAAACCGCGCATCATGTTGTGGCCCGCGCCGGGGGGCGCCTCTATCCCTTGCGGCGCCCGGCAGCCCGCTGCCAATCGGCGTTGCGGCATTGAAAGAATCGCTGCATTTTGCCAGAATTGGCCCCAGAAAAACGACCGCGGCGGAGGGAAACCCCGCCCACGGCAATGAGGCAGAAGATGATGAAACCTGTTGTGCGGGCCGGCCTTGCCGCCCTTGTCCTTCCCCTTGCGCTTCCGCTGATGTCCACCGCCGCGCTGGCGGGGCCGATCGATTCCGCCTGCATGAGGTCCGGCCGGGAAAGCGCCAGCCGCCCGCTGTGCGGCTGCATCCAGCAGGTCGCCGACATGGTGCTGAACCGCAACGACCAGCGCCGCGCGGCGCGGTTCTTCACCGATCCCGACGCCGCCCATGCGGTCTGGGTGTCGCAGCGCCCGGCGGACGACGCCTTCTGGGACCGCTACAAGGAATTCGGCGCCATGGCCGAGGCCTATTGCGGCGGCTGAGGGCTGCCCGATCTTCGGCCCGGCCGGTTCAGCAGAAACCGTTCCACTGTGGCGAAGGCACGCGCCTTCGCCATCGGGGCCGGGCCTGCACCCCTTCAGCTTCCCCTCGGCTTCGCCCTCAGCGTGGGCGCCGCCGCGGTCGGATCCTCCGGCCAGGGATGCCTTGGATACTGGCCGCGCATGTCCTTGCGCACATCGGCATAGGAATTCGCCCAGAAGCCCGGCAGGTCCAGCGTCACCTGCACCGGGCGCTGCGCGGGCGACAGCAGCGTGATGCGCAGCGGCAGCCGATGGACGCCGACCCTCGGGTGTTCCGCAACCCCGAACATCTCCTGCAGGCGGACCTCGATCCCCGGGTGATCACCATCGTAGTCGATCGGCACCGCCCGGCCCAGCGGCGTGGTGAAGCTGGCCGGGGCAAGCCGGTCCAGCACCGCCTGCCGGTCCCATGACAGCAGGGTCTTCAGCGCGGGCGTCAGGTCCAGCGCGCGCAGGTCGGCCTCGGTCCTTACCTTGGCCAGATGGGGCAGCAGCCAGTCCTCCGCCGTCTCAAGCAGCGCCGTGTCCGAAACCTCCGGCCAGTCCTTTTCGCGGGCCAGCGCCATCCGGGCGCGCAGGCGGCGGGCGGCGGGGGTCCATGGCAGGCCGATGAGCCGCAGCCCTTCCAGCGCGGCGCGGGCCAAAGCCTCGTCCGGGGCCTGCGGCCAGGGGCGGTCGTCCAGCACCAGCGCGCCGAACATCTCTTGCCGCCGGGCGGCCACCCTGCCCTCGCGCCGGTTCCATTCGACGCCTTCGCGCCAGTGGATACGGCCGGAGAAAAGCGCGCGGAACTCGGGTTCGGGCAGGGCGATGGCCTGCCGCACCGCCGCCTCGCGCGGGTCGCCGTCCAGGTCGGTCGCCACGATCAGCCGGGATGCCGCCAGCGCCGATCCGGCGGGCAGCACCGCGCCCTTGCCGCCCGAGAGCAGGTAGCGCGGCTGGTCGCCCTTGCGGCGCAGGCCGATGCGGTCGGGATAGGCCAGCGCGGCCATCTGCGCCGGGGTCAGGCCGGGCTGCGTGCCCTGCGGGGCGGCTCGGGACAGCCGCTTCGCCTCGGCCCGGATACGTTCGATGGTGGGGCGATGCGCCTCGGCCGGCGGGCGGTCCACCGCCTTCAGCCGGAGGAGAAGGTCGGGCGGCGCGCCGCGCAGCGGGTCGCGCTCTTCCAGAGCAGCGGCCAGCGTGGCCGCGCCCGGCCCCGCCATCGCCAGCATATGCGCGATGCGCGGATGCAGGGGCAGCGCCGCCAGTTGCCGCCCGTGCGCGGTGATCCGGCCGCTGCCGTCCAGCGCCCCCAGATCGGCCAGAAGCGCCTTCGCCTCGGCCAGCGGCCCGGGGGCGGGCGGGGTCAGGAAGGGCAGCGCATCCGAGCCCCATTGCGCCAGTTCCAGCGCCAGCGGCGCAAGGTCGGCGGCGGCGATCTCGGGCGGCGGGAAAGCGGCCAGCCCGCCCTCTTCGCCGCGGGTCCAGAGCCGGTAGCAGAGGCCTTCGGCCACCCGGCCCGCCCGGCCGCGGCGCTGTTCGGCCTCGGCCCGGGTCACCCGTTCGGTGACCAGCCGCGACATGCCGGAACCGGCGTCGAACCGCGCCCGCCGCGCGCGGCCGCCATCGACCACCACGCGGATGTCGGGCAGCGTCAGCGAGGTTTCGGCGATGGAGGTCGCCAGCACGATCTTGCGGCCTTCCGCAGGCGCAAGGGCGGCGCGCTGGGCGGCGAAATCCATGGCGCCGAACAGGGGCCGGACCACGCAGCCGGGCAGATCCCGGAGCATCGCCTCGACCCGGCGGATCTCGCCCTCCCCCGGCAGGAAGACGAGGATGCCGCCTTCGGAGGTTTCCTCCACCGCCTGCCGGACCAGCCCCGCCAGTGCCGCCTCGAACCGGAGGCTGGCATCGGGCGGACGGGGCAGCCAGCGGGTTTCCACCGGGAAGGCCCGGCCCTCGGCGGTGATCATCGGCGCATCGCCCATCAGCGCGGCGACCGGGGCGGCGTCCAGCGTGGCGGACATGACCAGAAGCGCAAGGTCGGGCCGGATCGCGCCGCGGATCTCCAGCGCAAGTGCAAGGCCGAGGTCGGCCTGCAAGGAGCGTTCGTGAAACTCGTCGAAGATGACGCAGGAGACGCCCGGCAATTCGGCATCGGACTGGATCATCCGGGTCAGGATGCCTTCGGTGACCACCTCGACCCTTGTGGCGGCGGAGGTCTTCGCCTCGCCCCGGATGCGGTAGCCGACCCGCTGGCCGACGGCTTCGCCCAGCGTCTCGGCCATCCGCTCGGCGGCGGCGCGGGCGGCAAGGCGGCGGGGTTCCAGCATCACGATCCGGCCGGGGAAAAGGCCCGAGGCAAGCAGGTCCAGCGGCACCAGCGTGGTCTTGCCCGCGCCGGGGGGCGCCTGCAGCACCGCCATGCCGCGGGCGGCGAGGGCGCCGCGCAGCGCGGGCAGGACATGGGTGACGGGAAGCTCGGCCATGCCGCGTTATGGCAAGCCGGGGCG
>CAYLSD010000101.1:0-4746 GCA_964386345.1 uncultured Fuscovulum sp.
CGAAGGACCGCCATGACCGCCACACGACCGCCCCTCACCCTCTATCTCGCCGCCCCCCGCGGCTTCTGCGCGGGCGTGGACCGGGCGATCAAGATCGTCGAGATGGCGATCGAGAAATGGGGCGCCCCGGTCTATGTCCGGCACGAGATCGTCCACAACCGCTTCGTGGTGGACGGGCTGCGCGCCAAGGGCGCCGTCTTCGTCGAGGAACTGTCGGAATGCCCCGACGACCGGCCCGTGGTCTTCTCCGCCCATGGCGTGCCGAAATCCGTGCCCGCCGAGGCGGCAAACCGCCGGATGATCGCGGTGGACGCCACCTGCCCGCTGGTGACCAAGGTCCATAACGAGGCCGCCCGCCACCATGAGGCCGGGACCCAGCTCATCTACATCGGCCATGAAGGCCACCCCGAAACCGTCGGCACCATGGGCCAGCTTCCGCCCGGCGAGGTGCTGCTGGTCGAGACGGTCGAGGATGTGGCCCGCCTTCAGGTCCGCGACGCGGGCAAGCTGGCCTATATCACCCAGACCACGTTGTCGGTGGACGACACCGCCGCCATCGCCGCCGCCCTTCAGGCGCGCTTCCCGGCGATCCGCGTCCCCGCGCATGACGACATCTGCTACGCCACCACCAACCGGCAGGCGGCCGTCAAGGCCATGGCCCCGAGGATCGCCGCCCTTCTGGTGATCGGCGCGCCGAACAGCTCCAACTCCAAGCGGCTGGTCGAGGTGGGCCGCGCGGCGGGCTGCGCCTATTCCATGCTGGTGCAGCGCGCCACAGACATCGACTGGCGCGCGCTGGAAGGCGCCGCCGCCATCGGCATCACCGCGGGCGCCAGCGCCCCCGAGGTGCTGGTGAACGAGGTGATCGATGCCTTCCGCGCCCGCTACGACGTGGCGCTGGAACGGGTGGAGACCGCCGTCGAGGACATCGAGTTCAAGATCCCCCGCATCCTGCGGCAGGAGATCGCCTGATGCGCAGGCTGATCCTGACCCTCGCCCTTGCCGCCCTGCCCTTGCCTGCGCTGGCCGAAGGGGTTCTGGCGGAATACCGGGCCAACTCCGGCAGCCTGCCGCCGGAATATGCCTGGAGCGTCGAGGTCACCATCGCTACCGACGGCAAGGTGACGATGAAGGACTGCAAGGGCTATGAGACCGAGCCGCCCGGCTGCACGACCCTCACGGGCAAGGCCGCGCCGGAGAAACTGCAGGCGATCCGCGATGCCGTCGCCAGCGCCGGGCTGATCGACAGGCCCGCCCGCACATCCGAAGAGATCATGGTCGGCGGCGGCTCCACCGGCGGCAAGGTGCTGCTGGACGGGATCGAGGTCCCGCTGCCCTCCCAACCCGTCGCCGAAGACGCCGCACGGGTCGGTCAGGTGCTCGCCGCCATCCGCGATGCCCTGCCCCGGCGGTTGCAGAAAGCCGTCGACCGCAACTGACCCGCCCCTTGCGCGGCCCGGCGCCCCGGCCTATCCCCGGACCGCAACGCAAAGGCCCCCCATGCCCGACCTCTTCGCCTATACCGACGGAGCCTGCTCCGGCAATCCCGGCCCCGGCGGCTGGGGCGTGCTGCTGATCGCCCGCGACGGCGCGCAGGTGATCAAGGAACGCGAACTGTCCGGCGGCGAGGCCGACACCACCAACAACCGCATGGAACTGATGGCCGCGATCTCGGCGCTGGAGGGGCTGACCCGGCCCTCGGCCCTGACCATCGTCACCGATTCCGCCTATGTGAAGAACGGCGTGACCGGCTGGATCCACGGCTGGAAGCGCAACGGCTGGAAAACCGCCGACCGGAAGCCGGTCAAGAACGCCGACCTCTGGCAAAAGCTGGACACCGCCCAGGCCCGCCATACCGTGACATGGCGCTGGATCAAGGGCCACGCGGGCCATGCCGAGAACGAACGCGCCGACGCGCTGGCCCGGGCGGGCATGGCCCCCTACAAGAAGGCCCCCGCTCCATGACGCCCGAGACCGTGCTGCAGATCCTCGATTATGCGGCGGTGGCGGTCTTCGCGGTGACGGGCGCGCTTGTGGCATCACGCAGCCAGCTGGACATCGTGGGCTTCATCTTCATCGCCTGCCTGACCGCCACCGGCGGCGGCACCACGCGCGACGTGATCCTTGACCGCACCGTGTTCTGGGTCTCCGATCCGGTGGTGCTGGCCGTGGCCACGACGGCCGCCATCGGGGTCTTCCTGACCGCCCACCTGCTGGAAAGCCGCTACCGCGCGCTTCTCTGGATCGACGCCTTCGCGCTTGCCATCGCCGTGCCTGCGGGCGTGGCCGCCGCGACCGGCATGGAGCAGGCCTGGCCCATCGTCCTTGTCATGGGCATGGTCACCGGCTGCCTCGGCGGGCTGCTGCGCGACGTGGTCTGCAACGAGGTGCCGCTCGTCCTGAAGCAGGGAGAGCTTTACGTCACCTGCGCCTTCGCCGGGGCGGCTGCCGCCGTCCTCGCCGCCCGCGCCGGATTGGGAGAACTGCCGATGCTGGCGCTTTGCGCCGGCGTCACCCTGACGCTGCGCGCCGGAAGCCTGGCCTTCGGCTGGCGCCTGCCGGTCTACCGCACCCGCCCGCCACGCCCCGAAAGCCCCAAGCGCAGGCCGTAGGGCGGGTCCGGGCGCGGTCATATTGGCGAGGGCCATCGCCTTCGCCATGAGATGTGGTTTTCGCTGAACCGGCCGGGTGCTTTAAGCACCCGGCCAGCGCCCGCCCCGCCCTCGGCGGGCGCTTCTCGCCCGCCGGGTCAGGCGCTGGCCTCTCGGGGTTTCGGGCTGACAGGTTTACAGCGGAACCGTCGCGCACGGGCGGGGGCGAGGCAGCGCCTCGCCTTCTCCCGCCCGTCCCAATCGCAGACTGTCCCGCACCCCTCTCAACCCAGGACTTGAGCGAAACCGAACGCCCGGTTACAAATCCCCATGGCCCGCCCGAAATCCCTGCCCGACGCCGAAGTCCTCGCCACCGTCCGCCGCCTCATGGCCGGGGGCGGGCAGACGGTCAGCTTCGGCGCGGCGGCGCTGGCGACCGGGCTTGCCCCATCGACCCTCGCGCAACGATACGGCACCGTCGCAGCCATGCGCAGGGCGGCAGTGCGGGACGGCTGGCACGTGCTGACCGGGGCCACGACCGACGCCATCGACTCCGCCGCCGACAAGGGGCCGCAGGGCCTGCTGAAGGCGCTGGACACGGTTGCGGGTCAGGTGGGCCTGCTGCTCGCGGGTCCTGCCGACGACACCGCCCGCGCCCAGGCCGCCGACTGGCGGCGCCTGGTGGAAACCGCGTTGGCCCAGCGGCTCGGCACCGGCCCAAAGGCCCGCGAAGCCGCGGCGATCCTCTTCGCAGCATGGCAGGGGCAGGCGCTCTGGGGCGGCGAGGGCTTCCGCATCAAGGATGCGGCGAAACGGCTGGCCGGCCCTCAGCGCATGTAGCGCTGCCACAGCCAGATCAGCAGCAGCGCGCCGATGAAAGCGCCGACGAACCCCGCCGCCACGCCAAGCGACAGGATCAGCACCCGCAGCACCACGCCGCCGATCAGCGCCCCGAACACCCCGATGGCCACCGTCGAGGGCACATCGGTATTCACCCGCATCACCCGCGTGGCAAGAAACCCCGCGGCGGCTCCGATGATCATCAGCATCAGGAAGGGCATGGGCATCTCCCGTGGTCCTATGGGGAATATGGGGGGCGAGAGCGCGGCGCGGAAGGGTTGGGGGAATGAAAACTGCTGTCATGGGGAAGGCCCGTCATAGCGGGCTTCGAGTCCTAAGCGGTCGTTCAAGACCGCAGTAAACGCCTGTGATCCAAACTGTAAAAAAAATCAGGAACAAGGTCGGGCCTCGCGAAGTAAATTTTTAATTTCAGACAGTGAGAGTGGTCGGTCGGGCCTCGAGTGTGCGACGCGGTGACAGGTAGGACACAAACACACCAGGTCGTCTACAGATGTGACAACAGCATCATCCACGTTACCCAGCGGATTTAGATGATGCACGTCGATGATATACTTGTCCTTGCCAACAGTCAGACAGAACCCGCAAGCTTGGCATGAGAATGCATCGATTTCTTTCCTAGCCTGAACGAGGCGAGGGTCTCTGGAGCGTTGCAAATAAGATCTCTCTCGGACGATGCCTTCGATTCCTTCAATATATGCAGAAGAGTCCTCAGTGCGTTCCGGTGTCTGGGTGGTCAAATACTCGGGCATCAAAGCCCACACGCCACGGCCATGTCCATTAACACTGTAAAACACCGATCTCCCTCTGAAGTTTTTTGAACTTTCGGCGTGATCCTCAACAGTTCGTCTAATGCTTGCTTCCGCCTCGGGTGTCCAACTAGCGCCGCGGCTCAAGCGGCGCCTCTGTGCCAGTGGATATACATCCGCATAAGAAGCCTGCCCCCCAAGTTCGTTATAAACTTCGATCAGGTCGTGCAGCCACGTGCCTTCCTTGATGTTGCGCATTTCTTCCTCTGCCAGATTTTGGTTATTCTATCACTCATAAGCTAAATGCGGAAAGCTGCTATGAGCGTCCACTCCGCCCGCGAAGCCGCCGGCCCAACACCACCAGCACCCCCCTCACCCCAACCGCCCCGGCAGGGTCAGCCCGCGCAACACCTCTCCCACCGGCATCGGGCGCTTGCCCTCGCGCTGCGCTTCCAGCACCTCCACCGCACCCTCGCCGCAGGCGATGGTGAAACCATGCAGCACCTGCCCGGGCGCGCCCTGCCCCTCGGCAAGGCGGGAGCGCAGGA
>CAYLSD010000102.1:0-4485 GCA_964386345.1 uncultured Fuscovulum sp.
GACCCCGGCTCGTTCTCCGGCAGGATCAGCTCGCCAAGGCCCGAGCGCGGGCCCGAGCCCAGAAGCCGCAGGTCGTTGGCGATCTTGAACAAGGACCCCGCCACCGTCTTCAGCGCGCCCGAGAACATCACCATCGCGTCATGCGCCGCCAGCGCCTCGAACTTGTTCGGCGCGGTGACGAAGGGCAGGCCGGTGATCTTGGCGATCTCCGCCGCCACGCGGGCGTCGAAGCCGACGCGGGTGTTCAGCCCGGTGCCGACGGCGGTGCCGCCCTGCGCCAGTTCGTAGATGTCGGGCAGGCACATCTTCACCCGGGCGATCCCCTTGTCGACCTGCGTCGCATAGCCCGAGAACTCCTGCCCCAGCGTCAGGGGCGTGGCGTCCTGCGTATGCGTCCGGCCGATCTTGATGATGTCCCTGAATTCCTTCGACTTCGCCCAAAGCGCCGCCGACAGCTTCTCCAGCCCCGGGATCAGCACGTCGCGGGTGTGCATCCCGATCGCCACATGCATCGCGGTGGGGAAGGTGTCGTTGGACGATTGCCCCATGTTCACATGGTCGTTCGGATGGACCGGCTTCTTCGAGCCCTTCACGCCCCCCAGCATCTCGATGGCGCGATTGCTGATCACCTCGTTGGCGTTCATGTTCGACTGCGTGCCGGACCCCGTCTGCCAGACCACCAGCGGGAAGTTGTCGTCGAAGCGGCCCTCGATCACCTCGGTCGCCGCCGCGGCGATGGCATTGCCCAGTTCCGCCGAAATGTCGCCCTGCGCGATGTTCACCAGCGCACATGCCTTCTTGATCACGCCAAGCGCGCGGATCACCGGGACCGGCTGGCGCTCCCAGCCGATGGGGAAGTTGATGATCGACCGCTGGGTCTGCGCGCCCCAATACTTGTCGGCGGGAACCTCCAGCGGGCCGAAGCTGTCGGTTTCGGTACGGGTCGCGGTCATGCGTGCCTCCTGCAAAAGCTTGTGCCCCGCATAGCGGCGGGGGGCGGCGAAATCAATCGGCATACCGTCGCATACTGCACCGGAAATGCCGCAGGCGGAGCCGGATACCCGCGGCGGGTGTTGTGCTATGATGGGTGCGGAGCGCGCCCTGAACCCGAAAGGAGCCGCAGATGACCGACATGCCCGAAATGACCTCCTCGCCGCGCGAAAGGCTGGTGCTGCCGTTCCTTGCGCCGGTCTACCATGGCCTTGCCCAGCCGGTCGGCTGGCTGGTCCTGCGCGTCGTCGTCGGCGGCTACCTGATGGTCGAGGGCTGGCCCAAGATCACCGCGCCGCTGGCGATGAGCGGCTTCGTCGAGAGCCTGGGGTTCCATCCCGGCTGGCTCTTCTCGCCGCTCCTGGCGGTGGTGAACTTCATCGGCGGGGCGCTGATCGTGCTGGGGCTGTTCACCCGGCCGGTGGCGCTGGCCAATGCGGTGATGCTGCTGGTGACATGGTGGTTCCACGTCACCCATCCCTATGGCGAGGCCTTCCTGACCCCCGAGGGGATCGAATTCCTGAAGGCCAACCTGAACTATCTGACCGCCGAGGGGCAGCAGCAGCTTCTGGCGGATGGCGGCCACGGCTTCCTGGCGCTGGTGCAGATGAAGGCCGAGACCAATTCGCTGTTCTGGGCCGGGGCCGCCGCGCTGTTCGCGGCCTATGGCGGCGCGCATTACTCGCTGGACCGGCTGATGCGGAAGGAAGTCTGACCGCTGTTCTCAGCCCCGGCGGAAGCGGTAGACCCGGGCCGGCGGCAGGTTGGCCCAGACCTTGAACCCCTTGTCCACCGTCAGCCCAAGGCTTGCGATCTGCTCGGGCGGCAGGGGCGGGCGGGGGCCGTAGGTGAACTGCACGAAGCGCCCGCGCGGGGCGAGGATGTCGAAGGCGGCGGCGACGATGCCCTCGCGCACCGTATCCGGCATCGACAGAAGCGGCAGGCCCGAGATCACCACGCCCGCCTTGCCCGTCACCAGCCGCGCCGCCTCCTGCGCCGGGGCCTGGTGGACGGTCACGCCGGGGAATTTCCTGCGCAGGTAGGGGACGAATTCCTCGTCCAGCTCGAACAGCGTCAGGTTGCCGGGCGGCACGCCGCGGGCAAGGATCGCCTCGGTGAAGCGCCCGGTGCCGGGGCCGAACTCCACCACCTGCCCGCTCTGCGGGCCAAGCCCCAGCGTCATCGCCCGGGCCAGCGTCCGCGACGACGGCGCGATGGCCGAGACCTGCCGGGGGTTCTTCAGAAGCCTCCGGCGGAAAAGGGCAAGGTCGCTGGTCATGGGTTACTGCTTGCGGAAGCGGTCCAGCCGGACGATCTCGGCGTCATGCGGCGGCGGATCGTCGTCGCCGTCGTCCTCTTCCTCGTCATCCTCTTCCTCGTCCTCCTCGCGGGTCTCGAACCGCAGGCCGAATTCCACCGAAGGGTCGACGAAGGTGCGCACGGCGTCGAAGGGGATCACCAGCGGCTCGGGCTGGTTGCCGAAGTTCAGGGTGACGGAAAAGCCGTCGGCGGTGACTTCCAGGTTCTCGAACCAGTGCTGGATCACCACCGTCATCTCGTCGGGATAGCGTTCGCGCAGCCAGTCGGCGATGGCGACATCGGGGTGGTTGGTGTCGAAGGTGATGAAGAAGTGATGTGCGCCGGGAAGCCCGTTCTTCGCCACATCCTCCAGCACGCTCTGGATCAGCCCGCGCATCGCCCGGTGCATCAGGTTGCCATAGTCGATGCTGCGCGTCATTCGTCCCCCTTTCGCGGTTGGGTTGCAGCATAGGGGATTCGCGGGACAAGGGAAGGGGGCGGGTTCAGCGAAACCGCCGCCCGGCGCAGCCGCCGGTCAGACCAGCGAGGCCAGCGCCGGAAGTGCCGCGGAAATCGCCAGAACCGGGCCCAGCGGCCAATGGCGCCGCAACAGCAGGAAGGCCGACAGCGCCGCCACGGCGGCGGGCAGCGCGCGCAGGCTGGCGGGATCGGGCAGGGGCAGGTGCAGGGGCCCCGCCTCCAGCACCGGCAGATGCGCGAAAAGGACATGCAGCGCGAACCACAGCGACAGATTCGCGATCACCCCCACCACGGCGGCGGTGATCGCGGCCAGGGCGCCCGACAGGCGCGGCATATGGGTCAGCCGCTCGATGAAGGGGGCGCCCGCGAAGATGAACAGGAACGAGGGCACGAAGGTCATCCAGACCGCCACCGCCGCCCCCGCCACGCCCAGCGGCCAGCCGCCCGCCTGGTGCCCGGCCATGAAGCCGACGAATTCGTTGACCAGGATCAGCGGTCCCGGCGTCGTCTCGGCCAGCCCCAGCCCGTCCATCATCTGCGGCAGCGTCAGCCAGCCCTTCGCCTGCACCACCTCCTGCGCCATCCAGGCCAGCACCGCATAGGCGCCGCCGAAGGTCAGCACGGCGAGTTTCGAGAAGAACAGCCCGATCTCGGCCAGCCTTGGCGGCGCGGCCAGAAGCAGCAGCCCCAAAGGCAGCAGCCAGAGGACGGCCCATGCCGCACCGGCCTTCAGCGACCGGGCAAGGGCGGCGGGCGGGGCAGGGGCGGCGGGGTCCCGCGGCGCGCGCGGCGTGCGGACGAAGCCCCACAGCGCCGCGGTCAGGATCACCAGCGGAAAGGGCAGGTGCAGCAGGAACAGCGCGGCGAAGGCGGCAGTGGCGATCAGCACCGCCTCGCGCGATTTCAGTGCCCGGCGCGACATCCTGATCAGCGCCTCGATCACGATGGCGATGACCGCGGCCTGCACCCCGGTGAACAGCGCCGCCACCAGCGGAACCGCGCCGAAGGCGGCATAGACCATGCTCAGCCCCAGCACGATCAGCGCGCCGGGCAGCACGAAAAGGCCCCCCGCGATCAGCCCGCCCCTTACCCCGTGCAGCCGCCAGCCGACCCAGGTGGCCAGTTGCATCGCCTCGGGGCCGGGCAGGAACATGCAGAAGGACAGCGCGCGAAGGTAGTCGGTTTCCGGGACCCATCGCTTCTCGTCCAGCACCACCCGGTGCATCAGCGCGATCTGCGCCGCGGGGCCGCCGAAGGACATGAGGCCGATGCGTGCGAAGGTGCGGGTCAGGTCGGACAGCGGCGGAGGGGTCATCGCGGCGACCATAGGGGCCGCGGATCACACTGGAAAGACGGGAAAGTGCAGGCTTCTGTTGCCAGGTGCCTGCGAACCCCGCCCTACGCGGCTAAGCGCAGGGGCTTATGTTTGGTATTGCGAGCCGCTTACGCAGCCAGCGCCACCGGAGCACGGTTGTCATTGGCAACTGTGATCTTGGACCGATAACGGTGGTACCTCACCGAGCGAAAGCTGGCCTCTTTGAACGTCCGTCGATCCTGTTTCGGCCCCATCGTCCCGCAATGCCGGGGGTGTTGGTGGAGCCGCCGGGTACCGCCCCCGGGTCCGAGCCGTCTATTACAGGTGCGTTTATCGCCATAGTCCGGGTTGCCCCGGGCAGGGATCAATATAGGGCCGGGGCCGGGGCGCCGCAAGCGGGG
>CAYLSD010000103.1:0-4444 GCA_964386345.1 uncultured Fuscovulum sp.
TCCTCCTGACCCAAATCCGCTGTGAGGACGTGGGGCTGCAAAGCCCCACCGGCGCCCCTACCTCTGCAACCGCCCCACATATTCCGCCAGCTGCACCAGCCGCAGCGGCGTCGGGCTTTCGATCCCGTCCCCGGCGTCATAGGGCACCAGCGGGCTGTCCAGCAGCGGGCCGAAGTTCGGCATCACCGCCTCGCCGTCCTTGCCGCCGGTATAGCCCCAGATCTTCGCCATCACCCGCAGCTTGGGAAACTCGCCGCCATTGCGGCGGGACAGCCGGGTCAGGTCGGCGGGCTTGTGGGCCAAGGCCGAGGCGACCTCGCCGTTGCCCTTGCCCGCGGCCCCGTGGCAACTGGAACAGAAGGCGGCGAAGTCCTCGGCGCCGGTGGGCTGCTTCTCTTCCACGCAGGCCGCGAGGAAGGGCAGGACAAGAAGAAGCTTCGCGCGCATGGGGACCCTCGTGGCTGGCGGCTGCGGATCACCCACAGCTATCAGACCACGCGGCCCTGATCCAGCCGCACCACCCGGTCCATCCGTGCGGCAAGCTCCATGTTGTGGGTGGCGATCAGCGCCGCCATGCCGGTCGAGCGCACCAGCTCCATCAGCGCGCCGAACACCTGGTCGCTGGTGGCGGGGTCGAGGTTCCCCGTCGGTTCATCGGCCAGCAGCAGCCGCGGCGCATTGGCCAGCGCCCGGCAGAAGGCCACCCGCTGCTGCTCGCCCCCCGACATCGCCGCCGGGCGGTGGGCGGCACGGCCCGCCACGCCGACGCGGCCCAGAAGATCCATCGCCCGCGTCTCGGCCGCCGCCTTCTCCACCCCGTTCGCCAGTTGCGGGATCACCACGTTCTCCAGCGCGGTGAATTCGGGCAGCAGGTGGTGGAACTGGTAGATGAAGCCCACCTCGCCCCGCCGCGCCTCGGTCCGGGCCTTGTCGGACAGCCCCCCCATCTCGCGCCCGCCCAGCACCACCCGGCCCGCGTCCGGCGTGTCCAGAAGCCCGGCGATATGCAGCAGCGTCGACTTGCCCGCGCCCGAAGGCGCGACCAGCGCCACCACCTCGCCCACCGCCACCGTCAGCGAGGCCCCGCGCAGCACCTGCACCTCGGACGGGCGCCCATGGTTGTAGCCCTTCTCGAGGCCCTCAAGGACCAGAGCATCACTCATAGCGCAGCGCCTCCACCGGGTTCATCCGGGCCGCGCGCCGCGCCGGGAAGATCGTCACCACGAAGGACAGCACCAGGGACAGCACCGCCGCCGTCACCACGTCGCCCGCCTGCAGCTTGGCCGAAAGGTGATAGATCGGGCGGACCGTGGGATCCCAGAGCCCGCCGCCCGCAACCATGTTGATGAAATCGAAGATCGGGGTGAACCAATGGGCGAACAGGCTGCCCAGCACGATCCCGGCGATGGTCCCCACCAGCCCGGTCAAGGCGCCGCACAGGAAGAACACCCGCAGGACCGAGCCTTCGGTCAGCCCCATGGTGCGCAGGATGCCGATGTCGCGGCCCTTGTTCTTCACCAGCATCACCAGCCCCGAGATGATGTTCAGCGATGCGATCAGCACCAGGATCGACATCAGGATGAACATCATGTTGTCCTCCACCGTCAGCGCCCGCAGGTAGTTGCCCGCGCTCTGCTGCCAGGTCCAGGTCATCGCATCCGCGCCCCCGGCGGCCAGCAGCGCCGGCACATAGCCGTCGATCGCCTCGGGGCTGGCCACCATCACCTCGAACTCGTCCGCCACGCCCTCGGCATTGAAGAAGCTCTGCGCCTCCTCCATCGGTAGATAGGCGCGGGTGCGGTCGATCTCGGGGCTGCCCGAGGTGAAGACATAGACCAGCTCATAGGACATCACCCGCAGCGAGGACCCGCCCATCGCCGTCTTCGGCCCGTCGGGAGAGATCAGCCGCAGCCGGTCGCCCACCTGCAGCCCAAGGTCGCGCGCCACGCCGGAGCCAAGGGCGATCCCCTCGGACAGCCTTGATATATCGCCGAAATCATCGCCGCCCGCGGTCAGCGACGGGATGGCGGCCACATCCGCGGGCGCCATCCCGAAGACCTCCACCCCCGAGGAACCGGTCCCGGCGGTGGTGACCATCGCCTGCCCGCGCACAAGCGGCGCGGCGCGGGTCACGCCCGGCACCTCGGCCAGCCGGGCCTGCACCTCCTGCCAGTCGGGAAAGCCGCGCAACCGGCGGCCCTGGTCGTCCACCCGCCAGGTGTAGACGGTGACATGGCCGTTCGCGCCCAGAAGCGTATCGACGAATTCCTCGCGGAAGCCCGCCCGCACCGCCATCACCGCCACCAGCGCGAAGACGGAAAGTGTGATGCCGATGACCGAGATCCAGGTCATCACCGAGACCCCGCCCTCGGCCCGCCGCGCCCGCAGGTAGCGCCAGGCGATCATCCATTCGAAGGCCGAAAAAGGTGCGGTTCTGCCTGCCATCTGCCTCGATCCGGTGCCGCCCCTTTGCCGCGGCGGCGGCGGGGCCTTGATTGGCGGGGAAACTGGCCGTTCCGGACGGAAAGGTCAAGGAAACCCCGCCGCCCCGGCAAAGGCCCGCCCGCATCCCGCTTGGCAAGAACCGGCCTGTAGGCAAAGGCACGGGCTGGACATTCTCCTCACGAAAGCGTGTGCTCCGCCGCGGCGTGAAACGCGCGCCCCTAAACAGTTCCACATGGAGTATTCCCTTGCGTATCCTTCCCGTCCTGGCCGTCGTCTCGGCCGTCTCCTTCCTCTCCGCCTGCAAGGACGAACCCGCCTGCACCCAGGCCGATGCCGAGAAGAAGGCGACCGAACTGACCACGAAGATCACCGAACTGGCCTCGACCGATCCGGCCAAGCTGGCCGAGATGCTGCCGAAGGTGCAGGAACTGGCGGCCAAGGCTTCGGCCAACGGCAGCGCCGAGGACCTGAACGCCACCTGCAAGGCGCTGGACGAGATCATGACGGAACTGTCCAAGTAAGGACGGCTTCCCCGGGGGCGGCGTCCGCGCCGCCCCTTCAGACCAGCGCCACGGCGATGGCGGCGAAATGCAGCCCCGCGGCGACGGCCACGAACAGGTGCCAGATCGCTGTCTGGAAACGCAGCCGCTCCCACAAATAGAAGGCGACGCCTGCGACATAGGTCAGCCCGCCCGCCACCAGAAGCCACAGCGACACCAAGGGCAGCGCCGCCGTCACCGGGCCAAAGGCCACGACGCCGACCCAGCCAAGCGCCACATAGGCCAGGATCGACAGCCGGTCATAGCGTCCAGGCAGCGCCACCTTGACCACGATCCCCAGCGCCGCCCCGGCCCAGACCGCCACGCCCAGCGACCAGGCCCAGCCGGGATGATCGAGATGCGGGATCACCGCGGTATAGGTGCCGGCGATCATCACATAGATCATCGAATGGTCGAACCGCCGCAGCAGCCATTTCAGCGCGCTCGGCGGCGTCATGTTGTAGGCCAGCGAGAAGCCCCACATCAGGAAGAACCCGGCGGCATAGACCGCCAGCCCGGCAAAGACGCCAAGGCCGGCCGTCACCAGCGCGTGGTAGAGCAGGATCGGAAAGGCCACCAGCCCGGCCAGCAGCGCCAGCGCATGGACGATGCCGTCGGCAAGCTGCTCGCCCAGAGAGGGCGCGCGGGCCGCGAGGGGGCCATATCTGTCCTGCGTCATCATGGGTGCAACTTGCCTGCGGAACCTGTCCGAAACATGACAGTGCCGGGGCGTCGCATCAATCGCCGCGCGGGGTGAATGACGTGCGGTCATGCGGCCCGCGCGGCTCGGTTTCCATATCGGCCTCTGCCGCCCCTCTGGCGAAGGCGGGGGCCTTCGCCACGCGCTGCCGGTTCAACCCAACCGGCCGGGCTCAGCCGGTCGCCAGACAGGTCATCGAATCCACCGATGCCGCCTCAGGCCCGCGCCCGCCGCCGGAACAGCCTCGCCAGCAGCGCCAGCGCGCCCGCGATCACCCCCCAGCCGCCAAGGAAGCCGATCCCCGCCGCCGCCAGCCCTTCGGGCGTGACCGGGGCCGCGGGGCGGAAGTCGCCCCAGGTCGCGGCCAGCGTCTCGCCATCGCCCAGCCTTTGCGGCATCAGCATCCGCGCCAGCGGCCCCGCCTCGCGCAGCGCGACCAGATTGTCCGAAAGCCGGGCATGGCGCAGGAAGGTACGGCGCAGGTCCTTCTGCCTGTCGTCAAGGAAGGCGGTGCCGGTCATCTCGGCCAGCGCATCCTCGCGCGTCAGGCCGTTTCGCTGCGCCGTGGCGTCGAAGTCCCGCACCACCACCGTCAGCGCATCCACCTGCCCCGCCAGCCGCTGCAGGTATTGCTGCGAGAATTCCGGGAACTGCGACAGCCCCACCGCCCCCGCCAATCCGCCCGCAAGGGTCAGCACCCGTCCGATCATGCCCGCCTCCGTTTTCCGCCATCCTGCCACGGATGGGGACGGGGGGCGAG
>CAYLSD010000104.1:0-4435 GCA_964386345.1 uncultured Fuscovulum sp.
TCCTCGCGCGCGGCATCGTCGGCGGGAACCGGCGCGCGCGGGATGGCGGCGGGGGCCGGGGTGGCCACGGCGGCGGCGGCGGCCCCTGCGGCGCCTGCCACGGTGCGGGCCACATCCTCCTTCATCACGCGGCCGTCCTTGCCGGTGGGCTGGATGGCATCGCGCGACAGCCCGGCCTCGGCCATGGCTTTCTTCGCCGAGGGTGCGTCTTCCACATCGGCGCGCGGCGTCAGCTGCTCCGGCCCGGCGCCGGGGGAGCCGACGGTGGCGGAGGCCTCGGCCTTGGGTTCGACCGACTTGGCGGTGGCCGAGACCTCGGGCGCGTTGGGGGCGGGCTTCGTGGCGGCCGCGCCTTCGGTGACGATCGCCAGCCGCGCATTGGCGGCGACGGTCGTGCCTTCGGGTGCAAGGATTTCGGCCAGCACGCCCGCGACCGGGCTGGGCACCTCGACGGAAACCTTGTCGGTTTCCAGCTCGCACAGCATTTCGTCCTGCTTCACCGCATCGCCCGGCTTCTTGAACCAGGTGGAGACGGTGGCTTCGGAGACGCTTTCGCCCAGGGCGGGCACCATGACGTCGGTCATCTTCAACTCCTTCAGGCGATGGTCAGCGCGGCATCGACCAGCGCGGTTTGTTCGGCTTTGTGGCGCGAGGCGAGGCCTGTCGCGGGCGAGGCAGCGGCGACACGGCCGACATATTTCGCCCGCGTCGCGGTGCCGCGCACCCTGGTCAGCAAGGTCTCAAGCTCCGGCTCTATGAAGGACCAGGCGCCCTGGTTCTTGGGTTCCTCCTGGCACCAGACGATTTCCGCATTGGGGAAGCGCGACAGTTCCGCCGTCAGCGCCATGCCCGGCACCGGGTAGATCTGTTCGACCCGCAGAAGGTAGACATCGTCCAGCCCGCGCGCGTCCCGCTCGGCCAGCAGGTCGTAATAGACCTTGCCCGAGCAGAGGACGACACGGCGGATCTTCTTGTCGGTCTTCAGCTTCATCTCCGAATGGCCCTTCTGCGCATCGTCCCAGAGGATGCGGTGGAAGGTGGATCCGGTGGTGAAATCCTCGGCGTCGCTGATGCACATCGGATGGCGCAGAAGCGACTTCGGCGTCATCAGGATCAGCGGCTTGCGGAAGTCGCGGTGCAGCTGGCGGCGCAGGATGTGGAAGTAGTTGGCGGGCGTCGAGCAATTGGCGACGATCCAGTTCTCTTCCGCCGAAAGCTGCAGGAAGCGTTCCAGCCGGCCCGAGGAATGCTCGGGCCCCTGGCCCTCCATCCCGTGCGGCAGGAGAACGACGAGGCCCGACATCCGAAGCCATTTCGACTCGCCCGAGTTGATGAACTGGTCGAACATGATCTGCGCGCCATTGGCGAAATCGCCGAACTGCGCTTCCCACAGGGTCAGGCCGTTGGGCTCGGACAGCGAATAGCCGTATTCGAAGCCGAGCACGGCATATTCCGACAGCATGGAGTCGATGACCTCATACTTTGCCTGGCCGGGGCGGATGTGGTTCAGCGGGTAGTAGCGTTCCTCGGTGTCCTGGTCGACCAGGGCGGAATGGCGCTGGCTGAAGGTGCCACGGGTGCAGTCCTGGCCGGCAAGGCGGACGGGGAAGCCCTCGACCTGGAGGGAGCCGAAGGCCAATGCCTCGGCCGTGGCCCAATCGAAGCCGCGCCCGTCCTCGAACATCTTCGCCTTGGCCTGCAACTGGCGGGCGACGGTCTTGTGCAGGTGGAAGCCTTCGGGCACCCGGGTCAGCGCGGCGCCGATCTCGGCCATCGTCTCGGGCGGGATCCAGGTCTCGCCACGCTGATAATTCTCAAGGTCCTTGGTCTGCATGTTCTTCCAGCGCCCGTCCAGCCAGTCGGCCTTGTTCGGGCGATAGTCCTTGCCGGCCTCGAATTCCTCGTTCAGCCGGGCCTGGAAGGCGGCCTTCATATCCTCGATCTCGCCTTCCGGGATCAGCCCGTCTGCGACCAGACGTTCGGTATAAAGCTGCAAGGTGGTCTTTTGTTTCCGGATGCGGTTGTACATCGCGGGGTTGGTGAACATCGGCTCGTCGCCTTCGTTGTGACCGAAGCGGCGGTAGCAGATGATGTCCAGCACCACATCCTTGTGGAATTGCTGGCGGAATTCGGTGGCCACGCGGGCGGCGTGGACCACGGCTTCGGGATCGTCGCCGTTCACATGGAAGATCGGCGCCTCGACCATCAGGGCGATGTCGGTCGGATAGGGCGAGGTCCGGCTGAAATGCGGCGCGGTGGTAAAGCCGATCTGGTTGTTGACGATGATATGGAGGCAGCCGCCGGTGCGGTGGCCCTTGATGCCCGACAGTTGCAGGCATTCCGCCACGACGCCCTGGCCCGCGAAGGCCGCGTCGCCGTGCAGCAGGATCGGCAGCACTGCGGTGCGCTCGACAACGTCGTTCAGCTGGTCCTGCTTGGCGCGGGCCTTGCCCAGGACGACCGGGTTCACCGCCTCGAGGTGGCTGGGGTTCGCCGTCAGCGACAGGTGGACCTTGTTGCCGTCGAATTCCCGGTCAGCCGAGGCGCCGAGGTGGTATTTCACGTCGCCCGAGCCGTCCACTTCCTCGGGCTTGAAGCTGCCGCCCTGGAATTCGTTGAAGATGGCGCGGTAGGGTTTCATCAGCACATTGGCCAGCACGTTCAGCCGCCCGCGGTGTGGCATGCCGATGATGATATCCTGCACGCCAAGCTGGCCGCCGCGCTTGACGATCTGCTCCATCGCCGGGATCAGCGCCTCGGCGCCGTCAAGGCCGAAGCGCTTGGTGCCCATGTATTTGACATGGAGGAACTTCTCGTAGCCCTCGGCCTCGACCAGCTTGTTCAGGATCGCCTTGCGGCCCTCGCGGGTGAAGGCGATCTCCTTGCCGTAGCCCTCGATCCGTTCCTTCAGCCAGGAGGATTGTTCCGGGTCCGAGATATGCATGTATTGCAGCGCGAAGGTGCCGCAATAGGTGCGCTTCAGGATGTCGATGATCTGCCGCATCGAGGCATGGGTCAGCCCCAGCACGTTGTCGATGAAGATCGGCCGGTCCATGTCGGCCTCGGTGAAGCCGTAGGATTCGGGGTCAAGCTCGGGGTGGGGGGATTGCTCGCGCATCCCCAGCGGGTCGAGGTCGGCGGCAAGGTGGCCGCGAATGCGGTAGGCGCGGATGATCATCAGCGCGCGGATGGAGTCGATCACGGCGCGCTGAAGCTGCGCTTCGGTCAGGTTGACGCCCTGCTCGGCGGCCTTGGCGGCGATCTTCTGCCCGGCGGCCTTCTGTTCCTTCGTGGGCGCGGCGGGCCATTCCCCGGTGAGCGCGGCGGTCAGGTCGTCCACCGGCGCGGGCGGCCAGTCGGGCCGCGCCCAGGACGGGCCTTCGGCGGCGCGCTTGGCGTCCAGCTCGCTGTCGCCAAGGGCGCGGAAGAACTCGGCCCAGGCGGCATCGACCGAGTTCGGGTCCTCGGCATAACGGGCCTGAAGCTGGTCGATGTAATCGGCATTGGCCCCGTCCATGAAGGAGGAGGCCTGGAATTGCGCATTGGGGGAATGTTCGGTCATGGGGTCACCTCAGGGGGACGGGAGATTGCGGGTTTTCGAAGAAACCCGGGTCTTGCGCAGTCGATCATGGCGCGCTCCGACTGGCGCGCCATGATAAAGAGGTGCGGGCGGGACCCCAGCGGCATGGTCAGCCCTTGATCGCCTTCAGCACGGCCTCGCCCAAGCCCGCGGGGCTGTCGGCCACCACGATCCCGGCGGATTTCATCGCCTCGATCTTGCTGCCCGCATCGCCCTTGCCGCCCGCCACGATGGCGCCGGCATGGCCCATGCGGCGGCCGGGGGGGGCGGTGCGGCCGGCGATGAAGCCCGCGGTGGGTTTCCAGCGGCCCTTCTTCTTCTCCGATGCCAGGAACTCGGCGGCTTCTTCTTCCGCCGAACCGCCGATCTCGCCGATCATGATGATGCTGGTCGTCTCCGGGTCGGCCAGGAACATCTCCAGCACGTCGATGTGCTCGGTGCCCTTGATCGGATCGCCGCCGATGCCGACGGCCGAGGACTGGCCGAGACCCACATCGGTGGTCTGTTTCACCGCCTCGTAGGTCAGCGTGCCGGAACGCGACACCACGCCGACCGAGCCGCGCTTGAAGATCGAGCCGGGCATGATGCCGATCTTGCAGGCGTCGGGCGTCATCACGCCGGGGCAGTTCGGCCCGATCAGGCGCGACTTCGAATTGATCAGCGCGCGCTTGACCTTCATCATGTCGAGGACCGGGATGCCCTCGGTGATGCAGACGATCAGCGGGATTTCCGCGTCGATGGCCTCAAGGATGGAATCCGCGGCGAAGGGCGGGGGGACATAGATCGCCGTCGCATCGGCACCGGTCTTTTCCACCGCTTCATGCACCGAGTTGAACACCGGCAGGTTCAGGTGGG
>CAYLSD010000105.1:0-4398 GCA_964386345.1 uncultured Fuscovulum sp.
GGACATGGACGGGCTGCGCATCGACAAGGTGCTGGTGTCGCGGGTGTAGGGGGCCGGTCCTTCGGTCCGGCGCCCTGTCTGGCGAAGGCCATCGCCTTCGCCACGCGCTGCGGGTTCCGCTGAACCGGCCGGGCCTCAAAGGCCCGGCTAGCGCCCGACCCGCCCATGGCGGGCGCTTCACGCCCGCCGGGTCGGGCGCTGGCCTCTCCGGGTTTCGGGCTGACAGGTCTACAGCGGAACCCATCCGCACGGGCGGGGGCGAGGCAGTGCCTCGCCTTTTCCCGCCCGGCCAGACCTCGGGGGAAGGTTCTACGCGACATTCCCTTCCGCCGCCGCTATGGCTTGACGGCGGCCCCCAGAGAGGACTTTTCCCATGACGATCACCCATGAAGACGATCTCGACGGGCTGAAGGAGATCGGCCGCATCGTCGCCAACACCATGCAGGCGATGGCAAAGGCGATGGAGCCCGGCATGACCACGGCGGAACTGGACGGGATCGGCCGGGCGCTGCTGGAGCGGGAAGGGGCGGTGTCGGCCCCGCAGTCCACCTATGATTTTCCCGGTGCCACCTGCATCAGCGTCAACGAGGAAATCGCCCATGGCATCCCGGGCGAACGGGTCATCGCGCCGGGGGATCTGGTCAATATCGACGTCTCGGCCTCGAAGAACGGCTATTTCGCCGACACCGGGGCGACATTCCAGGTCGCACCTCCGCGTCCGGTGCTGGACCGGCTGTGCCGCGACGGCAGGCGCGCGATGCAGGTCGGCATCGCGCAGGTGCGGGCGGATCGGCCGCTGGCCGGGATCGGCAACGCCATCGGCCGCTTCGCCAAGGCCCGCGGCTATACGCTGATCCGCAACCTTGCCAGCCATGGCGTCGGCCGCAGCCTGCACGAATATCCCGAGGAGATCGCCACCTGGCCCTCGCGCGACCGCCGCCGCATCCACCGCGGGCTGGTGCTGACGGTCGAGCCGTTCCTCTCCACCGGCGGGCAATGGGCGGCGGAAGGCAGCGACGGCTGGACGCTCTACAGCCGCCCCCCTGCACCGGTGGTGCAGTATGAGCATACGGTCGTCGCCACCGAACGGGGTGCTATCGTGGTCACGCTGCCGGGATAGGCGCGTTCCGGTTTTTCGTCGAAAAACCGGGGGCTTATTGCAGGAAGCTCATCGGATCCAGGCTGTCCACGCCCTTCCTGACCTCGAAATGCAGGAAGGACGGGTCGGCGGCGCGGACAGCGCCGATGGTCTGGCCGCGGCTGACCTTGTCGCCCTTCTTCACCTTCAGCGCGTCGATCCCGGCATAGACCGTCAAGAGGTTGTCGGCATGGCGGATCACCACGATGGTCACCTGGTCGGTGTCCTTGGTCACCGCGGCCACCGTCCCCGCCTCGGCCGCCTTCACCGGCGTTCCGGCGGCGGCGGAGATGTCGATGCCCTGGTTCTTCTTCTTGTCATAGGCGCGGATGATCTTGCCCGAGACCGGCATCGCCAGCCGTGTCGCCTTGGTGCCGCTGCCCAGGTCGGGCGAGGGCGGGGTCTCCTTCGGCTTCTGCGCCGCGGGCTGGGTCTTCTCGTCCGGCAACGGCTTCGAGGCCGAGGGCGGCGCCGGGGTCGGGCTGCCGCTGCCGGGGGCGGTGGGCTGCGGCTCGGGGTTCGGCGCGGGCGCGGTGGCGACCGGGATGATCAGCGTCTGCCCCTCGCGGATGGCCATGTCGGCGCCAAGCCCGTTCCAGTCCGCCAGCGCCTTGGCCGAGACGTTGTAGGCCCGGGCGATGGTGAAGGCGGTCTCGCCGCGGGCGACGGTGTGGCGGATCGGCTCTTTCCCGCCGCCCGGCACTTTCGCCGAGGGCGCGGTGGTGCCGACATTGTCCAGCGCCGTGGTGGCGATCGAGGTGATGTCGACCGGGCGGCTGCCCGGGGCGGCGGTGGCGGGGCTGCCCGCCACGGGCTGCGGCACCGCGGAAACCCGGCGCGGCAGGAGCAGCATCTCGCCCTCGCGCAGCGGGTCGGTCGGGCGCAGCGCGTTGGTGCGGGCCAGTTCCTCGGGGTTCAGGCCAAGGCGGCCGGCCAGCGCGGCCACGCTTTCGCCCCGCCGGGCCTGCGCCAGCTGGTAGCCGGGATAGGAGAGGATGCCGTTGGAATCCGGCACCGGTTTCGACGCCGTGGCCTGCCGCGCCTCTTCCGCGGTGCTGCCGGGCCCGGCGCGCAGGTCCCAGTCCAGCGCGATCGGATCGTTCGAGCAGGCGGCCAGTGCCATCAGGCTGCCACCAAGCGCCAGCCCGGCCAGGATGCGCCGGGGGCTGCGGGGGGATCTGGAAATCGTCATGCTGTCGCTGCCTCTTGCCGTCTTCGTCCGGGTTGGTCCCCGGATCACGGGACCAGACTACTCGTTCCCCAGCCCTTCGACCAGAGGAACGAAGCGCACCTGACGAAGTTCTTCGTATTCGAAGCCGTTTTCGCCACGGGTCACCTTGATCAGGTGCTGCACCGCATCGGACTGGCCGACCGGCACCACCATGATGCCCCCGGGCTTCAACTGCTGCAACAGGGGCCCCGGCGGGTCCTCGGCGGCGGCGGTCACGATGATCCGGTCGAAGGGCGCCTGGTCGGGCAGGCCGAACGATCCGTCCGCCGTCATCGCCGTCACGTTCACCAGGCCCAGCTGGCGGAAGATGTCCTGCGCCTCGCGCACCAGCCTGCGCCAGCGGTCCACCGTATAGACCCGCCGCGCCAGTTGCGCGAGGATCGCCGCCTGGTAGCCCGAGCCGGTGCCCACCTCCAGCACCGTGTCGCGCGGCCCGACGTTCAGCGCCTGGGTCATCAGCCCCACCACCGAGGGCTGGCTGATGGTCTGGCCGCAGGCGATGGGCAGCGGCATGTCCTCATAGGCGCGGGCGGCGAAGATGCCGCGCACGAAAAGGCCGCGGTCCACCTTTTCCATCGCCGTCAGCACGCGCGCATCCGTCACCCCGCGCGAGCGCAGCGCGAAAAGGAAGCGCATCTTGCGCTCGGACAGGTCTTCGGGGTCGTCCGGGTTTTCCGTCATGCGCCCCCTCCTGCCATGGTCAGCCCAGCCGCGCCGCCAGATCGGACAGAAGGTCGTGCGCCGTCAGGTCCGCCCGCATCGGCGTGACCGAGATATGGCCTTCGAGGTTCACCGCCGCATCGGTGCCGGGTTCGGTCGGGCGGTGCTGCGGCCCGCCCTGGATCCAGAGGAAACGCTTGCCCGAGGGCGACAGGTGCGGCTCGGTCGAGAAGGCGGTGTCGCGTCGGAAGCCCTGCGCCGCCACCTTCATGCCCCTGGCCGCCGCGGCGCCGACGGGCGGGAAGTTGACGTTGTAGAAGATGCGGTAGTCGTCGCCGGTCCAGATTCCCTTGTCGAGCAGCGCCTTGACGACGCCCGCGCCATGGCTGCGGGCGCATTGGAAGGGATCGTCCAGCGCCTCGGTCTCGGGTCCCATGAACTGCGACAGCGCGATGGCCGGGATGCCCTGCAAGGCCGCCTCCATCGCGCCGCCGATGGTGCCGGAATAAAGCACGTTCTCGGCCGCGTTGTTGCCGCGGTTGACGCCGGACAGCACGAGATCGGGTTTCGCGCCCTGCAGCACGTCGTAGATCGCCGCCAGCACGCAATCGGCCGGGCTGCCCTCGGCGGCGAAGCGGCGCGGGTCCAGCCGGGCGATCAGCATCGGATGGGTGTAGCTGATGCAATGGCCGACGCCCGATTGCTCGAAGGCCGGGGCAACGGTCCAGACCTCGCCCTTCGGTCCGGCGATTTCCGTGGCGATCTGGGTCAGGACGTCAAGGCCGGGGGCGTTGATGCCGTCGTCATTGGTGATGAGAATGCGCAATCTTTCCCCCAAGCCGCTGCCGGAAAGCCTGCCGGGGCGGTCTGATCCTGATTAGACGACCCCGCGCGGTGCTTCAAGCGGTTCGCCCCTGCGCCGGGGGCGTATGGGCCGGACGGGCGAATGGACCCTGTGCGTTTTGAGGCTTTGTTAACCGGACGGGCGTTATCCTCGGCACATCCATGCAGGAGGACGGGCGATGCGGATGCTGCGGCAGTTGGGGCGCGAGGATTGGGTTCTGGCCGGTCTTCGCACGCTGGCCAGCGAGGGGGAGGAGGGGCTGCGGGTGGAAACCGTGGCGCGCGGGCTTGGTGTGACGAAGGGCTCGTTCTACTGGCATTTCCGCGACAGGGCAGGCTGGCGGCAGGCGGTGCTGTCCTGGTGGGAACACCGCGCCTTCGCCGAACTTGTGAAAGGCGCCATGCCCCCTGCGGCGGAAGAGCCGGATCGTGCGGCGGTGGAACAGGCCATCCGGCTTTGGGCGCAAAGGGATGTGGCCGCGGCGCAAAGCCTGTCACGGGTGCTGCGCGAACGGGCGCTGGCGGC
>CAYLSD010000106.1:0-3995 GCA_964386345.1 uncultured Fuscovulum sp.
GGACCGGTGGATTGCACGGACCACGGGAACAATCCGGTGCCGCTCTTCAGAACATGCCTTGAGCCCGCGGCCCGGAACAATCCCCGTGCGCCGCGGTTTGGCCAGCAGCCGGACCGGCAGCCTCAGGAGGATATGTTCATGCAAGACCGCACCCCTACGCCCCCCGCCATGCCGAACGCTTCGTTGCGCGAGCCCGTCCCGGGCGTCCTGGATCAGCGCCAGGGCCAGATCGACCCTGCGGGGCGGCACAGGGACGACCCGAACCTGCGGGGCGGGGAAAACACCAGGCAGCCCGGCGGAACCCAGGTCCCGGCGGGGCAGGGGGCGGCCCCGATCCATCCGCACTACCCAAAGCCGCCCTTCCCGGAACAGCAGCAGGAGCTTCCCGGCTCGTTCCGCGCCATGGACCCGCAGCCCGACCATGGCGAGGACAGCTGGCGCGGCGCCGGGCGGCTGGAGGGGATGGCCGCATTGATCACCGGCGGCGACAGCGGCATCGGCCGCGCCGTCGCCATCGCCTATGCGCGCGAAGGGGCGGATGTGGCGATCTCCTACCTGGCCGAGAACGAGGATGCGGTGGATACCGCGCGGATCGTGCGCGAGGCCGGGCGGCGCTGCCTGCTTCTGCCCGGCGACATCTCGGACCCGTCGCATTGCCGCGCCATCGTCACCCGCACCGTGCAGGACTTCGGCCGGATCGACATCCTGGTGAACAACGCCGCGCATCAGGACAGTTTCGAGGATCTGGACGAGATCACCGACGGCGAATGGCAGCGCACCTTCGCCACCAACATCCATGCGATGTTCTATCTGGCGAAGGCCGCGGTGCCGCATATGCCGGCGGGCGGCGCGATCATCAACACCACCTCGATCAATGCCGACATGCCCAACCCCACATTGCTGGCCTATGCCACCACCAAGGGGGCGATCCAGAATTTCACCGGCGGGCTGGCGCAGATGCTGGCGGAAAGGGGGATACGGGTGAACTGCGTCGCCCCGGGACCGGTCTGGACGCCGCTGATCCCGGCCAGCATGCCGGGCGAGAAAGTCGCGAGGTTCGGCCAAGACTATCCGATGGGCCGCCCGGCCCAGCCGGTGGAACTGGCCGCGGCCTATGTGATGCTGGCCGAGCCGATGGCCTCCTATATCTCGGGCGCGACGATTGCGGTGACGGGGGGCAAGCCGCTGATCTGAGCGATCCCGTGCCGGAAACCGGTCTGTGGAAACTGAACGCGGCCCGCACCTCTGGATGCGGGCCGCGCAGGACCGGAAAGGGGAGGGAAGACCCTTGCCGGTCCGGTATCAGCGCCGGCCGCCGCCCGCGAACATGCCGCCCAGCATCAGACCGGCCACAAGGCCCAGCAAGGCGACAGTCGAAAGCACCGTCGCGGCGGTGGCCGGATTCTCGCGCGCCACATCGGCGGCAAGATGGGCCTGGTCGCCCAGCTGGCGCGCGGCCTTGCGCGCGCGGCTCCGGCCTTCCTCGTAGATGTCCGCAGCCTCATCCATCGTCTCCGTGGCTCCTGCGGCGATGGATTGGCTGATCCGGGACATTTCCGTCTTCAGTTCGGCGATCTGGTCTTCCAGCGTCTCGCGCATTTCCTCGATCATGTCGGCCATCGGGATACTCCGTTACAGGGTTTCGGATCGGATGTGCCGGGGGCGCGCAGGCGCCCCCGGAAGCGTCGTCACGGGGTCAGGAGCGGGTGGCCCAGGGTCGAGAGATCGTTCTCGTCATAGGCCGGCAGCGCCGTCAACTGCTCGCGCGTCCAGGGCAGGTAGACCCGGATGCCGCTGTCCGAGCTGTAGATCCGCAGGTCCGAGACCGGCAGTGCGATCCGGTGCTGGCCCATCCCGAGGAAGCCGCCGATGTCCAGGATGGCATGGGTGATCTGCCCGGCCTTGTCCGCCGTTGCGGCGCCGGTGCCGGTATCGGGCGAGGCGGTGGCGTCCGGTGCCATGCCGTCAGCCGCGGTGCCGGTATCCGCGCCTGTGCCCGGGGCCGTCGCATCCGGCGCCGCGAAGATGAGGTCATGGACCTCGCCGATGGAATCGCCGCCGATGTCGTAGATGGTGGCGCCCAGCAGGGCTTCGGCCGTCAGCGGCGTGGTCTGCAGGGTGAAGCCCTCGGGCACGACCAGATTGACAGGGGCCGTCGGGACGGCCGGGTCGGTCGTGGAGGTCTGCGCCTGGGCCAGCCCCGCGGACAGAAAGACGGCGAATGCGCCGAGCGCGAGTTTCCTGTGCATCTTCATTTCTCCTTGGTGTTCGCGGACATGCGATACCGACCAACCCGATCGGCGGAGATTTGTTTCCGAGCCCGCGCGGAATGTGCGGACCGCCGCATCCGCCATCACCGCGCGCTGTCCTTGCGCCCCGCGCCAAGGTCGTTGCAAAGCCGGGAAATCCGCCGCAACTCGTCCGAAAGCGCCAGTTCCAGCGCCAGCCCCTCGCCGGGCACTGCGCCCGGGTCCTCCTGCCCGTCGTTCAGGATCTCCTGTTCGGCCAGCCATTCCCCGATGGCGGCGCGCAATGGCCCGGGGCTGCCCGCCAGCAGCCGCGCCAGCAGCTTGCGATGGGCAAGCAGCCTGCCTTCCAGCCCGGCGACCGTCTGCTCGATGCTCATCCCGCGGCCTCCGGCTGCAATGCCGCCAGCATTCCGGCGGTGACGAGGGTGGTTCCCCCCGGTGCCCGGCGGAACAGCCTTGCATCGACCTCGGGGTCCTGGCCGATCACCATGCCGTCCGGCACATGCGCCCCCGGTGCGATGATCGCGCGCGAGACGAAGGCGCGCCCGGCCACGCTGGCTCCGGGCATGATGACGCTGTCGCGCACATTGGTGCGGGGGGATGAGTCCGGCACCTGCATCCCGACATGGTCCGGCGGGACCGGCAGGCTGCACGGCAGCCGCGGCCCGCAGATGAAGTCGAGCCAGGTGACGCGGAAGGCATCCAGCCCGTCGACGCGCCGCCAGTAGCGCCCCGCATCCGCGGCCCGGTGGACCTGCAACCCGGCCTCGCGCGTGGCGGCCATGATTGCCTGTTGCGGCAGGTCGGACGGCACCTCCGGCTGTTGCGCCAGCCAGCGGCGGAACCAGTGCCAGTCCAGCACCACCACGCCGATCCCGGCGCCTTCGCCACCGTTCATCGCGGCGATCCACTGCCCCAGCGGCCCCCTGATCGCGGCCTGCCCCTCTGCGGCATGGGCCCCCAGCGTCATGCAGTTCCGGCCGCTCCGGTGGAAGGCCAGAAGTTCCGACAGGTCGGTTTCGCAGACCTGGTCGGCCGAAAGCAGCAGCAGTTCGTCGGGCAGGACGCCCTCGACCAGCGCCAGGAAGCGGTGCAGCCCGCCCGGATCGCCGGCAAGGGCCGAGGTCTGCATCCCCAGACAGGCGATCCGGCGGAAAACCGGCCGCCAGACCTGCCGGATATGGTTGCGCAGGGTCGCCTGCCCCGGGCCGGGCTGCAGGACGATCACCTCGTCGATGCCGGCGCGCATCAGGTTGGCCAGCTGGAAGTCGATCAGCCACAGGCCCCAGGCGAAGGGCAGGGCGGCGCTGCAGCCGGTTTCGGTCAGTTCGTGGAACGCCTCCCGCCGCTCGGGCGCGACCAGAAGGGCCAGCGTCCGGCGCGGCGGAGCAAGGGGATGGGTGCGGGGCAGGGTCATCGGAAACCTCCATCGGGCGGCGGGCAGGGGGCGGGGCTGCGCCGGTGCGCAAGGGCAGTCCGCGGCCTGCCGGGATAACGCGGAACCGGGCCGGATTGTTCCTGCGCCCCGGCGGGGAAACGGGAAGATGGCCCCACGGGGGGCGGGGCCATCCCGGCCCGGGCGCGCATCTCCGTGGGAGAGGCGGGGATGTGCCCCGGACCCCAGGCGGACAGGCCGCCTGATCGATGACCGGCGCCGTCGGTCCCTACCCGAGCCTTTTCCGCAGTGCGGTCCTTGCGCGGCTCATGCGGCTTTTGACGGTGCCGATGTCGCAGCCGAGGATATCG
>CAYLSD010000107.1:0-3781 GCA_964386345.1 uncultured Fuscovulum sp.
GCGGGCGTAGCTCAGGGGTAGAGCATAACCTTGCCAAGGTTAGGGTCGTGAGTTCGAATCTCATCGCCCGCTCCAGCCGGACAAGGGCGCCCCCGACGGGCGCCCTTTCGCTTATCCGGCTCTTGCCCGAACCTCTCCAAGGGTTTACCAGCCGCAGGGAACCAGCCGGAGGCAAGCCATGCGCAGGGCCGAGATCAGCCGCAAGACCGCCGAGACCGCGATTTCCGTCGCGGTGAACCTCGACGGCAGCGGGGCTTACGACAACCGCACCGGTGTCGGCTTCTTCGACCACATGCTGGACCAATTGGCCCGCCACAGCCTGATCGACCTGAATATCTCCGCCAAGGGCGACCTGCACATCGACGACCACCACACGGTGGAAGACGTGGGCATCGCGCTCGGCCAGGCGCTGGCGAAGGCGCTCGGTGACAAGGCCGGCATCCGCCGCTACGGCCATTTCCGGCTGGCGATGGACGATACGCAGGTGGCCTGCGCGCTGGACCTCTCGGCCCGGCCCTTCCTTGTCTGGAACCTGCCCTTCCCGACGCCGAAGATCGGCACCTTCGACACCGAACTGGTGCGCGAATTCTTCCAGGCGCTGGCGACCCACGGCGGCATCACCTTGCATGTCGACCTGATCCACGGGCTGAACAGCCACCACATCGCCGAGGCCTGCTTCAAGGCCGTCGCCCGCGCCCTGCGCGAGGCGGTGGAGCCGGACCCCCGCCTGAACGGCGCGCTGCCCAGCACCAAGGGCGCGCTGTGAGCGGCGGTTTCCGCGCGGAAACCGCACCCGGACTTCGCGCGAGGTCCGGCGTCCGGAGGCCCGTGCGATGCCGCTGACGGTCTTGGTCGACTACGATTCCGGCAACCTGCATTCCGCCGAGAAGGCCTTCCAGCGCATGGCGCAGGAAACGGATGCGGGCGAGATCCTCGTGACCTCGCGCCCCGAGGACGTGGCCCGCGCCGACCGCATCGTCCTGCCCGGCGACGGCGCCTTCCCGGCCTGCCGCCGCGCGCTCGGCGCCCATGGCGGGCTTTTCGAGACCATAGACGAGGCCGTCCGCGTCAAGGCCCGCCCCTTCCTCGGCATCTGCGTGGGGATGCAGATGCTGGCCTCCTGGGGGCGGGAATACGAGGACACCGCGGGCTTCGGCTGGATCGGCGGCGAGGTGGTTCGGATCGCGCCCTCTGACCCGGCGCTGAAGGTGCCGCATATGGGCTGGAACGATCTGGTGATCGACCGCCCCCACCCCGTTCTGGCCGGGCTGGCCACCGGCGACCACGCCTATTTCGTCCATTCCTACCATTTCCTGGTGGACGACCCGGCCCATCTGCTGGCCCATGCCGACTATGCCGGGCCGATCACCGCCATCATCGGCCGCGACACCATCGTCGGCACCCAGTTCCACCCCGAGAAGAGCCAGGCCCTCGGCCTGCGGCTGATCGCCAATTTCCTGCAATGGAGGCCCTGAGCGGCCGGCGCTACCGCCGCCAGAAGCTCGGCAGCAGCAGCACCAGCACCGCCATCAGCCCCAGCCGCCCGGTGATCATCGCCAGCGTCATGATCAGGATCGCCGGCTCGGGGTAGTCGATGAAGGACCCCGTCGGCTCCACCAGCGGGCCGAAGCCGTAGCCCACGTTGCACAGCGCCTGCCAGGTCCCCATCAGGGCGCTTTCGATATCCACCCCGGTCAGCGTCATCGCCACGGTCAGCACGCCCAGGATCAGGATGAAGCCCGAGATGAACATGATCAGCGCGCTGATCACATCCTCGTCCACCGTGCGGCCATCGTATTTCACCGGGTCGACGGCCGAAGGGTTGGTGATCTGCCGCACCTGCCGCCGCAGCACCGCCATGGCGATCTGCACCCGGAACACCGACAGGCCCGAGGCGGAAGACCCCGAACAGGCCCCCACCACGCCCAGGGTGAAGGCCACGACCAGCATCACCCCGCCCCAGCCGGTGAAGCCCTCGGTGAAGAACCCGGTCGAGGACATGATCGAGGTCAGGTTCAACAGGCTCTCGCGGAAGGCGGTCTCGGCCCGCGCGCCGGTGGACCAGACCTGCCAGCCCGCCACGAAGACCACCGCCACCGCCAGCCAGCGCAGATAGGCCCGCGCCTGCGCATCGCGCCACAGCGGCCCCGCCTGTCCGTTCATCAACTGGACATAGCGGATATAGGGCAGCGACGAGACGATCATGAAGCAGGACGCCGCATACTGGATCGCCGGGGGATAGTCGGTAAAGCTCATGTCCCGGGTCGAGAAACCGCCGGTGGCGATGGTCGACATGCCATGCACCACCGCATCCAGCGCCTCCATCCCCAGCGCCGAATAGACCGCGGCGAAGACCACCGTCAGCCCGAAATACAGCACCAGAAGCTGCCGCGCGATGTCGGTCGCCCGCGGCAGCGCCTTGCCGAAGGTGTCGAAGCCCTCGGTGCGGAAGAACTGCATCCCCCCCACCCGCATGATCGGCAGGAAGATCATGGCGATGAAGGCGATGCCCAGGCCGCCCACCCAATGCATCATCCCCCGCCAGAGGTTCAGCCCCTCGGGCAGGTGCTCCAGCCCGGTGATGACCGAGGCCCCGGTGGTGGTGATGCCCGAGACCGCCTCGAAATAGGCGTGGATCGCGGGCAGGCCCGGCTGGCCCAGCCAGAACGGCAGGGCGCAGAAGGCGGGCGTCACCGACCAGATGCCCACGGTCAAGAGATAGGCCTGCCGCACGTCGAGCGAGGCCGAAAGCCCGTTCGCCGTGGCCAGCGCCAGCGCCATGCCGACGACGCCGGTAAGGATCGCCGATTGCAGGAAGGCCGCCGCATTGGCGTCACCCGCGCGCCAGTCGATGATCGCGGGCGCCACCATCAGGATGGCCAGGACGACGAGGATTCGTCCGATCACATAGGCGACGGGGCGCAGGTCGATCATGGCCGCAAGGCTTAGGCCCTTCCCCCGGTTCCGTCAAACGGCGGCGGGGGGCAAGCCACCAGCCTTTCGGGACGTCTGGCGGAGCCTCCGGTGGCCACTGTCGCCTGATGGGGGCATTCTGCCCCCAAACCCCCTGAGGATATTTGTGAACAGGTGAAAGGGAGAAGAAGCCTCTCCAGCTTCACCTGTTCGACAAATATCCCCGCCGGAGGCTTCCGCCGCGCTCCGCCGGGAGACCGGCCTCAGCCCTGCAACGCCTTCAGCCGCGCCAGCACCTCCGGCGTTGGCCGGAAATGCCCGGTCAGGGGATAGTCGAACAACCTGTCCTCCACCCGCGTCCCGGCGCCGATGTTGTGGACGACCATCGGCGCCTGCGCCCCCGGCCTGTCGGTCACGATCATCACATGCGGCAGGTTCCCCGGCAGCATCGAGGTCACGATATCGCCGGGCAGGAAGGCCGCCGGGTCCGAGGTCAGCGGCAGTTCCGCCCCCATCCGCTGGAACAGCCGGGCAAGATTCGGCACCCGGCGGTGGTCGATGTTGCGGTCGGGCCTGGTCAGCCCCCAGTTGGCCGGATACTTGCCGAAATTAACCTTCATGTCGGCATTGACCGCCGCCTGCAGGTCGATCCCATGCGCCACCCGGAAGGCGCGGATCAGCACATCGGTGCAGACCCCGCGCTCGGGCGCGACATCGCCGCCCGGGAAATCCAGCGCAACATAGGCCGGGTCGTAGACCGTGGTCACACCCACCTGCCCCTCCGCCGCGCGGACCAGCGCCTCGGCCTCGGGGCTGGAGGCGATGCGCGGGGTATCGGCGATGGAAGGGGTGACGATTGCGCCGGAGA
>CAYLSD010000108.1:0-3241 GCA_964386345.1 uncultured Fuscovulum sp.
CATGAGCCGCTTCCTCACGCCCCATGCCGCCGCCCTGCCCTCCACCGTGCCCTTCACCGGGCCGGAAACCATCGAGCGGCGGCAGGGCAGCCCGTTCCGCGCCCGGCTGGGGGCCAATGAATCGATCTTCGGCCCCTCGCCCAAGGCCATCGCCGCGATGCGCGCGGCGGCGGAGGGGGTGTGGATGTATGCCGATCCCGAGAACCACGATCTGAAACAGGCGCTGGCCGCGCATCACGGCTGCTCGCCCGCGCATATCGTGATCGGCCCCGGAATCGACAACCTGCTGAACCTGACCTGCCGCCTGACGCTGGCCCCGGGCACGCCGGTCGTGACCTCGCTGGGCGCCTATCCGACCTTCAACTTCCATGTCGAAGGCCATGGCGGCAGGCTGGTCCGCATCCCCTATCGCGGCGCGCATGAGGATGTGGAGGCGCTGCTGGAAGCGGCCAAGGCGGAGGGCGCGCGGCTCCTCTACCTCGCCAACCCCGACAATCCGATGGGCAGCCACCATCCGGCGGCGGTGGTCGAGGATCTGGTGGCCAACCTGCCCAAGGACACGCTGCTGATCCTTGACGAGGCCTATGCCGACCTTGCCCCCGAAGGCGCCATCCCGGAGATTCCGCCGGACCACCCGCAGGTCATCCGCTTCCGCACCTTCTCGAAAGGTTACGGCATGGCGGGTGCACGGGTGGGCTATGCGATTGCCGAGCCCGCATTGGCGCAGGCCTTCGACAAGGTGCGCGACCATTTCGGCATGGGCCGGATCAGCCAGATCGGCGCCTTGGCGGCGCTGGCGGATCAGGACTGGCTGGCCGGGGTGAAGGCGGGGATTGCCGCGGGGCGGGACCGGCTGGCCTCCATCGCCCGGGCCAACGGGCTAAGGCCGCTGCCCTCGGCCACCAATTTCGTCACCATCGACCTTGGCCGCGACGGCGACTACGCCCGGAAGGTGCTGGCCGAGGCGCAGGCCCGCGGCCTGTTCATCCGCATGCCCGGCGTGGCGCCGCTGGACCGCTGCCTGCGCATCAGCATAGGGCCGGATACGGCGCTGGATGTGGTGGAAGAGGTCCTGCCGCTGGCCCTGAAAGCCGCGGGCTGATCACTCCGCCGCGAGGTCGTGCTTCGCCGGGCCGAGCGAGGGCGCGGTCCCGACCGGCGCCTCGGCGGCGCCAAGGCGCAGCGGCGGCGGGGCCTCTTCCTCCGGCGCGGCCAGAAGCGGCTTGGGGGCGGGCTGCACATCGGCCAGCGCAAGCGGGGTTTCGGCCTCCAGCGCCCGGCGGAACACCAGCATGTTCTGGAAGGTGGTCTTCGAGCCGGTCAGGCCCACCCTTTCGTCGCAGGGCAGCGCATCGGCGCGGACATAGTCCCAGCCCTCGGCCCCCATGCGGTTCATCAGCCCGGTCAGCGCCAGTGCGAAGCGCTCTTCCGTGGTCTTCACGCCGCGGACCTTCTCGCCGCGCCGGGGGGCGGGAACGACCTTGTATTCATAGCGCTGCATCCGAGGACCTCCTGCCCGCCTTGTCCGGCATTCTAATGAGATTCGGCCCCTAACCGCAAATGCACAAAGGATTTTCCGCGATGCCCGGCGCGAAGGCGCCACAGGCGCAGCATCTGGTGGGCGGGTCTTCGCCCGCCCGCAAGGGATGGGGTCAGAGCCCCAGCTTCCTGACCACCAGATCGTTCACCGCCGCCGGGTTGGCCTTGCCGCCGGTGGTCTTCATCACCTGTCCGACGAACCAGCCGACCAGCTTGGCGTTGACCCGGGCCTTCTCGACCTGCCCCGGATTCGCGGCGATGATCTCGTCCACCGCCGCCTCGATCGCGCCGGTGTCGGTGACCTGCTTCATGCCGCGGGCCTCCACGATGGCGGCGGGATCGCCGCCTTCGGTCCAGAGGATCTCGAACAGGTCCTTGGCGATCTTGCCCGAGATGGTGCCGTCGGAGATCAGGTCCACCAGCCCGCCGAGTTGCACCGCCGAGACCGGGCTGTCGGCGATGTCATGGCCTTCCTTCTTCAGGCGGCCGAAAAGCTCGTTGATCACCCAGTTCGCCGCCAGCTTGCCGTCGCGGCCGTTCGCCACCTCGTCGAAATAGCGGGCCGAGTCCAGCTCCGCCGTCAGCACCGAGGCGTCGTAGTCGGTCAGCCCGAAATCGCCCATGAAGCGGGCCTTCTTGGCATCCGGCAGTTCGGGCATGGAGGCGGCGATGCCGTCCACCCATGCCTGCTCGATCTCCAGCGGCAGCAGGTCGGGATCGGGGAAGTAGCGGTAGTCATGCGCCTCTTCCTTCGACCGCATGGATCGCGTCTCGTTCCGGTCGGGATCGTAGAGCCGGGTCTCCTGCGTGACCGTGCCGCCGTCTTCCACGATGGCGATCTGGCGGCGGGCCTCGAAGTCGATGGCGGCCATGATGAAGCGCATCGAGTTCATGTTCTTGATCTCGCAGCGCGTGCCGAGATGGCCGAAATCGCCGGTCTCCTGCCATTTCTCATACTGGCCGGGGCGGCAGATCGAGACGTTCACATCGGCCCGCAGGTTGCCGTTCTGCATGTTGCCGTCGCAGGTGCCAAGGTAGCGCAGGATCTGGCGCAGCTTGGTGACATAGGCCGCCGCCTCTTCCGGCCCGCGGATGTCGGGGCGCGAGACGATCTCCATCAGCGCGACACCGGTGCGGTTGAAATCGACGAAGCTCAGGTTCGGGTCGATGTCGTGGATCGACTTGCCGGCGTCCTGTTCCAGATGGATGCGCTCGATCCTGACCCGCCGGGCGACGCCGGGGGACAGTTCCACGATCACCTCGCCCTCGCCCACGATGGGGTGGTAAAGCTGGCTGATCTGGTAGCCCTGCGGCAGGTCGGGGTAGAAATAGTTCTTGCGGTCGAAGGCCGAGGTCAGGTTGATCCGCGCCTTCAGGCCAAGCCCGGTGCGCACCGCCTGTTCGACGCAGAATTCGTTGATGACGGGCAGCATCCCCGGCATCGCGCAATCGACGAAGGAGACATTGGAGTTCGGCTCCGCCCCGAAGGTGGTGGAGGCGCCCGAGAACAGCTTGGCGTTCGAGGCGACCTGGGCATGGATTTCCATCCCGATCACCAGTTCCCAATCGTGCTTCGCACCCTGGATCACCTTGGGCTGCGGCGGGGTGAAGGTCAGGTCGAGCATGGGCATTCCCTGTGGCGCGGGTGTCATCGGCCCGGGTTTAGGCCGCAAGGACCGGCGGGGCAAGGGGGGACGGGGCA
>CAYLSD010000109.1:0-3053 GCA_964386345.1 uncultured Fuscovulum sp.
GCGGCTCCGGTGTTAACGCCGGGCCGGGGGAGGGGCAATGGAAAACCCCGCCCGGAAGGGGGCGGGGTCGGCTGTAGCGGGGAGAGCGGAGGTCAGAAGTTGAAACCGACTTTCACACCCAGGGCGACGGCGTGGTTGCCGGTCATGGAGGCTACCGGAGTGCCGCCGGGCGCTGCGTTCGCATCGCCAAGGTCAAGATAGCGCGCGCCCATCGTCACTTTCATGTTGTCCTGAGTATAGACCACGCCGACACCGATGCCCTTGTATCCGTTGGTGGGGGCCAAAGGCGAAACGTTGGGGTCGCCCTCGGGTTCGTAGCTGGCGAAGACGGAGCCGGACCAGTTGTCGTTGAACTTGCGGCCGACACCAAGGGTATAGGTGGTGGTGTCTTCAAGATCGGTCAGTGAGGCACCGCCCAGCAAGGAAGGCTGGATCAGGAACTCGGACCAGTCGACCCAGCGGACCGCGCCGAAAAGCAGCGTATTGGCGGCAATACCCGTCTGGAAATCAAGGTTCACAGCTTGGGGAGTGTCGACGGAAGTGACCGATTGGATTGCCCCCATCTCGGTGGTGTCGAGGTCATGCGTGACCTTGGAGAAATAGGTCAGCGCGACGCGCAGGGCGATATCGGGCCGTTCGTAGGCGGCGCCAACCAGATAGCCGGTGCCCCAAGCATCGTCGAAGACGACATTGTAGCCATCAAGTCCGGCGCCGGCATAGGCCAGACCCGCAAGCGTGACCTCGCCCGAAGCCTTCGAGGCACGGAGACCGGCGTGGGCGGACCAGTTGTCATCGAACCTGTAGCGCAGGATGCCGGTGAGGACGTCGCTGTTCAACTCTGCCATGGTGCCGCCGAGAAGGGGGGAACTTCCCACGGGATAGAAGATGTCGGCGCCGTAGTCCTGACCGTAGATCAACGTGGCCGAGAATTGTTCGTTCAGGTCATATTTCAGTGCGATGCCGGGCAAGGTATGGTTGCCCGCGACGCTGCCGGTCGGTGCCGACAGCAGGTCCGTGCCGCTGACGCTGGGATTGATCATCCCGAAGCTCAACTCGGCATAGTTGCCCTTCTCGAAAATGATGCCGATGCCCTGGCCCGAACGGTCGACCCCGCCCGCCTGGGCCATGCCAGCCGCAAGGCCGAAAGCCGCGGTCGTCAACAGAATGCGTTTCATTGTCCTCATCCCTCGTGAAGGATCTCCCCTTGGAGGTCAGGCTAGGGGCTGTGGATAAACCGGTCAATCAATGACGCGGCGTCACGGAATCGTGAGTCGCCCCCTGTGGCGCGGAGGCCAGCGTCCGGGCCGCACGGCGGGCCTCGGACCGGATCGACAGCCAGTTGGCCGCAAGGATCAGCGCCGCGCCCGCGGCCAGCGTCAGGGTCAGCGGCTCGTCGTAGAAGACCGCGCCGATCAGGGCGATCAGCGGCAGGCGGGCAAAGTCGATGGGGCCGACGAAGGAGGCGGGGGCCAGTTGCAGCGCGCGGGTCAGGCACAGATGCGCCGTGACGCCCGCCAGCCCGATCAGCGCCAGCCAGGGCAGGGTGGCGGCGGTGGGCAGGGCCAGTTGCCCGTCCGCCCCGGCCAGTGCGAAGCCGAAGCCGGTCTGCAACAGGCACATCCAGAACAGGATGGCGAAGATGTCCTCGCCCCGCGTCAGCCATTTGGTCAGCATCATCGACATGGCGAAGAAGACGGCGCTGGCGGCGGCGGCCAGCACGCCGGGCTCGACATGGCCGAAGTCGGGGTTGGCGACCAGAAGGATGCCGGAGAACCCGATGGCGGCGGCGGCAAGCCGGGCGCGGGTCTGCCTTTCGCCAAGGAACAGCGGCGCCAGCAGGATCACCCACAAGGGCGAGGTGAACTCCAGCGCGAAGACCTGCGCCAGCGGGATCTGCGTCAGCGCCCAGAACCACAGGGCCTGGCCGGTGAAATGCACCGTGTTGCGCAGGACATGGCTGGGCAGGCGCCGGGTGGCAACCCGCCCCGGCCGCCCCGAGGCCGCGGCAAGCGCCAGCACCAGCGCCACGCCGATCATCGAGCGCCAGCCGAGGATCTCGAACGTGTCGTGATGGCCCTTGATCGCGCGGGTGGCGATGGCCATTGCCGTGAAGGCGGCGATGGAGCCGGTCATCCACAGGGCGGCGGTCAGGGGGCGGTAGGGCGCGCTCATGTGCCCCATCAGTGACCGGGCGGGGGCGGATTGTCCAGTGGGGCAGGGGCTTTGTGCAGGGGCGAACAGAAGGCCTGCGCGCCGGGGCCTTGTCCAGGTGGCGGGCGGGGGCCAGCTAGACATCTGACATTCAGAACAAAGGTCCGCCCCCATGTCGCTCCAGACCCCCGTCCTCCGCCAGTCCGGCCATCCGGTCGATCCGCTGTTCCCGGCCCGCTGGTCGCCGCGCGCCTTTTCCGACGCGCCCGTCAGCGCCGATCAGGTCAAGGTGCTGCTGGAGGCCGCCCGCTGGGCGCCCTCGGCCGCGAATGTCCAGCCCTGGCGTCTGGTCTGGGCGCTGCGCGGCGAGCCGGGGTTCGAGACGATCCTTGACGGGCTGGTGCCCTTCAACCGCGAATGGGCGGCGAAGGCGGCGGCGCTGATCGTCGTGGCCTCGAAGGACCGGATGACGGGCCGCGACGGGGCGGAGACGGAAAACCGCTGGGCCGGTTTCGACAGCGGCGCGGCCTGGATGAGCATGGCGCTGCAGGCGGCGAAAAGCGGGCTGATGGCCCATGCGATGGGCGGTTTCGACGCGGCGGCGCTTGGCAGCGCGCTCGGCCTGCCCGAGGAGCACAGCCTTCATGCCGTTGTGGCCGTGGGCCATCTCGGCCGGCCCGAGACCCTGTCCGAGACGCTGCAGGCGCGCGAGGTTCCCAGCACCCGGCTGGCGCTTGAAGAGATCGCCTTCCACGGGCGGTTCTGACGGCGGCCCGACATTCGCCTTGACCCGCCCGGCTTGTCTGGCGAAGGCCATCGCCTTCGCCACGCGATGCGGCTTCAGCCCAACCGGCCGGGACCATCAGTCCCGGCCAGCGCCCGCCCCGCCCTCGGCGGGCGCT
>CAYLSD010000110.1:0-2789 GCA_964386345.1 uncultured Fuscovulum sp.
TCCGGCGGTGGTGATCGTGCAGGAGGAAGGCCCGGCGGCGATCCTGGCGGCGGCAAGGGCGGATTAGAGGGCGGGGCGCTCTGCTCTGCCCGGCTACCTTGGCAGAGGCCGGTGCCTCTGCCACAGCGGTGCGGGTTCAACTTGACCGGCCGGGTGCCCAAAGTACCCGGCCAGCGCCCGACCCGCCCTTGGCGGGCGCTTCTCGCCCGCCGGGTCGGGCGCTGGCCTCTCGTGGTCTTTCGCTGACGTGACTACAGCGGAGCCCGCCCACGCGGGCGGGGCGAGGCAGTGCCTCGCCTTCTCCCGCCCGGTTCAGCCGCGCTCAATCGTCCTTCGGCAGGGCCTCCAGCTTTTGCCCGCCCTTCCAGCGGCGGTGGATCCAGAACCACTGGTCCAGATGCCGGCGCACCAGCGCCTCAAGATTGTCGTTCAGCGCCTGGGTCATCGCCTCGGGCGTCGAGGGCGGGATCGGTTCCTCCACCACGATGGTGAAGGACAATCCGTCCGGCCCGCGGATGCCATAGGTCGGGACCAGCAGCGCGTCGTATTTCAGCGCCAGATCGGCAGCGGACAGCGCGGTCAGCGCGATCTTGCCGAAGAAGGTCAGCGGCGCGCCATGGCCCATGTTCTGGTCGATCACCATCCCCAGCATCCCGCCGCTGCGCAGGTGGCGGACCATCTCGGCCAGCCCCTTCTTGCCGCGCGGAAACAGCGGCGTGCCGATCCGGCTGATGGCCTTGACGTAATGCGCGTTGAAATGCGCATTCGCCATCGGCATATACAGCCCTCCCACCCGGTAGCCCCGGGCGATCAGCGCCGCCCGGCTGGCGTCGTAATTGCCGAAATGCCCCGTGACCAGGATCACCGGGCGCCCCGCCGCATGGGCCTCTTCCAGGGCCGCCACGCCGCCGCCGGTCAGCGGATGGCCGACGGCATGGGCGACGAACTCTGGCCCCGAATAGATCTCGATGATGGTGCGGCCCACATTGTCCGACACGGCGCGGACGATCCGCTCGACCTCCGCCGCGGGCAGGTCCGGCAGCACATGGGCGAGGTTGTCGCGGATGCGCTTGCGGTAGCCCGCCAAGGGGGCGATGACATGGGAAACCGCCCAACCGCAAAGCGGCACGCGCCAGCGGTAGGGAAGAAGCATCAGCCCGCCGATCAGGACGCGCAGGAAGCGGTCCTGAAGCCAGTGGCGGAGGGAGAAGGGCGTTTCGTCGGCCATCAGGATGCAGCGGCGCGGGCGCCAAGGGTTTCGCGGTGCCAGACATAAAGCCCCGCCCCCACGATCACAAGCGCGCCGATCACCGTCCAGCGGTCGGGCCACTGGCCGAACAGGACCACGCCCCAGAAGGTGGCGAAGACGATGCCCAGATAGGCGAAGGGCGCGACGATCCCGGCCTCGGTGATCGAGAAGCTGCGGATGATGCAAAGCTGCGCCCCGGTGCCGAGGCAGCCGATCAGGGCGAATTTCCACAGGTCGGCAGTGGCGACGGGCTGCCAGACGAAGGGCAGGGCGGCCCCGGCAAGGAGGGTGCCGAACAGGGCGGCATAGATCATCGACCCCCAGACCGGCTCCTGCGCGCCGATCTTCCGCGTCAGCAGCGCGCTGCCCGCGTATGAGATGGCGCAGGCCATCGGCAGCAGCGCCCACCAGCTGAAGACGCCCGCGCCGGGGCGGATGACGATCAGCGCGCCGACCAGCGCGGCGGCGACCCCGGCGATGCGGCGGGGGCCAAGGCGTTCGCCCAGGAACAGCGCGGCGCCAAGGGTGATCAGCACCGGGTTGATATCGGTGATCGCGGTCGCCTCGGCCAGGCCGATATGCGGCAGGGCGAGGAAGAAGAAGCAGGTCGCCCCGAACTGGAAGGCCGAGCGCCAGAAATGCAGCACCGGAAAGCGCGTGCGCAGCATCGGGCCAAGCCGGGGGCCGAGGATCAGCACGACCAGAGCCAACTGCCCGGCAAACCGCACCCAGACCACCTGCGGCGCCGGATAGCGGGCGATCAGGCCCTTCGCCGTGGCATCCATCGCGGTGAAGAGAAGGATCGCCAGGATCATCAGCAGGATGCCGCGGGTCGGGCTGGCATGGGTGGGGGCAGGGCGGGTCATGGCGCGCAGACCCTAGGGGCGGGGCAGGGCGGCGGCAAGGGGGCGTTTCGAAGGCCGTTGCGGGGACCGCTCCCCGCCCTCAATCCGGGCAGACACGTTGCAGGTGGTAGTCGAGAACCTCGCGCGCGCCATCGCTCTCGCCGCCATACAGCGCCGCTTCAAGGCCGAAGGCCGAGGCAAGGGCAAGCAGCCCGCGCGCTTCGATGGCGGGATCTATCGGCGCATTGAGCCGGCCCTCGCGCTGCGCATCCGCGATGAGGGATTCCGCGAGCGCCTCGATATCGTCATCTTCCGACCCAACGATTTCGGCGATCTGCGGATCGGAGCGGGCGAGGGTGCCGAAAGCCAGGCCGATGCGGATCGCGTCGCGGGTCTCGGCCGTCTCGCCCAGCATCTCGTGCAGGATGGCGCGAAGGATCTGCGCGCCCGAGCCGCCGGCCTCCTGCAACCGTTCGGCGAACCTGGCTTCCATCCGCTCCTGCGCCTCGCGCAACCCTTCGAGGAGCAGATCGTCCTTCGTGGCGAAATAATATTGCACGCGCCCCATCGAAACGCCCGCTTCCTTGGCCGTGGTGCGCAGCGAAACGGCCTCCAGCCCGCCTTGGGCCATCAGGCGCAGGACCGCTTCCGCAATCCGTTTCCGCTGTTCGGTCGGGTCGGCGCGTGGTCTCATG
>CAYLSD010000111.1:0-2757 GCA_964386345.1 uncultured Fuscovulum sp.
CGCATCAGCAGGGTCTCGGTCGTCACCCAGCCGGGCTCGCGCTTGATGCCCGCCAGCAGCGAGCCGGTGGTGACGCCGGTCGCCGCGAAGATCACGTCGCCGCGCACCAGATCGTCGCGGGTGTAGACGCGGTCGAAATTGGTGATCCCGGCCTTCTTCGCCCGGCCGCGTTCATCGTCGTTGCGGAAAAGGAGCTTGCCGAAGAACTGGCCGCCCATGCATTTCAGCGCCGCCGCCGCCAGCACGCCCTCGGGTGCGCCGCCGGAGCCCATATACATGTCGATCCCGGTCACCTCGGGTTCGGCGCAATGCATGACGCCGGCCACGTCGCCATCGGTGATCAGCCGGATCGAGGCGCCGGTGGAGCGGATCTCGGCGATGATCTCCTCATGCCGGGGGCGTTCGAGGACGCAGACGGTGATGTTCTCGGTGGAAACCCCCTTGGCGGCGGCCAGCGCCGAGACGCGCTCGGAAGGACTCATGGTCATCGTCACGGTGCCGGGCTTGTAGCCGGGGCCGATGGCCAGTTTCTCCATATAGACATCGGGGGCGTGCAGCAGCGTGCCGCGCGGGGCCATGGCGATGACGGTCAGCGCGTTCGGCATGTCCTTCGCCGTCAGCGTGGTGCCTTCCAGCGGGTCGAGCGCGATGTCCACCGCCGGGCCGTTGCCGCTGCCGACCTCTTCGCCGATGTACAGCATCGGGGCCTCGTCGCGTTCGCCCTCGCCGATGACGACGACGCCCTTGATGTCGAGCAGGTTGAGCTGGTCGCGCATGGCGTTGACGGCGGCCTGGTCGGCGGCCTTCTCGTCGCCGCGGCCGATCAGCCGGGCGGAGGCGAGCGCCGCGGCCTCGGACACGCGGGCGAGCCCCAGCGAAAGCAGGCGGTCCTGGAATTCCTTGGCGTCGGCCATGATCTGTCCCTTTCTGGCGTTTCCTCGTGGTTTAGCCGGGGCGGGGCAGGGGCCGCAAGCGTGGTGTCGCTAACGACCGGGGATTCGACTTTTCGCCGAAAAGCCGGGGGGTTCCCGTCAGACCTCTTCGATGCGGATGGCGACGGGGGCGCCGACCAGCACGCCGGTGGCGGCGAAGCGGGTCATCGCATGGGCGAGGTCGTCCGGCGCGGCCTTGTGGGTGACGATCAGCACCGGCGCATTGGCGCCGTGGTGGCCGTATTGCCGCATCTGGTCGATGGAGACCCCGGCATCGCCGAGGCAGGTGGCGATCTTGGCCAGCGCGCCGGGTTTGTCGAGAAGGGTCATGCGCAGGTAATAGGGGGCGGGCGTCGCGGCGCGGGCCGGCTGGGCATCGGAAAGCTGCGTGGCGGGGATGCCGAAGGTGGGGACCCGGAAGCCGCGGGCGAGGTCGATCACGTCGCCCATCACCGCGCTGGCGGTCGGCCCCATCCCGGCGCCGGGGCCGCGCAGGACGATCTGGCCGACGGAATCGCCCTCCAGCACCACCATGTTGGTGCCGCCCTGCAACTGGCCCAAGGGACTGTCGGCGGGGACGAGGCAGGGGGTCATCCGCTGCTCCAGCCCGCGGCCGGTCATCTGGGCGACGCCGAGAAGCTTGATCCGGTAGCCCATGTCCTCGGCCAGGCGGATGTCGTCGATGGAGACATTGCCGATGCCTTCCAGTTCCACCGCATCGAAGGCGACGCGGGTGCCGAAGGCGATGGCGGCGAGGAGGGAAAGCTTGTGGCCGGCGTCGATGCCGCCCACGTCGAGATTGGGGTCGGCTTCGAGATAGCCGAGCTGGCGGGCTTCCTCGAACACTTGGTCGTAGGGCAGGCCCGCGCTTTGCATCCGGGTCAGGATGTAGTTGCAGGTGCCGTTCATCACGCCCATGACGCGCTTGATCCGGTTGCCGGCAAGCCCCTCGGTCAGCGCCTTGATCACCGGGATGCCGCCCGCCACGGCGGCCTCGAAGCGCAGGGAGAGGCCCGCGGCCTCGGCGGCTTCGGCGAGGGCCTGGCCGTGGTGGGCGAGAAGGGCCTTGTTGGCGGTGACCACATGCTTGCCCGCGGCGATCGCGGCCTCGGTCGCGGCCTTGGCGGGGCCGTCGTGGCCGCCCATCACCTCGACGAAGACATCCACGTCGTCGCGTTTCGCCAGCGCGACGGGGTCGGTTTCCCAGGCGTAGCCGGAAAGGTCGGCGTCGCGGTTCTTGGTGCGGTCGCGGGCGGAGACGGCGGTGATCGCCACCGGGCGGCCGGTGCGGGCGGCGATCAGCCCGGCCTCGGCCTGGACGATCTTCACCACGCCGATGCCCACCGTGCCAAGACCGGCTAGACCAAGGCGAAGGGGGGCGGCGGGCATGGCGGGACCTTTCGGAAAGGGCGTTCGGGCAGGGTGTTAGCCGTTCGGACGGCGGCGCGCAATGCGGCTGGGGGTGCCTCAGGCCCGTCCGGCCGAGATGGCGGCGGCCAGCCGGGCGCGGGTCGCCGGGTCGTGGACCGGGCCGCGCATCAGGGCGGCGCGGGCGCGCAGCCTGGCGGCGCGGGCGGAGAGGCCTTGTCCCCGGGCCTCGGCCACCGCGGGCGCCGCGGCTGCGGCCAGAAGCTGGTCCATCGGCAGAAGGGCGGGCGGCGGTGCGGCCGGGCCTCCGGCACGGCTGCCGAAATCCGGCAGGGGCGTGCAGGCGGCAAGCGCCAGCGCCAGCAGGCAGGGCAGAAGGCGGGGGCGGTCGGGAAGGTGCATCTGCCGGGAGGGCTCCGTGGTCCACAGTCGCGGCAGGATAGACGCGCGCGCGTCC
>CAYLSD010000112.1:0-2528 GCA_964386345.1 uncultured Fuscovulum sp.
CTCGCCCGCCGGGTCGGGCGCTGGCCTCTCCGGGTCTCGGGCTGACAGGTCTACAGAGTGAAGCGCCGCGCACGGGCGGGGGCGAGGCAGTGCCTCGCCTGATCCCGCCCGATCATGCCATGAGCAAAAGATGCGTAGGGGAGGATCGCCCGCCCTTTGCCACCCGAAAAAAATCAGGGACAGCGCCCCGGGGTCCCCGGTCGCAGACCGGCGCTCAGCCGATCTCGACCCGGTAGCTTTCGATGACCGTATTGGCCAGTAGCTTCTCGCACATCGCCTTGACCTCGGCCTCCGCCGCCGCGGCATCGGTCGCGGCCAGGTCCAGTTCGATCACCTTGCCCTGCCGCACGCCGTTCACTCCCTGGAAGCCCAGAGAGCCAAGGGCATGGCGGATCGCCTCGCCCTGCGGGTCGAGGACCCCGGTCTTCAGCATGACGGTGACGCGGGCTTTCATCGGGGCCTCCGGGATGCAGTGGTCAGCGTCCGCTTATCGCCCCGCGCCGGAAGGGGCAAGGGGCCTAAAGCCCGGGCAGCCGTCGCCGCAGCACCCGGCGCAGCCCGGCCAGCACCGCCAGCATCATCACTCCGGGCAGCGCGGTGATCGCGGCGGGGAAGTAGAGCCAGAACGGGCTTGCCACCGTCACCCGGTCGGGGCTGTCGGCGGACCAGTAGACCGGCACCGGGTCGCCCGCCTTGCGGCCCCAGATGTTGGACGACACCCGGGTCCGCGCCTCGCGCTGCGTGCCATCGGCCGGATCGGCGAAGGTGACATGCATCCAGTAGGTGGCGACGATATCGCGCGTGGTGCTGGCGGGCGCCGCCTGAAAGCCCGTCACCACCGCCTCCAGCCGGTGCGACTGACCGGTCCACCAGAGCGTGTAACCCGCCAGCCCCGCGCCGGCCAGCACCGGCAGGGCGGCGGCCAGCATGAAGAGGCGCAGGAACCTGTCGATGGTCATCCCGATGCCCTTCCCGGAACCAGAAGACCCCGAGTAGGACCGCATTCCGGCCCGCTGGCAAGCGGGATCAGTTGATCAGGCTGGGCTTCGTCGCATGGGTGACGTTCGAGGGCATCACGCCCAGCCGCCGCGCCAGCTCGGTATAGACATCGGCCAGCGGCCCCGGGTCGGGCAGGGTGCCGTCCGGTCCTTCCGTCACCCGCATGTCCCACAGGCGGCAACTGTCGGGGCTGATCTCGTCGGCGACGATAAGCCGCATGAAGTCGCCCTCCCAGATCCGGCCCACCTCCAGCCGGAAATCGGCCAGGCGGATGCCGACGCCCATCATCACGCCCGAGAGGAAGTCGTTCACCCGCAGCGCCAGCGCCACGATGTCGTCGAGGTCCTGCTGGTTGGCCCAGTTGAAGGCGATGATATGCTCTTCCGAGACCAGCGGCGTGCCCAGCTTGTCGTCCTTGAAGTAGTATTCGACGATCGGACGCGGCAGGGAGGTGCCTTCCGGTATTCCCAGCCTGCGCGACAGGTCGCCGGCGGCGAAGTTGCGCACCACCACCTCAAGCGGGATGATCTCGACCATCCGCACCAGTTGCTCGCGCATGTTCAGCCGGCGGATGAAATGCGTCGGCACGCCGATGGCGTTCAGCCCGGACATGAAGAACTCGCTCAGCCGGTTGTTCAGGACGCCCTTGCCTTCCACCGCGGCCGGGGCCTCGGCGACGGGACGGGCGCCGTCGTCCTTGAAATACTGGATCAGCGTGCCGGGTTCGGGGCCTTCGTAGAGGATCTTCGCCTTGCCCTCGTAGACCTTCTTGCGCCGTGCCATGAATTCTCCGCTGCAATGGTCGACGGGGGCGGCGGCGCCACCCCTCTTCCGGCATCGGGCTATAGTCCAAGCCCCCGGCAGCCGCAAGGCCGGGGTCTTTGCTCTTGCGGCGCGGCCCGGCTGTGGGCATATGACTGCAAACCAACCGAACAGCACCGGGGATCGCCATGACCACCTTCGACGACCGCGAGAACGCCTTCGAGGCCAAGTTCGCCCATGACGGCGAGATGCAGTTCAGGGCGGAAGCCCGCCGGAACAAGCTGCTCGGCCTTTGGGCGGCGGGCCTGATGGGCAAGTCGGACGAGGCCGCCGCGGAATATGCGATGGAGGTCGTGCAGGCCGACTTCGAGGAAGCCGGGACCGAGGACGTGGTCCGCAAGGTCGCCGGCGACCTGCAGGGCAAGGCCAGCGCCGACGAGATCCGCGCCAAGATGGCCGAGCTGCTGCCGGTGGCCAAGGCCCAGCTGATGGACGAGGCCTGAGGGTTTCTTCCCCCGCGAGACTGCGACAGCCGCGCGATCCCCGGGGGAACGCGCGGCTTCTTTATTCGTCTGGCGGAGGCTGTTGCCTTCGCCATGGCGCACCATTTCAACGCGACCGGCCGGGACCATCAGTCCCGGCCAGCGCCCGACCCGCCCATGGCGGGCGCTTCACGCCCGCCGGGTCGGGCGCCGGCCTCTCGGGGTTTCGGGCTGACAGGTCTACAGCGGAACCGCCGCGCACGGGCGGGGCGAGGCAGTGCCTCG
>CAYLSD010000113.1:0-2457 GCA_964386345.1 uncultured Fuscovulum sp.
CGTGCGGATGGGTTCCACTGTAGACATGTCAGCCCGAGACCCGGAGAGGCCAGCGCCCGACCCGGCGGGCGAGAAGCGCCCGCCGAGGGCGGGGCGGGCGCTGGCCGGGCCCTTGAGGCCCGGCCGGTCCATGTGGAACCTTCACACCATGGCGAAGGCACAGGCCTTCGCCAGAAAGACAGCACGGCTTGGGCTTCTCGCCGCCTCTACCACACCCTGTTCGCCGCCAGCCCCTCGCCGAAGCGGGAGATCCCGGAGGCCAGCGGGAACAGGCTCGCCTGCAGCGCGTGGTAGATGTCGGGCTTGCCGGCGAACTGGGCGCCAGTGGGGCTTCCGTCCTCGCCGATCTCGGGGAACCAGCCGCCGCGGGCGTGGTCGATGAAGGCCCGGTCGGCGAAGGTCCAGAGGCGGCGATACCAGATCTCATCCTCCACCTGCCGCTCCAGCTTGACCAGCGCGGCCATCACGCCGATCGCCTCGGTCACCGGCCACCAGTAGCGGGCGAGGATGGCGGGGCTGCCGTCGAAATCCAGCGTGTAATGGATGCCGCCGCGCGCCTCGTCCCAGCCGTCGCGCAGCGCCGTCTCCGCGATGGAGCGGGCGATGGCCGGAGACCTGTCGTCCGGCCGCCCGGCAAGATCCCACCAGTGCAGCAGCAGGCGGGCGAGTTCGAAGGAATGCCCCGGCGTGGTGCCTGCCGGGCGGAACATCGGATTGCCGGAATAGGCGCGGTCGATGGTCCAGTCCTCGCGGTAATGCTCGGGGATGCGCCAGCCGTTCGCGGGCGCGATGCGGCGCAGGAAGAAGTCGAGGATGCGTCCGGCGCGGTCGAGGTAGACCTGCCGCCCCGTCGCCTCGAAGGCGGCCAGCAGCGCCTCGACCCCGTGCATGTTGGCGTTCATGCCGCGATAGGTGGAGAACGGCGTCCAGTCGCGGTTCCATTCGTCGGCCAGCAGGCCGGGGCCTTCCTCCCAGAAATGCCGGTCGACGGTGGCGGTCGCCTCGTCGATCAGGGCATCGGCGCCGGGGTGGCCCGCCAGCTTCGCGGAAGACCCGGCCAGCAGGACGAAGACATGGCCATAGGCCAGTTTGCGGCTGTCGTGGATCGCATCCCCCTCCAGCGCCCAGAGCCAGCCGCCATGCTGCCGGTCCCGGTGATGGCTGGCCAGATAGCGCATTCCCTGGTCGATGACCGCATCGCAGCCGGTCCAGCCCGCCAGTTTCGCCAGCGCGTAGGAATGGATCAGCCGCGTCGTCGTATGCAACTCCTGCACCCGGCTGACCAGCGGCGCGCCGTCATGGCCGAGGGTGTGAAACCCGCCCGTTTCCGCCGGGCTGGCGGCGAAGAAGCGCAGGGCGGCCGCTGCGTCACCGGCCAGAAAGGCCCGGTGGCCGGGATCGTCCAGCCAGAAGCCCGCCGCCGCCTGATCCCCCACGCTTTCCAGAGCCATCCGCGCCTCCCCTGCCTGCCGCCTTATAGGCCGGGCCGGGGCGGCCGCGCCAGCCCGGATGCAGGCCGGTCACGGCAACTGCGGCAGGCAGGCCAGCAGGGCAAGACCGATCAGCACCGCCGCCAGAAGGACCGGCCCGGCAGCCGAGCCCTCCGGCGGGCTCCCGTCCCGGCCCGCGAAGATTTCCATGAAATGCTGGTCGAAGCGTCCGTCGATCATCTTTTCCACTCCTGTCTTGCGGGGTCAGAGCGCCAGCCGCTGCGGCGCGGCCTGGCGGAAAGGAGAAAGCCGCAGAAGCCCGTCGCGCAGCGCCTTGCCGCCGGGCCAGGGACCGAAGCCCGAGGCGACGTTGATGTGCCCGGCGCGGCCCATGTCGACCAGCCCGCTGCCCCAGGCCTCGGCCAGCCCGCGCGCCCGGGCAAAGCCCATCCAGGGATCGTCATGGCTGGCGACGACCAGTGTCGGAATATCGAAGCGCCGCTCGGGGATCGGGCCGAAATGGCCGATGCGGTCGTTGCCCGCCGTCTCGGCCGGGGCGACCAGCATCGCCGCCCGCACCCGCAGATGCGGCCATGTCGTCAGCAGCCGGGCGATCAGCACCGCCCCCAGCGAATGGCCGACAAGCACGGAATCCGGGTGATGCAGGATCATCGAGGCCAGTTCCGCCTCCCACATCCGGGGCATCGGGCGGGCGGGGTTCGACAGGTCCACCGTCAGGGCGCGCGGGTCGGTCGCGGCCCACCAATGCTGCCAGTGCGGCGACGGAGATCCGTCGAGCCCGGGAACGATCAGCGTCTTGGTCATGTCCTTGCTCCTGCTTCGGGGACAGGTTAAATCTAGCAAGCCCATCGTGATTTATGTTTCCAAAGACCGGGGCCTGGGGGAAAGATCCTTCCTGCCTCTTGCCAGCAAACCCGACATTGCCTTCCGGAGTTCAGGACGTAACGCCAGCCCATGATCACGCAGAAGATGAAATACGCGCTGAAGGCGCTGCTGGTGCTGGCGG
>CAYLSD010000114.1:0-2447 GCA_964386345.1 uncultured Fuscovulum sp.
TGGCGGGCATCAAGCGCGAGCCCGGCTGGGTGACGACCGAGACCCTGCTGATGCGGTCCAAGACCGGCTCCGTCCGCCGCATGACCTACCGCAGCCCGCTGCGGTAGGGGAAACGGCGCGGCCTTTCAGGACAGTCCCCGCCCGTGCGTGCGGGTTCCGCTGTAAACCTGTCAACCCGAGACCCTGTGAGGCCAGCGCCTGACCCGGCGGGCGAGAAGCGCCCGCCGAGGGCGGGGCGGGCGCTGGCCAGGTGCTTGGGGCACCCGGCCGGGCAAGGGGATATGGCACCGCATGGCGAAGGCAGCAGCCTTCGCCAAGGGAACCAGCGCCCCCCGCAGGTCACGACCTGCCCCCCCACCGCCCGCCCCGTTAACCCCGCCCGATGCCATACCTTTGCCAGACGGATGCCAGACACGAACCAGACGCTTTCCATACCATAATTTTCTAGCCTTTTCAGATAATTAACCAAAAATTCGCACAAATCCCGAAAATCCGTGCAACACCCCGCCTGCAACACCCCCTTGCAGCCTCCCCCCGGCTCTGTCACCCCTGAGCCATGTCGCACCCCGCCTTCCTCGACGTCACCTCCTCCCTGACCGGCCGCCGCTGGACCGGCCCCGACCCCGCGCAGGACCGGCTGGCCGAGGCCATCGCCCAGGGCGCCCGCCTCCCCCTCCCCCTCTGCCGCATCCTCGCCGCCCGCGGCGTCGCCCCCGAAGGGGCCGAGGCTTTCCTGGCCCCCACGCTGAAAGACCTCCTCCCCGATCCCCGCTCCCTCAAGGACATGGAGCGCGCCGCCACCCGCTTCCTCGCCGCCGTCGCGGCCCGCGAAAGGATCGCCGTCTTCGCCGATTACGACGTGGACGGCGGCGCCTCCGCCGCCCTCCTGATCACCTGGCTCCGCGCCATGGGACAGGAGGCCACGCTCTACATCCCCGACCGGATAGACGAAGGCTACGGCCCCAACATCCCCGCCATGCAGGCGCTTGCGGCCAGCCATTCTCTGATCCTCTGCGTCGATTGCGGCACCCTTTCCCACGACCCCGTCGCCGCCGCCGCGCCCGCCGATGTGGTCATCCTCGACCACCATCTGGCGGCCGAAACCCTGCCCGCCGCCCTGGCGATCGTGAACCCCAACCGGCAGGACGAGGATGGCGCGCTGGCCCATCTCTGCGCCGCCTCGGTGGTCTTCCTGATGCTGGTCGAGGCGAACCGGCAGTTGCGCGAACAGGGCAGCCAAGGCCCTGATCTCATTGCGATGCTTGACCTCGTGGCACTGGCGACGGTGGCCGATGTCGCCCCGCTGACCGGCGTCAACCGCGCATTGGTGCGGCAGGGCCTGAAGGTGATGGCGCGCCGCGAACGCCCCGGCCTGCGGGCGCTGGCCGATGTGGCGCGGATGGATGCCGCCCCCACCTCCTACGCCCTCGGCTTCCTGCTGGGGCCAAGGGTCAACGCGGGCGGGCGGATCGGTCAGGCCGACCTTGGCGCCCGCCTTCTGGCCACGGCGGATGAACGGGAGGCGGCCGCCCTCGCGCAGCGCCTCGACCAGCTCAACACCGAACGCCGCGAGATCACCGAGCGGGTCCGCGAAGAGGCCCTTGCGCAGGCCGAGGCCCGCGGGCTGGACGCCCCCCTCGTATGGGCCGCAGCCGAGGGCTGGCACCCCGGCGTCGTCGGCATCGTCGCGGCCCGGCTGAAGGAAGCCACCGGCCGCCCCGCCGTGGTCATCGGCCTCGACGGGGCCGAGGGGAAAGGCTCGGGCCGCTCCGTCGCCGGGGTGGACCTCGGCGCCAGCGTCCAGCGCGTCGCGGCCGAGGGGCTCTTGATCAAGGGCGGCGGCCACCGCATGGCCGCGGGGCTGACCGTGGCCCGCGACCGGTTGGAAGAGGCGATGGCCCGGCTCTCCGACCTGCTGGCCCGGCAGGGCGCAGGAACCGGCGGTGCGCAGGAACTCCGCGTCGACGGCCTCCTGATGCCGCAGGCCGCAACGCTGGCACTGGCCGAGCAGATCGAGGCCGCCGGCCCCTTCGGCGCCTCCGCCCCCGCCCCCCGCTTCGTCCTGCCCGAGGTCACCCTGACCGCCCGCCGCATCGGCGAATCGCACCTGCGCTTGTCCATCCGCAACCCCGGCGGCCAACCTCTGGAAGCCATAGCCTTCGGCGCCTCCGACACCCCCCTGGGCCCCGCACTGGAGGCCACCGGCACCCGCCCCTTCCACCTTGCGGGCAAGTTGGAGGTGAACAGTTGGGGCGGCCGCAACCGCGTGCAGCTGCGCTTGGACGATGCCGCGCCCGCCTGACGGAAAAGCCTTCACTTTTCCTCTTGCGCATCCCCTCCACCCCGATTAGACACCGCTCCACCGAAAGCGCGGCCCGTTCGTCTATCGGTTAGGACACCAGGTTTTCAACCTGGGAAGAGGGGTTCGACTCCCCTACGGGCTGCCA
>CAYLSD010000115.1:0-1841 GCA_964386345.1 uncultured Fuscovulum sp.
GCGCCCGCCCCGCCCTCGGCGGGCGCTTCTCGCCCGCCGGGTCGGGCGCTGGCCTTTCCGGGTTTCTTGTTGACAGGTCTACAGGGTGAACCCGCTCGCACGGGCGGGGGCGAGGCAGTGCCTCGCCTGATCCCGCCCGGCTTCTACCGCGGACGGGTCGCCGCGAAGACCCAGACCAGCGCCAGCCCGGCCGAGGCGATGGCGTTCCAGCCTGCCATGGAAATCCCCAGCAAGGACCACGGGATCGCGTCGCAGCGCACCGGCGGCGCGGTGGCAAGCGTCGGGTCCAGCAGCTCCGCGCCCGACAGGCCGGAAATCGACCCCTGGGTGCAGGAGGAGATGAACTCCCACCAGCCCTGCTCCACCCCCGCGTGGAACAGCCCGATCCCGGCCGTCGCCAGCGCCGCCAGCGCGCCGAGCCATGCCAGCCAGCGCCAGCCCGTCGCCAGCGCAAGGCCAAGGACCAGAACCGCCGCCGCATGGGGCCAGCGCTGCCAGAGGCACAACTGGCAGGGCGCCAGCCCGCCGATGTATTGGAAGCCGAAGGCCCCGGCCAGCATCGCCGCCGAGCCGAGGCCCGCCAGCGTCATCGCGCGCCTCGCGGTCGTTGCGGCCATGATGTCCATCCCCTGCAAGTCCGGCGCGACCATAGCGCCGGGCGGGGCGGGGCGAAAGACACGCCATGGTGAAAGCTCCCCCTTCCGGGGCGGCGGCCAAGCGGCTAGGCTTTCCCTGTCCGGGCCGCGGCCCGATGTCACGAAAGGGTGCCGGGATGGAATGGAAGGGTCGCCGCCAGAGCCGCAACATCGAGGACCGGCGGGGCCGGTCAGGCGCGCGCACCGCCTCGGTCGGCGGGGCAGGGGCCATCGTCGTGGTCCTGCTGGCGCTGTTCCTTGGCGTGGACCCCAGCCAGTTGCTCGGCCCCGGCGGGATGGAGGGCGGACAGGACAGCGGCCCGGTGGAACTGACCGAGGCCGACCGCCAGGCGGGCGAATTCGTCGCCGTGACCCTGGCCGATACCGAGGAAATCTGGGCGACGGTGTTCAGGGAGCAGTTGAACCGGACCTACAATCCCACGGTGCTGGTGCTGTTCAAGGACCATACCCCCTCGGCCTGCGGCGGCGCGTCCGAGGCGACGGGGCCGTTCTACTGTCCGGCGGACAAGAAAGTCTATCTCGACACCGCCTTCTTCACCACCTTGTCGCAGCGTCTGGGGGCCAAGGGCGATTTCGCCGCCGCCTATGTGGTGGCGCATGAGGTGGGCCACCATGTGCAGGACGAACTGGGTATCCTCGGCAAGGCCAACCAGATCCGCCGGCAGGTGAGCGAGGCGGAATCGAACGAGATCTCGGTCAGGATCGAATTGCAGGCCGATTGCCTGTCCGGCATCTGGGCGCGGGCGGCGGCGCAGGAACTGGGCACGGTCGAGCCGGGCGATCTGGAAGAGGCGGTGAATGCCGCCCGCCAGATCGGCGACGACACGCTGCAACGGAACGCCGGGCGGCGGCCGATGCCGCATACCTTCACCCATGGCACATCCGAGCAGCGGTCGCGCTGGTTCCTGACCGGGCTGAAATCCGGCCGCATCGCCGATTGCGACACCTTCTCGACGAACGATCTTTAGGGGCGGGCGCTACTCGCCCGCCGGGTCGGGCGCTGGCCTCCTGTGGTCTCTGGCTGACAGGTCTACAGGGTGAACCGCCGCGCATGGGCGGGGGCGAGGCAGCGCCTCGCCTGTTCCCGCCCGGACCGCAGCGGATCGTCCTGCGCCGGACGCGGCAGGGCGCCGATACATCGGCCCGCGCGGGGGCTTGAACAATCCTGCCGCTGCCGGGTAGAGA
>CAYLSD010000116.1:0-1799 GCA_964386345.1 uncultured Fuscovulum sp.
TCAACAAGGACGAAGAGGCCCCGATCTTCCAGGTCGCAGACTACGGCCTCGTCGCAGACCTCTTCCAGGCCGTCCCGGAACTGACGGGGAAGCTCTGAGCGAAACGTAGGCCGAAAGGTCCGACGGGCGCCCCCAAGGGGCGCCCGTTCCGTTTCACAGAAGGGCCTTGATCACCGGCAGCAAGGCCTGCGCTACCTCCCGATGTGCGGCACCGCCCGGCAGACTGCGCGCCGCAGCCTCATCGGCCGGGGAAAACTGCATTCCCCGAACGCCTTCGCCCCGTGCCGCCGCACTTATCACCACCTCGACCTGAGCCGAGGCGAGAAGCTTCAACTGCTTCAGCATTTCGTAGTCGATCAACCATGGTGCGGCACCCGGCCCACCGCCCTGCCCCGCCGCAGGAGGCGGCCGATCCGCCATCCACAGCAGCACCAGCCGCTTCGGCAGGTGCTGCATCAGCGCCGTCATCCGGTGCAGCCACGTCGCCTTCAACTCCGCCGCGATCGCCGCGAACCGTTCCGGCCCCTTCCCGGCCAGCACCGTGATCAGATGCCCGGTGAAATGGATTCCGGTGAAATCCACCTCACGATAAAGCGACCGCAGAAGCGGCGTGGCGTGGATGAAGCGGTCGTTCCGCCGCGGATGCACCGTGTAATACCGGTTGCTCAGGTTCTGCGCGCCGGTGACCTGCACCACTGCAACATGCGCCTTACCCGCCACCTCAAGCGCGGGGCGGTCGGCAAGATAGACATCCGGCCCGGCGTTCTGGCAGCCGAGGTTCGCCACCGGGAGGCCCAGTCCCCTTTCGACAAGCGCCGGAAAAGGCGCGGCGACGAAGCGCCCGTAGGTTTCGGACCCGCCCAGCATGGCGACATATTCGCCCGTCAAATCCCGCCGGGGACCGCGGAACGCCAGCCGCGACGCCCCGTAGCGACAGGGGAAATAGTCCGGCACCCCGCCCTCCGGTTCCAGAAAACCCATCGCAGCCACCCGGATTGTGTCAAAGCCGGGGGCAAGAGTGCCGGACAAGGCTTTCCAAATGGCTAAACCGGGACCTTTCCAGACAAGTCGAGGCATCTTCCCCGGCCTTGCCCTGCCCGCGGCGCTTCCGTAAGGTCTCGCCCGAGACAGCAGGGGGCGGGCATGGACATTCGGACGGTGGGTATCGTCGGCGCGGGGCAGATGGGCAACGGCATCGCCCATGTCTTCGCCCTTGCGGGCTATGACGTGCTGTTGAACGACATCAGCGAAGAGGGCCTGAAGAAGGCCATGGCCACCATCGAGAAGAACCTCGACCGGCAGGCCAGCCGCGGCAAGATCACCGCGGAAGAGAAGGCCGCCGCCCTGGGCCGCATCCGCACGACGATGACGCTTGCCGATCTTGGCCCCACCGACCTTGTGATCGAGGCCGCGACCGAGCGCGAGACGGTGAAGCAGAAGATCTTCGACGACCTCCTGCCGCATCTGAAGCCGGAAACGATCCTGACCTCGAACACCTCCTCGATCTCGATCACGCGGCTGGCCAGCCGTACCGACCGGCCGGAAAAGTTCATGGGCTTCCACTTCATGAACCCGGTGCCGGTGATGCAGTTGGTCGAGCTGATCCGCGGCATCGCCACCGACCAGGACACCTGGGACACCCTGCATGTGGTGGTGAAAAAACTGGGCAAGACCGCGGCCAGCGCCGAGGATTTCCCCGCCTTCATCGTCAACCGCATCCTGATGCCGATGATCAACGAGGCGGTCTATACGCTTTACGAGGGCGTCGGCTCGGTCAAGAGCATCGACGAATCGCTGAA